>JARGPP010000007.1:0-227500 GCA_029210085.1 Legionellaceae bacterium | reverse complement strand
TAACTCACCTATCGCTTTCTTTGGGTTCTGTTGTACTGCATGAACATGTGATGCAATCTCACGGTCCAAATCATCTTCACAAGGTTTATCTAGAAACGCTCTTCTGCTCATCACTTTCAGCCGGCATAAGTCTTTCGCACCTCGATGATAGTGAAGGCGTGTTGCTAAATAATGGTGACGAGATGCTGGTGTTTTGACATCATTTATCAATAACTGTGCTTGCCCGAGTGCAGTCAGTGCCGATGCACTGAGCTCTTCAAAAGCTAAACTGACACGATGCACCTGCAAAATACCAGTTGCATCATGCATGATATGACAGCCTATACCACCTTCAAAGCCAAGCATTTCTCGCAATTTATCACCCCATATACTGGGCAACATATCACGTGCTCTTGGAAAATTAGGGTTTACACAAATCGTGACATCTGAAATAGCGCCAAAATCTTTGCTCTCAGTCCAGTCGGTTATTGCGGAGAAAGAATTAGACAACTCAAAGCCTGGATGATGAATTGCTAACAAATATTGCTCTGATGCAACCATAATACCCATGCAGGTTTTTAATCCACGAAATATTGCGCCATCTAACTCGCGACTATCTCGCTTCATGATAATGCCTTCATAATTATCAAGGCATATATAGGGTAATGGCATAACGCCTCCGAGAAAGACAAAATAAAACCTAACTGTTTATTATTGTAACACAAGCATCATCCTTGAAAAAGCGAATTAACTTACTTCTTTTTATACAAGATCCTAAGGGCTGCTGACCATTCATCTCCTCGCCTATCCGCCTTGAGAACGCGGGAGGTTAGCACACCTCGATAAAATAGGACAAAATCACTGAAATGATGTGCTGGTTTAAATTTTAAAAACTTGGATAAAGCGACATGAGAATAGAATATTTAGCAGTTCATGGGTTATCAATAAAGAAAACTACGTTTTAAAAATAAGATATAGAGCCGTGCTTATTTTGTATAACAATAGAAACTTAAGTCATGAGGATTAGCCGCATCTGCTGCATGCTCACTTAATAACTCGCCATGCCATATTTTTTTATCTAATTTTGGAAAAAACACATCTGCATCAAAAATATCATGTACGCGTGTTAAATAAATACATGCTGCAACGCTCAATGCTTCTTGAAAAACTGCGGCACCTCCTATGACCATCACTTCAGGAGCATCAGCTGTTAGTGCAAACGCTGCATCTAAACTGGATACAACAGATACGCCTTCAGCTTTAAAGTCACGTTGACTTAAAACAACATTTAGACGTCCAGGCAATGGGCGTCCAATCGATTCGAATGTTTTTCGCCCCATAATAATCGGTTTACCTAAAGTGTGTATTTTAAAATGAGCCAAATCAGCGGGAAGATGCCAAGGTAGCGTGTTCTTAAACCCCATACCATCATGCTCATCAACTGCAACAATTAAACTGACTTTAGACATATACTCCCTCCCGATAAATCGCCATATCTGCCGCTTGATTGACTGCCGCAATCAAGCTCCCTGCATACGCACGCCCACTCCCCGCTAAATCAAGCGCCGTACCATGATCAACGGAAGTCCTAATCATCGGTAAACCTAAAGTAATATTTACCGCCCGACCAAAGCTTGCATACTTCAAAACAGATAACCCTTGATCATGATACATAGCGAGTAAAGCATCACACCCTTGCATACCTTGCGACGTAAATAAGGTGTCAGCAGGCAAAGGTCCTCGTAACTTAAATCCTTCATGTCGTAAAACATCGAGTGCGGGTGAAATCACATCAATCTCTTCACGTCCCAAATGTCCTGATTCTCCTGCATGAGGATTCAGTCCTGCCACCCCAATTTGAGGAGAGTCCACACCAAAGTCACGCTGCAATGACGTGTTTAGAATGCGAATGGTTTTATCAAGGCGCGCAGGTGTGATGGCAGCAGCAACATCTCTTAGCGGTAAATGCGTCGTGACCAAAGCCATACGCATCGTATCACTTGCAAGCAACATCACAACCTCTTCAACACCACAGGCCCTAGCTAAAAACTCAGTATGGCCTGTAAAACTAAAGCCCGCATCATTCAAAACACCTTTATGAACTGGCGCTGTGACCAATGCTTGGAACTCAGCTGCTAAACAAAGTCTGACCGCCTCTTCTAATAGATGCATCACATAAGCAGCATTATCTTGATTTAAGACACCAGCCTCAACTGCTCTTAAGCCAGGTCGCGTTAACACGGTCAATTGTCCCTTAGCCACAACAGGCATACTGCCAGGCACATACTCATGTAATGTCACCGATAGCCCAAGCTGATTTGCACGTGCATGCAGTAACGTTTTATCTCCCAAAATAACCAGTGGAATTTGATGACCTGCAAGTGCAAGACACACATCAGGTCCAATCCCTGCGGGTTCCCCCATACTGACTAAAAGTGGTTTCATGCAAGATCTTTCTTAAGAATTTGAATATAAGAAGTGCTGCGAACATGCTGTTGCCAACTCTCAATGGCTTCCATAAACTTTCGCTGATGTAAAAACTGACGTACTTGCTGCCGTTGATAAGCATCCGAATCATCTATGTTTTTACGCTCAACCACTTCAATTAAATGCCATCCAAAATTTGTCTTAATCGGCCGACTGATTGTTTTCACAGGCAGTCCTATCATCACTTCTGCAAAAGCAGGCACTAACTCTTCAGGTGTGACCCATCCTAAATCTCCACCTTGAGGTGCACTGGCTAAGTCCATTGAGTATTGCGTGGCTAAATCTGCAAATGATTTTCCAGATTTCAACTGCTCATATAAATTATCGATACGTTTTCTTGCTTGCTCTTCTGTTGTGCTGGCATCTTGCTTAATCAAAATATGCCTTGCATGTGTTTTCATAACCTCATGGTGTTTGTCTGCCGTACTCACGGACACTAATTTAATGAGCTGCAACCCATTACCGGTTCGTAGCGGCCCTGCAACCTCTCCTACTTTCATGCGGGTCACACGCTTTGCAAAAACATCGGGTAACTCTGCTAAATGACGCTCGCCTAAATCTGCACTGTCTAATGCATAATTGTCATCTGACTCTATCACTGCTACTTGCTCAAAACTCACACCTTCTTTTACTTTCTTAAGAACACTTTGTGCTTTCTTTTCAGCACCGCGTAATTGCTCAGGCGTTGGCTCATCATCTAAAGGAATCACAATATGCTGCACATGAAAGCCCTGTGTCGTTTTTTCTAACGCGGTTGATGTTTTTAAATAGTCTTCAACTTGCTCTGCTGAAACCATCACATCGTGGCCAACTGCCTGCTGCTGTACACGCGCCATCGCCATTTCTTTACGTAGGGTTTCACGATACTCATCAAATGCTAAACCTTCTTTTTTTAAGGCCTCTCGAAATGCAGTCAATGATAAATGATTTTCTTTTGCAATTTTGGCAACTGTGTCATCTATCTCGGAATCATCAATCATAATGCCGCTGTGTTTTGCCATCTGAAGCTGAAGCGACTCATTGATTAAACGATCGAGCACTTGTTTTTGTAAAACATTTTCTGGGGGCATCTGTGTTTGCTTCGCTTGCAATTGTTTACGCCACATCGTGAGTTGCTTATCAAGCTCACTTTGTGTCAC
This sequence comes from Legionellaceae bacterium, assembly GCA_029210085.1. Lineage (GTDB taxonomy): Bacteria > Pseudomonadota > Gammaproteobacteria > Legionellales > Legionellaceae > JAALKW01. The sequence goes on along the minus strand of JARGPP010000007.1, from coordinate 223,895 downwards.
CACCGCATCATTGACCACGGCTACAACACTATCCAAACGTTCAGCCATCACACAAAAAGAACATCCCAGTAAAATTAAACCCAACCACTTCTTCATGATAAAACCCTCTAATTTACAATCATCCTAATGGTGAAATAAGTCTTTATACGTCGGCAAATACGTACGAATGGTCGATGCTGGATCATTACTTGATACAGAGCCTAGTCCTTTGAGTAAAACTTGAATATAAACACTATTATTATACTCTGAACCATCTCGGTCTAACGTCAAACTGTTAAATGCACGTCCCGCAAATGCACGTACAGCCCAGCAACAACTTTCATACTGCAAGCCCAAAAAAGAAACCATATCATAACCTTCACTGATATTATAACTATATACACCCACTGTGCTCCAATGATCATTCAGTGGCCACGCAAAAGCAACCGTTGCTTGATGCTCTGCTGTTAGATTTTCTTCACCGTTTAAGCCTTCGATTAAATTCGCATCCACTAAATATGAATACATCAGTCTTAAAATGTGATTCTTTTCAGGCTCATATTTCATGCTCATATCAGCATTATTCGTTGCATTTTGAAACACATCAAATGACCAGCTTCCACTCATCGTCCACACCGGACTCAAACTATAACTAATCACAGATGCAATGGGAGATGAACGTGATACAGGCGAAGTATATCCGAGCATTCTTGAATCATCCATGCACTGCCCATCAATGGCATAACATAGCTGAACTTGTCGGTTCGAAAAATATCGCAATTGCCCAACAGAGAAACTCATTTTTTCTTCGCCGTCATTGTCTGCCAAAAGGCGGGTCCTAAATGCATATGCCAATTGATTACCATCAGAAATTCTATCAAAACCAGAAAAACGGTTTGGGCGGAAGAGTTGCTCATAACGAAAAATCATATACGCAGAATCAAACGTCGGAATATTCGATTGATTCTGATACGGCACATACAAATAATATAGTCGAGGCTCAAATGTTTGCGTATATCGCGCGCCCTGCCACATGGCTTCACGTTCAAAGGTTAATCCTGTATCCGTACTGTACCGCGGAATAGCATGATTAAATGAAGGGTTATACACTTTATTTTTTGATTCTAAATCATAATGATTTTCAACCAGCTGAACCTCAGGCGTGATATATCCCCATGGTTTTCGATAGTCAAGCGACAATACGGGGTTAACATGATATCGAGAACCTTGCAGTTTTAATGGAATGAGGTTGTTAGGCCAGTGAAACATATCGTACTGCGCGCGCACCTCAAAATGACTATTCAAGGGCAATTTGTCATATTCACCACGCAATTGTAATTGAGGTAACCGCTGATAAATATCACTCACCGGACTTTGATTAATGGGATTCACGGTTTGGTACGCTTGCATCATCCCGCGTGCAAACCAATGTTCGCCCTGATACGTTAAAGTGCCTTCCTGCAACAATTGACTTTCTGTCATAACCGTCATGTTATTACTAAAATCTTGTAAAAAATAATCGTCCGAAATTTGCTGATAATTAATATTAAGTTTTAATCTGTCACTAAAGTCGGTTGTTTCACGAAAAAAAACAGACCAACGGCTATCAGATACCCCTCGCAGCTGAGGATAACTGGTTTCATGCACTTTAAGATACTCTCGAAATGCCCTATCGCCCGGCAAAAAATTTCCCCCTAAAGTACCTTTACTATGCGCTGTCAAAAACCGAGTATCTCCGCCCATCATAAATCCTCGACGCGTATAAATACGTGGCAAAATAGTTGCATCATAATTAGGCGCCATATTCCAATAATAAGGGAACGTTATATCCCCGCCACCAATATTAGAATAACCCGACGTTGGCATCAAAAAGCCTGATTTTCGCTCTTTTGTTGTCGGAAAACTTAAATAAGGTGTATAAAGCACCGGAGTATCTCGAAATGCTAAGACTGCATCTCGTGCAACCGCTTTCCCTTTTGCATCATATAATTTAATTTCTCTCGCCCGAATGGCCCAAGCATTATCTTTAGGGGAGCATGTGGTGTATGTCGCCCCTCGTAACAACAAATCACGATTTTTAAAACGCTGAATTAAATCAGCTTTCCCAAATGCCGGTAAACTTGCATGCGCATGTTGATGCTCAAAACGATATAACGCATTGTCTATTGTGCCACTTTTATCCTTAGGATTTAATTGAACACGACGCGCCCGCATAAAACGGCCTGGCTCAATGTAAATCACATCTTTCAACAACTCAACTTCAGTCACATGCTGCGTTTTAGGATCACGATAAAGATATGCTGTGTCTGCTGAAACGACACGTTCTTCATGTTGTACTTCTACATGACCCGATAATTTAGAGCGGCCTGCCGACACAAATGAAACATTATCTGCTCGCACCTCGATTAATGGTTTATTGTCTGCCCTAACCGAATCAACACGTGGAGATGCTTGATATGACCCATGACAGATTGGATAACGTTGATCATCTTTCCAACCTAAGCATGAGGCAATTTGAGCACGATCTGCCGTATCCCACGTTTTATCAGGTGCAATCACGCACGCCTGAACCACATCGATAGAATCAGAAGATGCAAAACTCGTCGAAACAAGACTCATTCCTAAACAGAACCCAATGAACTTCTGTCCAAAACACAATATCCTGTCACCTCCCATGTTCAGCGCCACAAAAATGCCTTATGATGCAAAAAAAATATCAAAGTTCGAAAGGGCAAAAAGTATATCATGCTTACACGACAGAACGCACTGCATACATGGTTAAACAGTCTGGATAATATTTCAACTTTTAGACTCACCCCCATAGCAGGAGATGCAAGTTTTCGCCGATATTTCCGAGTGCATCATGACACATCAAGCCATGTGGTGATGGATGCTCCCCCCGGACAAGAGGGCCTCACACCCTTTATTGAAATTGCAAAAACATTAGCCTCAGCGGGTGTTAGAACCCCAGAAATTCTTGCTTTTGATGTTAAACAAGGTTTTGCCTTACTAGAAGATTTTGGCGATGCCCTCCTATTAGACGACATCACATCCAATCAAACACATCAACATTATCAGCAAGCCTTACAAACTTTACATAGTATGCAGCAGTGCTCTATCCATCAGCCCGAGCTGGTTCACTTTAATTTGCGTGTAATGGAAGACGAATTACAATTATTTCGTACCTGGTTTTTAGAGCGATGGCTCGGTATTACACTGAGTAATATAGAAGAAAACCTTTTGAATTATGCGCTCACTCACATCACTGAGCAAATAATGAAACAGCCTCAATGTTTCATACACAGTGATTATCATTCTCGTAATATTGCATTGATTGGCCCAACGGATAATCCAACCATTGGCGTACTTGATTTTCAAGATGCCATGCTTGGACCGTTCACTTATGATTTAGCATCACTGCTAAAAGACGCCTATGTTGAATGGCCTGAAACCACACGCCTTCAATGGCTGAATACTTTTTACGAGACTTTACCCGACAATCACGGCTGGTCAAGAGACGCTTTTGAGCATGGCTTTCATCTCTGTGGCCTACAACGCCACCTCAAAATATTAGGTATTTTCTGCCGACTGGACCAACGCGACGGCAAACCGCGTTATCTGCAAGACTTGCCGCTCACCCTAAATTATATTTTAACTCACTTGAAAAATGATGAAACCCTTCAACCGCTCTATCGTTTCATGCAAAATCGAGTATACCCAGCCTTTAGCGAGAAAAAAATCAGATGAATACAGCGCTTCTTTTTGCAGCAGGACGTGGCCTACGCCTGCGCCCACTCACAGATAGCATTCCAAAGCCACTCTGCCCTATCAATGGTATGGCGCTCATTGATTACCACCTTGAAAAACTTGCAAATAGCGCTATTACACGGGTACTGATTAATCACGCTTATCTTGGCGACCAAATCAAACGACACATCCGTCAAAAAAAATATGATGCTCTAAACATTGTGTATCTTCCTGAGCCCCCCGGTGGCTTACATACGGGCGGGACCATCATTAACGCTCTTTCATACCTCAGTGATGAACCTTTTTTAGCGATTAATGCCGATATATTCACACACTATGATTTTTCAAAGATAAGTTGCCCTAAAAACAGTTCGGCTCATTTGGTTTTAATTAAAACGCCCCCAAGCCATACATTGTCTGATTTTAGTTTAACACCCACACAACAACTCAATAACCTCAAGGCAGATACTATATTTTCAGGCATTGCTTGCTACCATCCTTCATTATTTAAGCAAAAACCTCGCGGACGGTCTTCCCTTATTCCTTGGCTCAAAGAGGCGGCTGATAAAGGTATTGCAACAGGGGAAATTTACACCGGCCTTTGGTTTGATACAGGCTCACCAGAACGACTTGAAAAAGCCCAAAAAGAAGCCAATACAGTGCTTTAACAGCTCAAAGCCCTTTCTCATAAGGCCTTCCTTAACGCATGACCAAACCTACGCCCTTGCGAACGTAGTAACGCCATAACATATATTGCTTACATACCAAGCTTCGGAGCCATTGGCTTCGGAGCCGTTGGCTCCGGATCCGTTGGCTTCGGAGCATTAACACCACCAGGGCTAACTGGGTGAGATGGGGCGTCAGGTAAATTTCGAATATCAGCCAAAAGTTTTTCTTTCGTGCTGGGGGCAAGATCTGGCATTAGTCCTAGTTTGGGTGTAACATTCTCTTTTTTAGGCTCTTTTACATCAACAGAAGGCTGTGCCTTTCTTTCTGGAGGCTCTTTTACATCAACAGAAGGCTGTGCCTTTTTTTCTGGGGGCTCTTTTACATCAACAGGAGGCTGTGCCTTTTTTTCTGGGGGCTCTTTTTTCAGTGCAAGGTTAGCTATAGTACTGGCTGCCCTAGCTTCTCGCCCTGATTTAGCTTTTCTTTCGTCTTTTAAACCATCAAGGTTACTACCCGTTTTTTTTTCTATCTCAGATGCTGCATCAAGCGTCAAGTTGCGATAAATTTCGTGCGCTGTGCTCCGGTGTCTGTCTAATTTTCCCAAATCGTCCTGGTTGAATTGAGTAACATCCTTAGCATCTTTTAAGTTTCCTTCGAGCTGACTCTTAAGTGCTACATAGCCCTCTCTTGTTAGCTGAGTATCAGGAACTTTTTGTTGAAGCTTATCAACTGCAGCATCAATATTTTTTATTTTATTCTTAAGAACATCGGACTTCTCTTTAGACCGCTTTCCTTTGTTCTTTGCAACTCTTTCTTCAGATTTTTCTACATCTTGTTTAAATTTCGTTAAAACACTTGCAAAGTGCTCGGATTTTTTTTCATATAAATCAATTAAATCATCCATATGCTTTTTTACATCAGTTAAATCTTTATTGTCAGTTGTAAGATATGGGTCTGGCTTCAATATTTTTTCTTGCATTTCTTTATCGATACCATTCAAAAACTTTGAAGAGTGTATTACCTTATCCTCACCCTGAGTACAACAATAAGCATCATCTCCCCACGTATCTATGTGTTTAGGATTACTATTTTCATCTCTGGATCTACCAATTACACAAAAATCATTATATGCAGAACTGTCCATGTCGTCACTTCCATGAAAGGTTTCTGCACGCAAATCTGGCTCATTATTAATTATATAGTCTAAAACCAAATCATTGTATTGATTGCTATCTTTTTTCCCCTCTTGATCCAAAACACTGCTTGCATAGAATCTAGCAATCTTTTCATTTGAAGTAAGTGAAGTATCTTCACTGGGTTTTGATGCCTTGCTCCTAATGCTCTCCGCAACTTTTCTTATTGAATTACTTCTTTCTTCAATTATTTTTTTTATTTCATCATATGATAGTCCATCCTCAATATCATATGACCTGATCCTAGACATAGCATAATTATGAGCCCTTTGAGCGGCTTCTTGTATCTTGCTTGTCATAAACTCACTTAATAAATATATATATATATCAATTATTATAGGACATAATTATATACTCGATTTTAGCCATTTAAGCAGCTAACAAGAGCTGATAAATCAAGGTGTTAATTGTTTTCTTTAACCCCAGTTCGGAGTTTAGTAAATATTAGAAAAAGGAGATGACGCCCCTAACATACTGATTTTTCTCGTCTAAAAGGAATTTCAGTATGCTGAAGGAGTGTCAGCTGGTCTCTATTTTTTGCGAAACAGATGATTTTTGCAAGGATTTAGAGGAAAATATGCCCCAACCCTTATTAACTAGCCCTACAAAAGGACGACGTGGACCCTCGAGTTGTATATCTGTGTGTGAAATTATGACCATCCAAGTTTTGTTTCAAAGGGTTGGCCATCGTAATTTTAAAACTTTTTATACCCGTTTTTTACAGATGTATTGGAAGAAATACTTTCCTAAAATACCAAGTTACCAGCGCTTCACCGAGCTGATGAGTCGTGCAATTATTCCTTTGACACTCTTCACACAACTCAAATGTGGCAAAAAAACAGGAATATATTATATCGACGGAAGTTGCTTGCCTGCATGCCATATAAAACGCTCAAAGCGTAACAGAGTTTTTAGAGAGGTAGCCGAGTATGGACGGACATCTGTCGGGTGGTTTTTTGGCTTAAAATTTCATGTGGTTATCAATAATGATGGTGAGCTGATGGCTTTTAAAATAACGCGTGGTAACGTGCATGACGCGTCTGCAGCGGGTTCTCTGCTTTCCTCTCTCGAAGGTCTTGCCTTTGGTGATAAAGGCTATATCGGCAAGAAACTTTTCGACGAATTATTCAAAAAAGGATTGAAATTAATCACTAGAAAACGAAAAAACATGAAGGAAAAGATGCCCTTAAGTAGCCTTGAAAAACAACTCTTAAATCAGCGCAATTTAATTGAAACCGTTTTTGATTGTTTGAAACATAAATATCACGTTTGGCATACACGTCATCGTTCGGTATTAAATGCCATGATAAATCTAATGGCTGCTTTAGCAGCATACACCATTGAGCCTTTAAAGTTATCAGCCGTCAAACTGCTAACAGAGGAACCCTTGCCTATTGGTAGAACTTAAAACTCCGGACTGAGGTGACTGTAGTACTACCCCAATTTTTAAAATTTAGGTTGGATGCCTCTTATAAAACAAGGCAGGTCCGCTTTTTCAATCGGGCATTAAAAAATAAAGACCGGTCAAAAAATGTAAGCCTCAATAGGCAATCAATGTGAACAATCCGGATTGTTAGTCTGGAACAGCAGTATCTGGCGAAACTCCTGGCTCTCCTGGTACTTCCACCCGCAGTGTTTCTAGCTCAATCCCTCGCGCATGTGATTGAACATACCGCTGTAAACCGCGCTCTTTCTCCAGCACTCTTCCTTTAAAGTCATCAAGATCAGCTTGCACAGGCTCACCTTGCTCATCACGTTTGACTTCACCCGTATCCGTTGCCTCTAAAATAAGCTGACTACGGCATAAGTGTTTTTCCTTCGCCAACCAACCATGAAAAAATGAGTCTAACCGCCTCACCATTGCCTCATCAGGCATCTCATTATTCACAATATAGCCGCGTTCTAGTTTATTATCGTCATCAAACGCAATTTCCATCGTGACTTGCTCAGGTACTTCTGGGATAGGATCAACTTGTTGCTCTTCTGCTTCGATACGTTGTTCTGCATCGGCTTCATACAGTGTAGGTGGCGCCGCCCCTGCCCAAATTTGATGTTGCTGCATTTCACCCGCTTCGACTTCATCCGCATGCTCATGAAACTTCTGGACTAACCCTCTAAATTGCTCTAAAACACGTTCTTTTGCAAAAATAGCTTCAATACTCACTGCCAAATAACGTGCGGCATCAGCTGTTGTCGCAATTTCCGTACAGTCAACCAAAATATCTTTAGAGGGCAATTCATGAGCCATTACATTTTCCCGTTTTTATGCTAATCAATCGGATTTTTATATGAATCCGCTACAGAAGCATACGTTTTCTTTGTCATCGATTCAGCCGTAAACTCATCGACCTGAATCGCATCCCAACGCGCACGTTCTACTTGCAATAACTGTTCCATCTCATCTTTTGTAATTGTACCTGCTTCCAACTGTTCGGCCAACTTCTCTTTCACAGTACCGGACTTCAAGCGATTCGAACCTCTCATTTTACGGTAAACAGGTACAGCATCTAAAAATTGTTGAAATGCTTCTTCCATTCTATCAACTGGCTCTGTTTTATCGCCACTCAAATAAATTTCACCACATAAATCACGTCGATAATCGTTATTTTCAGTCATTAATTTTGCCAGCTGATGGTCCAACTTATCGGCAGGATAAGATGCTCCCATACCACCAAATGGAAAAGCAAGCAGGCGCATCACATGTCCCACCAAGCGTAAATGAGCAGGCATGTTACGACACATCGCAATTAAAGCGTGTGTGGTTTTATGAAAACAAAAATTTAACGCCCAACGCGCATGTAGCTGTTCATCTTTTCCTCCTCCACGCAACTCAACCTGACGAAGTACAGCCATGCCTAAATATAAATAAGCCAAAGCATCTCCAAGCCTCGCAGACAAACGCTCTTTTCGTTTTAAATCGCCTCCCAGTAACATCAACGTACAATCTGCAATCCAAGCCAAAGCATAGCTTAAACGAGAAAGACGTTGGCACTCACGTTTCATTGGATGGCTTGGCACGCTAATTAAACGACCTCCAGTCCATGCAGAGCATACTGTTTTTGCTAAATTGCGTACGAAATATTTGATATGCTTACCGAGTAAGTCTTGAAAGGCTGTTTCATCACCTTTAGATATCGCATAAAACTCATCACGTAAAAAAGGATGACATGCCATAGAACCTTGACCAAAAATCAATAAGTTCCGCGTCATAATATTGGCACCTTCAACAGTCACCGAAATCGGAATACCTTGATAAAAATTACTCAAGTAGTTCCGTGGTCCCACCACAACCGCGCGCCCACCATGCACATCCATTGCAGCATTCAACACAATGCGAGGCAACTCGGTATTAAAATATTTGGTAATCGCTGATGCAACCGATGGTTTTTTACCTTCATTGACTGCAGCAACCGTTAACAAGCGAGTGGCCATCACTAAATAATTAAGCCCTGCAATTTCAGCTAGCTTCTCTTCAATCCCCTCAAACTGCGCTAACTCTACCGAAAATTGACGGCGTAACCGTGCAAACGCACCTGTGGTTAAATACGCAACCGATGACGATGCAGCACCTAAGGCTGGCAATGAAATAGAGCGTCCTATCGATAAACACTCAACCAACATTTGCCAACCACGACCTGCTTCTTTTTGTCCACCAATAATATTGCTGATTGGCGTGAAGACATCTTTTCCGCGAATGGTTCCATTCATAAAGGGTTGTTCTGCAGCAAGATGCCGGTTGCCAATCTCTAGACCTTCAGAATCTCGTGGAATTAAAACACAAGTAATTCCTTCGCTTCCTGTGCCTTTCAACAAACCATCCGGGTCTTTCAAATCAACCGCAAGCCCAATTAATGTCGCAACAGGAGCCAGTGTAATCCAACGTTTATTTAAAGTGAGGCGTAAACCTAAAACACTCACCCCATCAACCATTTGCTCAGTGACAATCGCTTCTGCTTGAATAGACGTTGCATCACTACCTGCCTCAGGCTCGGTTAAAGCAAAACAAGGAATATCTTGGCCACTGGCAAGACGAGGTAAGTAATAATTTTTTTGCTCTTCTGTTCCGTAGTGTTGAAGTAATTCACCCGGTCCAAGCGAGTTCGGAACCATCACAGTGACTGCAGCAACGCCCGATCGGCTCGCCACTCTCATGACTACATCCGAATGCGCACGTGCAGAAAATCCTTTACCGCCATATTCTTTGGAGATAACCAGCCCTAAAAAGCCTTTTTCTTTCAAAAATGTCCACACAGACTCAGGCAAATCTTGAGCTTGCGTAATATCCCAGTCATTGACCATTCGACAAAGCTCATTGGTTTCGTTATCTAAAAAGGATTGTTCTTCAGGTGTCAGTGCTGTTTGAATGTCTGATAAGCCTTTCCAGTCCGGCGTCCCTCTAAAAATAGATTGCTCAACCCAAGTGTCTCCGGCATTAAGCGCCTCTTCTTCTGTTTTAGATAATTTGGGAATCGATTTTTTAGCCAGCTGAAAAATAATGCTGCCGAATTTATTTTGTAATAAAGGTAAGCGTCTTAAAGCAATCACGGCCGGAATAACTATCCACAGCAACAACCCGGGCAACCACGACATCCCCACCCAAAAAGTCGCTAAAAAAAGATAAACTACACTGCCAGCCTCCCAAACCACGGCTTTTAAACCACGTGCCAGTACAGCTAAAGTGAATACAACGTATAACAGAAAAAATGTAATTGCCATGTCGCCCTGTCCTTAATCCATGCGTATTGAAAACACCTTAGTATATAACGCATATCGACAGAAAACCATTATCTATAATCGATTACTCGTATCATGACCCGCATCACTTGAAGCGCCTGGTTTTTCTTCTCCTTTATCCTTCTTTTCCAATATTTTTTTTCGCGTAGTTTGTAGCTCGTCCAGCAAACCTTTTACAGGCTTCTTGTCTTTTGCTGCAGTAGACGAATTCGACGCCGCATCTTCAATCGCGAGTTTTCCCTTCTTGCCTGGCTTAGGCTGATGAGAATCAGAAAGAGGAGGAGGAGGAGGAGGAGGCACACGACGAGATTTGAGCGCATCTGACAGTGCCAGTGCTCCCCGCGCAGAAGCAGGATCAATTTCTGGTATTTTATTAGACGAATTGGGCGACGCATCTTCAATCGCAGGTGGTGGATTCCTGCCTGGCACAAACGCATCAGAATGTCGATTTAAATGTGGGCCAGCAGATGACGGATGAACCGTATTTCCACCTAAATCAGCGGCTGCAATTCTTGCTTTATCTACTTTCTCCTGTTGATACTTCGCTAACTCAGCAGCGTAATTTGGCTCACCTTCTTGATGCAACTGGCCGTCCACAGCAAAAGCAATCATTTTGCCGCCTTGTACTGCCTCAAAATCCATGCTTTTTGCTAAATCTTCGAAAAAAGCCGTCTTTGAGCTTGTATCTGGAAAGGTCAGCTCAATCCCTTCACCTTTCTGAACGGCTTCTTTATATCCAGGATGATATGTACCGCTCTCAGCATCCATAATAGCAGCATCATTATACTTACTCACAATTTGCGCAAGACCAACCGGGCTTGAGTGAACTGTTGGCGAGTTCACCTCTCCTGGAGGTCCCACACGAACGCCTGCAGCCGTAGATGCGGGGGTTGATGCCGTTGTGGTTGGTGATGGTGGGTCGACGCGAACTGAGCGGTCAGCTCCCGATTTGCTCTGCGTTGTAGAGGAGGCGGCCGTAGCTGCAGCAGCAGTGGCAGCCGCAGCATCTTGCTCTTTGACCCAACCGTCATAACTATCTCCAAGCGCATTGCGCTTCACTGTCTGACCATTCGCTTTATAACTCCCTTTCCCCCTAAAACTAAAATCAGGCTCTTCTGTTACGGCTCTCGCCAAAGGACTTCTTTTAATGGCACTCCCAAGGTCACGCCCCCCACGCCCTAACAACTCACTACTCTTACCCCCAAAATAAGCTGGCACCCGGTTTAAACCATCAGCCAACGCTCCTATACCCGGTCCTACCAAAGGAAGGCGTCTACCCAACCCCCCAACCACAAATGTCACCGGGTAAATTGCTGTCGCCGCCCCTGCTGCTGCAATGCCTGACACAAGACCTGCACCCACACGAGTGACACCTCTCAGAGCATTGGGCGTTTTTCTATAACGAGATAGCGTTTTCTGCTCGTTATTCATCGTATCGTTTAAATCTTTACGCGCATTTCGTAGCGCTTGTTCTTTCTCGCTTATTCCTTTAGGAAACAGCCACTCACCACGAAAACCTTCAGATGGCGTTCTATCATGATACGCCGCACTATTACCCCCATGCCCAAGGTGCTTAGGGTCAATCCCTAATTTAGCCAACTCTCGTGCTTTTGTTTGGGGTGTGTAGTAACTACCTGCCAAACGATTGACAATCCAAGGCCTGTGGTTATTGATTTCTATTTTCTCATCCATATGCTCTATCAGTGCTTGTTCAACCGCGACTTTTTTTGCATGAATCTCTTCCATGAACGCTTGGTTTTTTGATCTCGCTTTTGGCATGACTTAATCCTCTCTATTCATCTCATGAATCTTTCTTGTCTCGTCATTATCATCGATGTTCTACTGTAAATTCACTGTTTGCTTCGTCTGCATCACCTGAACTACTCGACGTAAAATGTGTCACCAAATACGTTTGTCCACCTCGCTCTTTCCACAGACGTACAACCGCATCATCTCGATGCTCACGCATAAATTGTACAATTTTGGAGTCTTTCACGGCTGCGTCAAAGTCCCCCACCTGAAAGGCTTTCCCTCCTTGCGATGCCAGGTTCTCTGATAAATACACGCAAGGGCCAAGCTCACGATAAAACGCATTTAATAACTCAGTCGCACCTTGCTCTTCATAAAACATGTCAAACACCTTTCGTTGTTCCACCGAGCCATGCATGCTATGAAAAAAAGAACGATTTTGCTTCAAAAAAATCAATGCTCCTGCTTGCTCTGGTGTAAACTCAGGGCGCTGGACATCTACTTGTGGTTGTTGAACACGAGGCAGGGGTTTGGATGATTCACCATTCTCATCCAAAGTGGCGACATCTTGCTGTTCTTCACGCGTCACCCCTGCTGTATGTAAACTAAAATCATACGGCGCATGCTGAAATAAACGATACATTTTGCGACCGATAAAAAATAACGGGGGAGCCATCAATACCAGTAAAAAAAAGGGACTTACCAGCACCAATGGTGCAAACAGTGCCGCAACCAAAGCCGAGCCTAACGCCCACAGTAAATCTTGGTTTTCAGGTTTTACGCGCGGAAAATGACGGTCCATGGTATAATGAAGCGTATTTCGTGCACGCTGAAGCTCGCTCAAGCATTTTTGTACCCTTTTTTTTGGGCTCTGCCTTAAACGCCCTTCAAGTGTAATGGGTTTATGGTAAACACTTGCATTATCACCCAGCAAAGGCGCTTCTAATTGCGCTTTTTCTGTCGGCGTCAGATGTGGGTTATCTTTTAAATAGATACGCGTCAAAGCACGGGCGGCTCTTTGAATGCGCTGTTTATTCTGCTCAATTTTTTGAATTGCTTTTTGTCTACGCCGAGTAAGCTGCTGCATATCAGCACCAGAAGATGCGCCCGACTCTACTCTATTTGTTGCCACACAAAACCCCTTACGTTTTCCACACAAAATTGGGACTCAATTTTAAAAGTCGCCTCGACCTATAAAATTGCCCTTGTAGTTTAATTATAGTACATTTATATACTTTTACCGGACAGGTTGCTTGTATTTTTTACCTGGTATTTCACGAACCAAACGTGGGACAAGATAGCCGGGTAAATGTTCACTCAGTCTTTTTAATAATGCTTTTGCGGCCGTAGCAGATACATCAAAATGAGCAGTCCCTTGAACTTTATCAAGCAGATGTAGGTAATAAGGTAAGACCCCCGCAGCCCAAAGACGCTCACTCAACAGGATTAAACTTGTCTCATCATGATTAACGCCCTCTAACAAAACAGATTGGTTTAGTAGCGTACATCCAACGGCGCGTAATGCTTCACATGCTGCAAATACATCCGCGCTGATTTCATTTGGATGATTCGCATGCAGCACCACCACTTTTTGAAAGCGTGATGCGCGCAATAAAGCACACAAACCGTTATCAATTCGCTCGGGCAAAACAACCGGTAACCGCGTATGAATTCTAAGCGTATGCACATGGGGTATGGCTTCGAGTGCCTCAAGTAGAAACTGGAGCGTTGTATCGGGTGCCAGTAAAGGATCACCCCCACTTAAAATCACCTCATGAATGCTGGTATCTGCTGCAATATATTCAAATGCGGCCTGCCACCCTACCCGCCCAGGATTATTGACATCATAGGGAAAGTTTCGTCTAAAACAATACCGGCAATGAATGGCGCATACGCCTGTCACTGTTAGTAATACACGACCATGGTACTTATGAATGAGTCCAGGCACCGCATTATATAAAGCTTCATCAAGTGGGTCTTCAACAAAACCTGGGGTGAGTACTTGCTCATGCTGAACCGCTAAAACTTGTCGCAATAAAGGGTCGTTTAAATCGCCTTTACGCATACGCTCTGCAAAGCCTCGAGGTACACGTGTTTTAAACACATGCTCCGCCATCAAACTCGCAGGCCCTGTGGGCAATTCTAGAAACTTAAGCAATGCTTCAGACGAAGAAAATCCTTCGCTTAATAACACTTGCCAAGATTTATCCATCACTACTTGCATTCAAAAATGTACTCAATCTTGATAAACTGCAGGCACTCTAGCGAAACATGCTTAATATCTCAACTGTGGAGTCGTGCATCAAATGGCAAACTATAGCACCAATGAATTTAAAAATGGCTTAAAAATTATGGTCGACCAAGCCCCTTGTAACATTGTCGAATGTGAGTTTGTCAAACCGGGTAAAGGCCAAGCATTTACACGCGTTAAAATTCGCAACTTAAAAACAGGACGTGTGGTTGAACGCACCTACAAATCAGGCGAGTCCGTGCCTGCTGCTGATGTTGTTGAAATGGACATGCAATACCTTTATAACGATGGCGAACACTGGCACTTTATGGTTCCCGATACATTCGAGCAATATATGGCTGGCGAGAAAGCCGTCGAACCTGCTGTGTCTTGGATTAAACCTGAAGACAGTTGTACGGTCACACTGTGGAACAATGAACCCTTACAAGTTGCATCACCAAACTTTGTGACCTTGGTGATTACTGAAACCGATCCTGGTCTGCGAGGCGATACATCAGGCGGAGGTGGAAAACCTGCAACCCTTGAAACGGGTGCTGTCGTTCGTGTGCCTTTGTTTATTCAAACAGGTGAGCTCATCAAGGTAGATACCCGCACAGGCGAGTATGTCTCAAGAGCGAAAGATTGAGTTTCGCCGACGTACAACAGCTTGGATATGATCAATAATTTTATCTGCAATATCAACGTGAGTTGCCGATTCTATGCCTTTGAAACCAGGCATGGCATTGGCTTCACACACGGTAAACTCACCATGATTGAACAGCAAATCGAGCCCTAAAATATCAAGGCCAATTGCTTTTGCCGAGGCTTCTGCAAGTGTTTTAATTTCAGGGGTCATCGGATAAGCTTTGACATGGCCATCTCGCGAATAATTAGCCCTAAACCCACTCGACGCACTTCGCTGCATACACGCAACAGCTTGTCCTCCCACAACAATGACACGCAGGTCTCGCCCATAACTATCTGCAATAAATTCTTGAATCAGCATGGGCCTTTGATCCATTTGATATGAAAAAACGCCCATTAACTCATCTAATGCTGCCTCTGACTCACACAAATGTACCCCTTTTCCTTGCGATCCAGAAATCACTTTGATGACCAAAGGAAAGCCAATTTCTGAACGAATGTATTTCATAGACATCGGATATTTCATTAACATCGTTCTCGGCACAGGGATATGTGCCTGATTCAGGCATTGCATGGTTCTTAATTTATCTTTGCAAATTGCAATAGACTCAACATGATTACAAACATAAACACCCAGCTGCTCAAAATGACGTAATAAAGACAAGCCCAAATAGGAAATATCATCAATAAATAAGCGGGGAATAATAAAGTCCGGTAAAGTTGTATAGGCATCATCGCGTATGATGGTTGTCGTTTTACCAGGATTAACCAATAAACTAAATTGGTTCGGGGAGTAAAACTGTAAATCAATGCCTTTTCTTTTTGCCGCTTCTAGCAAACGATTACGCCCATGATGTTTTGTATCTTCATTCGGCTCAGTCGAGGAGTCTCTGTTATACAAAATCCATCCTTTCATTAGCCCCCCCGGCCTCGTATTGACAATGCTCTGACATAACTTATGATTTAAATTAAATCAATTTGTACTTTTAGTATATTTTGTATTTTTTAAAAAGCCAGGAACAAACAAACTTTTTTATCTATTCCTGTCATTGACCTCCAGCCCACCTCAAGTTTTTCTGAAGCTAGCTCAATGCTATTTAAACCAACTGAAAAGGTCTTAACGAAACACCCATATCCTGAGTGACTAAAAGTAGATGCTGAGGAGGTACCGCTTCCCAAGTTGCATCTGATTGCGTCAACCTCTCAGAACTCACTAAAACACAATGAGGCCTGCCCCTTGCTTTCAGCATTTCACCTCGCCCCTCCTTTATTAAAAACTGCCGTCCGACCGCATAATGCAAACTGGAAGGTTCAATATTGGCCTGACTACAGTAGCGTGTTGCTATCAGCTGCTTGCCATCCGTCAAACAGAGGTTAAAATAAGACGCTGGATGTGTAGGAGCACCTCCAAACTGCTCCACCAAAGCCAATACTTGCCCAATGGTTTCCTCTAAGATATCCGCGACTATTTCTGTTTGATTTAAATCTCGTGACTTTGCGTTTTGTAGAAACAGCGCAAATACATGCTCTGAATCTGTCTCGCCCTGGACCCAATGATATAAATCATCGTCTAAAAGATGCCGCACATGGCGTTTAATCTGTTTGAAATTCACAACACTTCCGTTATGCATCATCATCCACTGCTGATAAATAAACGGGTGGCAATTATGTTGCGAAACACTTCCGGCCGTTGCTGCACGCACATGCGCAAAAAATACTGGAGACATCAACTTACGGGTAAGATGTAATAAATTTTTATTACTCCAAGCAGGAGATACAGAGGTAAACAGTGCCGGCTCTTCACTCATTTCGGGCACATACCACCCAACACCAAACCCATCCCCATTGGTTCGAATCTCTGACTCACGCGCATGTAAACTCTGCATCACTAATGAATTAGCAGGCTTAATCAACACATCATCTAGCGCAATTGCTTCGCCAATATACGATACCAAGCGGCACATCTTGCCTCCAAGCGGAAATGTTATGGTTACTACTTAAAGCATAGCAGGGTCCGTGCTGATTACTTTTTAATTGATAATCATTCTCATTTGATATAAGGTGTCATTTTATCCTGCTGTACAAGGCTCATTCTGATGTTTGATTATTTAAAAAAAATACAAAAAAAATACATTAATTGGGAATATATTCAAAAAACACTCTACCGCTTTTCTCTCAGCATCCTCTCTGCAGGCGCAAGCCTTATTTTAGGATTATTAAGCTTTGGTGGCATGTATGCACTATGGCCAGCACTTATTCCAGCCATCGTTTCATTTGTTTTATCTGTGGCATATGAAGGCGAAATTTATTCGCAGAATATCGAGCGTGCCTTTGAAAAGATTTTTACAAAAAATTACTTTGAGCACCAACTCACAAAAGATTTTTTAAAAGAGCTCCTCTCCGACGAAAGAGTCTCAATACGTCAAACATTTGCCACACGTCTTTTTGATGAAATCAATCTTCAAAAAAACAAATTACTCCCTACAAAAAACACAGAAAGAACGCCATCTAAACACTCGAAAACACTTTCCGCATCATCTGATGCACTCCATGCTAAGGTCCTTTTTCTTGTTGATTATGAAAACGCACTCCGAACGCATGATACAAAAACGTTAGATGAACTCGAAAAAAGTTTTTCAAAGCAGATTCGCGCAACAGCTTACGACAGCTCATCTAAAGAGCCGCATGCAAAAGCACTCTATGACTGGGTTCATGCAAAGCAAGCCAATGGCCAACCGTCTCTCCATGAGCAATATAAAGCACGCTATGAAAAACGTCGGTGGCCTTTATTTGGCATTCAAATTTTTAGCTTAGTAACTAGCCTATTTATGGGGCTTGGCACCACTTATCTTTTAGTAGAACTCTTTAGCATTATTCCGGTACTTGCGGCTATACCCTTTGTCTTTTGGCCCATGATAATCACCCCCATGGCGGCTATATCAGGGCTTGCTTACGGGCTATTAACTTATAATGCCGTTACAAACTTGATGGCCAACAACACATTGATAGCTTGGTATCAAAAGCTCAGCAACAATCTAAAACAAAATCCCTACTCAATGAAAAATATTGGTATGGCAATTACTGCGACCCTACTTTTTGCAATGGCACTGACTTTGACGATTTGTACAGCTGGAACCTGGTGGACTATCGTACAAGAAGTACCGCCTCTATTTAAATGGATGCGTAAGCTTCCAACGTTTGTCATGGGCGTGATTAATCCAATTATCACAGGCCTCTCATCGGTTGTCTTTAACTTTGAAAATTCAAGTGAAACACTCACGATGATTGAAGAACTTCTGGATGAAAACAACAAAGACTTAAGCATCAAGCCCCTCAAGGATGCAATTAAAAATACCGCGAAACATCTTTGGGAAAAGGAAAACCCCCTCCAATGGCTCAACCCTTTCCGTTTAGCACTTGTGTTTGTTATTTTGCCTATGCGCTACGTGTTATTCGTTGGACACTTGTTTAGTATTGGCGTCACCGCAGACAGAATCCCGGGGTTCTCTAAATACTTTTCTGCATTTTTAGGTAGCTTAAGTGAAGGCTTTGAAGATGTGCATTACTTTTTTAAACATACCCATTCAACCGATTTTGACGCACTAAAAAATGAGCGCTTAGGAGAATCACAAGGACATGAACATAATCAGGATCTCCCCTCTAAAGTTGTTGGATGGATAGCACAACCTTTTTATTTCCTATCCGCAGCCTGGGATAGTTGCTTTAGTTTACTCAACCCTAAAGAAAATCATGTCACGCCAAAAGAGTCTTACAAACAGCAATCTAAAGCGCTTGAAGCAGACAGCACATGCTGTGAGAGTGAGCATTGTTCACACCACCAAAAGCCCATGGCTCCGACGACCGAAGATGGTTTCTGTGGGTCTTGCTCGTTTCCGCCGGTCAGTCACAAAAAACTGGCTACTGCGAACTCAGGTCCTGCCCCACACTCCAATCAGGAAGACCGAGCGCCTGGAGGATCCCCATTAACTGTTTAAATTGACAACTCAATTCATGGTATAAAGCAGCAGCCTCATCACCTTCGAGCTCACTCACTGTGAGGTATGCTGCTTGTCCCATATCTGTAAAATACTTCAACTGAACATGTCGTTTTTCAGCAATACCTGGGAAAAGCCCACTTAAAAGCAAGCTCTTATCACCGACCTCACGTAATAACTCCACTTGACGCACACCAACCGTTTGCATCGAATTTAAAAAATCAAGTGCTAACACAGATTCCGTTAACTCAGGCGACTGCGAAAAACGCATCAATAAAAAAACCAAGTAACTTTCCGTGTTTTCTGGTAGAATAAGTTGCGTTGATGCTTGTGCCTCATTAACTAACGCATGCCATTGACTCATATCTGTAGGATGTAATATTAATTGACTCATAATAACCCCGCCTAAACTTGTGGCTTACTCTCAGTTTAGCAAACTTCCTCCAGTTCGTTGTATAATTAGAAAGCCGATTAGGGCAAAGGCCGATTACGGCACATTTTCATTGGAACAGACATGACAAGAAAAATTCGAAACATCGCCATTATCGCCCACGTCGATCATGGTAAAACAACCCTGGTGGATAAATTACTCCAACAAACGGGTACTTTAAATGAGCGAGCAGAGGTTGTTGAACGTGTAATGGATTCAAATGCGCTCGAGAAAGAACGCGGCATTACTATTCTTGCCAAAAACACCTGTATCCACTGGAACGACCACAAAATTAATATTGTGGATACTCCAGGACACGCCGACTTTGGTGGTGAGGTTGAACGCATTTTATCGATGGTTGATGGCGTACTCTTACTGGTTGATGCCGTTGATGGGCCCATGCCTCAAACACGCTTTGTGACCCAAAAAGCATTTGCCCAAGGCCTAAACCCTATCGTTGTCATTAATAAAGTAGATCGCCCTGGCGCAAGGCCTGACTGGGTTGTTGACCAAGTATTTGATTTATTCGATAACTTAGGTGCAACTGATGAGCAACTCGATTTTCCTGTCGTATACGCTTCAGCACTACAAGGCTACGCCACAATGGATTTGGCTGAACAAAGCGATAACATGGAAGCTATCCTGCGCACAATTGTTGACCAAGTGCGTGCGCCTGACGTCGATGTAAACGGACCTTTTCAAATGCAAGTCAGTGCCCTGGATTATTCATCTTATGTGGGCACCATTGGTATTGGTCGCGTGGCACGCGGAAAAATTTCCGTCAAATCTCCCATCAAAGTCATTGATACTGAAGGCCAAGTTAAGAGTGGTCGTTTACTCCAAATCTTAGGATTTGACGGCCTTGACCGTGTCGAAGTCTCTGAAGCAGAGGCAGGCGATATTATTGCTATTTCAGGTATCGAAGGGCTGCATATTTCAGACACCATTTGTGACCCAGATCATGTTGAAGCCTTAACACCTCTCAGTGTTGATGAGCCAACGATTAGCATGACTTTCCAGGTGAATAACTCTCCATTTGCAGGCAAAGAAGGTAAGTTTGTTACCAGCCGAAAAATTCGTGAGCGCTTACACACTGAATTATTACATAACGTAGCACTCCGTGTTGAAGACACTGAAGATCCTGATAAATTCAGAGTCTCAGGGCGTGGTGAGTTACACCTATCAATTCTTATCGAAACCATGCGCCGAGAAGGATATGAATTAGCGATTTGTAAGCCTGAAGTCATTATTCATGACGTTGATGGTGTACGCGAAGAGCCTTATGAGCAACTTACAGTTGATGTAGAAGAGCAACATCAAGGCACCATTATGGAGCGACTCGGTGAGCGTCGAGGTGACTTACAAAACCTCGTGCCAGATGGTAAGGGCCGTGTCCGTCTTGACTACCTCATTCCAACACGTGGCTTAATTGGCTTTCATACTGAATTTCTTTCTGCAACATCAGGAACTGGCTTAAACTATCACGTCTTTGACCATTACGGACCTTATGTTGAAGGGCATATTGGAAAGCGCAGCCAAGGCGTGCTGATTTCAAACTGCCAAGGCACCGCGCGTGGCTTTGCGTTATTTAACTTGCAAGAACGTGGTCGTATGTTTATTGAGCCTCAAACAGCCTGCTATGAAGGGATGATTGTCGGTATTCATGCGCGTGATAATGATTTAGTGGTTAATGTCACCAAAGAAAAACAACTCACCAACGTTCGTGCTTCAGGAACCGATGAAAACATTGTCTTAGTTCCTGCCATTAAACTCACGCTTGAACAAGCATTAGAGTTTATTGATAACGACGAATTGGTTGAAGTCACCCCTGAAACCATTCGACTGCGCAAAAAAGCACTGAAAGAGCACGAACGAAAACGTGCCAATCGTGCAGGAGATAAAGCATAGTGAGCTCAGAAGCCGCCTTTTCGCGTGTGGTATTATACGCACGCCAACATCGAGCGAATCAAAACGTCAATGAAACACTTGAGCGTTTAATCAGCTATTTAAAGACTAAAAAGATAGATGCTTTTCTCGATATTGATACGGCGGCTCATTTTTCACTGAGCTGTCCCGTGCTCCCACGGGACAAAATGAATCAACCCGGCACACTGATTGTGGTCGTCGGAGGTGATGGCAGCTTGCTGTCTGCTGCACGTATGGCCGTTCATGTAGGTGTGCCTGTGATTGGTATCAATCGGGGCCACCTTGGCTTTCTCACCGATGTATCACCCCAAGCTTTTGAAACTGCCCTGACAGAAGTCTTATCAGGCCATTATATTCAAGAAAAACGTTCTTTATTGCAGCTGCGCTTTTCTGATGAAACCAACAAAACTATTTTAGGCGACGCGTTAAACGATATTGTGTTGAGCCGAGGGAGCGAAACACACTTAGTCCGATTTGATGTCTATATCAACGAACAATTTGTAAGCCACTACCGTGCTGATGGCCTTATTTTTTCAACCCCAACAGGCTCAACAGCCTATGCCTTATCTGCGGGTGGCCCTATCATGCACCCTGATCTTCAAGCACTTGTGATGGTCCCCATGTTTTCGCATAGTTTAAGTTCGAGACCACTGGTCATTGATGCCCATGCAAACATTCGCCTTGAAATCAGTGAGCGTAATGAAGCCCCTCTTCAAATCAGTTGTGATGGACACAACTCCTACCCCATTCAACCCGGCACCTCTGTTATCATTGAAAAAAACCCACATGTGCTCGAACTTTTACACCCCAAAGATTACCATTATTATGATACGTTGCGCGTTAAACTGGGTTGGGGTTCAAAACCAGAAGGATAACTTATGCTTCGCTCACTTGTCATTGATAACTTGGCCATTGTTACACATCTAGAATTAGATTTTTCTGATGGCATGACCGCATTTACAGGCGAAACAGGTGCGGGTAAATCAATTATGATTGATGCCTTAATGCTTGCGATGGGCGGACGAGGTGATGCATCTATTGTACGTTCAGGAGAAGAAAAATGCAGTGTATCAGCCCTATTTCACTTTGAAGCCAACTCAGAGCCAGCTGCTTGGTTGAGCGCACACGATCTTCACCAAGATACTCCCGAGAGTACCGGCGAAGTTTACTTACGTCGCGTCATTCATACAGAAGGTCGTTCAAAAGCTTACATTAATGGCCAACTGTTTCCCTTACAGAAAATTAAAGCATTCAGTGAACTATTGCTCGATATTCACGGTCAACATCAACATCAGCGGCTTTTAAAGCCTGCAACACACCGTACACAGCTTGACCTGTACGCTAATCACCAAACCTTGCTCAATCAAGTCCATACAACTTATCAAGCTTGGAGTCTATTAAAACAAAAAAAAGCACAGGCTGAATCTCAGCCTACAGATGCAGCACATGTTGATTTTTTAAATTATCAAATTAGCGAACTGCGAGCACTCAATCTTGAACCGAATGAAGTCACACAACTCAATCAAGAGCATCAATGCCTGCACCACGCCAAAAGCTATCTTGAAGACATCGCACGCATTCAAGATGTATTACGTGATGAGGTTGATGCAACACCTAATGTACAAACCCAACTGTATCATGTAACGCAACACTTACATGCGCTACCACAGGATAATACTCACCTACAAGCAGCAGCTGAACTTATTGAAACAGCACGGATTCAATGCGAAGAGGCAGCACATGAAGTCGAACATTTTGCGCGCCTTGTCCAACTTGACCCTGAGCGCTTACACGCCATTGAGTCACGTTTAAGTGTATTACATGATATGGCCCGAAAGTATCATATTGAGCCTGATACTCTATCTGATAAATTGCAACAACTCGAAGAAGAAGCTTTAAAGCTTGAACACGCAGAAGAAGAGCAGCAACGCTTACAACAAGCACTCGATAACGCGACCTCAGACTATCAAAAAGCAGCAGCTCAACTCAGTGCTTCGAGGATAAAGCATGCTCAAAAACTAGAAGCCGATATCACAAACATGCTCAAGCAGCTCGGAATAGGCCAAGGCATTATCAAAATTATGATAACCCCACTTGAAACGATGCAAGCCCATGGTTTAGATAAGGTAGAATACTACGTCAGCACCAATCCTGGCGTGCCAGCAGATGCCCTCTCAAAAATTGCCTCAGGTGGGGAGCTCTCACGTATTAGTCTTGCTATTCAAGTGATCACAGCCAAACGTGCCTCAACCCCCACTTTATTTTTTGATGAGGTTGATGTCGGTATTGGAGGCGCTACGGCTGCACGTGTGGGGCAGCTTTTACGAACGCTAGGTGAACGCCTACAAGTTTTTTGCGTAACACATCAACCGCAAGTAGCAGCAACGGCACATCATCACCTTGTCGTAAAAAAACATACCAATCAAACCCATACGTTCTCTGAGGTCATCACACTCAAACCCGAAGAAAAAATCACAGAAATTGCGCGCATGATGGGTGGGCTTCATATTACAGACGAAACCCGAGAACATGCAAAAGCATTATTGCTTGAACACGAGATTCATGAACAGGCGTAGCGCCACTCGCCACCAAGATATATCTGTAGATGCCAGTGTCTCCCTGTCATCTTCGACTTAAACCATCGCCACGACGAGTTAAGTCGAAACAATATATAAAGGCACCCGCTCTATAAAAAATCAGGAAATGCCACTGTGCACCGAGGGTGCATTTAAACTGGGTGATTCCTCTATATCTACACTACCATAGCGATGTGTATTCGAGCATTGCACCAGTAAATCTTTGTCTGTAGCCATGGCTTGCGGGCCTGTGTGTTTGAAACAATCATGAATCACATTGGTGGTCAGGCACAAAGCACAAATAGCAACCCCTAATAAGTACTCATTAGCTGTATCTGTTTGCGGTAAACCCTCCGGAGATACCGAAACCACTTTATTTGTAGACACAAGTCCTGCAAATGCAACATTAATAAAAATAGCAGAAAATGCACCCACACCTCCAGCAAGCCCACTGGCCAAGCCGACGATTTCGGATAGCTCTTCTGCAATCTGCGCAAACACCGCGTAATTTCCCACACCATTCGCAATCGCAAATACAAACAACAACGGAATCCAATCCGCCTCCCCTTCAACCACAGCAAACAGTAATAAACTGATTGCCATCGAAGCTAAAGAGAGATTCGTCAGCATGCTCGGTGAAACCGACCACTTAGGAATAGCCATGCCTGAACGCACTAAAGTAGACACACCAGAAACGGCCGCAATGAGCCCTGCCGCAGCGCCATTACTAGCCCCACGTCGCTCAAGCATTAAAGTACCTGTTGATGTAAAAGCCATCAATACTCCAAACGTTGCAACATAAGAGGCGCACATCACTAAAAGTGCATGTATTTGATGATCATCGAGTGCATTTAATTTTTGGAAAAAAGTAATACTGGGATCAGGCCTCTGTTTTTGTCCCATCCAAAGCGCAATATCCCTTGCAAGGGGCATAGGTACCTCATGTTCTCGCAACTGATCCAACACTAAATTTTGCCAAAAAACATTTAATCCCAATTGCCCTGTCAGTGTAATCGCACCAAAAACAGCATACGTTTCCGCTAACCCAAGCCTTGGCACAGCGGCAGAGGCTGCAAGCAGTGCAATAGGCGGTGTTAACCCGCCAATGCCGGCAACGAGTGCCATATGGTCAGCAGCATTCTTTCGTAACAAATAATCCATTGTCGTTGTTTTTATCATGGTACCGGTTGTACCGAGAAGCCGCGCTTCTCGCTCTTCAAGCTTATCCACATCTCCTGGCGCATTCCGTGCACACATGGGCATGGCTGCAGAAAAAGTAGCAATGCCTGCTCCTGAAAGGGCATTACTCAACATCAAGCCCCAGTAAGCTAAATCACTGCCTCTTATATCAGGCAAATCTGTTTGATAAACAAGATAAAAAATACCCACAAGCCCACATAAGCTCATCGTAAATAACGTTGAAATGGCTTGCTTCCCACACCCTTCATCTACTTTTTGTGCGGCCCATAACCGAAATATACCGCCAAGCGCTGTCGGTGCTGCTGCAAGTGTCATTCGTTGAAAAGAGCTTACACCGGTTAATTCTCGAGCTAAAACGCCTCCCAAAATATAAGGGGCAAATCCAAGTGCGTACCCAAATAGTGACCCAAACAAATGACTTGCCGGTGTTCCTTTAATGTCTGCAATTGCAGCCTGATAGGCTCTAAATTGCGGTGGAATAATGTGCTGTATTGGCTGTTCGTTTTCTTTTAAAACCTTAAAAATCATAGCACCATCAAAACCCAAGCCAGGAAATAAATGGGACTCTAATATTTCATAAGCCTGATACGCATCAGGTTCTTTTTGTTGGATATCTTCGATAAATACTCGAAAAGACTCAGCGGATGATTGGTCCATTAATTCAATCAAATACACCACATCTGAGAATGCTTTTAATGCAGCAGGAGACGCAGATTCACTCATTGCCCACGCTTGCCCACCTTCCATTAAGTGTCGCATAAAAGGTGTTCTCGAGATAAGATTATCACCTTGCACAGCATCAAAACTTAATGCTTTCAGTGAGACTTTAAAATCGGAAAAGTCAGATGTGCTGGTACCTAGACGTTGTGTGTCTGATTTTAAAGTCATCACCCGTCTTCAACATCCAGTAGGAGTATCTAGTCGACTAACAGCGGGGGGCTCTTGCTCTCGTCTTTTTTCATTCAGAAAAGACAAACTCCCCGCTCCGAGTGATAATTCAGACTTTTTTTCAGGGACATCCCCTCTACCAAGGGCACGAGATTGCTTAAAAGCCGCCTGCGTACAATCCCCTACTGCAGCTGAAAAACGACCGTCCATTAGCTTTAAAAGTCCTGCTGCAGTTGTGCCATTAGGAGAGGTGACTTGTTTGCGTAGTTCGGTAGGCGTAAGCTCACTTTGCCTTGCAAGTTCAGCCGAGCCTAGTGCGGTTTGACTCACCAGAACATCGGCTTCTTCACGACTCAATCCGAGCTTGATTGCTTCTGCTCGCATACACTCCTGCATATAGAAAAAATAAGCTGGACCACTGCCTGATATAGCGGTTGCCATATCCAATTTTTCTTCAGAATCCACTTGCATCTCACGACCTACCGATGCAAATGTTGCTCTTACAGTCAGTAACTGTTCTGGAGTCACTAAGTCATTCGCATACCAAACTGTCATTCCTTGATTAACCAATGAGGGTGTACTTGTCATCGCACGAACAATAGGCACCTTTTTAGAGGCAACCCTTTCTTCTGCTGATTGCAATCCATCTTGTATCGTCTTAATCAAAGTGCCCGCAGCAACCGATACAATCACAGGTTTTTTAGGGCGCGCTTGAATTACTGACGCTATTTCTTCACATACACCCTGTACTTGAGGAGGTTTTGTGGCTAACACAAGCATATCAACTTCGGCTGCAACAGCTTGATTATTTGCTGCAACAGGAAACGAAGTATTCCGACGTCCATCCATTAAACTTGGGCTGCACACCAAAAAACTATTTCGCTCAAATTGCTTGCCTAAGAGCATACCTTCTGCAATTGCAGCGCCCATACGTTTAAAGCCAATAAAGCCAATTCGCTCTAATAACATCACTTCTAAACTCCTACTTTTTAACTCAAGTGTGTACGGCGGTCACGCATGGTTTCTACGCTATTGAGAACCGACTGATTACATATGCTTCGCATTATCGGAATATCTTGAAGAGGTACCCCAGTTTGTATTGCATGTGCAATTAAGAAACTATCTTGCCAAGTCTTCTCGTTTTTTCTCGTGCCTGCTTTAAGCCATAAAGCAACCCATAGAAAATGAAACATCCAGTGTGCTCTTGATGTCTCCATTTCATCGTTCAATACGGTTTCAATGGCTTCTTCAAAGCGACATATTTTAACACCGTCTTTAAAATAGGAACAGCTGTTCACAAGTTTATCGATTTTGTCATTCTCAAGATACCATGACACAGCAAACGTTTTTGTCTCAAGCCAACGACTTGAGCGCTTAAAGGCCTTGTCTATCACCGCTTGTGTAAACGGTTCAATTTGAACGCTTAGCTGCTCCATAAGACGTGGGACATCTAAATATTCCGGTAAAAAATGAACCCCAAGCTCTTCTTGTAACTCCAAAAAATGCAACCCAGGCACATTGCCATTTTCAAGGGTCACAGCTAAAAAATGGTTTACAAACAAACAGATATAATCTAAATCTACACGTCTTAAGGTCACACCATCATCTAAAACTTCTCGACAATACCGCGTCACTTCATCGACGGTAATGCCAGGCGTTAACCAAGCATCTTTAATACCCACACCATCTTTAAATAAAACCCCTGCAAGCCGTGTTGCGCGTCCTCGTTTTAATTGTAGAAACAACCCTTCAGCCCCTCCCCCATCAATTTCACTGGCTTGCATCTTAATTAGTTCTGTCGGTGTCGATTTTGCAAACAAGACTCCTTTTTTTCGTTGTTCACGTAGCCAGCCTGTGATCATACTTTGATAACTTTGAGGCAACCACGCCTGTAAGGTTTGTAACCGTGACAATGAGATGGAGCTTAGTCTTACCGATGAGATAACACTATCGAGTGCCGATACCACCACGTCTCGCACCTCTTCTCGCGGGTGCAAAAGCGCTAACAGTGCCACATCCACCCCTTCATCGATGCTGCATAAGTCGACCACCAAATCCACGAAAAAATCAGCTGGCATTGCATGGCTCTGAGCAAAAAAGTGAGCGGCCAATTCAAATGTCGTTAAATCAGACAACTCTGAAATTAAATCACGCATCGACTGAAGATGATCAAATCCTTCTGCTTGAAAAGCTTCGCTTTCTTCTTCAGCAAGCACCAAATACATCTCTTGCAAAGCAGGTGACAAAGGCACTTGAGCATCATAAAACGCACTCATCATCGGCAACCAAAAATTAATGCTTTGTGAACCTTTTTGGATGGCTGCAACCAAATGTTCCATCAACGTACTCATCGCGCTTATTGCACGCTTGTTCCCATTTTCAGATGCAAAATGTAATTGTGATACACATACGTCTAAAGCAAACAAACATGCCGAATACAACGGTTGATTATCTTTGAGCGTCGCTTCGTCAATCACCGAAATCATTTGAATTAAAGCGGGCGCCAGTGCAGGCTCTTCTAAAAATTGTGGCGGCTCTTTTGATAGTGGCTCATTACCCGCAGCAATCAAAGCTGCTGCATCAACAATCCACTCACTGAATTTTTCAACCGGTGTCATCATATGGATTTCTGCTCAAGTGCCCTCGGTTTTCCATCTGCATCAATCGCAACAAATGTAAAAGTACCTTCTGTCACTTGTGATTTTTCACCGGTTGCAAACACCTCCTTCCATACCTCAACGCGGATGGTCAATGATGTTCTCCCTGTATGCACTAAATTCACAAAACAACTCACCAACTCTCCGACATGCACAGGCTGCAAAAAACTCATTGAATCAATGGCCACTGTTGCCGCACGTCCTTTGGAGTGTTTTTTTGCCAAAGTTCCCGCTGCCAAATCCATTTGTGAGACAATCCACCCCCCAAAAATATCGCCGTGCGCATTGGTATTCATGGGCATTGCTAAGGTTTGAATCGCAAGCTCACCTTGTGGGGTATGAGTCATGATGGTGAACCTCTCTTTAATTTGGCAAATGCATCCGCCATAGCTGTATTTAATAACACCGGAGCAGGTGATTCTTTCACGCTTTTATTCTTACGCTTTTTCTTGGAGATCTCAAGTAAGGGTGAAGAAGGCGCTTGTGCTTTCATACCCAAAGCAATTTGAGCTTTTTTAACATCCACTTGCAGCACATGCACACGTACAACATCTCCCACACAAAGCACCTCATGCGGATCACGCACAAACCGCTCGGCAAGCGCAGATATATGTAATAATCCCATTTGCTGAATGCCAACATCAATAAATGCCCCAAATGAAGTGATTCGACTTACACTTCCTTCGAGTGTCATGCCTACTTTTAAATCTTGAAGCTTCGTCACATGTGATTTAAATTGCGGTCGTTTAAATGCACGTCGTGGATCGCGCCAAGGCAAACGTTCCGCCTCTAGTTGCTGACGAACCTCTAAAGACACCGCATCCAAATCATTCAAAAGCGCATAATCTTTAGGATGAACACGTGTTTCATCCAATGCATTCTCCCCACCTAAGACGCGTAAAAATCCGGCTGACTGCTCAAACCGTTTTTCATCCATTCCAGGCACTTGCTTTAGGTCTTCTCGCGTCTTAAAAAAACCTGCTTTTTCACGATAAGCAACTAAGGATTCTGCCAAAGCACGGTCAAATCCTGAAACATAGCACAACACTGCAATGGGAGCTGTATTTACATCGACGCCAATACGATTCACTGTATCTTCTATCACCCCTTTTAAAGCCGATGCTAAACGGTTTGGGTTCACTTCTTCTTGAACATCACCAAACTGCATCTGTTTAACAGGCACCTTTAGCAGCTCACTCAGTGGGCTTTGTAGTCGGCGGGCAATCGAAGCTGCACCAGCCTCAGCACGCACATCACGTAACATTCCTGCTTCATCAACGGTTATAGACGTAATGGGCATGTCCTGGTAATGCTGCTCAAAACCAGCCAATAAGCGCTTTGTTTCTTGCAAACTTGTGCCATTTGCAATACCGACAAGGCTCACTTCATATTGAGCCACATACTTTGCAAGTGTTTTAATCGCATCGTGCCACCGAAAATCCTCTGCAAACGGAAATAAAGTACAGCCATCTAATTGATTTCCATTCTTATCAATCACGGCCACACCAAGACCTTGGCGACGTTCGGCATACAACCCCATCACAATGCCTAAGGGTGCTTTAGGCGCCAAAAGTAAGCTTTGCAGGTGCTTCTCAATACCATAAATCATTTCATCATCAGAACGCGTTCTAAGGCGTGCTAAAGTTTCAACTTCTAACTGAGGAAGTAGCTTTTTTTTCCAAAGTTGTCGCATGGTTTCTTCTGTTTCATCACTAAAAGCAGCAAATAAGTGCGCTTCTGTCTTCACTGAATCAGGAAAAGCAATATGCAGCGACAATGCGTGCTCACGACGCCCTCGTAATAAAACATGCAACCGGCGTGCCGGAATGGACTGTATGGGTGTCTTATCATAAACGTATTCAGCCCAACGGACTTTATTTACATTGTTTTTATTTTTTCTCGCTTTTTTATGCGCTTTGGGTGGCGATAATAAAACCGACGAAAAAATGCCTTCATCCCATAACTTGTCTCTAAAATATGATAAAACACCACTACTCTCGACTTTTTCCAACAACACATCTTGGGATGTTTTTAACGCCTGTGGTTTAGTCGCATATTGACGTTTCTTTTCTTCAGATAGCCTCTGTTTGGCATCAGACTCTAACTGCCGCAGTAATTGTCTTAAAGGAGCCGCTTTTACTTCCCCTGTTTGCAGCTTTCGATAACGCGCAATAAAGGGAACACTCTCTCCTTCACTCAACAAGCTAATTGCCTCTTTCACCTGCTTATCACTAAGACGAAAACGTGCGGCTACTTCAGCTGCAACTCGTCCCATTCTATCCACCATGAAACACCTCAAAAAAATCGACTTTTATTCGACCGTAACTGATTTGGCTAAATTACGGGGTTGATCAACATCTGTACCTTTAGCAACTGAAACGTGGTAAGCCAATAACTGTAAAGGTAATGTATAAATAATTGGCGCTATCCAATCTCCACTCGCAGGAATAACAACACGCTTTGCACCATTTTTAACCCATTCCTCTGAGTCCTCAGCAAAAACCACCAGCTGACCACCACGAGCACTCACCTCATGCAAATTCGACTTCACTTTTTCGAGTAGTGCATCATTAGGCGCAACGGCAATCACTGGCATATTTTCATCAACTAATGCAAGCGGCCCATGCTTCAGCTCACCCGCAGGATAAGCTTCTGCATGAATATATGAAATTTCCTTCAGCTTTAATGCCCCCTCAAGTGCAATTGGGAACTGTACACCCCGTCCTAGAAAAAGCGCATGCTCTTTATGAATAAACAAGGAGGTTAATGCTTTAATTTCTGCATCAATTAACAAAACTTTTTCACACTGTTTAGGAAGATGTCTTAACTGTTCAAGTACTTCATTTGCACGAATCTCATCTCGACATAATGCTGTCGCCAGCATAAGAAAAGCAGCAAGTTGTGTTGTAAATGCTTTTGTTGAGGCAACCCCCACTTCAAGACCTGCACGCGTTAAACACACATGATCAGATGCACGCACAAGCTCACTTGAGGCAACATTACAAATCGCAAAACTCGCCAGGTAATTTAATTTTTTTGCCTTATGCAATGCAGCCAATGTATCTGCTGTTTCACCAGACTGTGAAATCGTAATAAAAAGCGTGTCCTCTTGTACAACCACATCTCGATAACGATACTCACTAGCAATCTCAATTTGTGTGGGGATTTGTGCCAATGATTCCAACCAGTATTTTGCCACGAAACCAGCATGGTAACTGGTCCCACAAGCAACAATCTGTATCTGTTTAACTTTATCAAATGTCTGTAGTGCATCTTCACCAAAACTAGCACGCAACACGTCAAGACTTGCTAACCGACCTTCGAGTGTATCAGCTAAGACCTGAGGCTGTTCAAAAATTTCTTTCAACATAAAATGACGATATGACCCCTTGCTGATGGCATATGCTTCAGCAGTCATCGGCTGGGTTTTTCTTGCAACCGCCTCATTGTTCATGTCAAACAATTCAACTTTAGAAGGTGTAATGCGTGCACTATCCCCTTCATCAAGATAAATCATTGATTGTGCAAAACCACGTAACGCTAACGCGTCCGACGCAACAAACTGCTCATCCACACCGAGACCAATGACCAACGGACTGCCTTTTCGAAAAGCAATTAACTCATCCGGATGAGATTGATGCAAAACAGCTAATGAAAACGCCCCTTTCATACGGGCCGCTGTCGCTTGAACTGCACGTAATAATGAAGGGTCTTTGGCATAGTAATAATGAATCAAATGAGCGGTGACTTCTGTATCCGTCTCAGAAACAAAGCTATAGCCCGCGTCACTCAGCTCTTTACGTAACGCATCATGATTTTCAATAATACCATTATGAACCACCGCCAATTCATCGGATGACAAATGCGGATGTGCATTCTCTTCACAAGGTTTACCATGCGTAGCCCAGCGGGTATGAGCTATGCCCGTTGTACCTTTTAAGCCAACTTCAATCATGGCTTCAGCTAAAACTTGCACTTTGCCCATAATGCGGACACGTTCTAACGCATCATCCGCTGACAATACGGCCATACCGGCTGAGTCATAGCCTCGATATTCTAAGCGCCGTAATCCTTCAAGTAGCACTTGTGTTATATTTCGCTTTGAAGTTGCTCCAATTATCCCGCACATAATTATCTCCTAAAGGTATTCTATAATCCCTGTTTATTGGCTGTGATTAGGCTTCATGAGACGTGACCGCGCTCGCTGCCATTCTCTGTCTTTTGTTGTTTCTCGTTTATCCCTCGTTTTTTTACCTTTTGCCAAAGCAACTTTAATTTTAATTTTATTCCGCTTCCAATAAATAGACAGCGGCACAATCGTGTAACCTTGCCGCTCAATATGGCCTAAAAGTCGCCCAAGCTCTTTTCGATGTAATAATAATTTGCGTGTTCGTGTCACATCAGGTGCAGTGTGTTGAGCCGTCGTTGGCAAGGGCTGAATTTGCATCCCTAAAAGCCAGGCCTCACCACGCTTTAAAATCACGTGTGCATCAGATAAGTTGACTTTTCCTACGCGCAAACTCTTCACTTCCCAGCCTTCTAATACCAAGCCCGCCTCAAAATCATCCTCAATATAATATTCAAACCGTGCTTTTCGATTTGTGACAATCGTCGCACTGTTTTTTGCCGAACCGCTCATTGTATTACTCACCTAAACCTGATTACACAAAATCCAACAAACAATAGCATGCGAAGAGGGTTGACGCCACAAACCCACCCCCGCACAATAAGGTTTCGAAGCTTAATTAACATCGGTGAGACTAAAATATGATGGCTGACAATAAAAAAAATAAGCTTTTCATCCTCGATACCAATATTCTGATGCACGACCCAACCGCCATCTATCACTTTGATGAACATGACGTTTATCTTGCGATGGTTGTACTCGAGGAATTAGACCAACACAAAACTGGACTCTCTGAGGTTGCTCGAAACGTGCGACAAACCAACCGCATGTTAGTTGAACTTATGAACAATACTCCTCACAACACATTGAATGAAGGCTTACCACTTTTTGGGGCATTAAACCCAGACACCACCAAACGCTCAGGAAGACTCTTCTTCCAAACCGATGATGTAGAGCAAAAACTACCCACATCATTACCCGGGCATAACGTTGATAATACCTTGCTCGGCATTGCTCTTGGCTTACAAAAAAAACACAGCGAGCAGCATATTATTATTGTCTCCAAAGACATTAACCTTAGAATTAAAGCGGGTATTCTCGGTATTTCAGCCGAAGATTATCATAATGACCAAGTTTTAGATGATGTAAACCTACTTCACAGCGGCTTACACAAGCTCTCTAATGATTTTTGGGAAACACATGCCAAAGACATGAGCGCTTGGAAAGAAGACGGCCATACCTTTTATCAAATCAAAGGACCACTAACAGCACACTGGAATCCAAATGATTGCCTCGTAACAGACGACAAACAGTTTCAAGCCATTGTACAAAAACAAGAAGAAGGCGAAGTCGCTATTGTTCAAATGGCTCGTGATTACATGCAATCCAAACATACGGTCTGGGGCATCACAGCTCGGAATCTCGAACAAAATTTTGCACTCAATCTGCTGCTCGACCCCAATATTGATTTTGTGACCTTACAAGGTTCAGCAGGTACCGGTAAAACATTACTCACTGTGGCAGCAGGTCTAACACAAGTCCTTGACCAAAACCGATATTCTGAAATTATCATGACTCGCGTCACCATCCCTGTAGGTGAAGATATTGGTTTTCTGCCAGGAACTGAAGAAGAAAAAATGACACCCTGGATGGGGGCGCTTATGGACAACCTTGAAGTATTGCATAACGAACAAGAAGGAGGAAATTTCGGGCAAGGAGCAACCCAAGACCTCCTTCAAAATCGTATCAAAATTCGCTCACTGAACTACATGCGTGGGCGCACCTTTTTAAATCGCTTTATTATTATTGATGAAGCTCAGAACCTTACGTCCAAACAAATCAAGACACTGATCACGCGTGCAGGCCCTGGCAGCAAAATTATTTGTCTTGGCGATATCAAACAAATTGACACACCTTATTTGAGTGAAACGACCTCTGGGCTTACGTTTGCGGTCGATCATTTCAAGCACTGGGAGCACAGTGCACACATGACTTTAACACGCGGAGAGCGCTCAAGGCTTGCACATTATGCCGCTGAGCATTTATAGTACGACGTTTTAGACCAAGGTAAATTATGTCCATACTAGCCCTAACCTATGATGATGTTCTATTGATACCAGCATATAACCACCACGAATCACGCCGTGTTGTTGATATCAGTAATACCGATCGACTTGAAAAATTAAGTCTTAAACTGCCTATCATGAGCTCCAACATGGATACCATTACTGAAAGTGGTATGGCTAACTTCATGCATGACAAAGGTGGTATTGGCGTATTACATCGCTTTTTAAGCGTCGAAGACAACATCAAACAATTTAAAGCGTGTAAAGGTCAAACTTTTGTATCGATTGGTTGTACTCAAGTAGAACTTGAACGTGCAGAAGCCCTTCGTGATGCAGGTGCTGACTTCTTTTGTGTTGATGTTGCACACGCTCACGCAAAGTATGTTGGAAAAACCCTTAAAAAATTACGAAAATTACTGGGCACACGCTGTATTATGGCCGGTAACGTTGCCACTTATGCGGGTGCCGACTACCTTGCTTCATGTGGTGCTGATATTATTAAAGCAGGAATCGGTGGTGGTTCTGTTTGTAGCACACGGATTAAAACAGGCTTTGGTGTCCCAATGCTAGCCTGCATTCAAGACTGCGCACGAACCGACCGCTCTATTGTCGCTGATGGTGGCCTTCGCACTTCAGGTGATATTGTAAAAGCACTCGCTTTTGGTGCTGACTTTGTCATGATTGGTGGCATGCTAGCAGGAACAGGGCCAACACCCGGTGACGTGATCACTAAAGAAGATGGCTCTAAAATTAAACGCTATCGAGGTATGGCTTCTCGTGAAGCACAAGAAGGGTTCCTTGGACAAATGCACGAATGGAAAACAGCTGAAGGTGTTTCTGCCGAAGTCCCCTATCACGAAAGTGAAGAAGCGATTGTTGGAGACATTATTGGAGGCTTACGCTCAGGTCTTACCTATGCCGGTGCTGATAGCATCAGTGAGTTACAACGCAAGCTCAACTATATCCAAGTCACTCCTGCCGGTCGACAAGAGAGCCTTCCACATAAATTAATGGAGTAAAGCCCTAAACACTGCCTTCTTCCACTTCCTGAGCTGCCCGATTCATTTGGACACCTCAGGAAACAGGCAAAAAATCTGTAACCCCTCTTCTCTTCTAATCAATACCTGTCATATCCGTACTGTATGGTGGATTGGGACCACCAGAACCATGCTCTAATTCAGGCTCTGCTGTTTTACCCTGTTTCTTAGTTGCATCTTGACATTGGAAAGCATCATATTCTCTCATTTCGGATGAATCCTTTACCTCCACTTTCGAGGCGGGTTCTGGTGAGTCAGGGCAAGCAGAACGCTGTACAGTAATGGTATCATCTCCAGAATCTAACAAAATACCTTGTCTATCTTCTGGCCCACTTTCGGTGTTCAATGCGATATCCTGTGTATCTTCTTGCTGCCGTAATCCACTTGCTTGCCCCTGGGGGAGTTGCTGCTGAGCGGCCTGGTTCTGTGAGTTTTCCTGTACTCCCGCATTTTCAATTTGAGGGTTTTGTACATCTGGGTCCTGCGTCTTGCCCGCCCCTTGAATTTCAACCGGTTGTTCTGTACCCGGTTTTTTTCCAAAAATTTGATTGTATATTTCTTTAGATTGTTTCATCGCTTGGTCTATTTTTTTTGACCGCTCTTCGCTTTTTCGCTTTGCTTGCTCTCCCGCCTCTTCAAACATTTCCAAGAGTGTCGCAGCATATCCTTTCTCTCCACTAGACGCCTTCGGCAAGCTTGGTTTTTTCTCTTTAGTTTGTACTTTTTTCTCATTTTCCTTTTTATCATTCTCAAACTTTTCTGAAGCCAGTTCAGGTTTTGGTTCAGTAGTATTAGTGGTTGCAGGCGACTGCTTGGGGGTTGTAAAGTTAGCAAGCCCTGATGATTGTTCAAAAACTTTCTCTTCTTGCTCCCGTGCTTCAGCTTGTCTCACCTTATTCATATCCAACTGACCATCATCATCATATAATTTATCTAAGGCTGCTTTACCCTCACCCAATTGTGTAAAATCATCCTGATTACCCCCCCTATCTGGATGACGCTTAAGTGCTTGTTTCTTATAATGCTTCTCCAGTTCTTTTTTAGTGGCCGGCAAATTGTCTAACCGCATCCCTGCCTTTGCATCTGAAATAAACATCTCATTTAAGTCTTCATTGTGAGCCGCTTCATCGTCTTCTCGTGTCGCATCAACCGCTCTATTGAGCCCAGACTGCTCGCCGTATTCTGAACCATCTGTAATTTGCAAAGGTGTTTTTTTATTTTTGATATCATCTAATTTTTTGATGGCAACCGTTGCGGCTACTGCCGCTTCTTTGGTTGCCTTGGCTTCTTTCCTTGCCTTCGCCGCTCTTTCTTCTGCCTCTTCCTCTTCTGTTTTTTCAAACAATGGTTTCTCTGGGCCTTGCATGACTTCTTGCGTTTTTGCCTCAGCTTCTGCTTGAGCCTGCCTACGCTCCTCTTCAGCCTCTTGTATAGCTGCCGCTTTTTCTTTTTCTTCTTTGTCTTCCTCTTGTTCTTCTGCTATTTCTAATTCAACTTGAGCTACTTTAAGTGCTTCTGCTTTCTGTTCTCGTGCAATTTGTTCTTCAACTTGCTTTTGCTCTTCCTCTTGAACAATAGCTTGTTCCTGTACTTCTTTATTTTGCTCTTCTTGCTCTGCGGCTTCTTCATTTACTGCTTCTATGTCTGAATCAGCTCTTTCTAGTTCTGTTTGTTTTTTTCTTAAATCATCTTGCTTTAAGGCCTCACTCTCCCCTTGTGCTGCCCCACCTTGTGTATCTCCCCCAAAAAAAGCAGCAATTTTATCACGTGCTTCAGCAAAACGTTGTTTACGTTTTTCACGCTTGATTTCACCTTGTTTACCTGCACCATCAAACATATCCATTAAACTACTAACAAATCCAGCTGGCTCTTTTTTATCTCCGCTGGCTTGTACTTTGGTTTGATTGGGGTTCTTTTTTTTCAACTCCTGCTCTTCTGCGTGTGTTTCAGCCGCCGTTTTTACTTTTTTTGCGTTAGGTTCGTCCTGATTATCAGTCATCTCGCCCCCATTTTATCCTGTCGTCACTGTCTGCTCTTGCAACCCAAAAGCAAAACCCTTATTATTTACTAATTATAGACAAAATGCTCAAAATAGCTTAATTTTATAAATCACTATGTCTCAGACGCAAAACATCCAAGATACACGACCATTTTTCTTTGAAACATGGGAAAAGCACAAGCAATTTAAACCGCTAACACCTCTTGAAGAGCAACTGCTTGATGTCATACTTGCGCATCCCGAATATCACGCTATTTTAGATAGCCCAAACCTTACAGCCAATCGTAGCTACTTTGCTGATTTGGGTGAAACCAATCCTTTTTTACATATGGGCTTGCATCTTGCTGTACGTGAACAAATCAGTACCAACCGTCCCAATGGCATCACTGAAGCTTTTCAATCTTTAAAAAAACGTTTTAAAGCACCTCTAGAAGCAGAGCATGAACTCATGCAATGCCTTGAAAACTGCCTTTGGCACGCACAACAAAATAATGCCATGCCGGATGAAGCCGCTTACTTAGCTGCATGCCTTGCTCTTATTTAATGAGTCATAGCTTCTCTTCTCTATTCACGTTATTCATCTATACTATTTAGACATGCTTAAATCGTTTATATCTTTCTTACTTAAAATCAGGAGATAACATGCTTGCATCTGCCGCTATGATGGTCCTCGCTGTTTACTGGAAGCCCTCTGTTCCCCCCGATACAAGTTTAAATCCCCCTCAAACCATCCAAGAAGACCAAAAAGTCCAACGCAGTACCGCAGCACCAGCCAGCCCTGAGCAACAAACCACTTGGGATGGAACCGTGCAAGATAAAAATAACACCCCTCCGGTACCTACAGGACTTCAACCTGATCCCGAAGCAGGTGGTCACATTGTTATCCCTCGTGACTAGGGGCTATTAGCAACTCCCCCTAGTAGGATTTATCGACAGATTCGGTTAATATGTAAGTCGGTCTGATAAAACTCGAATCAACACACATGACACGTCCGGAAAAAACAACTCATTTTGGTTTTAAATCTGTTGCTTGGGAAGATAAAGCCACCCAAGTCGGCGAGGTTTTTGACTCTGTTGCAAAGCGATATGATGTCATGAATGACCTGATGTCTCTTGGGGTTCACAGGCTTTGGAAGCGATTCGCCATCACAAAAAGTCTTGTCAGGCCTGGCCATCAAGTACTTGATTTGGCTGGTGGCAGTGGTGACATTACCCAGCTACTCGCTAAAAAAGTTGGGCCAACTGGGCATATTATACTGGCCGATATTAATGCTGCGATGCTCCGAGTAGGACGTGACCGAGTCATTGATAATGGACTACTCAACACCGTACACTGTATTCAAGCTAATGCTGAAGCCTTACCCTTTGCAAGCAATCAATTTGACTGTATCACCATCGGCTTTGGGCTACGCAACGTCACCGATAAATCTCGTGCGCTCGCATCCATGTACCGTGTCTGCAAGCCAGGTGGTAAACTACTTGTCCTTGAGTTTTCAACACCGCGTCTGCCCGGCCTGAAACCGATATACGACGCATACTCATTTCATGTTTTACCCAAGCTCGGTGAATGGATAACAAAAGATGCTGAAAGCTACCGTTATTTGGTGGAATCCATTAGAATGCACCCATCACAAGACGCCTTGAAAACCATGATTGAAAATGCAGGATTTGAAGACTGTACTTACCATAACCTAAGCGGTGGCATTGTTGCATTGCACATTGCTTACAAATATTAAGCGTACTTCTTATGATTAAACATTACTCTCTTCTTTCTTTACAAAAAGCAATAAATCATGCGCTCGCACTTGACCCGGACATGCCTCAAAAAATCCTCTTACTCGATGGAAAGGCACTCGAAATCATTATTAGCCCTCTCAATGTTCACTTTTTTATGCACTTTAACCGACATACCATAGAACTTTTAGCGGACTATCCAAGCGAGCCTGATACCGTCATTTATTCAAGTCCACTCGGGCTTATTCGTCTTAGTCTTTTGCCCACATCAAAAGTTCGCTCACTCTTTAATGACCAAATAAAAATCACAGGTGATACTGAGCTGGGGCAAGCCGTTAAGCAACTATTTGATACCGTTGATATCGATTGGGAAGGTCATTTAGCACACTTTACCGGTGATGTCGTAGCACATCAAATTGGTCGCTTTGTACGAGGCGGAAAACGGCTTAAGCGAACGCTTAAAACATCCCTGAAACAAAATATGAGTGAATATGTACAAGAAGAAGTACGCCTTACTCCACCACGCGAAGAGCTCGAAGATTTTATGAATGACATCGATGCCTTAACACTCCGCGTCGAGCGCCTCACGGCCCATATTAACCACTATTTAGCTGCCCATGAAACGTCTTAACCAACTGATTCGATTACTACACATCAACCATATTTTAGCTAAAAACGGTCTCGATGAGGTTGTTGTAAGTTTGCACCTCTTTGCGCCTTTTCGTTTTATTATCTATTTTAACCCCTGGAACTGGTTTCGAAAGACAAAACACTCACCAGCAGTCGCTTTAAGAAAAACCTTAGAGGAATTGGGCCCTATTTTTATTAAATTTGGACAAGCACTTTCAACACGCCCTGATATTTTTCCTGAAGAAATTATCAACGAACTCAAAAAACTTCAAGACAATGTGCCGCCTTTTGAAGTCGAAAAGGCGCTCAAAATCATCCACGAAACATTTGGCAAGCCAGCCCACGAGATATTTGCCCATTTTGATCAAACCGTACTCGCTGCGGCCTCTATGGCCCAAGTTCATGCGGCAACGCTTAAAAGTGGCGAAAAAGTTGTTGTTAAAATACTACGCCCCAACATACACAAAATGATCACACGTGATATTAGTTTACTCAAAAGTATTGCTTCACTTGCCTATCGATACTGGCCTGAAAGCAGGCGTCTGAAACCCAAAGATGTGGTTCAAGAGTTTGAACAAAGCCTGCTCGATGAACTGGACCTGCAACGCGAAGCTGCAAATGCAAATCAACTCAAACGTAACTTTGCCCACTCATCACTTTTATATGTCCCTCAAGTTCACTGGAATTATGTGCACAAAAACATTCTCGTCATTGAACGTATTTATGGCATTCCTGTAACGGATATCGATACGCTACGTGAGCATAATATTTGTATTAAGCTTTTGGCTAAACGCGGTGTTGAAATCTTTTTTACTCAAGTTTTTCGTGACTGTTTTTTTCATGCTGACATGCACCCAGGAAATATTTTTGTCTCTCCAAAACACTCAGAAAACCCACAATATATCTGTGTTGATTTTGGCATCATAGGAACGCTCAACGACAGTGATAAACGTTACTTAGCTGAAAACTTACTGGCTTTCTTCAACAGAGACTATCGGCGAGTTGCACAATTGCATATTGAATCCGGTTGGGTTCGGCGAGACACCCGTATTGATATATTTGAGAGCAGTATCCGAACGGTGTGCGAGCCCGTTTTTGAAAGGCCTTTAAAAGATATTTCTTTCGCCCTGCTGATGCTACGGTTATTTCAAGTGGCACGACGCTTTCATATGGAAATACAACCCCAACTCATTTTACTCCAAAAAACATTACTAGCCGTTGAAGGACTTGGCCGGCAACTCGACCCTGATCTGGATTTGTGGCACACAGCAAAGCCCTTCCTTGAAAAATGGATTCGTGAACAAATAGCCCCACGCGCACTCTTTAAACACCTTAAAGAGAACATTCCTTTTTTAATCGAAGAATTACCTCATATGCCAAAACACTTAAACGATTTATTAATTTTAAGCAAACAACAACACCTGCGAGCAATAGAAATACAAAATACGCCGCCATCACCCACACCTTCCCACTTTAGTCGTCAGCTAGGTGGCGCATTAATCGGTAGTCTGCTAACACTACTGGCACTAGCAAGCCTGCAATACCTACACCTCCTTGGGAATTAAATCAATCATGCAACATAGAGCACGCAAACGCTTTGGTCAAAACTTCTTAGAAGACTTTCATATCATTGAACAGATTATAGCGGTTATTGCACCTAAACCGGATGATAACCTGCTTGAAATAGGGCCTGGACTTGGCGCGCTTACACACCCATTACTCAAACATGTCAACACCCTAACAGCCATTGAAATAGACACAGACTTACATGCACACTTAGAAACACTACCCAACACCCAAAATAAGCTCCATCTTATTTGCCAAGATGCTTTAACAGTCGATTTAACATTATTTGGCAAAAACATTCGGGTGATTGGTAACCTACCCTATAATATATCCACCCCTCTACTCTTTCATTTACTCGACCACACCGCTTATATCCAAGATATGCACTTCATGCTACAAAAAGAAGTTGTGAACCGTTTAAGTGCCTCACCAGGCACAAAGGCATATGGTCGTCTCAGTGTCATGACACAAGCCCAATGCGCTGTTGAATCACTCTTTTTAGTTCCTCCAACGGCGTTTAATCCTGCTCCTAAAGTAGACTCCGCAGTTGTTCGGCTGACCCCTCATACAACCCAACTGTCTAAAACACATCTTACGTCACTCGAAAATCTATTAACGCAAGCTTTCTCAACGCGACGTAAGACGCTTGGCAATACACTCAAACCCATCCTAACACCCGAGCAGCTTTTAAGCCTCGGTATCGACCCAAAACATCGCCCAGAAACATTGCCGGTTAAAACCTATATAAAAATAGCGAAACATCTCTCCTGATCGTGTAAAATACATTAAATTGCTTTTCGCCTCGGAGGCATTGTGTTTGAACGACCACGGAAACAAATCAACCATAACGCGCACCTGCATGGCTTAACAACCATCATTTCCGCAAAACAACTTATTTTAAAAAATAAAAGGCCTGAACAAATTGCGGTAATAGCTGAAACCTGCCAATTTGAACCTCTTCGCTTCACAACGCTTTGCGAAAGCCTCTTCTATCAGTTACTCAATTACACACAACAACTACCCGATACGACCAATAGCTATTTTTCAAGCCCCGGCGGTGCTTTTGATCATGCACTAAGCCGAACAAAAGCAGCTAGCGATCTCTTTCGAACTTTTTTATTGCAAGAACCCGAGGCAAAACTCTCAGAGGCCCAGCAACTGTGGTGGTATGCCCTTTTTTCTGCCGGTCTATTAAGAGGTATCGGAAAGCTCCCGCTCGATTATGCGATTGAGTTATATAACCAGCATGGTCATATTATTAAAACTTGGGAACCATTACTTGAGCCTTTAACAAGCACTGGCCACGCCTATAAATTTGACACCGTTAATAACAATCAAGACGAAACATTTCGCCAACGACTCAATATTGTACTGGCACAACAATTAATGCCAAAAGAAGGATTTGCTTGGCTCACCACAAACCTTGAAGTATTCGAGGTCTGGCTAGCACTCCTTCATGAAGACATTGCCTCATCAGGCTCGCTGGGTCTTATTCTTGATCGCGCAGATGCCATCGCAATCCAAGATGACCTAATTCATCCCCCCCTTGGTCTACACCACCCCAAACACTCTGGAGGCCGAGGCAGCTCATTTATAGATACGCCAAATGACTCTCTACTTGATCGCGAGCAAGCGATGGGTATTGAGTTTATAAAATGGCTG
Organism: Legionellaceae bacterium; assembly: GCA_029210085.1. Classification (GTDB taxonomy): domain Bacteria; phylum Pseudomonadota; class Gammaproteobacteria; order Legionellales; family Legionellaceae; genus JAALKW01. The sequence goes on along the minus strand of JARGPP010000007.1, from coordinate 180,457 downwards.
GTTGAAAAACTGGAATCAGGCAAACTTACCTTTAATCAACATCCATTACTCAATGTTGCAGGTGGCACACTCATTGGCCCTGACGCGTTTAAACTATTTGTACGAGAGAGCCCTCAGTTTAAAAATTGGATGGCTGTCAGACAAGGCGTAATGTCTCTTGGCCTACATGATAAAACACCGGGTATTACGGATGAGCATAGCCTTATCCTTAAAGGCTCTCTTGGTCTTCCTAAAACCTTTCAAAACCAAACCCAGTTAGGACTCACCCAAACAGATGCAATTAATGCACGTACCCCAGGGGTCCTAAAACAGCTTTCATCCAATGGCCAATGGAAAACTATCGAAGCACAGAAACAACAGACCTCATCTCTCAGCCCCAAAAGCACACCTTATGACTGATTACGCCATTGGGGATATACAGGGCTGTTATGAGCCGCTCATGCGCTTGCTCAAACACATTGCATTTGATGCACATCAAGATAGGCTTTGGTTTGTTGGCGATTTAGTTAACCGCGGACCTGACTCACTTCAAGTACTGCGCTTTATTCAAGCACTTCCTATCACACCACGCATTGTCCTGGGAAACCATGATTTGCATTTACTCTGCCAAATTTTTCTTCCTAATCAAGTGCCAAAATCAGATGATACGCTGGGTGCAATCTTAAATGCCCCAGATAAAAAAGCGCTCGGCCACTGGCTCCGAAAACAACCTTTATTACATCATGATGAAGCGCTCAATTGTGTCATGACCCATGCAGGTATTGCGCCAACATGGACCCTCGCACAAGCTAAAACATATGCACGCCATCTCGAAGATACACTCCAAAGCGGGCAATACCTTCATTTTTTATCTCACATGTACGGCAATCTACCAAATCATCTATCAGATGATTCATCTAATCATCACAGTGAGACTGAGCGTCTACGCATGATTTGTAATGCTTTAACTCGCATGCGGTTTTGTAATTCAGCAGGACACCTAGAACTCACGCTCAAATCCACACCTAAAAACACACCTGCACACTACTTCCCTTGGTACGCGCTCCCCACACGCCAACCGATTGATGCTGACTTAATTTTTGGACATTGGGCCGCATTACAAGGCAATTGCCCTACTCCAGGTATACATGCCATCGATACAGGCTGTGTCTGGGGCGGACCACTGACCGCGCTTCGCCTACACGATAAGCAACGCTTTTCAGTACCAGGCTTGTAAAATAACGCCATACAAAATAACGCATTTGAATTTCGGCATAACCTCTACCACACTTAGTTTTAACAACAATAAAAATAATACTCAGGAGAAAGGCATGAAAAAGCATATCCTTTTTTTATCAGCCTGTATGACTTGCTTTACACCAACACTCACTTTTTCAGCACAACAAGGCTGGTCCAGCTGGCTCAATGATGTCAAAAGTGAAGCACGTGAACAAGGGATTTCTGAAGATATTATTCATGCCGCATTTGCCAATGTGCATGAGCCTAGCCGACGTATTAAAAACTTATCAAAGTCCCAACCTGAGCAACGTCTCAGCTATACGAAATATCGTAACTCTCGTATTGATAATTATCGCATTACTTTGGGTCGAAAAAGATACAAGCAATACCGTGAGACACTTGAAGCCATTGGACAGCAGTATGGTGTCGATCCTTGTTTCATCGTCTCTTTTTGGGGCATTGAAACCAGCTATGGGGGCTACATGGGTAACTTCCCAGTCATACAATCACTGACAACCCTTGCTTATGACTCAAAGCGTAAAGATTTTTTTAGACACGAATTATTTACCGCTTTACATATCTTAAACGATGGCCACGTATCTCTTAAACATTTTAAGGGAGAATGGGCCGGCGCTTCCGGGCATCCTCAGTTTCTTCCATCAAGTTGGGTTCAATATGCTGTCGATTATGATGGAGATGGACGACGAGATATTTGGACCTCTAAACCAGATGCACTCGCATCTATCGCAAATTATATGAAAGGAAAGGGCTGGCATGAAGGCGAACCTTGGGCCGTTCATGTTAAACTGCCAAAAAACTTTGATAGAGCACTCGAAGGAAAATCAACAGTCAAGTCGGTTCATGAGTGGGAAGCCATGGGGGTCCGCATGAAAAGTGGTGATAAGCTACCCTACCCCAACTTGAAAGCCAGTATTATTCAGCCACATGGTGGTCCTGTTTTCTTGGCTTATCCCAACTACAAAATGATTCTAAAATATAACAACTCTATTTATTATGCAGGAGCTGTGGGCTATCTTGCAGATAAAATTTGTCGCCGAACTCCTGCTGAATCCTAATACAACCTTCATTCTGAGGCACACGTTCAATCGAGTGCCTCAGCTTACTCGACAAGATCACAAACATTGACATCTGACCCTATAGCCTGAAGCCATAAAAGCGCTGTGCGATTGTGTTCAGCAGCTAAACATCGAAACATCACATACTCCAAATGAACAAAAATAACATATCTTGCAAAAAGATTAGAGTCAGTGAAATAGCACTCTTATTTGAAAGGATAAATGCCACACACCAGAAAACGACCGGGATGATTTGACTAAATAAAGCCCATAACATATGTTTAATATATGGACATATTAAAGACCATTAAATCATGAATCATTTCGCAAAATTTAATCTTGGTGATGTGGTTTTACATAAAAAACAAGGCTATCGTGCTGTCATTGTCGATGTTGATCCGCTCTTTCATGCATCGGGTCGCTATAATCCCCAAACACAAAAACGTGCTTTTGCGCATCAAAATCCTTGGTATCGCTTGCTTGTTGATGAGACTCGTCAAATGACTTACGTTGAAGAGCCACTCTTACTAGCCGACCCTGAAATGGGAAAAAAGCGCATAAACAATCCATTGCTCAAAAAATATAATCACACACAGTTTCATTAAAAATGATGTATGGGTTGATACCTCTCTATAAAATCATACAATAACCAGGCAACAAGATTACACACATTTTTAGTATCAATTGGATTGGAAAATTTTGATCAAAGAACAATGAGTGGGCTGCCTAAAAAATAATCGTTATTATGATTTATTTTTATCTTCTTTTAGCTCAATACGTTCTTTTAGTTTGCTTCCAGGCTTAAACGTAACAACCCGACGTGCTGTTACAGGCACAATTTCTCCAGTTTTAGGGTTCCGTCCGGGCCGTTCTGTTTTATCTCGCAAAATAAAATTGCCAAAACCCGATAACTTCACATGCCGCCCATGTTCAAGCTCATCACGCATGGATTCAAAAAACTGATCAACAAGCCGCCGTGCATCAGGCTTTGTTAATGCCAGTTGCTCACATAAAACCTCTATTAACCGCGCTTTACTTAATGCACTCACGATTCTTCCCTCATCATGATAGCCGATTGATTTTTAATCTATTTTAGTATAACACAATTTGCAACAAGGGCTAGTACCCTCAGCCAGAACACAAATGACTCAACGACACCGCTCACAAAAGGTTATTTTATTATTACATTATGATAAAATATAGTTCTATTTTACAATTAAAGCACTTTTATGATCACCATAGGCCCTTTTTTAACGCAATCTCACACACAAGAACTTCTTTGGTGTAGCATCACATTAGGCGGTGCATCCAATCAAGTTGTTTGGTCCACTCACATTACCCCATTTGATACCACAGCAGAAAAACCATTCCATTTAAATGAAGCAACAATAATACCACCCTCACCTTTTACACTAACACAAGCGTTCGACCCAGCATCTGCTCGCTATTTGTTATTGATGATTACAGAAGAGCATGAATTAATTCAGTTTAGACCCTTAAACACTGCAAACCATATGTCTTTTTTGCCTGCGGAACAATACGCTCATCCCGGATGGACACCTGTAAGGCCCATCATTCATCCACCCGTTCCAACAAACCCAGAGAACCATAAGACACTTCACGAACAACTCCAAAAAACAGAAACATTCACACCAACTGCCCAATTACTAACGCTCGAAGCCATTGCAAAATTACAATATCAAAATACACAACAGCCCTCGCCTTGGCATGCAGAACGTGACAATATTTCCGGCATTGATACCTGCCCAGAATCCATTAAATATCCCTTAACTCAAAATGGTTTTTTCTTGGCTTGGCATGACTTAAAAGCAACTTCAAGTTCACCTTTAATATATTGCTATGCCTTAACCGCTGTTATTCATCAAAATAAACAAGCAATATTTGAGCCCCTTAAAGCAGAGCAAGATACGGCTGAACTTGCAATCAGCTTAAGACGTTATTTATTTGACCCAACACTTTATAAAGACAAGCTACAACCGCTCAATCAGGCATTTTTTGATATTATTCAAGGGATGATACGCACTGAATTAGAACTTTATCTAACCCAAACGCCTGGTACTCACACGCTTCGAGCTATCACAAACAAAGAACTCCTCTCTTTTGAAGCAGCCTGCGTAGAATATGCAAATACACAACCTTTTTCTCGTTCGTTAGCCGAAAAAATGGCTTCTGATATTTTTTTACTGATTGCAGACGAGCAAACACTGACACAGCATATCGAGACGCTAAATGAACTTCATCAAACCATCCAAAGTTTAGTCAATGAAGATTCAACCTATGATAGGATATATCGGTTTTTAGAAGAGCAATTTGATGCTCATTTTCCTCATGACAACCTAACAACTGCACTTCATTTACTCTCCAATAAAATTCAAAATGAACTTCAAGAAGTACACATTAAAAAAGTGAATGCGTGCATTGCATTACATTCATCTGACAATGAAGCACTGACACAAGCCCTGCTCCCTTTGCTAAAAACAACAAAAGAGGCTCATTTTACACTTAAACAACTCACCTCAGTCGAGCAAAAGAATCATCTATTAGATGCTTTGAGATTAGAAAACCCTGAGTCTCCATTCCTACAAACAGCAGTAGACTTTTTTCACCTAACAAAAGAACTCCCGACAAAAAGTATCCAGCATCTCTTTAAAAAACGCTCCCCCACAACGTGGGGTAAATTGCTGCACTGTTTTAGCGACTTGAAATATTTTTGCCGAAGACTGAACATGCCAGAGCAAAATAGACTGTTCAAGGCCAATGCCACACACATTGCAGCACTCACAAACTCTGATGACAAAATAATCACTTTATTTAATCAGATTAATATTGAACAGCTAACCCTGCTAATCAGACAAATACCAAGCTCTATCTCACAGCACTGGATACAAACGCCTAAGCAATTGAAAGCTTTTTTCTCTTTGGAGGTTGCAGGGGCATATAAAGAGCGAGAAAAAGTACGCCGCATTCTGTCTGCTATTCCTGTCCCTTATCGAGTGACTGTACTCGTACAAGCAAGAACCCCAGAGCAACAAGCATCTATTCTTTTTACAGCAACGCCATTTTTGTTTGAATTATATTGGAATGCTCTTTCACTTGAGGAGTGGCATCTACTCTTTGATACACCCAATCATCTAAAAGCATTATCACAAGCACTCTTAGCAAAGGAAGCACCAGGATCTAGCAAAACAAGCCTGCTTATACGCTACTTACCCGATGCATGGATAGAAGCTCAATATGAGCGATTTTTTACCGAAGAAAACGTCTTAGCATTGCCTTTAGGTGAACTCACGCAGAAAACAGCACTCACTGATTTCACAGCACTCAAACAAACAATCACTTCAATTTTGCAATGTCCTCCTATAAGCTTAAACTTTTTCCCAGTACTGCCTTCAGACAGAAAAAAATGGTTTGACCACGCCAAAAATACTGCTGCTCTCAAGCGAGAGCTGATTCATCTTTACTGCATCAATGATAATACACATATTAATACCGCTATTAGCCGTATCTCTCAATTAATACAATCCTATGAAGCACACATGCAACAGGGCAGCCAAAAGCTGACTTCTGATGATGAAGATACCAATGGGAGTCCTTCCAAGCGACTCAGAGTATTTTAATCAATATTGGACGCATAGTTATACATGAGCCCGCCTGAGTTATCCGCTCAGGCACATACATATCTTATCAAAACGATAGCACAACGCCACTGTTGATAAATTCAGCTTATCGACTACACTTTAATTACATATACTCCATCAAGGAAAATTCATCATGCCTTGGCTTGATTTCTTCAAAAAAAGTACAGATACACCTGAAACACCAGCACAAAAAGAGCTGAGACTCGTCATAGAAGCCTATGATCAAATGATCAATAAACTGGAGTTTATCAAAAGAGACTTAGAGCCTACTTTCAAGGACAGGGGTGAACAAGCAAAATATATATCCGGCCCTATCGCAAGATTAGAAACCCAGTTGCTGGATGCCAAAATAGCCTATGAAAGCAATTCAGATTTAGAACAACTTAAAAAAAGCTGGCACAAAACGCTCTATGATGAGGAATCGGGTCTACTTGCAATAGCCGTCCATCTAAAAACATCGAGTATGGTTTATAATCAGGTCCATGAATCGATACAAGACTTTTTTAAATGGTTTCAAAGCACTTTACAAACACTCGGTATTTTATCAGACCCTAAAGCAGGCTATACAGACACCACTGAGAACAGACCTAAACGAAAACCGTGGATACAAGAGCAAGAAAATTCAGCCAAAAATATCAAAGATCTTTGGCACTTTGAAGAAGGGTTAGATGAAACAAACACACCCAAAGGAAAAGACACTAAAATGTAATTTCTATAGGGCATGTTTACACATTAATTATTTTTCTGATGCATTAAAAGGTGTATACATCGCTTTTCTTCGAGTAAATGTGTTTCAACAATGTCATCTAAGTCATCTGTTGAAGTATAAGTGTACCAAACGCCTTCAGGGTAAATCACAAGGCAAGGTCCCAAACTGCAACGCCCCAAACAACCTGATTGACTCACTCGAATTTGTCCAGGACCACTTAGGCCTGCTGCTTTTAATTTTTTTGCCAAGTAATCAAAATAAGGCTCACCCCCAGTATTAGCACAACACTTTTTACCGGGGTCCTTTTGATTAGTACAGACAAAAATATGCTGTTTATAATGGGAACTTTCAGTAGATATACTCATTTAGACACCATCTCTCACTTGAACCGACCACTTTGCCTCAAGTGTATCAATAACCGCTTGAATCAGTGGTGTGATTTCTTGCTCTGCCATGGTGGTTTGTTTGTCTTGAAAAATCAACGCAATCGCCAAGCTCTTCTGACCAACAGGCACTTGCTCACCAGTATATTGATCAAATAAATAAAATGCTTTAAGCGCATCAGTTTTATCCTCAATTGCAGCTCGCACGGCTGCCTCAATATCTCCTGCAGTCACAGCTTCATCGACCAACAAAGATAAATCACGGCGTACCTGTGGATATTTTGAAATAGACTGATACCGCACATGTTCTACTGCTTCAAGTGCATCTAACGCCACTTCAAACAGCACAACCTCCGCATTCAAATCAAATGTTTCAGCAAGGGCTGGATGTAATACACCAAGCCAACCTATGGCTCGCTCGCCTAAATAAAGACGGGCTGATTTGCCAGGATGTAGTGCTGGCATAGTCTCTGACACAAAACGTAAGGGCTGATTTACATTTGAAAATAAAGCTTCTAAATCTCCTTTCATGTCATAAAAATCATACTGGTGTATGCTTTCGCCCCAATTAAGCGCACCGACCTCTCCTGTCATCAGACCTGCAAGCGCAGCACGCTCATGAAGCACACCATCCTTCATATCAAACACCACACCGGTCTCAAAACAGCGCATCACATCTTGCTGCCGTGAAATATTGTGAATCAATGCAGCGATTAGACCCGGCCAAAGACTCACTCGCATTTCTGACAGTTCTGGAGATAAGGGGTTTAACAAAGCAAACGTTTCTGCATCAGGGTAAAATGCGGCTTGTACGGTTGGATCAACAAAACTATAGCTAATAATTTCATGATAGCCTCGTTGCATCAGGCAAGCAGAAACATCACGGCTTGTTTGATGAAAAGCACTCAAACTGCCCCGATGAAGTGGGCCAAATGACACTTGTGGAATAAGCGCATCATACCCATAAAGTCTTGCAATTTCTTCGACTAAATCAACCTCTAGTGATAAATCAAAACGATAGGAAGGTACTTGAACATCCCATAAATGATCATCTGTATGACGAATAAAAACCGTCATACCAAGCGCTTCAAGCATGCTTTTCATCTGGTGTACGGGCACATCAAGCCCTGTCAATTCCAGTACACGCCTCGGTTTAAATACAATACTTACTTCAGGCAAATAATCAGCTGTATGCTTCCATACGACAGGACCTGGCTGCCCACCAACAATTTCAAGCAATAATGTCGTTGCACGCTCAATGATATCGCGATGCAGCGCGGGATCAACACCACGCTCAAAGCGTTGAGATGCATCCGTACATAAACCATGCGCTCTTGCAACACCGGCAATACGATGAGGTTCAAAAAAAGCACTCTCAAGCACTACATCGATTGTATCAACACTGACTGAGCTTTCCTCGCCCCCCATGACACCCGCAATCGCTAAAGGTTTGATTTGATCTGCAATCAATAACACACCGGCTTCAAAAGTAACCGCTTGCCCATCTAACAAAGTCAACTGCTCACCTTTTTGACTCAATCGGACTTGAATATCTCCTGAAACTTTTGACGCATCAAAAGCATGCATCGGTTGCCCAAATTCAAGCATGACATATTGCGTCACATCAACCACTGGGTGAATAGGCCGAATGCCGCCTCGGCGCAAACGCTCTTTCATCCATAATGGTGTTACGGCCACTCGATTAATCCCGCGAATTAAGCGCAGCGCATACCCAGAACACGCTTCTTGTTCTACAACATGCGCATCAATACAATCATCAATGCTGTGCTTTACAGGTTCAATCAATGGGATGTTTAAATTCGTATGTGTTAAAGCAGATACTTCTCGTGCCACACCCCGCATACTAAAGCAATCCGCACGGTTCGGTGTCAGCTCAATCATGAATATATGATCATTCAGCTGTAAATAATCCTGCAGTGATGTACCAATGGGTGCGTCATCCGGCAACTCTAATATACCTTCAGCTGTATCTTCTAAACCTAATTCGGGTGAGGAACAAATCATACCTTGGGAGAGCTCACCACGCAGCAATGTTTCTTCGATATGCATCCCACCGGGCAAATCAGCACCAGGACGCGCCAAAGCAACTTTAAGATTTGCACGAACATTAGAGGCGCCACAAACAATTTGAACCGGCTCTTTCTCTCCAACATCAACTTTGCAAACCGTGAGTTTATCTGCTTTCGGATGAGCATTTGTCTCAAGCACATAAGCAACTGTTACCCCAGTAAATGCTCCTGACGCTCGACCAATTTCATCAACCTCAAGGCCTGCCATCGTTAGCTTTTCAGCAAGTTCAGTATGTTTTAAGGGTGTATTAACCCACTCAGAGAGCCAGGACTCACTTACTTTCATTGGCATATCCTAATTTAGTGTTTTATTACAAGCATTTGTATTGTTATTTGCCTACGTACTCCGCTTTAAGCGGGGTATCCAAGAAAATGTGAACTAAACCAATTGGATACCTCGGATAAGCCGAGGCAATGAGGACAAACAATCAATATGCGCTAAAATTGCTTTAAAAAATTTAAGTCGTGCTCAAACATCATCCGTAAATCATCAATTCCAAAGTAAAGCATTGCTAATCTATCAATGCCTAATCCAAAGGCCCACCCTTGATACATTTCAGGCGAAAGATTGACAGCATTCAGTACATTTGGATGCACCATGCCACATCCCAAAACTTCAAGCCATCCAGTGAAGCTACACACCCGACATCCCTTGCCATCACATGCCGTACAAGCAATATCAACTTCAGCCGAAGGCTCTGTAAATGGAAAATATGAGGGCCTAAATCGAACGCCAACCGACTTTTCAAAGAAAAAAGTAAAAAAGTCTTGTAGCACGCCTTTTAAACTAGCCAATGTAATATTTTGACTCACTTCATCAATCAAGAGACCTTCTAATTGATGAAACATAGGCGTATGTGTCACATCTGAATCACGACGATATACACGCCCCGGTGCAATCAAACGAAAAGGAGGTTTTCCTCCTGATTGCATTGAACGAATTTGAACAGGTGAAGTGTGCGTTCTTAAAAGTCGACCATCTCCAAAGTAAAATGTATCGTGCATAGCACGCGCCGGATGATGATCTGGAATATTTAAGGCTTCAAAATTATGATGCTCTGTCTCAACCTCAGGTCCATCTAACACATCAAACCCGAGCCGACTAAAATAATCGATAATTTTGTCACGAACCTGTGTAATGGGATGTAACGTTCCTTTGTTAGCCTGACGACCGGGCAAAGTCACATCAATTTTTTCATGGGCTAATTTTATCTGTAACTCAAGTATTTTCAGGTGCTCGTGTTTTTCTTCCAAGCTCGCTAAAATCTTACGTTTAACTTGATTAACCGCTTGCCCCACCTTGGGTTTTTCAGCCGGAGACAATGAAGAAACGCCCTTCAAGATATCCGTAAGCTTTCCTTTTTTACCAAGGAAATCAACACGAATTGCTTCAAGAACATCAAGGCGCTCAGCCTTTTCAATTGCTTTGAGCGCCTCACTTTCTAATCGCTTAATATCATCCAACATGCGCTACAGGCCCAAAGCCTCTTTTGCACGTGTTGCAAGTGCTGCAAATGCTGCTTTATCATGTACAGCCATATCAGCTAACACCTTTCTGTCTAACTCAATGTCTGCTTTTTTAAGACCATCAATCAACCGACTATACGACAAACCACTCATACGAGCTTCTGCATTAATCCGTGTAATCCAAAGCGCACGAAACTGTCGTTTTTTCTGGCGACGGTCACGATATGCATATTGACCTGCTTTAATAACCGCTTGTTTTGCAACGCGATACACTCGACTGCGTGCACCGTAATAGCCTTTAGCTTGTTTTAAAACTTTTTTATGACGAGCTTTTGCCGTCACACCGCGTTTAACTCTTGGCATAATTCATTCTCCCCTTAACTACCTTGCAACATACGTTTCGCTAAGCGAGCATCGCATGGCTTCAATGTTGTTGCTTCAACACGTGCAGCACGTTTTTTCTTAGTTGTGTGCTTGGTGAGAATGTGATTTCGATTAGCCCCTCGGCGTTTTACCTGCCCATTGGCCTTTCTACGAAAGCGCTTAGCCGCTCCGCTATGTACTTTTAACTTTGGCATAACATTTGTAACTCCGCATTTAACTCATATCAACATAATATCAGTTTCATTATTTTCGCTTCGGTGATAACACCATCAATAATTGGCGACCTTCACGCTTTGCGTGCTGTTCAACCACAGCAAAATCAGCTGTGTCTTCTTTCACGCGTTCGAGAATGCGCATCCCCAAGTCTTGATGTGCCATTTCACGCCCTCTAAATCGAAGGGTAACTTTGACCTTATCACCATTATCTAGGAAACGTGTCAGGTTGCGTAGCTTGACCTGATAATCCCCTTCTTCCGTTGCCGGACGAAATTTTACCTCTTTGATTTGTACATGTTTTTGTTTTTTGCGTGCTTCCGCTTGCTTCTTGCTCGCCTCAAACAAAAATTTTCCATAATCCATCACACGACAGACAGGTGGCTTAGCTGTTGGCGAAATTTCAACAAGATCAAGACCACTTTCTTCGGCCATATGCAAAGCTTCTCTCAATGAAAGAATACCTGCTTGCTCGCCCTCCGCATCGATTAAACGCACTTCTGGGACCTTGATTTGCTCATTGATTCGCGCGCGATCGCTATCACGCTTGACTGGTGCACTAATGGTTTTATCCTCCAATGGTTTCTACACGATTCTTCGTGTCAACTTCTTCTGAAAGCCTTGCGCAAAATGCATCAATGGTCATTTGCCCCAAATCAGTGCCATCACAAGAACGGACACTCACAAGGTTTTCATCAACTTCTTTATCTCCAACAATTACAAGATAAGGAACTTTTTGTAAAGTATGCTCGCGGATTTTAAAGCCTATCTTCTCATTTCTCAAGTCAAAATTTGCACGAATGTGATTTTTTTGCAAAATTTCATGCATTTTTGCACCATATTCGTGTTGCTTTTCACTAATTGTCATTAAAACGACTTGTGTCGGCGCCAGCCAAAGTGGAAACTTGCCAGCATAATGCTCAATTAAAATTCCCATGAAACGCTCAAATGTCCCCAAAATGGCACGATGAATCATCACAGGTATTTGTTTTGAGCCATCTTCAGCAATAAACTGCGCATCAAGTCGCTCAGGCATTGAAAAATCAACTTGGAATGTTCCACACTGCCAAATTCGTCCTAACGAATCCGACAGTGAACATTCTATTTTAGGACCATAAAAAGCACCTTCACCTGGCGCATCCTCCCACACAATGCCATGCTCATGCATGGCATTGGCAAGCGCTGACTCGGCTTTATCCCATACCGCATCACTACCCACACGTTTTTCAGGTCGCAATGCCAAACGATACGTCATACTATCAAATCCAAAATCAGCATACACCGACTGCACTAAGCCTAGTAATGCAGCTATTTCAGCCTGAATCTGATTTTCAGAACAAAAAATATGACCATCATCTTGAATAAAGTTTCGAACACGCATTAAACCATGCAATGCTCCCGATGGCTCACAGCGATGACAATTTCCAAACTCAGCATAACGAAGCGGTAAATCACGGTAGCTTTTAAGGCCCTGATTATAGATTTGCACATGACAAGGGCAATTCATGGGTTTAACCGCGTAACTGCGGTTTTCCGTTTCGGTCAAAAACATGTTTTCCCGAAAATTTTCCCAGTGCCCTGATTTTTCCCACAGTATTTTATCTACCAATTGTGGCGTTTTAATTTCCTGATAATGAAACTCAGCTAAACGCTCGCGCATATATTGCTGAAGTGTACGATATATCGTCCACCCTTTTGCATGCCAAAATACCATGCCAGGGGCAATATCTTGAAAATGAAATAAATCCAGTGCCTTCCCAATTTTACGGTGATCACGTTTTTCAGCTTCTTCAATCCGAAATAAATAAGCTTTGAGTGCTTTTTTGTCGGCCCATGCCGTCCCATAAACACGTTGAAGCATCGCGTTATTAGAATCACCACGCCAATAAGCGCCTGCAAGCTTAGTCAATTTAAAAGCCTTTAAAAATCCTGTGGAAGGCACATGAGGGCCACGGCATAAGTCTTCAAAATCACCTTGTTTATAAAGCGAAAGCACCTCATGGGCTGGAATATCTCGGATAATCTCCGCTTTATAGCTTTCGCCTAAACCTTCAAAGTAAGCGATGGCTTCATCTCGTGCTAGTTCGCGGCGTGTAATGGGGATATTTTGTTTTGCAAGCGCATGCATTTTTTCTTCAATGCGCACCAAGTCATCAGGCGTAAACGGTCTGTCAAAAGCAAAATCATAATAAAAACCATCTTCAATCACAGGGCCAATAGTGACCTGTGCTTTAGGAAATAGTGATTGGGCGGCTTGCGCGAGCAAATGCGCGGTTGAATGTCGAATCACCTCAACAGCTTCAGGAGACTTTTCTGTGAGCAAGGCGATTGTTGCGTCTTGGTTTATCTTAAAGCTCATATCAACCAAAGTACCATCTACATCAGCTGCAAGTGCCGCTTTTGCAAGGCCAGGCCCTATGGCCATCGCCACATCAAGTGCTGTAACAGGTGCATCAAACGGGAGTTGTTTTCCGTCTGGCAAGGTGATTGTTAACATGTTGTTTTCTCATCAAATCTGATGGTAGGCGCGAGTGGGATCGAACCACCGACCACCACCATGTCAAGGTGGTGCTCTACCACTGAGCTACGCGCCTATATTGACAGGGGCTAATTATAACGAAGCCCTTACATTTTCGCAATGCGCTTTTTTAAAATCAATACACAACACAATTGCCCCTTAAGCAGCGTTCCAACCTAAAATCAGTAACACACCATTTTGTGTGGGTATCGATTTAACAGCTCCCGTTGCAAATAAAGGATTCGTCCCATTGATGGTCAGCCCAACGCCACTTGCGTAAATTCCTTGATAGGCTAAAGCAATACTGGTGTGCAAAGACAGTGCTCGACTTAAACCCACTTGAACTTCAGGACTAATTTTTGCCTGCGCATTAATTGTATTTCTATCAAAATGCATCTGTCGATATGCCATGCCTACTTTCGCAAACATATCCACATGCTCAACAGCATCAACTATCGGTGCTGAATGAGGCACCTGTGCTATATAACTGTGAACACCCGGTAATCTCTTCAAAGGTACAGCAGCAGTTCCCAACACATCAAGAAATGTGCCAATCACTGTCTGAATTGCAGGGCCTCCAAGGGCATCTAGTTTCTCTTGCGTGGTTAACAGCCTGGAACTCAATCCTGTCTGCACACCAAGCTCAACTCCAAACATAACATGGTGGTCACTCACAACATCACGTGAAACTGCAATGCGCTCAATAGCAATATGCTTATCAACCATATCTTCATAATTCACATACCCGAGTGTTGCATAAAAATGCCATGGCAATGACTTAGATGCATTCTCGACCGTACCCGCTACCGCAACCACACTGCCTAATAGCATGCTTGCAAATACTGCTTTTTTCATGTGCTATCCTTTACATTACAAAAAACGGTTTAATCGTTGCTTGAATGGCAGGTCCACCAAAGTAAGTGAGTTGCGTTTCCGTGGCATTTAATCGCGAACTTAGTCTCGTTTGAGCACCGACTTCAATGCCAAAAGTTGCTTTTTGACAAGTCATCACATCGCGCCCGCAATACGCAATACCGTTGTATTGGGGTCAACCATATCTTCATAATTAACATAGCCAATACCCGTGTGAAAATGCCAAGGCAGTGGCTTAGGTGGCAAAGGCCCCATAGTACCCGCCATGACACTCGTGCAGCCTAAAAGCGCAGTTGCTACTATCAATTTATTCATGAGCTATCCCTAATTTAAATAAAATATTAAGCGCAGCCACGATAGCACTGTTTAATTTTTAAAAAAAGTCGTAAAATACTAAAAAATTACCCCCCCCCCTGAATCCCATGATATTGCACTATATATTTCTTTTAGGCATCTCGGTTGAGGCCATCAGTGGTGCAATTGCCGCTGGCCGAAAACGGATGGACTTTTTTGGCGTTATTTTTATTGGATGTGTTGCAGGGCTCGGTGGTGGTACAGTCCGAGATATTATCTTTAACACACACCCCATTTCATGGGTGGCGCACCCACATTATTTACTCTACACCTCTGGTTTTGCTTTGCTGACCATTTGTATTCCAGCCGAACTTACGCGCGTGACCAAACTCTTTTTAGTTCTTGATGCGTTAGGACTTGCTGCATTTACCATTATTGGAACACAACGCCTACTCACCTATGACATGCCCGCAACAGTTGCCATTTTAGGTGGATTAATTACCGGCATCTCGGGGGGGATGTTGCGAGATATTTTATGTAATGACATCCCTCTCGTACTTCGAAGTGAGCTCTATGCTGTCATTGCACTGATGGGAGCCATTGTTTATGTCATATTAGAGCACTTCAATATTGCTAATCATCTAAACGTGATTATTACTGTTTTATCCATTTTTCTAACACGCTTACTGGCTATTTGGTTACACATTGAAGTCCCCAAATTTAACTATGCAGAAAGCCTCAAGTCGCGTAAAAATAAACGACAAAGCAAACAAAAATAAAAGAGATAGCCCAACCACAATTCACGATTAATACATCGCCACGACACGATTATTTTCTACGTTTCGAATGTTTAGCAACAACCAATAATCTCAACTTGATTATCAGACCCCGTGGCGAAAACCACGAGGATTTATAGGAAAAACGTGTGCTGTGACACACTCATAAAAATCAGATGACCGCGAAAATATTTTAACTTTAAATCGCGTAAAACAATCAAGCCTCAGCACATGCTTCTGCTTCATATCGTTTAATACTGTCCAAAATTTCACGGTGTGCTGCATCTGGCCCTGCCCATCCATCAACTTTGACCCATTTACCTTCTTCTAAATCTTTATAATGCTCAAAGAAATGAGAAATGGACTGCAAAAGTGACTCAGGCAAATCTTCATGCGTTTGAATTGAACGATACTGTTTTGACAGTTTATCAATAGGCACTGCTATTAATTTGGCATCAACACCTGATTCATCCGTCATATTCAGCATACCTACTGTTCGGCAGCGAATCACCGAGCCACTCATTAATGGTGTCGGTGCAACCACTAATACATCAACTGGATCGCCATCATCAGATAGTGTCTGAGGAATATATCCATAATTTGCAGGATAAAACATTGCTGTCGCCATAAATCTATCGACAAATAAAGCACCCGAATCTTTATCCACTTCATACTTTACAGGTGCTGCATGCATTGGAATTTCAATGATTACATTCACATCATTAGGTACATCTCGCCCAGCTTTTATGGCATTTAAACTCATTGCTTTATCCATCCTAATTTATTTTAAGTTTTAAATTGCCCGCTATTATGCGTAAAGCATCCTAAAAAGGCAAAAAAGTGATTTAAAAATCTTTTTGGACCCTGCCGCAAAGCCTGCGTATAATAGAACATTATTTAAATTAAACTTGGAATAAGCACGATGGATTGTTTGTTTTGTGGCATTATAACACGAGAAGTTTCCGCAAAGATCATCTTTGAAAATAATGATCTCTTAGCCTTTCATGATGTAAGCCCACAAGCACCGACTCATATTCTCATTATTCCGAAAAAACATATCGACAGTATTAGTCATACAACACCCGAAGACGAAGCACTACTCGGAAAACTGATTCTTGCCGCAAAAAACATTGCCGACCAAGAAAATCTCAAAGATTTGGGATATCGCCTGGTCTTCAATACAAATCACCACGGTGGACAAACGGTTTATCACATTCATTTACATCTTCTAGGTGGCCGGCAAATGACTTGGCCTCCGGGATAAATAGCATAAAGGCAAATATCATGGATACACAGTTCAAACAAATCATTGAGACACTTGGCGAAGACCCTTCTCGAGAAGGGCTCTTAGATACCCCGCATCGTGCAGCAGAAGCACTCCGCTATTTAACACGCGGCTACCAAGAAAATTTAGATGATATCATCAATGGTGCTATGTTTGATTCTGATATGAGTGAAATGGTGATTGTAAAAGATATTGAATTGTATTCGCTATGTGAGCATCATCTACTGCCATTTTTTGGCACATGCCATGTTGGCTATTTACCAAACGGCAGTGTGCTCGGCTTATCCAAAATCGCACGCATTATGGACTATTTTGCACGCCGACTTCAAATTCAAGAGCGCTTAACCAGCGAAATTGCACATTGTATCGCAGAAATTACCGGGGCTCGCGGCGTTGCAGTTGTCATTGAAGCACGTCACTTATGCATGATGATGCGCGGCGTTGAAAAGCAAAACTCAACCATGACAACCTCTGTTATGCTTGGCGAAATGCGTGATAACCCCAGCAGCCGCATGGAATTTTTAAATTTAATTAAATAACTTTAAAAACTTTCAAGCGAGCAGTCATCCCACAACAAACTAAGTTCCATCACGAAAACGCCCCTGATGTTTAAAACAACAAGGGCGTTTTTATCAGTGTGGCACTTACTTAAACAACGTCATCAGATGCTTCTGATGAGGCTGACTCTGTTGATGAAGCGGCCGCTTCAGGCTCGGCAGCTTGTACAGCAGGTTTTTCTTTCCACTCAAGCTTCACACGGCCTTGCTTATCAATGCCTGATACAAACACATTAATCGGCTGGCCTTCTTGAATTACTTCTTCTACTTTCTGGCTGCGATTTTCGCAAATTTGAGAAATATGCAATAGTCCGTCTTTATTCGGCAGCAATTGAATAAATGCACCAAAATCAACGATTTTAATTACTTTACCTGCGTACGTTTTACCCACTTCAACTTCAGCAATTAAATCTTTAATTTGAGCTTCTGCATTCGCTAGAGCTTCACCATCAGGTGAGAATAATTTAACAACACCACTATCATCGATATCAATTGAAACGCCTGTACTTTCAGTCAGCGCTTTAATCGTCGCCCCACCCTTTCCAATAATTGTTCTAATTTTATCTTCAGGCACACTCATGCTCACAATACGTGGCGCATGCATTGAAAGCTCTGTGCGATGCTCAGAGAGTGCATTTTGCATAACCCCTAAAATATGCTGGCGCCCAGCTAAAGCCTGCTCTAAAGCTTCTGCCATAATATCTTGTGTGATGCCGGTAATTTTGATATCCATTTGAAGCGCTGTAATACCCGCTTCTGTTCCAGCGACTTTAAAGTCCATATCACCTAAATGATCTTCATCGCCTAAAATATCTGTCAATACGGCAAAGCGATCACCTTCTTTGATAAGCCCCATTGCAACACCTGCAACAGGTGCTTTTAAAGGCACCCCCGCGTCCATTAATGCAAGGCTTGTGCCACACAAGGTTGCCATTGAACTTGAACCATTTGACTCAGTTACATCAGATACTACACGAATCACATAAGGAAAATCTGTCGCTGTTGGTAAAACCGCCGCAATACCACGACGCGCTAAACGGCCATGTCCAATTTCACGACGCTTAGGACTTCCCATCATGCCTGTCTCTCCAACACAATATGGAGGAAAATTATAATGCAGCATGAATCGATCGCGCACTTCACCATCTAACTTATCTAAAATTTGCGCATCACGATCATTACCCAAGGTTGCCGCAACAATGGCTTGTGTTTCACCTCGTGTAAATAATGCTGAGCCATGTGCACGATCAAGTAAGCCTGTACGAACCGCGATAGGACGAACTGTTTTCAGATCGCGACCATCAATGCGTGGCTCACCATCTAAAATACGACCTCGGACCAAATCTTTTTCAAACGTTGCTAGGCAGTCAGATACAGCTTTTTCAGTAATGGCCTCATCGTCTTCCGCCTCAAATGCTTCAATCACTCGAGCTCGAATTTCAGCCAACCGTGTATAACGTTCTGCTTTATCTTTCGATAAATAAGCCATGCCAATCTCTTCTGCTGCCATAGCTTCAACACGCGCTTGCAGTGCTTCATCTTTAACTGGCGCCGTCCAATCCCAGGCAGCTTTTCCACCTTCTTCTGCAAGCTCTCGAATGGCCTTAATCACCGGTTTAAATGCTTCGTGGCCAAACAAAACGGCTCCGAGCATGATGTCTTCACTTAATTCACCCGCTTCAGACTCAACCATCAAAACAGCATCATCTGTACCGGCTACAACTAAATCAAGCGTCGAGCTTTCAAGTGCTGTTTTGCCAGGATTCAATGTATAGACACCATCTTCATATCCCACACGAGCACCACCAATAGGCCCTTGAAATGGAACGCCTGAAAGCATTAAAGCAGCTGATGCACCAATCATTGACAAAATATCTGCAGGCACTTCAGGGTTAAGAGACATCACGGTGGCAACAACCTGCACCTCTTTACGAAACCCTTCAGGAAATAGTGGGCGAATGGGACGATCAATTAACCGAGATGTTAACGTTTCGTGCTCACTTGGACGTCCTTCACGCTTATTAAATCCACCCGGAATTTTACCGGCCGCATAAGTTTTCTCTTGATAATTAACGGTAAGCGGGAAAAAATCACCTCGCTCCGGCGCATTCAGTTGGCCAACAACCGTGACCAGTACTTGTGTACCGTTCATGCTCACAAAAACAGAGCCACTCGCTTGTCTTGCAATTTCACCCGTTTCAAGCACCAATGTGTGCTCACCAAAAGGTATATTTTTTACGATTTTCGTCACGTTCTCATTCCTCTTTTTATCTTGCTTTTAACGGGCAAAAAAAAAGGCGCAGAACATCGCGCCTTTTTTCTCACGTGCATTAGCCAATTCATACACAAACTCAGTATGAATCTCTTAAACCCAATGACTTAATTAATGTTGCATAACGTTCTTGATTATTGCGCTTTAAATAGGTCAATAACTTACGACGTTTATTAACCAATGTTTGTAAACCACGACGTGAATGTACGTCTTTACTATGAACCTTGAAATGCTCAGTCAAATACTTAATACGACCAGTCATCAAAGATACTTGAACTTCTGTAGAACCGGTATCATTGGCTGCTTGTTTAAAATCATTAACAATTTCTGCTTTCTGTGCGCTTGATAGCGACATTGTTCACTCCTAAGTCTCGAAGTTGGATCATTCAAATTCAATAAAGGGGGGGATATTAGCATGCCTTCAACCACTACGCAATCCTATAATGCCAATATCCACGCTTTAAAACAATACTTACTCCCTGAAGCATTACGCTCCTTGCTCCTCACCCAGTTTCCTGCCAACATGCTGCATATGAAAAATATTATTTTTGATTTTGATGGCACAATCGCGAATAGCTTATTGGCTCTGGCTGAAATCATAGAAAAATTAGCCCCCATCTATCATTTTCAGGCCATCACACCGGATATATTACCCCAGCTACGCACAATGCCAGCCCAACAAATATTGACTTATTTAAAAATCAAACCGTGGCTCGTTCCCATTTTAATGATTGTTGTACGCTATCAGCTACAAAAAAAAATACCCCAAATGACACTACAACCAGGGCTCGACTCTCTGTTTAAGCGACTGACAAAACACACCGCAAATATTGGCATATTGAGTTCCAACTCCAAAAAAAACATTGAACAGTTCTTATCACAACATCCAATCAATCCGATTAAATATATTCATGTCGAAAAGTATAGACTCAGTAAACATCGAGCGCTACGTAGCTTATTACGCAAACACAACTTCCAAACATCAAATACGTGTTATGTGGTTGATGAAATGCGTGATATCGAAGCAGCTCAAGCATTAGGGATCACCTCAATAGCAGTGACGTGGGGCTATAATACCTCTGAAGCCTTGGCAGCAGCCAAGCCTGATTTTCTTGTTCATACGCCAGAGGCGCTAGAAAAAATTTTACTGTCTAAAGCCTGAGTGTCGTTTGATTTTCAAATCAACGATAAAGAAAATTCCTACTTGCTATGACTTGTCTACGGCATCCAGCCAACGTGTGTCAATTAACTCGATAACGCCGAAAAATCTGGTTCAGTCGGCCTTATAAACATCGCGCATTGAACTGTTCATGCACGACTATATCTAGCGCTTAATGAATAGCAGACTTCAATCGTTTCACTTTTAATTCACGCTCAGAAGTTACTTCGCCTAATCCCAAAAAATTATTCCCCGGCGCATAAAGTCTGACAATACCGGATTCAGGAAGATCTTCTATATCAGATATCAACCTACCCTGGTAGAGTGCTTGTACCACCCCTGCATCGACATCTAATCGTTTAAACTGCAACACCGCACGCTCAGGAGGCAAAAGATGTGCACGTCGCATCTCTAAACTCTCGGCTTCCAATGTCTCAAGCGTCCACATCGGCTCATGTTCAAAACCTGCTGTATAAGTGCGATGTAGCTGTGTAACATAAGCTCCACCCAATCCGAGCTGTTCGCCAATGGCTTCAACCAAAGAACGGATATACGTACCTTTACTGCATTTTACTGTCAGATAGATACTGTTTCCTTCTATTTTAAGGCATTTAACACTATAAATAACAACTTCACGTGCAGGGCGTTCAATCACCTCACCACGACGTGCATAAGTATATAACGGCTTCCCTTGATGCTTTAAGGCCGAATACATAGGGGGGGTTTGTAAAATAGGCCCCGTTAATTGATTTAGAACGGAACAAACATTGGCTTCTGAAACGCGAACATGCTCATTAAAAACACTAATTTCTCCTTCCGCGTCTCCCGTACTACTACCGGCGCCCAAAACAGCGGTTACTTCATAAGCTTTATCTGCATCAAGTAAATATTGTGAAAACTTTGTGCCCTCGCCCAAACAAATAGGCAGCATGCCTGTTGCTAATGGGTCAAGACTGCCCGTATGTCCTGCTTTCCTAGCCCCTAGCAAACGCTTTGCACGTTGCAATACTGCATTTGATGACAGTCCAAGCGGTTTGTTAACTAATAAAATACCATCAATCAGCAGCATCGCCATCATCTGCTTCATCAATTAATCGGCTCAATTGCTTACCATACTCAACCGATGCATCATGCACAAAAATAAGCTTAGGAACTCGGCGTAGCGTTAAAGTTTTTGCAAGTGCCGTTCTTAAAAACGGTGCGGATGCATTCAGAACTGACGCAACCTCGTCTGGATCATCATTGATCACAGTAAAATACACACGGGCATGGCCTAAATCTTTTGAGATTTTCACATCTAAAATTGTCATCCACTGCGGCATCCGCGGATCGTGTATTTCATGCTGAATCAAATGTGCAAGCTTACGTTGCATCAACCCTGCGATTCGATCAGGACGCCTGCTTGTGCCTTCATGACTCATAACTCTCGTTTAACCTCAACCGTTTCAAAGACCTCAATCATGTCGCCTACTTTGACATCATTATAATTTTTAACCCCAACACCACACTCAAGGCCTTGGCGTACTTCTCCTGCATCTTCTTTAAAACGGCGCAGCGATTCTAACTCACCTTCATAAATCACAACATGATCACGCAAAACACGAATAGGGTTATGTCGTTTTAAAACACCATCAAGCACCATACAACCAGCAATAGCACCTAGTTTTGGTGAGCGGAACACATCTCGTACTTCTGCTGTTCCAACAATATTTTCTTTAAATGTTGACCCAAGCAGTCCAGTCAATGCAGCTTTAACTTGGTCAACAATATCATAAATAACGCTATAGTAATTTAAAGTGACCGCTTCAGCTTCGGCAAGTCGTTTAGCACCAGCATCGGCACGGACATTAAATCCAATTAAAAGGGCTTGAGATGCCATGGCCAAATGTACGTCTGACTCAGTGATACCACCAACCCCGGTCGAGATAACACTCACTTTCACTTCATCAGTTGATAATTTAGTCAATGCATCAGAAATGGCCTCAACTGATCCTTGCACATCGGCCTTCAACGCAATATTTAACACTTTCACTTCGCCGGCACTGATTTCGTCAAACATCCCTTCAAGGGTATTTCTTTGACGCCTGGCCAGTTTAACATCTCTAAATTTACCTTGACGGAACAATGCAACTTCACGTGCTCGCTTCTCACTCGGCACAACCATTGCTTCATCTCCGGCATGAGGCACAGCAGACAAACCCAGTACTTCAACAGGAATAGAAGGTCCTGCTGTCAAAACTTGTTCACCATTATCACGCACCAATGCTCGAATACGACCATACTGTAATCCTGCGAGCAACATATCCCCTTTTTTGAGGGTTCCACTTTGCACTAAAACACTGGCAACAGGGCCACGTCCTTTGTCTAAACGTGATTCGATGACAATCCCTTTCGCAGCTCCTTCTTGATAGGCTTTAAGCTCTAGCACTTCAGATTGTAATAACACGCCATCCAAAAGCTCATCAACACCCTGCCCTGTTTTTGCAGAAATATTGACAAACTGTGTATCGCCTCCCCATGCTTCTGGAATCACATCATGGCCCGACAGCTCATTCATAACACGATCGGGATCAATTTCAGGCTTATCAATTTTGTTCACTGCAATAATAATAGGTACCCCTGCAGCTTTAGCATGTTGAACGGCTTCAATTGTTTGTGGTTTTACACCATCATCGGCGGCCACAACCAAAATAACAATATCCGTTGCTTGTGCACCTCTAGCACGCATCGCAGTAAAGGCAGCATGTCCTGGCGTATCTAAAAAGGTTAAATTGCCTTTAGGTGTTGAAACATGATAAGCACCAATATGTTGCGTAATACCACCCGCTTCGCCTGCAGCCACTTTAGTACGACGAATATAATCTAATAAAGAAGTTTTACCGTGATCAACATGCCCCATAATTGTTACAACAGGAGCTCGCAATTCTTCTTGACCCACTTGCGCATCAGTATGTGCATCTCCTAAGTCTTTTTCGAGCACATCTTCGGTCAGTGCATGTGCTTTATGCCCCATTTCTTCAACCACTATCATCGCTGTTTCTTGATCAATAACCTGATTGATAGTCGCCATAGCGCCAAGATTCATCATGACTTTAATGACTTCAGCCCCTTTAACCGACATCCGTTTGGCAAGATCAGCCACCGAAATTGTTTCAGGCACAGCAACATCATGTATCACAGGTTCTGTTGGTTTTGCAAAACCATGCGTTAAACTTTCTTCTGCTTCACGATAGCGATCAGATTTTTCAGCACCTTTCCGCTTTTTAAATTTAGAACGTCGACCCTGACCTGAAAATCTTGAATCATTCTCTTCTTTTGAAGCACTTGAATATTTCGACTTTTTCTTCCCTTTTTTATTGTCTGAACGCACTTCTGTCTTTGGAGCATTTCCGCCGTGCTCTTTCTTTTTATCTTTCACTGGCTCGGGAGCCGGTTCAGGTACAGATGTGGCTTCAGATACAATATCAGACACCACGCCATCAGTATCTGATGACACAGAGGCCTCAACTTGAGCAGATACACCATCACTTTTATCAGAAGAAATTTCTGTATCCTCTGCAGGTGAATCTGACCCCTCTAAGGTATCTGCTGTGTCAGATATTTCAGGAGCTTCAGACACTTCAACTTCTGGCGTCACTTCAACATCTAATTTGATTTCATCTTCTTCAACTTCAGCAGGCACTTCAGGCTCAGGCAAACTACTACGCTTAACATAAGTACGCTTTTTACGCACTTCAATATTGACCGTCTTCCCTCGATGTGCGTCTTGGCCTAAAGTCACCTGAGACACGCTCTTGCGACGCAAAGTAATACGCTCAGGAGACGCAGCGGTTTCTTGTGTTTTATTCACATTTAAATGGCTCAGTAAAGTACGTCGCTGCTCTTCATTTACAGATTGATCTTCTGTTGTAATAGACAATCCTGCACTCTGCAACTGAGTTAATAAGCGCTCCACAGGAATTCCTGCGTCTAGAGCCAATTGCTTTACCGTCACATCCGCCATGTCTTACTCCTCATTCAGCAATTCGTGCCAACTCATATTCAGTAACTCATCACGCTTCATCAGATTTAAACCACGCTTCTCGTGCTTTCATAATCAAACTACCCGCTTTTTCTGCTGTCATTCCTGGTATATCTAATAATTCATCAACCGCATGTTCTGCCAACAATTCCCGCGTTGTAATCTCTTTAGCAGCTAATCCTTCTAACAATTCGGGGGTCACACCTTCCATTGTAGATAAAGACTGTTCACTTTCAGTTGCATTTCCTGCACCACCGCCACTAATTAAAGCCTGTGTTAGCAAGTGGTCATTTGCTCGATTTCGTAATTCATCGATAATTTCTTCATCAAAATCTTCAATGGCAAATAGCTCTTCTTTGGGCACATAAGCCACTTCTTCCAAAGATGAAAAACCATTGCTGATTAATAACTGAGCAATTTCATCATCAATTTGGAGTGTTTCAGTAAAAAGCTGAATGATTTTGCTGGCTTCTTCCTGACTTTTACCTTCAAACTCTTCAACCGTCATCACATTCAAGGTCCAGCCCGTTAACTGGCTCGCTAGGCGTACATTTTGACCGCCACGACCAATCGCTTGAGAGAGCTGTGATGTATGAACAGCCAAGTCCATTGTATGTGAATCTTCATCAACAACAATCGATAACACTTCAGCAGGCGCCATTGCATTAATCACTAACTGCGCTGGATTATCATCCCAAAGCACAATGTCAACACGCTCACCACCCAGCTCACTTGAAACAGCCTGAACGCGCGCACCACGCATCCCAACACAAGCGCCTACGGGATCAATACGCCCATCATTGGTTTTCACTGCAATTTTAGCGCGACTGCCTGGTTCACGTGAAGCGGCCTTAATTTCAATGATATTTTCACCTATCTCCGGCACTTCGATACGAAACAGTTCAATCAACATCTCATCATGTATTCGGCTCACTAAAAGTTGTGGCCCACGCGCCTGGTCTGAAATGGCATATAAATAGGCACGTGCTCTATCATTTGTCCGAAACATTTCTTGCGGTAACGTCTCTGTTCTGGCTAAAAAGGCTTCCGCCTTTCCGCCCAAATCAATAATGATATGTTCTCGCGTAACTTTCTTGACGGTTCCATAAACAAGCTGCCCCAGTTTATTTTTAAACTGGTCTTCAACCAATTGACGCTCCGCTTCTCTCATTTTCTGTGCGATTGCTTGACGCGCACTCTGTGCTGCAATTCGACCAAATTCAATAGATGGCATCACTTCTTCAATACGGCCAGCAAGCTCAATATCAGGCACACGTGCTTTTGCATCTGCAAGCGTTAATTCTCTCTCTGGAAACATCAACTCATCATCAGGCACAACATCCCAATAGCGAAAAGTTTCATACTCACCCGTTCGCGAATCAAGTTTGACACGAATTCCCATCTCCATACCCGAAAGCTTACGTGTTGCAGACTCTAACCCTGCCTGAATCGCTTCTAATACGGTATCTTTAGGAACGCCTTTCTCATTAGATAGTGCCTCAGCAACCAACAACAATTCTTTGCTCATGCTTCGCCTCGTTCGCCTGTCAAATGTGCTTTAATAATGTTTGAAAAAAGAAACGTATGCTTAATATCCCCTTCAACAAGAAATAAAGCATCGCCTTCAACTGCTTGAATTATACCAACTATATTACGCCTACCGTCCAAAGGAACATTTAAGCGAATTTGAACTTCATCTCCCAAATAACGGGTATATTGCTCCGCGTAAAATAATGGCCGAGGCATCCCTGGGGAAGAAATTTCCAATTGATACTGCCCAGGAATTGGATCATTCACATCAAGTACTGCGCTTACTTGATAACTCACACGCTGACAGTCATCGACCACAACACCTTCTGGCTTATCAATATAAATGCGCAAAAGGCCCGAGCGACCTTGTCGTTGATATTCGATACCCCAAAGCTCAATTCCCATTGCTTCAATACTTGGGCGCACCAGCTGTTCAATGTCTTGTTGAATCATAAAATCAAACCATCAGATAATAAAAAACCCCATAAATGGGGTTCTTCTAAAAATTGGTAGCGGGGGCAGGATTTGAACCTACGACCTTCGGGTTATGAGCCCGACGAGCTACCAGGCTGCTCCACCCCGCATCAACTGGAACTGATTATACGAGGAACAGCGTTACTACGCAAGCCCTTTCTGCTCATTTCGTTTTCGCTCCACAAAATGTTTCATCAATAAAAGTCAAACTCGCTAACGATAGGACCAATGATATCGGTAATAATAGTAATGACAAATGATAACCAACAATAGAAAACTGAGGGACATGGTTCACAACCGCACCATCCCACACCCAATCGAGTATCACACCAATCAGTGGCTCAAATAAAGCTTCAAACAATGAATTAAATGTATTCATAATACTAAGCACGGTCGCAGCAAGAGCCAAAGGAAAAGTCTCTCGAATCATCGCAAAGCTTGTGAAAAATCCACTCGCAGAAAAACCAAAACAAAACAAGATCATGGTCAGCACCAATAAAGACAGCGCCGAACTATACAATACAATTAACAGGCAAAGTAAGGCGACAAAAGTACCACAAAATAAAACCGGCTTTCTGCGCTGCACATAATCAGACAACCACCCCCAAAAAGGTGCACCCGCCGCAAATCCTATAAAAATACAAGAAATTGCAACCGCTGCATCTGTTCGTGACAGCTCATAAGCGGTTTCCAAAAAAGGCACGCCCCACAAACCACCAAATACAGACACGGGCGCAAATGCAAGCCCACTATATAAAGATAAAGCCCAGGTTTGTGAGTTGAATATAATTTTTTTCAGAAGAGCAATCCACGGCTCTTTAGGCTGATGCGTATCTTCAATCATTTGTGGTTTATCTCGTAGCACCAAATAATACACGCCTCCGAGCAACATCCCAAGCATACCGACAATACTCAGTGCATCCCGCCATCCTTTGTACTGAACCAACAAAGCCAAAGGCATCTGCCCACCCACCGCTCCTAGCATAGCTGCGGTCATGAACAATCCCGAAACAAATGCGAAACGTTTCGGCGTAAACCAAACAGCCGCTAATTTAAAACAAGATACCGCAGCAAAAGCTGAGCCCATCCCCATGAGTGCACGACTCAAGCAGGCCAGCCAAAGTGTCTCTGTCTGTGAAAAAAGAAAGGTTGCAAGGCTACATACAAAAATCGCTGTTGTTGTTAGCAATCTCGGGCTATACCTATCAATCATTACTCCGACAGGAATCTGCATGACTAAATAAGCATAAAAATAAAATGCCGATAAATGTCCAAGCCCCGCTCCACTGACTTGAAAGGCTTGCATCAAGTCATGTGTCATAACACTTGGAGAGACTTGCAATAAATATTTATAAAATAAAAAACCTGCCGAAATTATCCAAATCACACACAAATAAATACGCTTAAGCTGCTGTTGCTTAAATAGACTCAATACATGCATCACAAAACCCTCTCTAAAAACGATTCATATTATTATCATTTGATTATCTGCTTAGGTTTCGCCCTGAGGCGCAGCAGATAAATTAGAGAGCAAGCCGACTCAGAGCATACGAAAGGGTATGGCCGACCACCACAAAAAGTACTGATTGATTTGATAAAGAATAAGTTTGATTGAAATTTAAATACAAGTTCATCACTCAATAAACGACACTGCTATGATGCCACTGATGCTAACTTTTTAACCATCACCTTGTCAAGGTATAGCGCTAAGCTTCTAACTTCTAGATATTTTGTGGCATCGTTAGGTACTGATTAAACAATGCCAAGCGACCATAAGACTAAGCGCCTCGCTTTAACCTTTGCATCGTCTGCTTCGATGGTCACCAGCACCATGTTTTAGTCAACGGTTTAATCGCCAACCCAACCATCGCAATCACATATATCCACCAGTATACATCCGCCAACACCGGTATTAACACAGATAGCATCAACGCGAAGAAAAAAGTGCTCAAAAATAATAACACTTGATTCGACGGGTTATTCGTTTTCAAAAAAGCATGTGCCTTTTCAAAGAATGTGCCCTCTTGTGAGAACAGATGAACGGCTAAAGGCAGCCAACATAAAACACATAAAACACAATAAAACCACCAGTCTAAAAATGATAAGCGGGGGTATAACGTAAAAATTAATAAACCAAGCACAAAATAAACAGACTTAACGCATGATAAGTCAACGAGTGTGAATTTTTGTAACTGCTTAGATAAAAAATTTTCTGCATTCATACCAAAACCTCCTGTTTCGTACTGACTGCCTAAAAAACTCATCTTGCTTTTACAGTAACATATGTGACACAAAGCGGCTATGCGGCAAAAGCAGACTTAAACACCATCATCGCTGTCCACACAAAAATATCCATAAAAAATATATTATCATAGCGCGCAGATATAGAGCATGAGCAACACATATACTCGGAGCAGTTGACAATTCATCTCCTCGCCTACCTGCCGCGGCCACATCATTAATGCCGAGTAAACAAACGCTTGATTTCATCTGCATTAAATTCAAACTGTTTATTACAATACTCACAAGTCACTTCAATCAAGCGATTCACACTCAGCATGCTCAAAGCTTCTTCTTCACCAAGCACCGTAATGGCATTAAGCATTTTTTCCACGTTACAAGGACAATAAAAACGAACCGGTTGAGGCTCAAATAATTGAATTGTTTCTTCATTAAATAATTGTGTCAGTAACGTTTCATTATCCCAGTTTAATAACTCTTTATCAGTAATTGTATTTGCTAACATCTGGATATGCTGCCATTGACTTTGTGCGTCTGTTTCATCTGGCAGTTTTTGCAAAAGTAGACCAACCGCTTCTTCCCTACTTTTATCATATGCAAGCCAAAGTCTTGTTTCTACTTGTTCAGACTGCAAAAAATAATTTTCTAAGGATTGACTAATCGATTGGTGATTGATTTTTACAATGCTCTGATAGCGTTGATTGGGTTTGTTTTTTTGGATGGTAATTATCAACTCGCCATTTTCAAAATCATTTTTTAGATCGCTAGGTAAACTTTCTTTATCCCAATTAGCTGCACCACGAACATTATGATGATTATCACATTTAGCAACCAACATTTTAAGGGGACCCTCCCCCTGAAACTGCATGGTCAATTGACCATCATACTTCAGCATCGCTGAAAGTAATACCGTCGCACAGAGTGTTTGACTGAGTAACTCACATATTTCAAAAGGAAAATCATGTTGCTGCACAATTGTTTTGAGTGTGCTATCAAGCCTAATGATTTTGCCTCGAACACAGGTGTCTTTAAAAAGAAATCGTTGTAACGTATCGGTCATAAGTTTCTGCAGATCAATCTAGCGCCATAAATGCTGCATCTTAACTGAATCAAAGAGAAGATCAAATCAAACACGATGCAGTAAAAAATACTACCCCATTCGATTCGTACTTGTAGCATCAATCATATCTTTGAAATGTTCCTGAAACATCGTTTCAATACGCTCAGGATTAGGTTCGATTGGCACTGTTTTTGTATAAGCTGGTCCTGTTCTCTTAAAAAAACCATAGCTCAGCAGGCCAGCTCCAAGCCCTACCCCTGCCGCAATTTCTATTTGCATCGTACTCAAAGCAATCATAGCTGCGGCAGCTAAAGCAACAACCAGTAAAGCAAAAACACTTATTACTGCACTCACCACACAGCCCAAAATAAAATAGTTGTTCACCCCTATTGGGTCATTACGAGAGTTAACCAGCTCACTACTGGTTTCTTTCACATCCAGACTGTCTACACCTATCTCACTCCGTGAACGACCCACTCCGTACTCCAATGTAAAAGAATAAGGGGGCGTAATGCCCATATGCGCATTCAACAAGGTTGCTGCTTTATCCAAATCAACCCAAAATGTGAGCTGTTCGGTATCACTCAAATTCCATCCTATAAATGTGGGCTGTTCAGTATCACTCGAATCCAATGCCATTTGAGAGTTCATCAAAATATGGTTACGATATGAAGGTATAGAACCTGTATAAAACACTTCATGATAAAGCTCAGACAAAAAAGTTTCATCAAAATCTTCTGGCTTCATTGCTTTTTTTAATGCATCTAAAAACTGGGTGAGTGGCGTTGGATAATTTCTGTTACCAGCCATCTCATGATAAAAAATATAAGAACGGTTATGATCATTTGCACCTATCAAAGCGGTCACTAAGATATCAAAGATAACTTGCATCTCTTGTTGCGTTTTTTGAGCCATAATACTACCTCCAAAGACGTTAAACCATTTCATTCGTACTTGCTACGCTCATGAAATCTTTAAAGTGATTCTGAAAAACATCCTCAATACATTCAGAGCCAGGTACGACTGTTACTGTTTTTGTATTTGCCGTCGGTACATCTTTAGCTTTAAAAAAACCATAACTTGCAATTCCTGATACAAAACCAACACCCACAGCTGCACCAATACTTGCTGTACTTAAAGTAATCATAGAAGCAACAGCCAAAGCAACAACAAGTAAGGCAGCAGCACTTAACATACCCGTTATCATACACCCGATGAGAAAATCTCTATTTATAGTAGATGAATTATACACCAAACGAAGATCATGCCTTCTCTGTAGAGAAACTTCATCTAGGTTGTTACCGGTCCATGAAGAACATCCTATTAAAGAGGTCACTTCACTAACTTTAAAGTGATAATGAGGGCTTATATTAAAATGTTCATTCAATAAAGTTGCAACTTCATCTATGTCAAACCAGAACGTAAGAGGAGAAGAAACGTCTTCTGAGGCACGCTTCATTTTTGATGTCATGAGAACATGATTATGCTTATCTGGCACAGGGCCCGTATGAAAAATACGATGATAAAGGCTTTTATAAAATAGCTCATCTGATGCTTGAAAAGTTAACTTTTCTTTTAACGCATCTAAATAACTCTCCACTGGCAGTTTTTTAGACCATTCCGGGTTGCTAACAAGATCATAGGCAAAGTATAACTGGTTATGAGTATTTGCCATTTCCAACTGACTCACCAACAGATTAAATATAACTTGAAGTTCTTGTTGAGTTTTTGGCGGCATGAGGTTATCTCCGGAGACGATGAAAAAAATATTGAAAACACTCAATCCGACATTGTAATTTACAAGATCACTAAGATCAATTTATGACTCTTTAGTGTGGGACGCTCTTACGTGCTATGTACTATGCCTAAACGCCTTTTATGTTTCTAAAAGCGCGTTACTTTTAGAATTAACTTTATTTTTACAAAGTTTATGCTGCCTTTGACCAAAAATTTTAACCGCTAGATTACGTCGCTTCACTCGTAACAACAACGTTTAATACATTATCTAGATGAATTTTTTTTATAACAAATGTCTCACGAGAAAGCTGATGACATATTGGCTTAGATTATTAAAAACTGTCGGGTTTAACCTCTAACCTAACCTCAGCATGAGACTCGAACTGATACATCGCATAAAGATTACTCGCTATCAAAGCAGACATCGGCCCTGCAAGATATATTTTGAATTCAAGACCAATGGCAAAATCACACGGCGGCATCATGGAATCAAGCAAAAGCCGCAAGGCAAGTCGCAATTAAAGCACTCGGAAAAATACCTAAGTACAATAAACTTAAGCCATTCATTGAAAATACAAATTGTGCACTACGTGGAAGATGAATCGGTGCTGGATCGACCGGCGCGTCAAAATACATTACTTTAACCACTCGCAGATAATAAAAAGCTCCAATGACTGCGAATAACAAGCCAAGTACTGCAACCCATAATAAACCAGCATCAACGAGCGCTTTAAGCACCAATAACTTCGTTAAAAAGCCAACCATCGGTGGCACACCTGCCATCGAGAATAAAATCAGCATCATCAGGAATGCAAGCCATGGCTTACGCTGATTTAAACCCCGTAAATCATTGACTTTGATAATCTCAACGCCTCCACGAGACAGCAATGTAATCAATCCAAATGCGCCAACCGACATTAACCCATACACTAAGATATAATATAACGCAGCGCCGTATCCTTCAGGCGTTGCAACCAATACACCAAACAAGGCATATCCTGCATGTGAAATCGTTGAGTAAGCCAATAAACGTTTAATATTTGTTTGAACAACGGCTAAAATATTACCAATCCCTGTGGAGAGTAGTGCAAGCACTAAAATAATATGCTGCCACTGCATCACCAAATCTCCCCACCCTAAGGTCATGAGACGTAGCAACATACCAAGTGCTGCAATTTTAGGCGCAGCACTGATGAATAACGTTGTTGTACTCGGTGCACCATCATACACATCAGGTGCCCACATATGAAAAGGAGCAGCAGCCAATTTAAAAGCTGTACCGACCACTAAGAACACCAATGAAAATATCAGCAAGCCCTGCTGCTTTTGAAATATATTTGTTCCTAATGCTTTCGCAATACCATCAAAATCAAGCGCGCCTGTTGCCCCAAATAAAAGAGACATGCCATAGAGTAAAATACCGGATGCCATTGCCCCCATCACAAAGTACTTCATGGCGGCTTCTGCCCCTTCTGTTTCAGTGCGGCGAATTGCTATCATGGCATACAAAGGCAATGAGAGTAATTCGAGCCCCAAATATACCGTTAAAAGCGAATGAGCTGAAACTAAAACGCTCATACCAAGCGTTGAGAATAGAGCAAGTACCGTATAATCCCCAGCAGGAATACTACGCTCGTCTAAATATTCTCGCCCATAAAACAGACTTAAAAAAACAGTAATAGCAATAAAGATTTTCATCATATGTGCCATATCATCACTCACAAAGGCACCCGCAAATAATTGCGCTTGCCCATGCCCTAAAAATGAAGCACTTTCCACACACACCAGTAACAAACCTAAGGAGGCAACAGAAAAAGCAATGGCTGCTCCTCGACGAGGGAAAAATAAATCGCCTAAAAGTGCTACACATGCAGCAATCAAAAGAGTCATTTCTGGGAGCGCTAAATGAATATGGCTCAGTAATGCAGTTGTCATAATTTAACCTTGCTTTATTACTTTAAGTTTTGAGTGATCCGCTTGTTTAAGGGTTGTACTCACAGATTGATGCACATAATCAAGCATAGGTTTTGGATAAACTCCCATGCCAATCACCATGAGTGCAAGCAATGCATAAGCGCTGACCTCAAATTTAGAGAGGTCTTTCAAACTTGCCACAGGCTTATGTATAATCGGTCCAAAAATAACACGCTTATACATCCATAAAGTATAAGCAGCTCCAATAATCAATGTTGTTGCTGCCCAGAAGGCAACCCAAAATCCCGCTTTAATGCTGCCCAGAATCACCATAAACTCACCCACAAACCCCGAGGTTCCAGGCAAGCCTGCATTGGCCATCGCAAATAGCATAAAAAATGACGCAAACACAGGCATTGATTTTACAATCCCTCCAAAATCACTGATATTGCGTGTGTGCATTCGGTCATAAATAAAGCCAACGCCTGCAAACATACCACTTGAAACAAAAGCATGCGAAATCATGATAATAATCGCGCCTTCTAATACAAGTCCGGCACTTTGAAGATTACTGGTGTCAGCCATCATAAACAATACAAAACAGCCCAATGTCACAAAGCCCATATGTGAAATAGATGAATAAGCAATTAAGCGCTTCATATCGGTCTGGATGATTGCGACCAAGCCCACATACACAACGGCAATCAATGATAAAACTATCATAGTCGGTGCAAAATAATGACTTGCATCAGGCACAATAGGCAGGGCAAACCTCAAAAATCCATAGGCGCCGAGCTTCAGCAAAACGGCCGCAAGCACAATCGAGCCTCCTGCAGGCGCTTCTGTATGTGCATCAGGTAGCCATGTATGCACTGGAAACATGGGTATCTTAATTGCAAAACCAAAGAAAAATGCAATAAATATGAATATCTGAGCCGTCATTGTTAACTTTAAACTATACAAAGCGTCTAGGCTAAACGAACCTGCTTGATGGCCTAAATACAAGAATGCAGCCAACATCAGTACAGAGCCTAAGAAAGTATATAAGAAAAACTTAATGGCAGCATAAACACGGTTATCTGAACCCCAAACACCGATAATTAAATACATCGGAATCAGTGTCGCTTCCCAAAAAACATAAAATAAAATCACATCAAGACTTGCAAAAACACCCACCAGCAAACCCTGCATAATTAAAAAAGCAGCAATATATTGGGGCACACGTGCTTTCACACTTTCCCAGGTTGCAAGCATGACGATTAAATTCGTAAATACACTTAACACAATCAACAATAAAGACAAACCATCAATACCTAGGTGATAAGCGAGCCCTAATGATGGCAGCCATGAAAAATGTTCAATATACTGCATACCTTCTTTTGCGACATCAAAACCTGTCATCAACGGCACACACAACGCAAGGCTGACTAAAACACCCAATAATCCAAGACCACGTGCAATATTTGGACGCGCATCATCACCGAGGGTAAAAACCAAAACCCCCATCACTATTGGAAACCAAATTAATAAACTCAGCACATGCTGCATCTTATCCCCTTCATCATCCTAGCAACAACCAGCTTAAGAAAGCCAATAACCCAAATACCATAACAGCCATATAATGGTACACATAACCACTTTGAACCGTGCGTCCCTTCAAAGCCATCCAACGAACCAAACGTCCTGTCCCATTGACCATCGCACCATCGATTAAAGCAGTATCACCCGCACGATAAAATAAACGGCCAAGCCCTTTACTGCCTTTGATAAAAAACCAATCATTGAAAACATCAAACCCATACTTCGCTTCAAGTACACGATACGGTGCTGCAAACATACGTGCCAAGCGAGCGGGTACAGTTGGCCAAATAATATAAAGAAGCCATGTCAACACAATACCGCTCATTGTCAACCAAAAAACGAGGGAGTGTGGTGCTTCTAGCGCTGCCTCAAGCGGTGACAGTACCCCCTCTTTAGCGATTGCTCCCAGCACATTAAACTGAGGAAAAACAGTGATGGATGCGCCTAACAACCCCGGCTTATCAAATAAAATGGGCTGATAAAGCACATAGCCTAAAATCACTGAAGGAATA
The DNA here is from genome assembly GCA_029210085.1 of Legionellaceae bacterium. Taxonomy (GTDB): domain Bacteria; phylum Pseudomonadota; class Gammaproteobacteria; order Legionellales; family Legionellaceae; genus JAALKW01. The sequence continues at coordinate 144,454 of JARGPP010000007.1, read as the reverse complement.
GCCAGCAAAACCAATGGCAGCCATACAACCCAAGGTGATTCATGTACATGATTATACGCTTTCTCTGTCATTCTTGGCGCACCATGGAATGTCATGAAAAAGGCTCTGAATGTATAGATTGCAGTGACCATTGCGCCTAATGCTACGCAAACATAAGCGTATCCACTGCCTGGAATATATGCAAACTTTGCAGCCTCAATAATGGTATCTTTTGAATAAAACCCTGAGAAAGGCGGCACTGCACACAGTGCTAACCCTCCGATGAGAAAAGTAATATATGTGATGGGCATTTTTTTCCATAACCCTCCCATTTTTCTCATATCTTGCTCATGATGCATCCCCATAATGACCGATCCTGCTGCAAGAAAGAGCAATGCTTTAAAGCATGCATGCGTTAGCAAATGAAACATGCCTGCACTAAACGCAGAAGCCCCCATCGCAACCATCATATAGCCCAACTGTGAAAGCGTTGAATATGCAATGACGCGTTTAATATCATTCATGACAATTGCAAGCAACCCAGTAAATAATGCGCCTGTTGCTCCTATCACTAAAACAAAGCTCAGCGCTGTTTCAGAGTATTCGATAAGTGGTGAAATACGAGCAATCATAAAGACACCTGCCGTCACCATGGTGGCTGCATGAATTAAGGCTGAAATAGGTGTTGGGCCTTCCATGGATTCCGGAAGCCATACATGCAATGGAACTTGCGCTGATTTGCCCATGGCACCCACAAATAACAATAAAGAAATAACCGTTAAGACAGACCATGAAGTGCCGTCCCAAATGCTCATTGATTGCTCAGACAAACTGGATGCTTTCGCAAAAACAGTTGCATAGTCCAAACTCCCCACATACATCAGCAGTAAAGCAATACCAAGAAGAAAGCCAAAATCGCCTACGCGATTCACTAAGAATGCTTTTAAACTTCCTTGAAGTGCAGCTTCACGCTCAAACCAAAAGCCAATCAGCAAATATGAAACAAGCCCCACACCTTCCCAACCAAAAAAGAGCTGCAAGAAACCGTTTGCTGTGACAAGCATCAGCATCATAAACGTAAATAACGAAATATAACTGAAAAAGCGTTGATACCCTGCATCATCACTCATATAACCAATGCTATACAAGTGCACCAAAAGTGATACAAAAGTCACAATAACCATCATCACCGAGCTTAAAGGATCAATTAAGAGCCCAAGATGAAAAGCATAGGCAAACGGAGCTGGAGCACTTGCCCAAGTGTAGGCATTAACATCCAGTGTAACACCACTTCCTAAAACAGATTTTGCCACATAAATCGCGGCTAAAAACGAGACTAAAAGACCCGCAATGGTCACAGTATGTGCGCCAGCGCGTCCAATGTTTCGCCCACCAAAGCCAGCGAGTACGGCGCCAAACAAAGGGGCTAAAACACAAAGCCAACTTATTTCTAATAGATTCACGTGGCTATCCTTTCAAGTGGTTCATATCACCCACCGCAATACTGCCACGGTGACGATAAAGTAATAAAACAATAGCGAGGCCAATAGCAGCTTCTGCTGCAGCAACCGTCAAAATAAAAAACACAAATGCCTCACCATGATGTCCACCATGTGCGGAGGAAAACGCTACAAAGTTTGTATTTACCGCAAGTAACATTAATTCGAGACAAATAAGCAATGTAATAACATGCCGCCGATTGATAATCATGCCAAAAATACTCACGCCAAACAAAATACTGCTTAAAATAAGATAATGCGTAACAGGAATCATGCTTTTTCCTCCCCAGATTTTTCAGCAGGCATACTCACAAGTGTGATGCGCTCATCCCGTTTGGTCATAATTTGTTTCACCACATTTTGTCGCTTTCCTGGTCGTGGAACACGATGCGTCAAAGTAATTGCGGCAATAATAGCCACCAATAAAATCATTGCAGCCAACTCAAAGGCTAAAATATTGTCGGTATAAAGCACCATTCCTAATGCTGCAGTGTTGGAAAGCTCTGCCGCAGGTTGCGCCAATGATGCGGCTTGGCCAAGACTGACGCCTTGTTTTGGCATGGCTTGCATCACCAGACCCACAAATAAAGCAATCCCTAAAATAGCAAACGGCAAATAACGCTTGAGCGAGCCCTTCATAATTTCCGTGTCAATATTTAACATCATGACAACAAATAAAAATAACGTCATGACGGCACCCACATAGACAAGCACTAAAACCAAAGCTAAAAACTCAGCTTCTGCAAGCATCCATAAAACAGCCGCACCAAAAAATGCTAACACTAAAAACAACACACCGCGCACAGGATTTTTTTGCAACACTGCAAAAAAAGCAGCTATCGCTGTCAATCCTGAAAAAACATAAAAAATAGCATTGAGTAACTCTTCGTGCATATCAAACCCCATCAACGATATTTAGCATCATCTGCTCTATCTTTGGCCAGCTTATCTTCCATCAAATCCCCTACGGCCAAAAGTTTTTCTTTGGTCATAATGTTTTGTCCTCTTTCATCCATATGATAATGGTGAATAGGCGTCACCACGATTGAATCAACAGGGCATGACTCTTCACACAAACCACAATTAATACACTTAAACATATCAATATCGTAACGTGTCGTTCGACGTGAACCATCATCTCTTGCCTCTGCATCTATTGTGATTGCCAAAGCAGGACAGACTGCTTCGCATAACTTACATGCAATACAACGCTCTTCCCCGTTAGGATAACGTCTTAAAGCAAGCAAACCACGAAATCGGGGTGAAATTGGGGTTGCCTCCTCTGGAAACTGAATCGTTATTTTCTTCTTGAAAAAATAACGCCCAGTAACACGCAACCCTGAAAAAAGCTCTAGCAATAAAAAGCTTTTTAAATAATGTTTTAGATAGCGGTAGATGCTTTTCATTCCAAAAACCTCTTAACTTACGAAAACCAAGGGCCAAGCTTCGCTACAACCATAGCTGCTGTAACAATTACCCAAACCAAAGTCACGGGAATTAATACTTTCCACCCCAAACGCATGAGTTGATCATAGCGATAACGTGGAAACGTTGCTCTGATCCACAAATACACGAAAATAAAAAACGATACTTTTAATAAAAACCACACAAGCCCAGGGACAAAGAAAAAGAAATCATTTAAAACAGGGATGCCTTGAAAAGGTGATAGCCAACCCCCTAAAAAGAACAAGGCAAGCATAGCTGAAATTAAAAGCATGCTGGCGTATTCAGCCATAAAAAATACCATAAATCCCATCGCACCATATTCAACATGGAATCCAGCAACAATCTCCGATTCACCTTCAGCCAAATCAAAAGGTGCACGATTAGTCTCAGCAATTCCTGCAATCCAGAACGCGACAAAAAGAGGTAACAGAGGTAAAGCCCACCAATGCCAAATTCCCCCAGCTTGCGACAAAACAATATCTGTAATATTCATACTATTGGCCGCAAGTAAAACACCGACCAAGGCAAATCCCATTGCAATTTCATAAGATACTGTTTGTGCAGCACTCCGAAGCGCCCCAAGCATCGCATATTTAGAGTTAGAAGCCCATCCTGAAATCAAAATCCCGTAAACCCCAAGAGAGCTCATCGCAAACAAATACAATACACCTGCATTCATATTTGCAAGCACTAAACCTTGATCAAATGGAATCGCGGCCCACCCTGCTAAGGCAGGACCCAAGGTATAAAGTGGTGCAGTTACAAACAAATATTTATTTGAGCGCAAAGGCACAATTAATTCTTTCTGAATTAATTTAAATAAATCAGCAAACGGTTGTAGTAGCCCTCTAAATCCTACACGATTAGGGCCAATGCGCAGCTGAATATAACCAATCACTTTTCGTTCAGCATAAGTTAAATAAGCTACTGCTATCAAAAGCGGTAACACTATCACTAGGATCTTAATAATGATCCATACAAGTAAGCTAACATCCCGTAACATGGTTTATCCTAAATTAGGGCTTAATCGTTATGGAAGAAAAGGCATGGCCTAAGTCAACCGTCTCTAGCATGGCACATGCCACCCACACCGCACCCGGTGCAATACGCTCATCACATTCTAGCGGCAATGTTATCTCAATATTACCTTGAGATACAGTAGCCATTTCACCTAAATGAAACTGTGTTGCTGTTGTTGGATGAACACGAATTTTGGGCTTATCTGCAGCAGCACAAGCTTGTAAGGCACTGGCGTGACGCACCATAGGGTCAATGCGATAAAGCGGCCACTCACCTATACGCTCTAATGTATCTGAGCTTTGGGGTCGTGCTTCCGGATAAAAATAACCTTCGACGGGTGAGTCAACCAATGCATGTGCCGCTTGAACACGTTCCAAAACTTCTTCGGTTGAAGCGTAATCAAAATCTTTACAATGCAAAATATTACCTAAAACTCTCAATATTTTCCAAGCTGGACGTGCTGCACCAAGCGGTGCTACAACGCCTGAAACTGTCTGCCAAGTCTTATCAAGATTAATATAAGTTCCTGAAGTTTCTCCAGGCAATGCCATTGGCAAAATAACATCTGCACACTCTAAAATAGACTCTGTCTGATATCCGGTTAACGATACAACAAATTCTGCTGCAAGCATTGCTTGTCTCGCTGCCGATGGATTTGCAATATCTAGGCTAGGTTCAAGCCCCATTAAAACGTAAGCTTTGAGTTTGGCAAGTACTGCTTCTTGTAATGCAAGTCCTGGTTTTTCTGAAGCTTTCCCAAGAGGTTCACGGTGAGGAACCATACCAGCAAGCCATGCACCAGCACTGTTAGCCCCTGCCGTTAGGCGCAAATGATTCGCTCCACTTAAAGTGCAAATCCAATGTACCAAACTTCGCATTAACGCAGCTTCTGGGTGATTTTCAAAGAGAGCGCCTGTCACAATCACGGCATTAGACTTTTGCAATGCTTTGGCCAATGCTTCAATTCGTTTGTCTTGATTTGCCGCACCTGCTGATAATGCTTTTAATGCTTGAGGTAACGCAAGTTCTGAGTTTTTATCATCAAGCGTATCAAGCAATGCGAGTAACTGCATCACCATTTCTTTGGGTGACACTGTAATGGCGTCCGTAACCGGCACACATACTTCATAATCAACAGGATTTATCGCATAAATCTTTGCTTCATTTTGATGCGCTTTTCTAAGACGAACCCCAGCCAAAGGCACTTCTCGCAAAACATTACAGCCCAAGAGTAAAATTGAAGACTGCTCTTCGAGCGCTTGATACGGCAATGAACTGCTGGGCATCATAGGCTGAAGTGCTTGATCACGATAATCGGTTGATTGAAGACGATGATCAAGATTTTGTACGCCTATTGCACGCATCAATTGCTGCAATAAATACATTTCTTCTAATGTTGATGATGGATGTGAAAATGCTGCGCATTGTTCTGGGCCATGTGCTTCAATCACACGACTCAAGCCCTCGGCTGCAAAAGTAAGTGCTGTTTGCCAGTCCACAACTTCCCACTGACCTTCACGCTTAATCATGGGCTCGGTTAGCCGCGATTCTTCTTGATTAAGCCCTAAATAGCTAAATCTATCTCTATCTGATAGCCATGTTTCATTGATTGCCTCATGCTCCTTTGGCACAACACGCATGAGCTGACCACGGCGTGTATGACAAAATATATGTGAGCCTAAACAATCATGAGTCGCTACACTCGCATGCTGCGTTAGCTCCCAAGCACGTGCTGTAAAACGAGAAGGCTTCGCTGTCAGTGCACCCACCGGACATAAGTCAATAATATTTGCTGAAATTTCAGACGTTAAACTCTGCTCAACATAGGTCCCAATTTGCATGTTCTCACCACGTCCCATGCCTCCAAGTTCTTGCAGACCTGCAACTTCATCTCCAAAGCGCACGCAACGTGTACATTGAATACATCTTGTCATTTCGGTTGCAACAAGTGCACCTAAATTATCATCATGGACCACGCGCTTCGGCTCAGCATATTCAGAACTATCAGCACCAAACCCCATTGAGACATCTTGTAGTTCGCATTCTCCTCCTTGGTCGCAAATAGGGCAATCCAATGGGTGATTGATCAGCAAAAATTCCATGACCGCTTCTTGCGAACGGCGCGCTGATTCAGACTGAGTAAAGACTTTCATCCCATCTGTAATCGGCGTTGCACATGCTGGAAGTGTTTTTTTGGAGTTTACAACTTCGACCAAACACATACGACAATTTGCCGCAACAGATAATTTTTTATGGTAACAAAAGCGTGGAATATGAATTCCTGCCTCATCTGCTACTTCAATAATCATCTTTCCGTTTTCAACGTCAAACGATTTGCCGTCAATTTCAATGGTTGCCATGATTAAACCGCCACACTCGAATGTTTATGCTTAATAAAATAATCAAATTCTGAATAAAACTGCTTTACAAAACTTTGAACCGGCCATGCTGCTGCTTCACCCAGGGCACAAATCGTACGCCCTTCAATGTTATCTGCAACATTAACCAACTTTTCAATGTCACCTGGTTTACCTTGGCCTGACTTAATCCGGCCCAATAAGCGCACCATCCAACCGGTTCCTTCACGACAGGGGGTACATTGCCCACATGACTCTTCCATATAAAAATGAGACACACGGTACAAAACATCCACCATACAGGTTGTATCATCCATAATAATAACAGCCCCAGACCCCAAGCCTGAACCTGCTTTTTGAATACTGTCATAATCCATATCTAAATTCATCATGACATCGCCGGGTAATACGGGCATCGATGTGCCCCCAGGAATCACTGCTTTTAAGCGTCTACCCTCACGCAAACCACCGGCAAGGTCCAACAAAGTCTTAAAAGGTGTGCCAAGCGGAATCTCAATATTCAATGGTTTTTTGACATGACCACTCACACTAAAACATTTAGTCCCACCATTATTGGGTTTTCCTAAATTTAAGAACCAGTCACCGCCTTTTTCTAAAATCACAGGAACAGACGCAAAAGTCTCGGTATTATTAATTGTCGTTGGCTTCCCATACAGTCCATAATTCGCCGGAAAAGGTGGTTTAAATCGGGGTTGACCTTTTTTACCTTCCAGAGAATTTAAAAGTGCTGTTTCTTCACCACAAATATATGCACCTGCACCTAAATGATTATGCAAGTCAAAGGCAAATCCTGAATCCAGAATATTTTTCCCCAGCAAACCTGCGGCATAGGCTTCTTTAAGCGCTGCTTCCATACGCTCATAAGGCTCCCAAAATTCGCCTCGAATGTAATTATATCCAACAGATGCACCCATCACGTACCCTGCTATTGCCATTCCTTCTATCAACTGATGCGGGTTATACCTCAAAATATCGCGATCTTTACAAGTGCCCGGCTCACCTTCATCGGAATTGCAAACAACATATTTTTGAACCGGCGAATTACGGTTCATAAAACTCCACTTCAGACCTGTCGGAAAACCCGCTCCTCCACGCCCACGCAATGCGGAATGCTTTAATATCTCGATAATTTCAGCTGCTGGCGTTTGCTCAGCTAAAATACGACGCCAAACCTGATAACCACCAATGCCTTCATAACTTGATAAAGTCCAAGGGTTTTCTAGATCGAGCGTTCGATAACATACTTGATTCAATGTAACCACAGCCAAGGCCTCTTTGTTTATGGATATTCAGCCAAAACATCTTCCAGTGCATCCACTGTTAGATTCTCATGGTAATCTTTATCCACTTGCATCATAGGCGCATTCACACATGCCCCTAAACATTCAACTGGACATAAGGTAAAACGACCATCTTTTGTTGTTTCACCAGCAGAAACACCGAGTTTGTCCTGAAGCGCATCAAAAATAACCCGAGCATCTCGCAACTGGCAAGTAATATTCGTACATACACTAATCATATGCCGACCAACAGGCTTTGTCTGATACATGCTATAAAAAGATGCCACTTCATACACTGCAACACGTGGCATTTCAAGATAATCAGCCACTGCATCCATCGCAGGTTCAGTCAGGTGTCCGAGTGCTTCTTGAACAACCATTAATGCATACATAACAGCAGATTGCTTCTGATCAGTCGGAAATTTTGCAACCCATTTGTCAATGTCTTTTACGCCTTCTTCAGAGACAAACTGTCGCATTAATTCAGCTTTACTCACCGGTCAATCTCCCCAAATACAATATCTTGGCTTGCCAAAATTGCAACGCCATCTGCAAGCATATGCCCTCTTACCATTTCATCAAAGCTGGCCAAATGTGAAAAGCCTGGTGCACGAATTTTCATTCGATAAGGTTTATTAGCTCCATCGGAAACCAAATAAACACCAAATTCACCTTTGGGCGCTTCAACAGCACTATATACTTCACCTGCTGGCAATAAAAATCCTTCAGTAAATAGCTTAAAGTGATGAATTAAAGCTTCCATATCATGCTTCATTGTTTCACGCGATGGCGGTGTAATTTTATGGTCATCTAGTTTGATCGGTCCTGGGTTTTTTCGAAGCCAATCAATACATTGTTTAATAATTTGATTTGATTGTCGCATTTCCTCAACGCGGACTAAGTAGCGATCATAACAATCACCATTTTTACCCACAGGAATATCAAATTTTACTTTATCATACGCCGCATAAGTTTGTTTTTTACGTAAATCCCACGCAATCCCAGAAGCACGCAGCATTGGGCCACTAAACCCTAACTGCAAAGCATCTTCAGGTGAAACAACCCCAATATCTACTGTTCGTTGTTTCCAAATACGGTTGTCTGTTAGTAAAGTCTCATACTCATCAACATACCCTGGAAACCGTTCCGTAAACGCGGCCAAAAAATCGAGCAAACTTCCTGTGCGATGCTCATTCATTGCCGCTACTTCACGCTCAGTATGCCAGCGTGAGGGTTTGTGCTGCGGCATAGAATCCGGCAAGTCACGTGCAACACCACCTGGCCGATAGTAGGTTGCATGCATTCTAGCGCCGGACACCGCCTCATAACAATCAAATAAATCTTCTCGCTCACGAAAAGCATATAAGAAAACGGTCATAGCGCCAATATCAAGTGCTGTTGCACCAAGCCATAACAGGTGATTTAAAATACGTGTTACTTCATCAAAAAGCGTTCTAATATATTGCGCTCGAATAGGTGCTTCAACACCTAAACACTGCTCTATTGCTCGCACATAAGCGTGCTCATTACACATCATAGAAACATAGTCGAGCCTATCCATATAACCAATACTTTGATTATAGGGTTTTGTTTCAACCAGTTTTTCTGTGCCACGATGCAAGAGGCCTACATGTGGATCTGCTCGCACAATGGTTTCGCCCTCAAGCTCTAAAACCAAACGTAATACGCCATGAGCTGCTGGGTGTTGTGGACCAAAATTTAAAGTGTATTGCTGCAACTCCATCATGATGCAGCTCCTTTCGTTGTGTCTCGGATCACTTTGGGCACCAAGGTTCGCGGTTCAATATCAACCGGCTCATAAATAACTTTTTGCAATGTTGCATCATAACGCATTTCAACATGCCCACTCAGTGGAAAATCTTTTCTAAATGGATGACCAATAAAACCATAGTCTGTTAGGACACGCCTTAAATCAGGGTGGTCTTCAAATAAAATACCAAACATGTCATACGCTTCGCGCTCAAACCAATTAGCACTCCGCCAAATAGAAACAATCGATGCAACAACAGGCAATGCTTCATCTAAATAAACTTTCACACGAAGACGATGATTCTTCGTGGTCGATAAAAGATGATAAACCACCGCAAAACGCTTTTGACTCGATGCTTTCTCAGCCTCACCTTCCGATTTGCAGACCATGACCGGCTCACTCACAGCTCGAGAAAAACCTGTAGAACTCGCAGCATCAGTCTCCCATTGCGACAAACCATAATGCAAATAATCCACACCACACACATCTATAAGCTGATCAAATGCAAAATCAGCATGATCTCGCAATGCGGTCATAACCGGTATCAGTGCACTCGAATCAATGATCATTGTTAATTCACCGAATGCATCGACCCAATCCGTTTCAGGATTGTTCCACACCAAACGCAACGCATTATACAGTTTTTTCTGTTTTGTCATGTTATTTATACCCGTGGCCTAACCCTAAAATTATGCCTCAATTATTTTTCTTCGTTTAATTTTATTTTGCAATTGAATGATGCCATACAGCAACGCTTCAGCAGTAGGTGGACACCCTGGCACGTAAACATCAACAGGTATAATGCGGTCACAGCCACGCACAACCGAATAAGAATAATGATAGTATCCACCACCATTGGCACAAGATCCCATCGAAATGACCCAGCGAGGCTCAGACATTTGATCATATACACGCCTTAGTGCGGGTGCCATTTTATTGCATAAAGTTCCTGCAACTATCATGACGTCCGACTGCCTTGGACTTGGGCGAAAAATAACACCAAATCGGTCCAGATCATAACGTGCAGCCCCTGCGTGCATCATTTCAACCGCACAACAGGCAAGGCCAAACGTCATTGGCCACATTGAGCCACTTTGTGCCCATGTTCCCAATTTCTCAACTGTTGTTGTGACAAACCCTTGTTTTTTTAATTCACCTTCAAGCATTGAGAAGCCTCATTCCCACTCCAAAGCACCACGTTTCCACTCATAAATAAAACCAATCACGAGCAACCCTAAAAATAGCATCATCGCTAAAAATCCAAACCACCCTAACTGCCGAAGCACTAAGGCCCATGGAAAGAAAAAAGCAGTTTCCAAATCAAAAATAATAAAAAGTAGAGCCACCAGATAAAAACGAACATCGAATGGAATCCGAGCATTCTCAAATGCTGGAAAACCACATTCATAAGGTGCATCTTTGACTGCATCAGGACGGCGCGTTGACAGGAGTCTACCCACGCCCAGCAGGACGCCACCTAAGACAAGCGCAATCAAGATAAACACCAAGACGGGTAGGTACTGTGATAGCATCATATTGTTTTGCTCATTTGGTACCGAAGGCCGGACTCGAACCGGCACGGCTTACGCCACTGCCCCCTCAAGACAGCGTGTCTACCAATTCCACCACTTCGGTAAATCGTTATTGTTGCTCTGAATCCTTTGGAATAGGAATTTCAGAACTCGGTGCTTGACTCTTTTCTGGCATCATTATCTGATTGGCCTGATGATATTGATTAGCCACCATAGCAGATAATGAGACACTCGTCACAAAAAAAGTGAGTGCCAAACCAGCGGTTAATTTAAATAAAAAACTGCCTACGCCCTGACTTCCAAATACAGTACCTGAAGCACCAGACCCAAAAGCGGCGCCAATATCGGCACCTTTACCATGCTGCATCAGCACTAAACCCACTAAGGTCATTGCCACCAACACATGAAGCACTAAAAAAATTTGATACATGTCACAATATCCAAAAACTGTTTTGCGTTCAGCGAGGCACCGCCCACTAAACCACCGTCAATTTCCGGCATAGCAAATAATGCTTCTGCCGTTTTTTCATTAACACTGCCGCCATACACAATGGGTAAGGCATCAGCATCGCTTGGTGCAAGGTCTGCAACTATCTCTCGAATACTTGCTTGAACCCTTGCTGCATCCTCAGGTGTTGCTGTCTGTCCCGTTCCAATGGCCCAAACAGGTTCATAAGCCACAACACAGGCCTGAAAATCACCTGCTCCATCACGAGAAACTGCTCGTAACTGCGCCTCTAAAACTGACATTGTTAAGCCTTGTTCACGCTCTAATGCAGTCTCACCAATGCAAAGAACCGGTATCATATCATGTTCTTTCACTCGGTGGAATTTCTTCGCAACACATTTTTCATCTTCATGGAATAATTGGCGACGTTCAGAGTGCCCAACCAACACATACGAACATCCATAATCCTTGAGCATCAGTGGCGATAACTCACCGGTATATGCGCCTTTATCCTCAAAATAAACTGTTTGCGCACCCCACTTAATCGGTGATTCAAGTAAATATTCAGCGACTTCAGGAATATAAATTGCAGGCGGAAATACAACCACCTGGGGTGCTGCCTCCTGTTTAACTGAAAAAGATTGGACCAACTCGTCAAGTAACACACGGATGGTGTCACGTGAACCATTCATTTTCCAATTCCCCATCACCAATTGCTGCCTCATCACAAACTCCTAGACAGTGGTTTCAGTGGAATCAAGCGTTTCAGCAATATGCTGTATTTCATCACTTAATTGCTGTGCTTCACGAGCCACTTCATGCTCGTTTGAACCTTCTACCATAATGCGCAACACAGGCTCGGTTCCTGATGGGCGTAATAAAACACGGCCCTCTCCCTCAAAACGTGCATTTAAAGCATCAACTCGCTGCTTTACCGTTGGATTTTTTGCAAGTAATGCGGCTTTTTGGGTCTTCACATTAACCAGGGCCTGTGGCAAGAGTGTGATACCTTCAGATAATGCTTCTAATGTTTTATCTTTTTTAACCATCATCGCAAGTACTTGTAAGGCAGCTACAATACCATCACCGGTTGAGGTTTTATCCAAGCAAACGACATGTCCTGATGACTCGCCACCAATACGCCATTTCCGCTCATGTAATGCTTCAAGCACGTAACGATCACCTACTTTTGAACGAACAAAAGGAATGTTTTGTGCCGCCAAAGCTTTTTCCAAGCCGTAATTACTCATCAATGTTCCAACAACACCACCTTTCAACACATTTCTGTCTTGTCTATCTTTTGCAATCATATACAAGATTTGATCACCATCCACCAAGCGACCCGCAGCATCGACTAAAATCAATCGGTCACCATCACCATCAAGCCCTACACCAATGTCAGCACCTCTCGCCAATACCTCAGCTTGCAACGCTTCAGGTGCAGTTGACCCTACATTTTGGTTGATATTAAACCCATCAGGCTTATTTCCAATCGCAATTACCTCGGCTCCAAGCTCAGAAAACACATGAGGTGCCACATAATAAGTTGCACCGTGGGCACAGTCGACCACAATTTTCAATCCAGACAAACGTGTCAACGATGGGATGGTTGCCTTACAAAATTCAATATAACGTCCAGCTGCATCATCAATACGCACCGCTTTGCCTAAGTCTGCCGAAGCCGTTAAGTTCATCTTTTGGGTTAATTCAGCCTCGATGCGTAATTCCATTTCATCTGATAACTTACATCCATTAGACAGAAAAAATTTAATGCCATTATCATGATATGGATTATGAGATGCACTAATAACAATACCTGCTGTTGCACGAAGTGTTTGGGTTAAATAAGCCACCCCAGGGGTTGGCATCGGTCCTAGCAATGCAACATCAACACCCGCTGCCGACAAGCCTGCTTGCAGCGCTGATTCTAATAAATAGCCTGAAACACGCGTATCTTTTCCGATAAGCACACGCTTTCGACCACCATTAGCAAGCACACGTCCAACAGCCCACCCTAACTTCAAAATAAACTCAGGGGTAATATCAGAAGAACCTACTCGACCTCGGATGCCATCAGTTCCAAAATGTTTACGTTGTGTCATTCTCTTTCCTTGTCTAAATAGCTGTCCTGTAACATCACATCAATCATTTGAAGCGCTTCTTGCGTTTCACCAACATCATGCGTTCGAATTATCGCAACCCCTTGCTCTGCTGCATACACGGATAAAGCTAAACCACCCGATAAACGATGACTCACCGCTTGCTGCAAAACAGCCCCTATTGTACTTTTACGAGATACACCGAGCAATAGTGGAAATGTATCAATATAAAATTTAGATAATTGCTGTACAAGTTTTAAATTTTGGCGCACTGTTTTTCCGAACCCAAAACCTGGATCTAATATTAATTGTGATTGTGAAATACCTGCTGCAAGACAAGCCGCAATACGTGCTTTAAAGAACTGCTGAACACGTAAGACCATATCATCTTGCGCATCAAGTCCTTCTTGCATGGTTTCGGGTATGCCTTGCATGTGCATTAAGCACACCGGCACATCAAGACTTGCAGCCATTGCCAAGGCTCCTGGTTTCTGAAGGGCATACACATCATTAATACACGCAGCACCGGCTCTTACAGCAGCTTTCATGACGTCAGGTTTATAGGTATCAACAGACAAAGCAATGTCATATCTCGCCGTAATCAATTCAATAACCGGTATCAAACGGTCAAGCTCTTGCTGCGTATCAAGAGATAAAGCACCGGGCCTTGTTGATTCTGCGCCAATATCCAAGATATCAGCACCTTCATGTATCATTTTTTCAGCTTGTTTGAACGCATTGTCTGGCTTTAAAAACAATCCCCCATCAGAGAAAGAGTCGGGAGTCACATTTAATATGCCCATTAACAGCGGTCTGCCTCGATAATGAGGGTGTACAACAACCGGTTTAGGTGTTGCAGTACACCAAGCTTTAAATTCAGCTTTATTCACATGGTTTAACCGGCGGCTCAGCCGAATCATCTTTGGGCGCTGCTTTTTTAGCACTGACTCGCTTCTTTTTCTTCGGTTCGACGGTATCATCATCCAACTTATCATCTGAAGGTGGTGCACTCATAGCATCCCAATCGGCAGGAGGTGATGGTGGCTTTCCGGCCATGATCTCTTCAATTTGCTTGGCATCAATGGTTTCGTATTTGACCAACCCTTCAGCCATCATGGTTAATTTATCTCGATTGTCCGATAAAATATCAATTGCACGCTGATAATTTCGCTCAATAATAGCACGCACCTCGGCATCGACTCTTTGCGCTGTATCATCCGAAATTTCTTTATTACTTGACATAGAGCGGCCTAAAAACACTTCGCCTTCATCTTCTTCGCCAAATGTCATCGGACCTAGCGAAGACAAGCCCCAGCTTTTCACCATCTTTCGTGCAATTTCAGTCGCTCGCATAATATCATTTGACGCGCCTGTGGTGACTTGATTAGCACCAAACTCAAGCTCTTCTGCGACACGCCCACCAAATAAACTCGCTAACTGACTTTCTAAACGCTGTCGGCTATGACTGTAGCGATCTTGATCAGGCAAAAACATGGTCACACCCAGCGCACGACCACGAGGAATAATGGTTACCTTATAAACAGGGTCATGATCAGGGACAAGCAGCCCCACTAAAGCATGGCCAGCTTCATGAAATGCGGTTAATTTTTTCTCAGCATCATCCATCACCATCGAACGACGCTCAGCGCCCATCATGATTTTATCTTTCGCTTTATCTAATTCAATCATACCCACTTTGCGTTTATCCGCACGCGCTGCAAATAAAGCCGCTTCGTTGATTAAATTGGCTAAATCAGCTCCAGAAAAACCAGGCGTTCCTTTTGCAATCGACAAAATATCCACTGCTTTTTCAGCAGGTACTTTATTCATGTGCACACGTAAAATATGTTCACGCCCACGAATATCAGGTAATGGCACAACCACTTGCCGATCAAATCGCCCTGGCCTCAAAAGCGCAGGGTCGAGTACATCCGGGCGATTGGTTGCAGCAATCACAATCACACCTTCACTGCCTTCAAAACCATCCATTTCAACCAACAATTGATTTAAGGTTTGCTCACGTTCATCATGCCCACCTCCTAGACCAGCACCTCGATGACGGCCTACAGCATCAATTTCATCAATGAAAATAATGCATGGTGATTGCTTTTTGGCTTGCTCAAACATATCTCGAACTCGTGAAGCACCTACGCCAACAAACATCTCAACAAAATCTGAGCCCGAAATCGTAAAGAAAGGCACTTTTGCCTCACCTGCAACCGCTTTTGCAAGCAATGTTTTACCGGTTCCTGGTGACCCCACTAAGAGCACACCACGAGGAATTCGTCCACCTAATTTTTGAAATTTAGTTGGGTCGCGTAAAAAATCGACGAGCTCTTTGACTTCTTCTTTCGCTTCATCAACACCTGCCACATCAGCAAAAGTGACTTTAACTTGGTCTTCATCCAATAAACGCGCTCTCGAGCGACCAAAGGACATCGCCCCTCGTCCGCCGCCCCCCCCTTGCATTTGGCGCATAAAAAACACCCAAACACCAATCAACAAGAGCATTGGGAACCAATTAATAAAAATATGCAACAAGAAGCTTTCTTGTTGTTTTTCTTGCCCACTCACATTGACATTGTTTTTTAAGAGCTCACCCAACAATGCATTATCCCGCATCGGTTGGTACGTCACAAAGTGCTGATTATTTTTGGTCACACCACGTATAACCTTATCATCTTCAACCAAGACAGAAGCAATTGCACCCTGATCAATCTCTTTTAAAAAATGACTATATGAAATTTTTTCAGTCGCAGCATTGCGAGGACCAAAATTGCTAAATACCGATACCAATACAATTGCTATGATAAGCCAAAGAAATAAATTTTTTACCATGTCGTTCAAAATAATAACCTCGTTCTGACGCGGCTGGAAAACCCAGAGTCAATGAAAAAACAAACCCATACTTGCATAAAGGTACTATAAACCATAACCTTTCGCCAATAAATACGTTTCTCGTGATCGTGGCCGTGATGCAGATGGTTTTTTTACCATCACTTCTTTAAACATCGTCCGTGCCATTTTTAAAAGCGCATCAAATCCCACCCCATGAAATACCTTAATCAATAAACTTCCCCCAGGCTTGAGGATTTTATCAACCAAATCAAATGCAAGTTCAGCAAGTGCCATCGCACGGGGAATATCAATCGCAACATTTCCACTTAAATTAGGCGCCATGTCAGATAAAATCACATCAACACCTGCCGCTGGCATGACCTCCATAAGCGCTTGCAATACAGCGTCTTCCTGAAAGTCACCCTGAATAACCGTAACATCAGGCAAAGGGTCCATCGGCAAAATATCAAGTGCGATGATATTGCCTTGAGGCCCTAACTTTTCAGCAACATATTGTGTCCAGCCACCAGGAGCCGCGCCCAAGTCAACAACACTCATGCCTGATTTAAGCAATTGCTTTTTCTCATCCAGTTCTTTTAGCTTATACACCGCACGGCTTCGATAGCCATCACGCTGCGCTTGCTTCACATACACATCATTAAAGTGCTCTCGAAGCCATTTTTGACTGCTCTTTGATCTAGGCATAAATAATCATTCATTCAACAATTAAACAAAATACAACAAATGCATTGTATGCTATTGTTCCCTCGCATTAAACTAAGATAAACTAAGCGCATCAAAATAAATGACCTCATGAAGGTGAATATGTCATCTGCTAGGCGCGACATTACACGTACCTTAGCCATTAAGTTGTTACTTTTAGTTCTGCTTTGGTTTGTCTGTTTTCGTGGTGCCGAAAAACCTACTGTAGATGGTCCCACATGGTTACTGGGACAAAACCACCACTTTCATACGAGCCCCACAAACGGAGTACCTCATGATTCCAGGCACTGATGTTGTTGACCTTTCTCGCTTACAATTTGCGTTAACAGCCCTCTACCACTTTTTGTTTGTACCACTGACTTTAGGACTGTCGGTACTGATTGCAATTATGGAAACCGTATTTGTCATGACCGGTAAAACCATTTGGCGCGATATGGTTAAATACTGGGGATTATTATTTGGAATTAACTTTGTGTTAGGGGTTGCAACAGGGCTCACCATGGAATTCCAATTTGGTACCAACTGGGCCTATTATTCTCATTACGTGGGCGATGTATTTGGTGCCCCCCTGGCTATTGAAGGCCTCATGGCCTTTTTCTTAGAAGCAACTTTTGTCGGTTTATTCTTTTTTGGTTGGGATAAGCTCTCAAAAAATCAGCATTTGACCTGTACTTGGTTACTGGCACTTGCAACCAATTTTTCAGCGCTTTGGATTTTAATTGCTAATGGCTGGATGCAAAACCCTGTCGGTTCACACTTTAATTTCGAAACCATGCGCATGGAAGTCAGCCATTTCAGTGATATCTTGCTCAATCCTGTGGGCCAAGCTAAATTTGTTCATACCATCAGTGCGGGCTATGTGACAGGTGCCATCTTTGTACTGTCAGTAAGCGCTTATTTTTTACTCAGAAAACGACATGAATCTTTAGCCAAACGCTCAATCACAGTTGCTGTTGCCTTTGGACTCGCATCAGCACTTTCGGTTGTGGTTTTAGGAGACGAAAGTGGCTACCTTGCTAACAGCAATCAAAAAATGAAGATTGCGGCAATGGAAGGCATGTGGCGTACTGAGAAAGCACCTGCAAGCTTAACGCTGTTTGGCCTGCCTAACGAAGAAACGCGTCAAACAGACTATGCCATCAAACTCCCTTATGCTCTCGGTTTGATTGCAACACGCTCGCTGAATACGCCTTTGACGGGTATCGAAGAGCTCATTGATGATGGAAAAGCACATATTCGCGAAGGGATACTTGCTTATGATGCCCTCTCAAGACTTCAAAAAGATAAAAATAATCAGCAAGCACGCACAGACTTTGAGGCGCATCAAAAAGACTTAGGCTATGGGCTGCTTCTCAAGCGCTATACCGAACGCGTAACCGACGCAACAGAGGCACAAATAACACAAGCAGCAAATGACTTAAAACCCCGTGTTGCCCCACTCTTTTTCTCTTTTAGAATTATGGTGGTTTGCGGCCTGTTCTTTATTTTCCTCTTTGCCACCGGCTTTTATCTATCGGTGAAGCACACGCTTCATAAAACACGTTGGTATTTACGCCTTGCGCTGGCCTCCTTACCGCTCCCATGGATTGCGGCAGAATTAGGCTGGGTCGTTGCCGAATATGGCCGCCAACCTTGGGTGGTTCAAGGTGTGCTCCCCACTGCCATGGCTACTTCATCCGTTACGGCAGGACAAGTTTTAACCTCACTCTCTAGTTTTGTTGTTTTTTATTCTGTTCTTGCCATCATCGAAGTTTATTTGATGGTTAAATATATTCGATTAGGCCCAACCAACCTTCCACATTAGGAGAAAACCATGTCTATCCCAATTGATTATGAAACACTCCGTCTGCTGTGGTGGGTACTTCTTGGCGTGCTACTCATCGGCTTTGCTGTGATGGATGGCTTTGACCTTGGCGTTGCCATCTGGCTGCCCTCTTTGACACGCTCACAAATAGAGCGTCGTATTCTGATTAACAGTATAGGCCCTACCTGGGAAGGCAATCAGGTCTGGTTTATTCTCGGAGGTGGCGCTATTTTTGCAGCTTGGCCTGCGCTCTATGCCCTGTCTTTTTCAGGCTTCTATTTTGCAATGCTTTTAACGTTGCTCGCTTTAATTCTTCGCCCTGTCGGATTCAAATATCGCTCGAAAATTGATAATCCCATGTGGCGAAAATTATGGGATACCGCCTTATTTTTAGGTGGTTTTGTGCCTGCATTAATTTTTGGGGTTGCTATTGGCAATGTATTACAAGGGGTGCCCTTCCACTTTGATGAAAGCCTTCGACCTTTTTACACTGGCACCTTCCGAGAACTCTTAAATCCGCTTGGACTCTGGTGTGGCATGCTATCCGTCTTGATGTTTGCCATGCATGGCGCATTTTTTCTCATCAATAAAACAGAAGGACATTTACAGCAACGCGCACGACATGCTGCTCGCAGCTCAGCAATGCTGGTTGTTTTTTTCTTTGCAGCAGCAGGTGCATGGCTTTATTTTCAGACAGGTTATACCCTCGCTAATCCTGTTGTGCATGATGGTCCATCTAATCCACTTTATAAAGAAGTATTGCGTGAAACACACGCCTGGTTCTCCAATTACACGGCTTGGCCGTGGCTCATGATTGCGCCAGCATTAGGCCTGCTCATGCCTCTTCTTGCCAGTCTTTTAGCCAAGCGAGCGCCAATTGCTTTTGTTTGCAGCTCGCTAAGCTTAATTGCAATTATCAGCACCGTTGGCGTGAGCATGTTCCCCTTTATTTTGCCTTCATCGTCAACCCCGAATCATAGCTTAATCCTCTGGGATAGCTCTTCGAGCCAACTCACGCTCTTTATTATGCTGGTCGCAACACTCATATTCTTTCCGATTGTTCTTGCTTACACCGCTTGGGTTTACCGCGTGCTCCGCGGAAAAGTGACCGAAGCAAGCATCCGAAGCAACGATCAATCTTATTAAGGGGAACAAATCATGTGGTATTTTTCTTGGATTTTAGGGACTGGCCTTGCCTGTACACTCGCTATTGTAAGTGGCGTTTGGTTTGAACTACGCGATCAAGATAAATAACAGGATAAAACACTTTACACTTGCTGTTTGTGATTACTTTTGTTACACTTAGCCTCATTTATTGACTCTATGAGGTTTGTGTATATGCCTGGAACATCAACAAATGGCTTAAGACCAAGAGAACAACTCGAGCGAGATAAGCTCGATAATGCATTGTTCGCTATACTCGAAGAACATTTGACCGGTGTTGGCCGAGGCATTTTGCGCGCAAAACTCGAAGATCTCTGTAATAACGATAAATACGGTGGAAAAAGCGCCCTGACGCTTTTTAATGAAGCACATATATCGGCTGATAATGCTGAAAAACTAAAAACCTTACTCTGTGTAACAAGCGATTTTAATGAGCCCGATACTTTGCTGGGCTGGATTAAAGTCTTATCTCAAAAAGACTATGGTCACAGACATCTTGAAGATTTCTACCATCTCGTAAGAGAAGTCAAGCCACGAAAAAGCTGGGCAGTTCCTTTGTTTCTCACCACACTGGCCACAGCAGTGGGAGGTCTCTACCTGAGTATCGTCCCGAAACATCTAATTGCCCTCGAAAACTTAGCACTCAAAGTGCTTCCGATTATTTCGACTTTTTTACAGACTACTTTCTCGATTTTAAGAAATATCCCTTTAGCTTTATTAATTAAAACCATCATTTCCGTACCCTATACGGCCTATCTCTCCTTTTCACATAATCATTTAAGATCACTTCCAAAACGTATTCAAAAATGGGCTGCTGACGTACTGCCTGATGTTTTAAGTTTTATCGCATATGCCATATGTTACAGTGCAAAAGGTGTTTTCACCCCGCTTGCTGTCGGTTTTTTTATCACCTCAAGCTTAGTCGCTGTCGCTAACAGTCTCTTCAATTTTTATCAATTAAGACCCATTGGCGAAGAACCTTTAAAAGACAAAGCACCCCTTGAAGTAAAACTTGATTATATTCGACAAAAAGAGCGACGCTCACGCACAGCTCAAACCGCCTTAGTGAACCTTGTAGCATCAGTTTTGGTCTCTCTTACGGTGATTCTTTGGGGCATTTTCCCCCCTAGCTTTATGATTATGGTGGGTGCGATTATTTTCATCAACCTTGTTGAGTTTACAAAAAATGCCATGCTAACGCGCATCCACACAAAAGGTGCTGAAAACTTACAAAAAGAACTAAAAGAAATGTCTTTCGGCCTTGAAATTACACCTCCTGATGCCATACAAGCCAGAGAGCAAGTGGTTGATGCAAGCATTAGAAACTTAGAAAACAAGCTTATCACCCAGCTCGAAGTGATGGAGCAAAGGAGTATCGCGCGTGAACAAAAAGCTGAACGTCTGGAAGCAAGGCTGAATAGTTTTGCAAGAATGCAAGGCCCATCACCGACAGGCAACCATCAAATGTCTTGCGAAAATGACCGGCGTGCAAATGGGCATTCTTGGGGCTCTCTCATTGCAGGGTATGACCCAACCGGTATTACGGCCTTTTTTGGTATGGGCAGGACAGAGACAATAACGCCTCAGCAACAAACTGCAACACCTCATATGCCAGCAGAAACATTCCGTGTATAAGGCTTGTATGAGCACATAAATGATTGCTTTCAAAGCTTGTGTTTTTTGTTCAGTTTAGGTACATTGGTGCCGTTTATTGCTTTGCTGAGCTTTGTGTATGTCCGAACTAGATAACGCACTATTTCTTATTTTAAACAATCACTTAACAGGAACAAATCGTGGTATTTTACGCGCGCAACTAGAAACACTTTGCAATCATGACGCACAAGGGGGGAAAAATGCGCTCATGCTTTTTAACGAAGCACATCTTTCTCCAGAAAACGCTGAAAAACTAAAAAAATTACTCGGCGTTACCCAAAACTTTCCACCACAAGATACTTTATTTAACTGGATTAAAACCCTTTCTCAACATGATTACGGCCATAGACATTTAGAAGATTTTTATCAGCTGCTGCAAGAAGTCAAGCCCCGAAAAAACTGGTCAGCTCCCTTATTTTTTGCAACATTAAGCACTGCAGTTGGAGGCTCTTTTCTTTACCTGATGCCAGAGCAGCGTCGTGCACTTCAGCAACTGATTCATCAAATCATACCGGTCATATCCCATTTTTTCCAAGCAACCTTTTCTGTCTTAAAAAATATTCCTTTGGTTTTACTGATTTACAATATTCTGTCTATTCCAAGCCAAGCCCACTACTCTCTTATTCACGATACATTCCGCTCCTTTCCCAAACGCTTACAAAAATGGGGAGCCGGCACGCTACCTGCGGTATTAAGCTTAATATCTTATGCACTTGCATATGCCGCAAATGGAGTATTTACTCCTCTTGCCGTTGGCTTTTTTATTACGTCAAGCTTTGTTGGCGTCGCACATAATCTCTTAAACTTCTACCAGCTCAAGCCTTTGCCTCATACACCACTCATATCCGCGCCCTACGAAGAAAAATTAGATTATATTCGTCAAAAAGCACGCCATACTCGCACCCATGAAACCATTGGTATCAACCTGATTGCATCTATTCTTGTTTCAATGAGCGTCATTTTTTGGGGGCTTTTGCCCGCCAGTTTTTTTGTCATGATGGGCTCTATTCTTTTTATTAACCTTGTTGGCTTTACAAAAAAAGCCATTCTCAACAACATCCATACGCGCGGCGCTGAAAACCTACAACAAGAACTGCAAGCAGTCACTCATGAGGAAAACTTAAGGCACCCACGCACCTTAAGTTTTTTTAACCCAAGCACAGCTGAAACAACTGCAGCAGAAGAGCCCTCGCTCATAGCCAATACCGACAACACATCAGCACTTCGCTTTTAATTTTAACCTTTGTTTTCTCATCTACAAACGTCGCATCAAGCACTATTCATGTAATATCACGCATGATTGTATCATCATCTTATAGCACTTATTTTAAGAGCTAAATCATCTAATTTATCTTGAGCTCCCTAAGTCATAGGGCCAACAGTCGACAGACCCTAGCAACTTCATCCAAAATTCGGTAAAATTTCTAACATAAAATATTCTCTATCCTCAAGGCATCCACATGAATAAAACACCGGACATCGATAAAGCCTACGTTAGCCCCTATGATAAATTTCTTCGTACTTTTGATACAAAACATGCATCCACTGCATCCCAACAAAAAGAAAAAACAAAGCACGATAAGCTCTTTAAGCAACGTGACCATGCCATCACGTCATCAAAAGACTAACCTAATCAGCCTAACAAATAACAGGATTCAACCCATCACATGAGCATTTGGTTTCAACCCATCACCACTGAAAATCTCAATCAGCGCAGTGAAAACACCCTCGCAGCGTTGCTTGATATTCAATTCACGACCATTGGTGACAACACCCTGACAGCAACCATGCCTGCAACCGCACGTACCAAACAACCCCTTGGCATTGTTCATGGAGGCGCTAATGTTGTGCTCGCTGAAACCATTGCAAGTACAGCAGCAAATGCAGTTGTTGACCAATCTCTCTATTATTGTGTGGGGCTTGAAATCAATGCCAATCATTTAAGGCCTGTGCGCGAGGGCCTCATCACCGCCACAACACATCCCGTGCATCTTGGCCGAACCACACATGTTTGGCTTGTTGAGCTCTTTAATGAAGCAGGAAAGCCAACCTGTGTCTCGCGCATGACCGCCTCTGTTGTTCAGCGTCCCTCCGCTTAATTTTCATTGACCGCTGATACAAATACATGATGCAATACATAAAAAAACGCAGGCTAACTACGTCTGCGTTTTTGAAAGACCTGACTTTATCAATGATTAATCAATAAAAGAGGCCGATGATGAACCACCACTATTTCAATTCCCTGGTTTTGGTGAATCATCTTTGTCATCACGGTTACGCTGTATCAGATCGTTGAGCCCACGTTTAACATCCTGAATAGCATCTTGTTTAGGTGGTGGTGGTGGTGGTCTATGACCTTGTGCAGCAGCAAGTTGTGCCTTAAGTGCTGCTAACTCTTCCTGTAGTTCAACCTGACTACTCTCAACTTTTTCAGCTTTTTTAGGCCAATGGTTTTTACACCAACCAGCAAAAGCACTTGTTTGTTTAGCTATCCAATTTCCGACTTCTCTTAACACACCTCCACGCGCTTTATCACTCAGCCCGTCTAAACTTTTTACAAGATTCCTTACAGCATCTTTGTCCTCCAGCGCACCAGAAGTAATGTCTTCCATATCCATATAACCACCCTGCATTTCTGGAAGCTCAGGTACTTTAGGCAGTTTCAACTTATCTTCAGGAAGTGCTTTATCACCAAGTGCTTCATTCTCAGCTATTATCCTATCAATATCGCTCTTGACTTCAGCTATTTTCTTTTCGGTTTCAGCGTGAAGCTGTTGAAAAGCCGCGTTTTTAATTCTTCCAAACACATTCTGTAAACTCGCTAGAGCATTCTCGACCTTTTCCCTATTCTTTGATGAGTCTACTATTCCTGTTAAATCTGCATGAAGTTGTTGATTAAATGTATCCACCTCTTTTTGATACATCTCTTCAGCGTGTGCAAAGTCGACTTTAATCTCAGCACCTGAGAGATCACGCCCTTTCTCCTGCAACTTCTGCTCTGCAGATTCTATAATGCCTGTGATTCGTGTTAAATGAGCATTTAAGGCCGTCTCCAATGCCTTGTTTTGCTCATCTAGTTTAGCTTGACGCATCTCTTCTCTTTCTTTTTCTGTTTTACCAAACATTGCATTCTCCTCATAGATATCTATTTTGTACACACTTAAAATATAGTACAGATTAAACACAAAGCAAGTTTTAATCATTTAAGCAAGAAAGTCACAGTGCCGAAGCCTTAATAAAGTTTATTCATTCTTGCAACGAATCAGTTTATTCCATATTCATTCAATGATTACGATGATGTTGCGTGTCCTTCTACCGCTTGCGGTAAAAAGAGAAAATAAGCACACAATTAATTAATATTTTTTGCTCTTAACATATCTAAACTTACCTAAAAAAAAGGGGCCTTCAAGGCCCCTTTCAACTCCGTCATTTCTTAGTTTTATCCATTACTAGGTGTTTCTCCCGGAACATTTTTAAAAGTACCATCAAGATTTTCTTCCTCTTGCTGATCTTGCCCGCTTTTTTCCTGCTGACCTTCTTCTTTTTTAAAGAAGCCCATATACTCGCCTGCTTTTCGAGTATATTTGCAAACAATATCTACGACAGCTTTGCAAAAATTAACAAACGGTGTGAGTAGGTTTTCTTGGCACCAATTTGAAAGACGTCCAAAAAGACTTGTGACTTTTTCAAGGTCTTCTTTAACCTCTTCAACTGGCTTGTGTTCAATGCCTTTTATTGTATCTAGTACTTTATTAACCAATTTAAGATCTTCCTCACCCATTCCTCCTTTTTTTGCTTCAAGTTCCGCTTCAAAAATCTTGACTGCCTCACCAAATTCAACTCTCGAGGCAGCCGCTTTCTCTTCGTCTAAGTCTTTTACAGACTCGTCTAAACCCTCAAATTGTATAAGTAGAGCTTGCACTTTATCAAGCAACAACTGGTGTGGTGTTTTGTCTCCAGTACCTGTCTGTTCAAAATGTGTCTCACTCATTTCAATCTCCTCAAAATTTAAATTAGCATACATGTTTAAATGTAGTAAAGTATGATTTTAAATCAAGCTTAAATTGAAATTTTTTATAACACAGGTACAACACATCAATCATGCTGAAACGAATCATCCCCTGATTTTTGGGGCTTATCAGGCACACTATCTCCTCTACTGGTTGGTGTAAAAAAGCGAGGACTTGTATCATACACCGCTTGTTGGCTCACTACTTTTGCTATTGCTCTTGAAATGTTAGTAAATAAAGTATGTAATGGCTCAACTGTATGCTGTTGCGTTTTTTCAGATGCCTCTAAAAATGCTGTTCCAATATGACTAAAACAATCTTGCTTAACAGCAGAAGCCGAATCATCATCATAACAACGAATATATGCCGTCACTTTATTTTTTAAGGCTTGGTAGCTGTCATCAAACTCATCATCTTCTTCATAACCTTCCACATCGATAAAGAAAGCGCCTGCATAACCATCAATGCGCTCAATCAGTTTTGCTCTCTCATCTGAAGATAAAGCGCTTGTTTTATCTGCGAGACCTTTGAGCGTTATTGCAATACGATTCAATGCATCAATTTGCTCATCCCAATCCGCCGCCATCACGCCACCCCTATTGTTGATTGCTTATTAATCAATATAGACGTTATTAAACAAGATGTTGGATAACTAGCGGCGTATGCTAGGCGCTGGGGGATATTGCCAACAGCCCCTAGCTTAAAATAGCGTGTAAGGCTTTATAAGACAAAATTGTCAAAATAGATGCTGCGGGTAAGGTTAAAACCCATGAAGTAAAAATATTCCGGATGACAATTAAGTTTAAAGCACCAATACCTCGGGCAAGGCCAACGCCCAAGACTGAGCCTACCAAGGTTTGTGTCGCTGACACCGGAATACCAATGCTGGTTGCAATTACAACCGTAGTCGCAGCCGAAAGTGTTGCTGCAAATGCTCGGCTGGGAGTTAATGCTGTAATTGAGCTACCCACAGTTTCAATCACTCGGCGCCCTTGAACTAAAAAACCAATCACAACACCAACAGCCCCTAACAACACAATCCATGCGGGATAGCCTGTTGCACGCAAAGGCTCGCCCATATGTGTAATTAAGCTGTACACCATGCTCAGTGGGCCCACAGCAAGTGCAACATCATTTGCACCATGTGCAAAAACCATAGCACACGCTGTCATTGCCATTAAAACCGCAAAATATTTCTCAACCTGCAAAAACTGCTCTCGACGACGTAACTCTGGTTTTTCAGGGATACGGCGTATCGCCAATAAGCCCAATATTGTTATCACAACACTGGTACCTAACGTCACAAAAAGACTTTGTTTTAGGGTCAGTTGAATATTAAAGTGAGATAAACCTTTAAACACCGTAATAAATGACAGTACCGAACCAATTAAAAACAAATAAATCGGTACAAATCGCTTAGCTCGTGCCAATAAATCAGGCTTTACAAAAATCGTTTGCTGAATACTTAAAAACAAAGCAAATGCTGTGGTTCCAGCGATTAGGGGTGAGGTTATCCAACCGACTGCAATTTGAGAGACCTGCTCCCAATGTACTGACTCGCTACCCAAGACAAGCCAACCAAATCCAACCATTGAACCAACTAATGCGTTGGTAATGGATACAGGAACTCCTAAGAAACTCGCCAAATGCATCCAAATGGTGCAAGCCATTAAAACACCTAACATGCCTTGAATGAGAATTAGCGGATCATTTGCCAATAATTGCACATCAATGATGCCATCCCGCAGGGTTTCCGTGACATCTGTGCCACCCAAAAATGCTCCTGCAAATTCAAAAATAACGGCGACACAAAGCGCTTGCCTAACCGTAATTGCTTTTGACCCCATGGTCGTACTCATGACGTTGGCTAAATCGTTCGCGCCAACCCCCCATGTCATCATAAAACAAAGAAATATAGCCAGTGAAAAATAGAGAACCGATGCGTCCATAGAATTAAGTTACCGAGCAATCAAAATTTGCAGCCGTCCACCCACTGTTTGTGCGTGATCAGCCAAGTCCCCAATCCATTGAACCAGTTTATACAAAAACATAACGTCCAAAGCCGGTAACGTCCCCTCAATTTCAAAAATGCGGTGACGAACCTCAGCCAATTTGTGGTCGCTATCATGCTCGATTTCATCCAAAGTCACAATCATTTCTTCAACAATTGTAACTTCACTCCCTCGAAACCCACTCTCGAGCAATTGATCAAGCTCATTAATGGCCTTACATGCCTGCTTTGCAGCATCAAGCGAACGTGTCAAAAACGGAATAAGCAATGCCGTTAATGCATCCGGTATGTGCATGCGTCGACCCATCATAAGACCCGATATATCTTGCGTTTTATTCGCAATTCTGTCCTGCACACTGAGTAATTCAAGCACATCTGTGCGTCCCACAGGTAAAAACAGCCCCGTAGGTAAATGCAGTCGCAAATCACGCTTAATTAAATCAGCGTCTTTCTCAAGCTTTGAGATTTCTGCATGTATCTCGCTTGCTTTATCCCAATTTTCGGCAAGTACTGCATCAAAAAAAGGAAGTAACCGCTTCGCACATTGGTACACTTGATACATATGCTGCTCAATAGGCTTGATTGGCGAAGGACCAAACATATTAAATAAATTTCCCATCATCAAAAAGCCCTCTTAAACAGCTTAGGCTGAGTATAACCAAACGCGTATAAAATTTGAATGATTTTTTAAAAAAAACATCCATATTGAAAAAAATCATTTCAGTTTTTTGCAAACAGCGCATAACCGTGTTACAAAAGTCGAGAGCGTCTGGGTCTGCTTTTTTTCATCACCCATGACAAAGCCAAGGAAGACCCATTCTGGTTGGGCGTTGTAGGAGCAACATCACCGTGATTGAATATATTTATAAAGGATTTAAACTTTCATACACTGTCAGCCAAGTTAAGTGTGCCTTATCTCCCGACGAGCCTCGTACTTATGAAGCCCACGGCAATGCTATTTACTTACTCAACACGCCAAAGTGGTTTACACAGACTCACTTACATGCCGAAGATGAAACACACGTAGGTGCGGAACACGAAATTAAACGCTTACTTGAAAACCATGTGGATTTTGAACTTAAAAATTTCTATGCTACCCAAACAAAAGAAGCCTCTCCATAGAGCTATATACACTCAAAACATCTACAGAATAAGCGGAGATAAACTTAAATAGCTATTATTGTTCTATAATATATCAGATAGAGATATAAATTGGCGATAATATGCGATTAGAAATGCGCGAACCGCTTACTGCGCGATATATTTATGTTAACCCTGAAACCAATCAGGTACACCTTTTACTCCCTATTGTTGGTGGGCTTGAAATAGGTACCGATAATACGTGCCAATCAGCGGTTGCTTTGAAAGCATTTTTTGGAAAGTATGCGTCTGCTGATAAAAATAAAGACGATGCTCTACATATACTGACACGCTACAAACAGGCCTTAGAGTATGATATTGCCATTATTCCTGAGTCAGGCCGATTAAAAGCATCAAAACAATCTCGCCTTGAACAAATCAAACAGTATATTTCAACACTAAAAACCATAGGAAGTGCCCGAGAATTTGATAGCCTGTATCTGTCAGACCCTAAATATCCCAAGTCTGTGGAGACAGTTATCCAGTCTGCTGGCAATCTCTATGGCATGGTATTAAGGCCTGGTGAAGGATTAGACACACATCTGCGTACAGTCAAACCTATTTTTAGCCTGCATAGAGGAAAAGATGAGGTCTTTTACAATGCGCTCAAAAGCACCTATAGCACCTTAAAAATTGATCCTCAAACTGCCCCTTTGACACAATTTAAACAACGCATTAGCGCCGCACTTAACCATCAAACAATTAAGTCTCAAGCCGATTTTGAAAAACTACAACATGAACTCACTACCGCCTTACACTTAGATTTTCAAACAACGAATGAAGGCATACCCATTACGAAGGATTATATCGACAATCAAATGGGCAATTATGACGCCACAATAGAAGAGTACATCGACAGTATGACTCATTACTGCACATACGGGATTTTAGATAAACTAGACGCATCTCCTTTTCAACATTTAACCAGTCAGGACAAAGAAAAACTATCAATGCTCACACAATTTTTAATGGGCGAAGTTAATATCTATTGTGCATCAAATAAAATAAGTCATGAAAACTTTGGCCGCATATTGGATAAATCTCCCGAATTAAGTCAGCTTATTGCATCGTCAATAAAAGAGGCGACTGAACAAAGAAAGCCTGTAGAAAAAATCTTAATTGAGATACTCAATGACCATGCCGATAAATTTAAGCTTTCTAGAGCATTAACACCTCAAGATGTATCTCACATGATGGCGAAATTTATCAAGCACTATGCAATCATACAAAAAATAGAAGACCCAGATGAGTTCATGATTGCAGATCCCGATAAACCCGGTAAATTTGTCACGCATCAGGGCTCTATTTGTACTGACTTTACAGAAATCATCGCAGCAGGTTTTCCTACTCATAAAACGCCATATTTTGACACCATTCAGCATGATTTCTCTGAGTACGATTATACTATTTCTAATAGCAATGAGCACGTATCCAGCCATGTGGATATTGATGCAGAAAATTTACCGCTTTATTTATCTCATTTATTGATTGCAGGACACACAGACTACGCAATAGAAATAATCAAAGACCATATGCCTCTATTTCAGGAAATGGCTCCAGCTTCACTGCAATTAATTTTTAATAGCAAGAATAAAGAGGGTGAAAATTTATTACAATATGTCGCTAAAAAGTCATCGAATGACTTCATCCAAATTGCATCTTTATTATCTAAAGAGCAATTAGTCACAAATTTTCAAGAAAGAAATAACCGTGGCGACACACTCATTCATGCGATTGCTTACAAGCCTCAAGTATTGGCTACTGCATTATCCGTGATTCCTCCCAATGATCGCCAGTTACTGCTGCAAGAAAAAAATACCCGGAAAGAAACCGTATTTGAAGCTGTGCGTAATGAAAAATCGTTACAAATCCTGCATGATATATCGAGTACGTTTGTTGAAAATACACGCAAAAGTGTTGCACCAAAACCTGTTATACCGCCACAGCCACGCATGCCTTTACAACCCAGTAAAAAAACAGAGATACAAGCAAGCTCCCGCCCACCGGCACCTGTGGCACAGGCAACCACATCAAAAACAACACCAGCATCAGAAGAAAACAAGCACCCCAACATAGCTCAAACAAAGGCTAATAATGCTTATCAGCTGTATTTAAATCATTCACTTAAAGAGGTGCAGCAATTGGGGGCTAAAAACTGCTTTGTTTGGCATAGCGCCAACGACAAACAGTTCTCGTATATTTCATCAACGGGTGACGTCACTGAAATCAACAT
This sequence comes from Legionellaceae bacterium, assembly GCA_029210085.1. GTDB lineage: Bacteria > Pseudomonadota > Gammaproteobacteria > Legionellales > Legionellaceae > JAALKW01. The sequence continues at coordinate 113,426 of JARGPP010000007.1, read as the reverse complement.
GAATATTGCTAAACGCTTTACCTTTAAAGCACAATTACAGCAGTTCACACATGATACTGCCCACCAATCCATGGATAGTGTATGTGTACTTCATCTGGACGCATCTGAAATGGCTCGGTTAACTCAAAAAGCAGGATTCCCAACACACATTGTTGCCCCCATGCCTGCGACATCTCAAACTATTGATTATAAAACAAAAGTTCACAATCTACTCGAAAAGGACGAGGACTCATCACACCCACAAAAAGGACAATAACCACACTTCTTCAACATCTGGATTCATACGATTGGTACCGAGAAGAGGACTCGAACCTCCACGGGGTTGCCCCCACTAGCACCTGAAGCTAGCGTGTCTACCAATTCCACCACCTCGGCAATCGGAAGGTACGCTACCGCACCTGCCTTATGTTTGTCAAATTTACTTACGCCTCAGGCGCTATCATTTTTGCTGGCTGTACATATTCAGCAAATTCTTCGGCGGTTAAATACCCCAAAGCAATCGCCGCTTCTTCTAGCGATAAATCTTCTTGATGTGCTTTTTTAGCAATTTTTGCTGCTTTATCATAGCCAATATGCTTATTAAGGGCCGTAACCAGCATTAATGAGCGCTCAACATAACCTGCAATCACGCCACGATTGGGCTCTAGACCTTCAATGCAAAATGTTTGAAAACTAGTTGCCGTATCCGCCAACAAACGTATTGAGTGCAGGACGTTGAAAATAATCACCGGTTTAAACACATTCAGCTCAAAATTACCCTGACTTGCACCCATCGTTACAGCCACATCATTTCCCATAACCTGCGTACACACCATGGTCATCGCTTCTGCCTGCGTGGGATTCACTTTGCCTGGCATAATCGATGATCCCGGCTCATTCTCGGGTAAGTGCAATTCTCCAATACCACATCGTGGCCCTGATGCAAGCCACCTGATGTCATTGGCTATTTTCATGAACGCACAGGCCACTGTTTTTAAAACGCTATGTGCCATCACTAAAGGCTCATGAGCAGCCAAAGCTTCAAATTTATTGGGTGCCGAAACAAAAGGCAGTTGCGTGAGTTTCGCAATATGTGCCGCCACTTTATCAGCAAATTCTGGATGCGTATTCAAACCCGTCCCGACAGCTGTTCCCCCGAGTGCCAAAGGATAAATTTCAGGTAAAACAGCCTCAACACGGGCAATACACGCATCTAACTGCGCCACATACCCTGAAAACTCTTGTCCAAGTGTTAATGGCACCGCATCTTGTAAATGTGTGCGTCCAATTTTAATAATATCTTGATAAGCGTCCATTTTGGCAGCCAAGCCATTGCGTAGTGATTTTATCGCGGGTAATAATTTATTGTGCAGCGCTACAGCCGCTGCAATATGCATGGCTGTAGGAAACGTATCATTTGAAGATTGCGAACGATTCACATCATCATTAGGATGAATGGGCGTTTTACTGCCCAGTACTCCGCCCGCTATTTCGATGGCACGATTTGAAATCACTTCGTTTGCATTCATGTTCGATTGTGTACCACTGCCTGTCTGCCACACATGAAGGGGGAAATGTGCATCTAATTGACCTTCGCTCACTTCTGTTGCTGCCTGAATTATCCAATCTTTTTGGGCGTCGTCTAAGTTGCCTAACTCATGATTGGTTAAAGCTGCGGCTTTTTTTAAAATTCCAAACGCATGAACCACTTCCATTGGAATTAAATCATCACCAATATTGAAGTGATGAAGCGAGCGCTCGGTTTGTGCACCCCAATATTTATCAGAGGGGACCGCTATTTCGCCCATACTATCTGTTTCAATACGTGTTTTAGTCATCAAACATTACTCCGAACAAACATTCAATCTTATCAATAAAGGCCAATAGAATAACGGATTGAAAGAACTTGGTATACACTATCAGAATCAATCCTTAAAAGCCGAACGAGCTATTCTATGCGAACTGTCCGTATTTATCAGTCAGGTACCTATGCACTACATGACTTGGTGGAACTCTCTGAACCTGCAAGCCATCATGTCCTTCGTGTGCTGCGTATGCGTGCTAGCGAGTCACTGACCCTATTTTGTGGTGATAACCAAGAATTTTCGGCGCGTATTATCATCGTCAAAAAACACCGTGTTACTGTCCGAATTGAAGGTGTTCAGACGATGAATCGTGAATCCCCTTGCATCATCCATTTGGCTCAAGGCATTGCAAAAAAAGAACACATGCCCTTTATTATTCAAAAAGCAGTTGAGCTTGGTGTTGCGAGTATCACCCCCTTAATCACCCACCACAGTGCAGTGAAACATAACCCCAAACAACTCCAAAAAAAACATGCCCAATGGAGCAGCATTGCTATTGGAGCTTGTGAACAATCCGGTCGGAATATCCTTCCTCCAATACATCCATCATGCACAATTAATAACTACTTAGAGGCATGCGATACCTCTAACCCATATATTCTTGACCCTAAAGCAGACATCACTTGGAAAGATTTATCCATGCAGCCAGCGGGTGATATTACCCTATTAATTGGCCCTGAAGGCGGTTTGAGCCCTCAAGAAATCTCAACCGCAAAACAAGCCGGATTTAAAGGCATATCGCTCGGACCACGTATTCTCAGAACCGAAACAGCAACACTTGCAGCACTCAGTGTTTTGCAAGCGCTTCTAGGTGATCTATAATGGGCTAACTCAACTGTGCGCCAATGTCGTCATAGCTGAGTTAGCGTTATTCAACCAACTGAGGTTCTTTCATGAGCAATCACGTTAAACAAGTTACTGACGACAGCTTTGAAGCTGAAGTCCTTAATGCAACACAACCCGTATTAGTTGATTTTTGGGCATCATGGTGCGGACCATGCCGGGCACTTGCCCCCATTTTTGAAGAAGCAGCAGAGAATCATAATGAAAAAATCACATTTGTTAAATTAGATATCGATGAAAATCCTCAAACACCCTCTAAATATGGTGTTATGAGCATCCCAACATTATTGTTATTTAAAAATGGACAAGTGAAAGCAACAAAAATGGGGTTGTTGTCTAAATCTCAATTAATTGCCTTTATCGATAGCAATCTTTAAATATTAAACGCCCTCATACTCGTGCTTCGTGCACGGGTATGGGTGCTTTTAGATGAATCTTATTGCGTGACAAATACTCTTACTTTAGGTACAATTTACCTCTAATCGACTGTACTCTATATAAACGGTTTTTTCATGGTGCTAAAATATTTACCTAATGCGTTTAGCCTAACCCGGCTCATGTTGATAGCGCCTTTTCTTTTTTTTCTGCATCAATCTCAATTTTCAACAGCACTTTATATTTTTCTGTTCGCAGGATTAACCGATGGGCTAGATGGCTGGCTTGCCCGCCTTTTTAACTGGCAAACGCGATTTGGTTCATTCATTGACCCTGTTGCAGATAAGCTATTAATTGCATCCAGCTTTATTTCTCTTGCGCTTTTAGGGCAACTGCCTTGGTGGCTTGTAAGCCTTGTATTCTTTCGTGATTTAACAATTTCTTTAGGTGTGATGGCCTGGCAACGTTTTATTCCCCAACGCCTTGACTTTAAACCCACCTGGCTCAGTAAAATTAATACTTTTCTGCAACTGACATTAATCATTTTCTGTCTTATTGAGCTTGCTTTTGGGAAGACTTCTCACAACATCACTTATATTTTGATTGGCCTAACTGCTTTCACAACCTCTGTGACTTACATTGATTATGTCTGGACAGGGGCAAGGCGAGCCTATGCCAGTAGCCCTGTTCCCCAATGAATCATCAACTCGCTCTTGCCATTCAACTTAACGATGAGGCCACTTTCAGTAATTACTGCTGGGGTGAAAACATACAGCTAAAAAAAGAACTTTTAGCCGCATTATCCAAAAAAGGTGAGCAGTTTATTTACTTATGGGGTGCTGCAGGCAGTGGAAAATCACATCTTCTTCAAGCATGCTGCCAACACCTCAATGCTGATGAATCCAATATTTACCTGCCACTGAATACCCTAAAAACTTGGGACCCGACCATTCTGAGTGAGTTAGAGACCCATCACTTATTTTGCATTGATGAACTTGATGTCATTACAAACGAACCTGCTTGGGAAGAAGCACTTTTTCACCTCTATAACCGCATTCGTGATGACGATAAGAGCACACTGATTGTTGCAGGCCTAACGCCCCCCAGACACATTGACATAGCGCTTCCTGATTTGAAGTCACGCTTGAACTCAGGCCTTGTCATGCAAATACAAGAACTGAATGATACCGACAAAGCACGAACCCTTTCTCTTGAGGCCAACCGTCGAGGCTTTGAATTATCTCAAAGTGTGGCCCAATTTTTAGTTCATCGCAGTGCACGTAACATGCATGATTTAAACGCTTTGCTCAACCGCCTCGATCATGCATCGCTCGAAGCGCAACGAAAAATTACAATTCCTTTTATTAAAACAACACTAAATTGGTAAATCGCTTGAAATATCCCTACAAGCTCAACTATAGTCTCTGGTATTACTGAAGAAAACAAACGGCGAAATATGGCTAAGACAGCCCTTTATTTGGCCGGTGGTGGTGCCCGAGGGGCCTACCAAGCCGGTGTTCTAAAAGCAATACATCAAATCTTTCAACCAAAGACGTCTCCTTTTAGCATGATCAGTGGCGTCAGCATCGGTAGTGTCAATGCATCTATTCTTGCAGAAAATGCAGATGATTTTGGTCTGGCCGTCGAAAAATTAGAAGCCTTATGGCATAACATTCATTGTCAGCAAATTTACAATGCAAGCAATTATGCGCTCAGTAAGTCAATCCTGCGCAATCTCAGCCGTTTCATGGTAAAGCCCCGTAATTCTGGCTATTTACTCGATACCACCCCCCTCCATCTTTTTTTTCATGACCATATCGATTTTGATAAAATTCACCAGAATATTGAACGAGGTAATTTAGAAACACTAGAAGTCATTAGTAACTGCTACGAAACACAACAAACCATTTCGTTTTATCAGCATCACGCCTCTCATTTTGATGACTGGTCTTACCCAAGACATACCAGCCAACGCACCACCCTACGCGCTGAACATATTCTTTCATCCAGCGCACTGCCCCTGTTTTTTCCCGCCATTCCTATTCGCGGGCGCCATTATGGTGATGGCAGTATGGGACTGGTATCGCCTCTGCGTGGCCCCATTCGTTTTCATGTTGAAAAAATCCTAATCGTTGGTACACGCCCAACTCCTGGTGTCATCCAACCAGAGAAATTACAAACCGCTGATATTGGCTTTGCACACATCTTAGGGAACATGCTCAATAGCTTATTTTTAGATAATCTTGATCGAGACATCGAAAATGTTAATCGCATGAACGATATCGCACACTTATTATCTATTTGGAAAAAAAGGCATTCGCCTTGGCGCCCTATTGATATGTTCTGTCTTCGTCCGAGTACTGATGTCGCTAAAATTGCACAAGATAAATATGACAGCATGCCAAGCTTCTTGCGCTTATGTCTGAACTGCCTAGGTGCACAGCAGCACTCAGGCGATTTGCTCAGTTTTTTGCTATTCGAAAAACAATTTACACAAGAACTCATCAAACTCGGCTATGAAGACACCATTGCCCAAGAAGCAGCACTACAACCGTTCTTTAATTAACGACGCCCCATGCCAGACGGAAAACGCTTCTGCTGCTTGCTCAACGAGCATTCCAAATCCATCGACAGCGGGATAACCTCTCATACGGGCCCACTGGACAAAAGGGGTTACACCTGATTCATCATATGTTAAATCATAACAAAACGGTGTGCCTTTAAAACACGCTAAACCTGACAACGCTCGCCCTGTCGCATGAATCACGATATCATATTTATCAATGATTCCATCAAGCTGTACACACGTCACTAAATCACACCCTATATGCCTCACCAGTGCTTCTGCTCGTGCCTTCGTACGATTACAAATAGCAATTGCTCGAGGCATTTCAGCCAGTAAATTAGGCATAATGCCATAAACCGCTCCGCCAGCCCCTAATACTAAAATACGTGCACCTACAAGCTTCACACGTCGCTTTAAATCACGTATTAAGCCAACACCATCGGTGTTATCCGCACAAAGTTGCCCCTTCTCATTAACCCACAGCGTATTCGCAGCCCCAGCCCTTACACAACGTTCGGTTTTAATGGTCGCTAAGTTAAAGGCACGTGCTTTACCCGGTGCTGTGATATTTAGTCCCGCTCCGCCTTGATCAAAAAAAGCCTGTACTTGCCGCTCAAACATCGTTTCATCCATCAGGATACGTGTATATTCAAGCGCTATACCCGCTTCTTTCGCAAACTGTTGATGAAGCCCCGGCGATAAGCTCTGTTCAACCGGGTTCCCCATCACGGCATACTGCGCTAGCACCGAAGACTCTTATCAACCATCTCACGCAAATCAGGAGATAAAGTTTCGGCTGACAAGCGTTTAAGTTGTTGCTGCATTGCATCTTGCCTGACTATGTCAAACCGCTGCCAGCGTGTAAATGGTGTGACAAGACGCGCTGAAATCTGTGGATTGAGCTTATCCAATGCTAATATTTTATCGACAAGAAAGGCATACCCTGAGCCATCTTCTGCATGAAAATGTCGTGGATTGCTCTGACAAAAAGTACCTATCACTGCACGCACTTTATTGGGATTTTTTAAATCAAATGCAGGATGTTGAAGCAGTGTTTCAACACGCGTTAATGCTCCCGGTAAATCTGCACAGGCTTGCAGAGCAAACCATTTATCAAGCACCAAGTCATCTGTTTTCCAGCTCTCATAGAATGTTTGAATTGCGTTCTGACGACACTGTTCATTTGATTCATTGCTTAACAAGGCAAAACTCGCAATTTGATCAGTCATTGTTTCTGCTTTTTTAAACTGTGCCTCACATATTTCAAGCGCTGCAGAAGGTCGTGCCTTCATCATCAGTGACAAACACACATTACGCAGGTGACGGCGCCCATATGCCTCGCTTGTCATCCGGTGGTCTTCTGATGCCCAAAGACTCGCATACATATCAAAAATATCATCCCAAAGTGCTTCTCCAAGTGCGGCACCATATGCATGGCGTATATCTTCAATACGTGTGACATCAATGTCAGATACACCGCTCACCACCTCTTCAAAGCTAGGTGGCATTAACAGTACTGCCCGCAATGCCCTATCAAGTGACTCGTCTTGCAGTATTGCTTTAAAAGCATGAATCACCGACACATTAAGCACTAGGGTTGTTTTAGCACGATAAGCACTCAACAAAATACTGCGTATCACACGCTGCGCTGCATCCCACTTTGCAAAGCCATCTGTTTCAACACGCAGTAAGCCTAAATATTCACTCTGACTCCGGCCATCTTCTAGAATCACAGGCGCCGAAAAACCACGTAACAATGATACATGCGCCGGCGCCTCCTCCAAATGCTCTAAAACAAAGGTTTGCTCTGCCTCTTCGAGCAACAACACATGATGCTCAAGCGGCATTTGCTCACCAGCAACATTAAATAAAGCAACCTCAATCGGAATCGGACAGGGCGCTTCAACCCCGCTTTGAGTGAACTTCAGTGTTAAGCAATGGTCTTGATAGGTTTCTTCAACCAATACAACCTGGGGAGTGCCTGCCTGTGTGTACCAACGAAAAAAATGCGTTAAATTTACTTCGTTTGCATCAGCCATTGAGGCAACAAAATCTTCAATGGTTACCGCTTCCCCATCATGACGTTCAAAATATAAGTCCATTCCACGTCGAAAACCTGCTTTCCCAAGCAAAGTATGAAGCATTCGAATGACTTCAGCACCTTTGTTATATATTGTGGCCGTATAAAAGTTATTGATTTCTTGATAGGCCGGTGGTCTCACTGGATGCGCCATACTTCCTGCATCTTCTGGAAATTGTGCTTGGCGTAATATTTTGACATCTTGAATACGATTCACATCTCGCGAATTCATATCACGTGAAAATTCTTGATCACGAAAAACGGTTAAACCTTCTTTAAGACTCAACTGAAACCAATCTCGACAAGTAATGCGATTACCGGTCCAATTATGAAAGTACTCATGTGCGACAACACCTTCTATATCAGCATAATCAGCATCTGTTGCAGTATCTGGCCGTGCTAATACATATTTTGAGTTAAACAAATTAAGGCCTTTGTTCTCCATAGCCCCCATATTAAAATCACTCACGGCAACAATCATGTAAATATCTAAATCATACTCACGGCCATATTCACGTTCATCCCACTGCATCGCTTTTTTCAGTGATTCGAGCGCATGAGGTGCTTTATCTTCCTGTCCTGGCTCAACATAGAGTCGTAAATCAATCGTACGCCCTGAACACGTCACAAATTCATCTTGAACCACACCTAAATCACCCGCAACTAAAGCAAATAAATACGATGGCTTCTTGAATGGATCGTGCCATAAAGCCCAATGTCGGCCATCATCTGCTTCACCGGATTTATATAAATTACCGTTTGATAATAAAACTGGATATTTTGTTTTATCTGCTGAAATTCGTGTGGTGTATATTGCTAAGACGTCTGGTCTATCTAAAAAATAAGTAATTCGACGAAAGCCTTCCGCTTCACATTGTGTACAAAAAAACCCACTCGAACGGTACAAGCCGGATAAAGCCGTGTTCTCTTGTGGAAAAATTCGAGTGGTTATCTCAAGCTTAAAATGATCAGGGCAAGCATTCAAAGTGAGCTTATTGTTCTCAAGCACATAGTCATCTGTACTAAGCACCTTATCGGCTAATACAATACGTTCAAGCACTAGCTCATCACCCTCTAAGCAAAGTGGCCCTGGATGTAGACGCGCCATTTGCATGGTATTTTTGACTAAGGCATGTGTTTCAAATAAATCAACTTCTAAATCCACCGTATTTATTCCAAAAACAGGTGGTTGATAATCACTGAGATAAATGGTTTCGTTCGACATAATTACTCCTTGTGATGAGCATTAAGATATAATGCATTAACCGAGGCAATGTCCCCGGCACTTAAATGTGTTCGTTGTCCAATTTGGGCCCCCGCTCTTTGAGGAACAATCGTTGGCTTCCCATTTTTGCTAAATGCCGTTTCTGAGTAGTGCATAATTGAATCATAATCATAAGGCCCTTGATTTTGTCCATCCCCAACACGCCGGTCAAAATTATGGTAATGTGCTTCTCGAATATTTTCCCAGACAACCTCAACATACAAATCTCTATCTAGGCGTGATTGCTCATGCCACAACCCCATTAAATGGCCTAATTCATGGGCTATCATCATGGTGCTACAACGCTCAGCTAAGCGAAGTGTTTGCACACCTCCTTCCCGCCCTACAGAGGAAGCACACGTTTTTCCAGCATGAGCTTGAAAAATAACATAGTCTAAATGATCAAGCTGGCTCTCAGGCATGAGCTTCACAAATCGAACCACTGTTCCAGCTTCCCACAATGCCATTGCCGCAAGAATCTCTGCCTGTTTACTCAAAGACAATGACTCACTCATAACATAGGGTATAACCCCATCGGGCCAAAGTAGATGATGTGATGTATCAACAACCATGCCTTTTAAATCACCCACAGCAAAACTCGTACTGCCCCACATGCAACCTAGAAAAAAACATACCCAATAATACTTTAAACCTTTCATTTTTTGTCTGCAATCGCCAAAGCATACAATGCATTACGACTGCTTCCGGTTAATTCGGCAGCGATTTTAACAGCCTGCTTTACAGGCAATGCTGTTAATAAAATATCTAAACAACGTTTGTCTTCAGTTGTATCTTCCTGTAACTCTCTGGGTAAAATCATCAATACAAACTCACCTTTTTGACGCGCAACGTCTTCTAGCAGCCATGCTTTAATTTCATCAACACAGCCTTCTACAAACGCTTCAAATGTTTTGGTTAATTCTTTAGCAAGCACTAATTCAACTTTATCACCAAATGTCAGCTTAATATCTTCTAAACACGCCAACAAACGATGAGTTGACTCATAAAATACCAGGGTATGCGATAAGTTACTTTTAAACACTTCCAGTGCACGCAGCCTTGCTGCTTTTGTTGCAGGCAAAAAACCTCCGAACGTAAAGACATCCGATGGCACCCCCCCTGCAGATAGTGCTGTAATTAAAGCACAGGCTCCCGGAATAGGCACCACGCCAATACCGGCTCGACGCGCCTCAGTCACTAGCGGATAACCAGGATCACGAATTAAAGGCGTTCCTGCATCACTGATTAAAGCAATATTTTGGCCTTTTTTTAAAGCGTCAATTAAACGTGCCGTTGCATTCGATTCATTATGCGCATGAAACGCAATCAACTTTGTTTGAATGCCAAGCCCCTCTAAAAAAGGCTTTGAGTGGCGTGTGTCTTCGGCAGCAATTAAATCCACTGTTTTTAATATATGAATCGCACGCTGCGTTATATCATCTCGATTACCAATCGGTGTCGCCACCACATAAAGCGTGCCGTTAGATCTTGCGATTGAATGCGTCATGGTTTATCCTGCTACGTCTGAGTTCGGGAGGTTACACGCTCATGCTGTTGCACTTTCGTCACCTAAAAATAATGGCCTTTTTGGCCTGCCTTGGCTTGCTTACGCAATGCACGAACGTTGTGCGTAACGGTGCGCGCCCCCTTCAAAGCCCCTATACCATGTCTGCAGAAGCTTATATCGCACTTGCAAACAATCATTTAGGTGAAGAAAAACAAGCTTTATTGCTACTTGCAGCAGGTCGCCTGGTTGATGAAGGCGAATGGCAACAAGCAAAATCCATTCTAGCACAGGTTTCGCCTGAATCTTCGATTCAATCTGATAAAAAATCGCTATTGCTTGCAAAAATTGACCTTGCAAAAAAACACCCACAATCAGCATTCAAGCGCCTTGCAAGCATACGCAAAATTGAACAATTGCCCTTATACGAACAGGCACAATTTCACGAAGCACTTGCGCACAGCTACCAGTCACTCGGCAGACCACTCGAATCAATTACCGAGCGTATTAAGCTCGATCGCATTTTGCCTGACGAACAGTCACGTGAAAACAACCGCCGCGCACTTTGGCTTGCCTTAACCACACTGCCCAATGCAGAGCTCAATACTCTGGCCGTTGAAGCAGAAGCCGATGCTGTTTTGCGTGGATGGGCCGAACTGGCCTTAATTGCCCGAAAAAATCCTGCTTATCCACAAAAAATGCTCACCCAGCTAGAAGCATGGCAACAAACATACCCACAACACCCCGCACGTGCATTACTGCCTCAATCCCTTGAGGCCATGCAAGACCACTTATATACCAAGCCCAAACACATTGCCTTACTCTTGCCTTTATCCGGGCCACTTGCAGGCCCAGGCCAAGCCATTCAAGATGGCTTTATGGCAGCCCTTCGTGAAAAAGGTGCCGTCACAAAAACCACTCTGCGCTTTTATGATACCCATAAAATATCACCGACCCATGCTTACCAGCGTGCTATTGCCGATGGTGCCAACTATGTGATTGGCCCTCTTGAAAAAACAAGCGTTGCCGCTGTTGCAGCAATGCAGCATCCCGTACCCACATTACTCCTCAATAATGTGGACACTCGCACACAAGACCATGCTTACCAATTTGGCCTATCTCCGCCTCATGAAGCACGCCAAGTGGCTGTAAAAGCACGTCGCTCTGGCCTTTCACGCGCGCTCATCATTGCACCAACAGGTACCTGGGGAGATGAAACACTCAATGCATTCTCCCAAGAATGGAAAGGACTACGCGGCCAAGTGGTCGATACCTTGCGCTTTAACTCCAGTGAAACAGACAATCTAAATGAAGACGTACGCGGATTATTGCAAGCCGTTCCTGATGATGAGCGCAAAAGGCAGCTCAAAGCCATTGCCAAAAATCCATCCATAGAGCGTACAGCGCTACGGCGAGAAGATTTTGATGTGATTTTTTTACTGGCGTACCCCTCAAATGCACGCCAAATCATGCCCTTGCTTCGATATTATTACGCAGGAAACATGCCTGTATACGCAACATCTAGCGTATACACAGGCACACAAAACACCATCGCCGACCGCGACCTAGACCACATTATTTTCTGTGATATGCCTTGGGTCTTTAAAAACCCAGGTGCTAGAAAGCAAGATTGGCCCGAAGGCTTTAACAGCTACACGCGTCTCTATGCCTTAGGCATAGACAGCTACGCGTTAGGTACGGAACTAAACTCACTTCTGCTTTTTCCAGCCCTAGGCACTGACAACCAAACCGGCGCTCTTTATCTCAGCCAAGACCACCGTATCTCTCGCATTCTTCCCTTCGGTCAATTTAACGCAGGCGTTGCAAATCCCCTCTAGTTTAACTATAAATTAAGTTAGAGGAGCAAATTTTGCTCTCTTACTCATACTAAGCAATCAGTTGGGAGGGGCAAGATGAATCCGGATATTGACTTCGATCTTAATCAACCTCGTGCATCTTTTGACGAAGAGATGAAAGAGTTAGAACAAGAATTGCCCTCTACTCTGACTCAAATAGGACTTGATGTAAACGAGAGCTTATCTAAATTTAGGACCATTCAAAAAGCATCAGAAGTTAGGCGAATAAGCGTTATTTTAGATTGTTTAAAAAAAAATAAGATTCAAATTAATTCAGAGACATTCGCACATCTTATAAAAGGCGTCCAACTTCCTCCCAAAATAGCCGCAGATACATGGACATACGAACAAGATTATACTGCGACTTTAACAGACTTTGCCCTCCTTGACCTGTTAACAAAAGATAACCTTGAGTTACTTCAGCAATATCCTATAGAAGTTATGACGCCATTTTTCGCCGAAAACTCAGAGGACTCAAGAACAGTAACAGTGGATGAGCAAAAAATACTGACTACGAATATATTAGAAAGCCTCAGAAATGAACTCGTACCACTACAAACACGTACAGCACTAACCATTAAAGAAAACGAGCTCAAAATAAAACAACTCGACCAACAATACCGTGCAGAATATGACAAACTTGATGCACGTATTACGCCCGATGAAAAAGAAAATATACGAGCAATTACACAGGGTTCTCAAGATATTCAAGATGAAATCAATGCTCTTCGCAGAAGAATTGAACTTTTAAACGAAGTCATACAGGCTGCAGCCCCATCCCCATTCACGCAACTATGGGAAAATTTCTACAATGCTTTTTTTGCTATATTTTTTGGCAAACTGAATGATACCATCGAAAGAGAACAGGTGATTGAAAAATATGGCAGCGCTCGGACAAATTTAGAAACGCTATTACCCCAGTTTCAATCCCTGACTACGCTAACAGAACAACGCATGGCGCTCATGAAGCAATCAGGCGAGCTACTCGCCGAAGAAGCGAATCACACTGATAAAGTAAAATCACTATTAGAGCGACTAGAACCTCATACAAAAATCAATAAAACCAGAGTAGTTATGAGAATGATAAAAGGCGGAAGTGAACACGAAAAACAATCCAATCAATGTATTATCAACCTTGCAACAGCACTCAAGCAGTTTTTAGAAAACCCAACCCAAGAAACCCTCAACCATCTTCACCAAACCATGGAAAATAATGATGACTCGAGTGATGCATATGAAAATACCCATGCATTTTTCGCATTACTTGAAGAGGCCAATGAGCTCTATGACATAGCATCTGGACCTGCACAGTCCAATCAGTATAAAGAGAGCATTCGACAGCTACGAGAAGACTCAAACGAAGCACCTCCAATAGATGGACCAAAGTTCGACTAACACTCCAAAACACACCACATGCTAGCTCAAACTGCGCCCACCATCTACACGCATCATTTGCCCAGTAATATATGAATTAGATGCAAATGCTAGCACAGCCTCAGCAACCCATTTAGGCTCTCCCCAGCGTTTCAATGGAATATGAGACGCAATTTCTGCAGCTTGCATCTCGGCACTCAGTGCATTCTCGCCTTCGGGTAATAATATTGGGCCTGGAGCCACTACATTCACACGCACATTGGGCGCATACTCATAAGCAAGTGACATGCTTTGCATATTCAGTGCCGCTTTGGTTTGTGTATACACCGCGTAATCACGCCGCGGCTTTTCTGCATGAATATCCGTGATATTCACAATATTTCCATCACCTGATTGTGTTAAGAATGGATACGCTGCCTGTGACAGCCAAAAAGGCGCTTTGACATGAATGCCCCACAATATATCCGAAATACGCTCATCAAAACCTTGAATTGGCGTTTTAATAAATTGCGATGCATTATTCACTAAAAGATCTAATCGTTTTTTCCATGCATATGCTGCTTTTACCAAAGCTTCAGCCTCTGATTGCATACACAAATCAGCCATACGCACACAAGCACTGTCCGCGCGCTTAGCATTCAAATGCTTGGCTAAAACATCCGCTTCATGTCTCGATTGTCGACAGTGAATCACCACATCATAACCCACTTCATGCAGGCTTTTTGCAATCACAGCACCGATACGACGAGCAGCCCCGGTTACCAGCGCAACCCCCTTCTCTTGTGTCTTTTCCGGATTCACGGTATTGTCTCCTTTTAGAACAACTATTACTTTCTCATGCAGCCCATTGACTACTTGCGAGCAGACCTCTCACAACACACAAAAATTACATTCTGTGACTTCATGCAACAAGCACTTTATTCACCTAAGTGGGGATATTATAATCGATTAAAGTCACCTTTAGGGGCTGCGGGTGATTTTATTACAGCACCAGAGCTCACCCCTTTATTTGGCTATACACTTGCGCATCAATGTGAAGCCATCTTAAAGCATCTCTCACATCCAGCACTCTTTGAGTTTGGTGCAGGCTCAGGGCGCTTATGTATTGATATACTAACACACCTAGAAAAACGACATGCACTGCCAGAAACCTATCATATTCTTGAAATCAGTGGCTCATTAAGAAACGTACAAGAACAAAATATAAACCAAAATATCCCCCATTTAGCAAACCGCGTACAGTGGCATACAACCTTACCTACAAAACCTTTTGAAGGTGTGATTATTGCAAATGAAGTCTTAGATGCGATGCCCGTTCATCGTTTTCTAAGAACCAACGAAGGCTTGCTTGAAAGCAAGATTGGGCTAAACGCTGACAATCAACTTACAGAATATTTTGAACCTTGTACAAACTCAGCACTCACACAGCATGTACGACAAGTCATTCAACATGATGTAACACCCTATGCCTCAGAAGCTAACTTGTTTATTCAAGGCTGGATAAAGGCTTGCTTTAATCTACTCATACGCGGTGCGGTATTACTCATTGATTATGGTTTTCCACAACATGAATATTATCACCCAGACAGACATCAAGGGACACTGATGTGTCATTATCAACACAAAGCACATCCTAATCCCTTGCTTCATCCAGGCGAAGAAGATATTACCGCTCACGTTGACTTTACGCATGTAGCAGATAGCGCACTTCAAGCCGGTTTTGAAGTCACAGGCTATACCAATCAAGCCTCTTTCTTACTTGCAAACGGTTTGTTAGACTTACTTAAAGGCGAAGCACATGACGCCAAATCCCAATTTCAAACACAACAAGCCGTTAAGAAGCTTGTACAACCGAATGAAATGGGTGAACTCTTTAAAATCATTGGCCTCACAAAATCATTTGATTTCCCCTTAAGCGGGTTCCAACTGCACGACAAAAGAGCGAGTTTAGACACATGAGCACTTATTCAACGACTATTGAGCTTCAAAAACCTGCCATGAGCTTTTCTGCAGGTCACACCACTATCTTTTCAGCAACTGACCGAGAGCCACTTCATGGACACCGTTATGAAGTCTATTTAGCCCTTAGCACCCAGATTGAAAAAAATGGCCTTACTTTTGACTATCGCTATTATAAAGATCGCGTCCAATATTTGTGCAAAAAACTTCACCAAACTTTCTTGATGCCCGCACACTCACCTTATTTAATCTATGATGAAGATGCTGAGTATTATTACTTCACGTTTAATAAAAAAAAGATGATCTTCCTTAAAGAAGACATTACGCTCATGCCACTGGCTAATATTACGATTGAAGAGCTCTCTCGGTGGTTTATACAAGAATTAATACAAGATGAACTGGCACTGGAGCGTCATCATATTGCGCGCCTAGTAATCAAAATATTTTCATCCCCCGGGCAATGTGCAAGCCACAGCTGGGAACGCTAAAACCGTGCCTGTCTTACGCATTTGCATACCCAACACCAAGCGGGATTATTTTGATTACTTAGCGCCATCAAATACACCTCCTGTTATTGGCGCACGGGTTTGGGTTTCTTTTCGAAAAACCGAGCGTGTTGGGATTGTTATTGGCTCGGGTAAACCAGAGCATCAGCACATCAAGCTCAAACCGATTACCTCGATCATTGATCAAGAGCCCATTATTTCAGAACACTTACTCTCTCTATGTCAATGGATGGCACGCTATTACCATGCACCCCTCTCAGATGTACTGACACTTGCTTTGCCTAAGAAATATCGTGAAGGTCAAAAAATTACCGTGCTGCCTCCTGAAAAGTCTGATACTAAAGACACGGAAGCTGCGTTAGCGCTGAACCCAGAGCAAACGTCAGCTCTGCATATGATGATGACCGCTCTCCATCAATATCAAACATTTGTTCTTGATGGTGTTACAGGAAGTGGTAAAACCGAAGTCTACTTGCAACTAGCAGCCCGAGTGCTTGAACAAAACAAACAGGTCTTAATTTTAGTCCCTGAAATAGGCCTAACGCCTCAACTGTTTGCTCGATTTCAGGCACGCTTTCAAATTCCAATGGCAACACTCCATTCCCATATTTCAGATAAATCACGTGCTGAAGCCTGGGAACTTGCTCGAACCAACCAGATCAAGCTGGTGATTGGCACAAGAACGGCACTATTTACCCCGATGCCTGCACTTGGATTAATTATTATCGATGAAGAACATGATGCCTCTTTTAAACAACAAGAAGGTATTCGTTACTCTGCACGTGATGCTGCCTTAGTACGTGCACACAAAGCTAATATCCCCATTATTTTAGGCTCTGCGACCCCAAGTCTTGAAAGCTTACATAACTGCACTCTCAAAAAATACACACGACTTTGTCTCACACAAAAAGCTGAGAACCAAACACCACTGCATTACCAGCTCATTGACCTACGCTGCCAAAAACTCACTGATGGGCTAGCTGAACCCACATTAAAAGCCATTGAGAAGCATATCCAAGCGGGAAACCAAGCATTAATTTTTATTAATCGCCGCGGATTTTCTCCGGTATTACTCTGCCATGAATGTGGCTGGATGGCAGACTGTCGCGCTTGTGATAGCCATTTAACACTGCATCGTAAAAAAAATCAGCTTATTTGTCATCATTGTGGTTTTAAAAAGACAATTGTGACACATTGTGAGACCTGCCAAAGCGAAGATTTAGTGCCTGTTGGTGCAGGAACCCAACGCATACACGAATATTTGACCGAACAATTTCCAGACACTCAAATTGCCCGTATTGATCGTGATGAGGTCCGACAGAATAAACAACTCCTAGCAACACTTGCTAAAATAGAATCCGGTGAGTCTCAAATTTTAATTGGCACCCAGATGCTTGCAAAAGGCCACCACTTCCCTCATTTAACACTGGTCGTCATCCTCGATGCAGATGCCGGATTTTATAATCAAGATTTTCGCGCCCTTGAGCGGCTAGGCCAACTCATTACACAGGTATCAGGACGCGCAGGGCGAGCAGAGCAAGCAGGAGAAGTGTTAATCCAAACACACTTTCCTGATAACCCCTTATTAAATCAACTGATTCAAACAGGTTATGCTGCCTTCACAGAAGCTTTATTTCCGCTCCGAGACAAAGCCGCGTGGCCCCCCTACCATCATCTTGCCTTACTCCGTGCCTACGCCCGAGACGAAACAAACTTGAAACAATTCCTAGCAACAATAAAAACTGATTTACATGCTTTAGAGGTAACCGTGCTGGGTCCAGCCCCAGCTCCTCTCATTAGAAAAGCTAACCAGTATCATATGCAACTCCTGATTAAATCAGCATCAAGAGCTGCGCTTCATCAAGCACTCGCTTTCATCAAATCTACTTACCCTCCGCACATTAGACAAGGTGGCGTTCGATGGGCAATGGATGTTGATCCTGTTGATTTAGCATAAGTCATAGCGATATTCCTCTTGCGCAAAAACTGCATTCGCAGCTTAACCCTCTACTTTTAAGGGCCATTAAAAATGGGGAGATTACCGTTAGTTTTTTATCCCCCAAACCATCATAGAAGTCTAATGAGGCAGAAAATCTTCTAAGACCCAAAAGAATGCCTGCCTACTCAATCATAAAGAATCAAGAAAAGCAGCGCTGTCTTGCGCTATGGCCTGTTTTTTTTCATCGTTCATGCGATCATACGTTTTGTACATCATTCCCAGTCTGGCATTTCCTTGCAATTTAACTCGGTTTCTTGCTAAGAAATCCCAGTATAAATAATTAAATGGGCAGGCCGTTTCGCCATTTTTCTTACTAACTTTATAATGGCATTTTTTGCAGTAGTCCGACATTTTGTTTATGTAGCTACCACCTGCAGCATAAGGCTTACTGCCTAAGTATCCTCCATCGGCAAAAAGAATCATACCGGTCACATTTGGCATTTCAACCCACTCAAATGCATCGGCATACACGATTAGAAACCATTCATTGACATCATCAGGATGTAAACCAGCAATTAGAGCAAAATTACCTAACACCATCAGCCGCTGAATATGATGTGCATAAGCCAACTCACGTGTGGACTTCACACATTGACTGATACAGTTCATTTTAGTTTCACCAGTCCAATAAAAATCTGGCAATTTGCGCTTCACATCAAAAAAATTGGCTTTTTTATATTCTGGCATTTTCAACCAGTAAATCCCTCGGACATATTCACGCCAGCCAAGAATTTGGCGTATAAAACCTTCCACAGAGTTCAATGGTGCTTGCCCCTCTTGATAAGCTTTCTCTGCATCCTGGATACACTCCAAAGGCAACAGCAGGCCAATATTGATATACATACCGATGTGTGCGTGATACATCCAGGGTTCATCTGTCAGCATGGCATCCTGATAGTCGCCAAAGATTGGTAGCCTATTCTCAATAAAACTTTTCAAAGCACCTAAAGCACCCTCTCGAGTTACAGCAAAATGAAATGGTTCTAATTCTCCAAAATGATCATCAAAACGTTCTGCAACCATGCCCATGACCTCTTGAGTGATCACATCAGGCTTTATTTGATAAGTTGCGGGAACAGGTAAGCCTTCTTTAGGTACCTTCCTATTTTCAGCATCGTAATTCCATTTATCTCCTATAGGTTTCATCTGGTTCATGAGTATTTGATATTGCTTACGCATTTCACGATAGAAATATTCCATACGCAGTTGTTTTCGATCATGAGCCCAAGCAGAAAATTGTTTCCTAGAGCACAAGAATCGCTCATCATCACGAATTTCAACTGCTACACCAAACTCAGATTGCCATGATAAAATACTTTCTAAAACACGATATTCAGAAGGCTCAGTCACAATAATTCGCTCAATATCGTGATTTTCAATAAAAAGTCTGACTTCTTCCTTAAAACTACCACCGTTATCAGGGGCATCAAGTTTACTATAGCTAACTTGCATACCCTGTTTTTGCAGGCCCTGGGCAAAATGACGCATGGCTGAAAAGATTAGTACTATTTTTTTCTTGTGGTGTTTAACATAAGTTGCTTCTTCAATAACTTCACACATCAAGATATGATCATTCATGTGATTATACCCTTCTAATGAAGAGATAGATTCACTGAGTTGATCGCCAAGTATTAGTCGTAATGTCTTCAAGATCTTTTATCTACCACCTTATTTTTGATTGCTTGTGCCAATTGATAATTCCCCTTTTATGCCCGCAGTTAAAAGTAGAAGGTTAAGCTGCGAATGCAGTTTTTGCGCTAGAGGAATTACCCCAAGGGCCATATTGAGTCTTTCATTGTTGTATGACCAAAGCCCGCTTGTCTCAAAATCTTGTACCTGCTCGATGGTACTGAATAAATGCTGATTTAACCAGTCATAACGAACCGGACAATTATAACCTTCAATAAAAGCGCTTTATTGGGGGTTTCCAGGCTGTATAAAGAAAAGTTGTATTTAGTGCTTTTCAGCCCATTCAGACAAAAGCTTGCTGACATACTCGGACCATTATCACAACGAACAGCCTTTGGTTTACCTCACCATTCTCCATTCAATTGTATTTTTTAAGGTTTTCATCGCAAATCAAAGTAATCTCTAAATGATGTTTTTTATATAATCAAATTAATCAGCAAAAGATCTCTCGTTTACCGTCATAAAACACCGCTATCATTACAAATCTTCTTGTAGACTTTTCTCTAGTGATAAATTTGTCGATCTCGAATCCACACTATAACCTTCCTGATCAGTAGCATGAGCCTTAAGAGCCCATTGGATTACCGGGAAAGCGAGTTCATTCCAAGGAATATCTGCCTTATCAAATAGCTTAACTTCACTACTCTCTGCGGTTACCTCAAAATGTGAAGACCGCATTTCAGCACTATAAATAATATGAACTTGTTTCACAGCTGTTAGAGAATAGGTCTCGAGTAACTGCAGAATATCAATGGTTGCTTTTGATTCTTCATATGTTTCACGAATTGCTCCTTCCTCAATGGTTTCATTATTTTCTAAGAAACCTGCTGGATAAGTCCATAAGCCTATTTGTGGTTCAATGTTCCTGCGACAAAGCAGGTATTTTCCTTGATAGGTAACTACTGCGCCGACGATAACTTTAGGATTTTGATAAAATACAGTGTGACAATGATTACATAATTGCCTTTCAATATTATCACCTTTAGGGATTTTTTTTACGATACAGTCACTGCCACACTGAGAGCAAAATTTCATCAGGTTCATAAAGCATCCTCTTTAACTGAGATAGCACTCTGATCTGTCAGTGCAATCATAATTGCATTACATCGTAGAAAAGGTAATGTCCATGGTGAATTGTAAAAAGTATCTATCGATGTATACGCTGCTGAAAGGCGATTCTTTTTAATATATTTCATGAGTTCTCTTTCATGATGATGTCATTGCCTAATGACAGTAATATCCGAAAATTATATCAGTACTTCATCATGTTTAAAGAGGTTATATTTGAAATATTTTAACGACTTACCATGACAATATCCGCCATGCCTTAACTTACAGTAAATTAAAATATAAATGACCTGCTTCTTCTTTTCGTATACGCCTTAGCTAAAAAACGAGGTTATCCGGCCATGATTAGAGTTTATATCAGGCCATTTTAAGCAGTGGGCGGCTAGTCGAGGGGTTAAAATCCTTTATATTCAACCCGGGAAGCCGGGCGCGGGCATCAATACTTTCTACAGCGAAAACACGTACTTATGCAGAGCAAACTATCATCAGTTCAGAAGGTGATGCACTCGGGCGAATGTTTATAAACCTTGCTCAAGTCTATAATAGACTCCATCAATATGAAGATGCGTTAAGGTGCCTCAATCAAATACAACATGACTCACCCATTCAAACTGCCTATAGCAATAATGTGTTCGCTGAAACTTATATTGGTTTAGAACAATATGACAAAGCAAAAGAACTGCTTGATGAAGCTTATGATTTTTATCATCAAGAAAAGTTACTTGAAACAGATAATGCTTTCCGAAATATGCTTGGCTCACTGGAAGTAAATTTGGCACGCAATGAGCCACTAGAGCAGCTCACTGCAATAAGAACTCTTTACAAAACACTCCAGTATGAGCCTACCCATGACTTCAAGCTACGTTTAGATGCTATTTTTACAGCCTTAAAGCTTCAAGCTGAAATGCTCATCACGTCAGAGCAGTATAACGAAGCAAAACCACTACTGCATGAAGTGTACTGCTATTATCTTGATACATTAGAAGTTAGCCTGGAGCTTAAAAAACCAACAGAACACGTCGAAGAAGCAAAAGCGCTACACCTTGTACTTCAATACGAAAAAAAAGATGAACTGACACAAAGGTTGCATAACATAATAGCCGCTATAGAAGAACCTATCGGCTTAGCCGCACAATTTCACTCGAATTTCACGACGTAATTACACACTATCCCCCTGTTATCATTTCGGGGGAAATAGCCTTCCCGCACCAACATAATAAACATCAAGCAATAAGCGCTCACAAAAAATTGTGGGTAAGTTTTATAGGTTTAAATTTATATTGAGAATAAAAAATATAACTTATTGATTAATAAGAACAATTTGAGAAACACTCAGATTGTTCTTCTTTTATTCTTGTGGATAAGTGTGTGAGAAAAACAAAGCTCAAGCTGACAAGCTTAAGCTCTTTTGCGTCAACATCCGCATTATTTGAGTTGTTTTCGAACCTTCTGAATGGCTCTAATTTGTGCAATTGCGCGCGCAAGTTCCATAGACGCCACTGAATAATCAATTTCAGCTTCCCTGTCTGCCATTGCTTCTTCTGCCCGGGCTTTAGCTGCTATAGCAACCGCTTCGTCTAAACAGTCAGCACGCTCAACTGCATCAGCTAAAACACTCACACAATTAGGCTGAACTTCTAAAATGCCACCTGATACATAATAAATGTCTTCTGTGCCACCCATCTGCGTGACACGGATTTCACCGGGCTTAAGCACGGTGAGTAAAGGTGCGTGCCCTGGTACAATCCCAAGCTCACCTAACTCACCGGTTGCAACAACCATCTCAACTGGACCTGAGAAGATTGCGCGTTCCGCGCTCACAATATCCAAATGCGTTGTACTTGCCATATCATTACACCGTTTTATAAATTAGAGCGTTTTCGCTTTTGCTACAGCTTCTTCGATACGACCAACCATATAAAATGCTTGCTCAGGTAAATCATCATACTCACCGGCCAAGATGCCTTGGAAAGCTTGAATGGTATCAGCCAAAGATACATATTTTCCTGGTGAACCTGTGAAAACCTCTGCAACAAAGAAAGGCTGAGACAAGAAACGCTGAATTTTACGAGCACGCGATACAATACGTTTATCTTCTTCAGACAGCTCATCCATACCTAAAATAGCAATAATATCCTTCAGCTCTTTGTAACGCTGAAGTGTTTGCTGTACGGCACGCGCTGTATCATAATGCGCCTGTCCAACAATTAATGGGTCTAACTGGCGTGATGTTGAATCAAGAGGATCTACTGCTGGATAAATACCAAGCTCTGCAATTTGACGTGACAACACAACGGTGGCATCCAAATGCGCAAATGTGGTAGCAGGTGATGGATCAGTTAAATCATCCGCAGGTACATAAACAGCCTGAATGGAAGTAATAGACCCTGTTTTTGTAGATGTAATTCGCTCTTGTAACATCCCCATTTCTTCGGCCAAAGTAGGCTGGTATCCCACTGCTGAAGGCATACGACCTAGCAGCGCTGACACCTCCACACCGGCCAAAGTATAACGATAGATATTATCAACAAACAATAGAACATCACGACCTTCATCACGAAATTGCTCTGCCATGGTAAGCCCTGTCAATGCAACACGGAGTCGATTACCCGGAGGCTCATTCATTTGGCCATAAACAAGCGATACTTTATCGAGTACATTTGAATCTTTCATTTCGTGGTAGAAGTCATTCCCTTCTCGAGTACGCTCACCCACCCCGGCAAATACAGAGTATCCACTGTGCTCAATCGCAATATTACGAATAAGCTCCATCATATTTACTGTTTTACCAACACCAGCACCACCAAATAAACCAACTTTTCCACCTTTTGCAAATGGGCACAGTAAATCAATAACTTTAATACCAGTTTCAAGTAATTCCTGACCTCCAGCTTGTTCATCATAACTAGGAGGTGCACGGTGAATTGGCGCAACTGATTCAGCACCAATAGGGCCCGCATTATCGATAGGGTCGCCAAGCACATTCATAATACGCCCAAGCGTTTTAGTGCCGACAGGGACTTGGATAGGCTCTTCTGTATTTTTAACAGTAACGCCTCGCTTCAAACCATCTGTGGTTCCCATGGCAATGGTTCGAACCACACCATCTCCAAGCTGCTGCTGTACCTCAAACACTAAATTATCTTCTTCCCGTGTCAGTGCATCATTAATTTTAGGAACACTTTGACGTGGAAACTCCACATCAACCACAGGACCAATTACTTGAACTACTGTACCATCGCTCATCATCTACCCTCTTATAACGCGTCTGCACCACCGACAATTTCCGCTAATTCTTGCGTAATCGCGGCTTGTCGAGCTTTGTTGTATGCCAATTGAAATGTCTTAATTAAATCACCTGCATTATCTGTCGCACTTTTCATCGCAATCATTTTAGCCGCTTGTTCACAAGCGATATTTTCAACCACAGCCTGATAAACTTGCAACTCGATATAGCGTGTGAGCAAATCATCAAGCAGTGTTTTTGCTTCAGGCTCATAGATATAATCCCAATGATGCCCAAGCGTCTCTTCTTCTTCTTCTGCGAGTGGTAAAGGAAGCAAACCCTTCATAACCGGCATCTGAGTCATCGTATTTACAAATTCATTAGAAATAACATGTAAAGCATCAATCTCACCCGCTTCGAAGGCATCTAACATTACTTTCACAGCACCAATAACGTCGCCAACACTAGGGGCGTCTCCTAGCTGCTCAACTGAAGCTAAAATTTGACCACCAACACGATTAAAAAACGCTTTCCCTTTACGACCCACCAAACACAATTTTACTTCTTGGCCTTGATCGTGCCATCCACGCATTTTAGTCAGTGCTTCACGCAGTAAATTTGCATTTAAACCACCACAAAGGCCTCTATCCGAAGTCACTACAATGAGACCAATACGCTTTTGTTCGCGTGTTTCCATAAACACATGCTTATACTCAGCTTTAGCACGCGCAACGTGCTTGACCACATCATAAAGCTTACTTGCATAGGGTTTAGAAGCACGCATGCGTTCTTGTGTCTTTCTCATTTTACTTGCGGCGACCATCTCCATCGCAGAAGTAATTTTTTGCGTATTCTTAATGCTCGAAATTTTAGAGCGTATCTCTTTTGCTCCAGCCATCTAATTACCCACCTAGTTAGGGAAACCCCAGATTATTACCAGCTACCTGTTCGTTTAAATTCATCTACTGCTGCAGCTAACTGCTCTTGAATCGTATCGTCATAACCACCAGCTTCATTAATTGTCTTCAACAATGCGGCTTGAGATGCATGCATATAGCCTCGAAGTGCTGCTTCAAATGCTGTTATTTCAGCAACAGGAACATCATCTAAGTAGCCCTTCTCAATAGCAAACAAAACAACGCCCATTTCAGCAACAGAAAGCGGTAAATACTGTGGTTGCTTCATTAATTCTGTAATACGTTGGCCACGTTCAAGCTGCTTGCGTGTTGCATCATCTAAATCAGAAGCAAACTGTGCAAAAGCTTCTAGTTCTCGGAATTGGGCTAAAGCAAGACGCGTTCCGCCACCTAACTTTTTCATGATTTTTGTTTGAGCAGCTCCACCGACACGCGATACCGACAAACCTGAGTTAATTGCAGGTCGAACCCCTGAGTTAAACAAATCAACATCCAAGAAAATCTGGCCATCTGTAATAGAAATTACGTTTGTTGGTACAAAAGCGGATACATCACCAGCCTGTGTTTCAATAATTGGCAACGCTGTTAACGATCCTGTTTTGCCTTTAACACGGCCATCAGTTAAACGTTCAACCTCAGCTGCATTAATACGCGAAGCACGCTCAAGCAAACGAGAATGCAAATAGAAAATATCACCCGGATATGCTTCACGACCAGGAGGACGACGAAGTAAAAGAGAAATTTGACGATAAGCCCAAGCTTGCTTGGTTAAGTCATCATAAACAATCAGAGCATCTTCACCTTGCTCCATAAAATATTCACCCATTGCACATCCGGCATAAGGCGCAATAAATTGTAATGCAGCAGGATCAGCTGCCCCTGCAACAACAACGATGGTATGTGCAAGTGCATCGTGCTCTTCAAGCTTTCGAACCAAAGAAGCAACCGATGAGGCTTTCTGACCAATAGCCACATAAACACATACGACACCAGTA
Source organism: Legionellaceae bacterium (assembly GCA_029210085.1). Lineage (GTDB taxonomy): Bacteria > Pseudomonadota > Gammaproteobacteria > Legionellales > Legionellaceae > JAALKW01. The sequence goes on along the minus strand of JARGPP010000007.1, from coordinate 87,361 downwards.
CCTTTTTGGTTAATAATGGCATCCAACGCAATAGCCGTTTTACCTGTCTGCCTATCGCCAATAATGAGCTCTCGCTGCCCACGACCAATAGGAACCATAGCATCAATTGCCTTTAACCCAATCTGGAGGGGCTCATCAACTGACTGGCGTTCAATCACACCTGGCGCCATTTTCTCAATCGGAGCCAAATGATCACTTTCAATAGCGCCTTTGCCATCAATAGGATTTCCTAACGCATCAACAACTCGCCCGAGTAAACCACGACCAACAGGTACTTCTAAAATACGCCCGGTGCATTTACCCTTCTGGCCTTCAGCCAAAGCACTCGAATCACCCAGTAGCACAACACCAACTGAATCACGCTCTAAATTTAACGCAAGCCCATAAATGCCGCCATCAAACTCAATCATTTCCCCCTGCATAACATCTTCAAGACCTTGCAGGCGAACAATTCCGTCTTTTAAGCTAACAATTGTACCTTCGTTACGTGCATCAGATTTTACTTGGAAGCTTTCAATTTTTTCTCGAATGAGCTCACTAATTTCCGATGGATTTAATGTGGTTTGCTGTGACATGAAACTTATCCTCTCGATGACGCAATCAAATCTGCGCCTAATTTGTCTAATTGACCTTTAATCGAAGCGTTAATAACCCAATCTTTTGCGGAAATAACGGCTCCACCTAATAATTCGGGATTAACTGACAGTTCTAGTTCAACCTTTCTCTGAAGGCGTTTGGTCAAACGTTTAACCAGAGATGCTTGTTGTTCAGAACTTAAAGGTGAGAAACTAGATACTTGAACTGAAATTCTTTGCTCTTCATCTGCACGCAACACTTCAAACTGCGCAAAAATGGCAGACAAAATAGGTAGACGCTTATTATCCGCCAAAACACGTATGAATGCGTCTAATACAGGTTCAAGTTGTGATTTCATTCCGGGCAGTGCAAGCATTACGCTTTGTACCACCTCTACATGCTGCTCAACAGTAGTCTCTGGATTATCAATAAAAGCCAACATATCAGCGCTGGATACCACTACATCAAGCTGTGATAACCAAGCCGACCATACTGGAAGCTCTTTATTTTTAAGCGCATGCAAAAAAATAGCTTTTGCATAAGGTCTTGCAATGCTTGTCCAATCAGCCATAACTTAAAGCTCTTCAATCATGTGGTCAAGTAGCGCACGATTTTTATCTTCGTCTACTTCGGCCATTAAAATTTTCTCGGCTGCTGCCAACGCTAAAACACTGACCTCTTTTCTAAGCGACTCTTTCGCACGATTGACTTCCTGTGCGAGCTGCTCAGTATGTGCTTTGGTAATACGCGCAGCTTCGGCACGTGCCTGCTCTTTTGCTTCATCAATTAAGAGAGAAGCGCGACGGCCAGCCTTTTCAATGATGTCCGCAGCATCGGCCTTCACCTGCTTCAATTCTTCTTTTGCACGCTCTTGTGAAAGCTCAAGCTCACGACGACCACGCTCTGCAGCCGCCAAGCCATCTGCGATTTTATCACGTCTTTCTTCAAGTGCTTGCGTTAAAGGCGGCCAAACAAACTTCATGGTAAACCAAACAAATGCTCCAAAAACAAGCATTTGAATGATTAGTGTTGCATTAATATCCATGTTTTAAGATCCAAGTGCGCTAAGGAACGGATTCGCAAAAGTAAAGAACAATGCAATCCCCACACCAATCATAGTTACGGCATCTAAAAGACCAGCAACAATAAACATTTTAACCTGAAGCATAGGTACCATCTCGGGCTGCCTTGCAGCTCCCTCTAAAAACTTACCGCCTAACAAACCAAAACCAATCGCAGTTCCTAATGCTCCCAAACCGATTAGAAGTGCAACTGCAATCACGGTCATGCTTTGAACTTGAGCCACCAAACTTACTGCTTCCATAAATACTCCCCTTTGACTGAACCACTATTAAAATAAAAAATGACACCTGCAATCAATGCTCTTCATGTGCCAAACTAAGATACACAATCGTTAACACCATGAAGATAAACGCCTGCAAAGTGATCACTAAAATATGGAAAATAGACCACCCTAATGACAGGAAAAACTGCGCAATCGTTAATGTAATATTTGAAACCAATGAAGCTGATGCAGCATTAAGTGTTAGCAAAGCTATCAAAATAAAAATAAGCTCCCCTGCATACAAATTTCCAAATAATCGCAGCGACAAAGAAATGGGTTTTGCAATCAGCGTTGCAAATTCCAAAATAAAGTTAAGAGGAATAAGAGCTGGATGATTAAAGGGCTGTAACGTTAACTCTTTAATAAACGTTTTTGGACCTTTAACTTTAATACTATAAAAAATAATCAGGGCAAATACAGATAATGACATACCAAAAGTTGTATTCAGATCATTGGTTGGAACAACTTTGAGGTGTTTAGCACCAAACAGCTCTCCAATAAAGGGTAAGACATCAACAGGGACAATATCCATAAAGTTCATCACAAACACCCACACAAAAATTGTGAGCGCCAAAGGTCCAATCAAAGGGTTTCGACCATGAAAACAATCTTTGACTTGTGAGTCAGCAAAATCAAGCATCATTTCAGCAAAGTTTTGCCATTTGCCAGGCACACCCGTTGAAACGCGGCGCGCACCAATGACCAGTAAAGTTAAAGCAATCAAACCTGATAATAATGAGAAAAAAATAGTATCTAAATTAATCGTCCAAAAGCCACCACCTGACCCTATGGTCATGGTTTTCAAATTGTACGTAAGATACGTTAAATGATGCTTAATATAATCGGTGCTCGATATCATGCCGCTCTCATACCTATTTTAGTCACTGCTTGCCGAAAAAATAGCGGCGCAAACCACGAAAAAAGTTGCGCCAAAAAATACCCCATAAAAAACACCAAAGGCGTTACTCGCCCCCATTGAAACACTCCAGCGAACAAACATGCTGAAAGAATCAATTTAAACGCCTCGCCTTTGTAAGCACGCTTTAAAATTGCCTGCGAAAATCGTACTCGCTGTTCTTGAAATAAGAACACAGCAAAAAACACTTGTGGAATCACCCACACCAGACCACCTAATGTAAAAGAAAGCGCTGAATATGTATTACTCATACGCCATACCAGCAGAGATACGATTAAAATAAAGCTTACTTGAAAAATAAAAAGACGCTTCGCGCCCCGCAACCCTCTCTGATTTTTCACTGGTTCACCTGTTTGGTCCGCGCAGATTATAAAATAATCATTAGTACAGCGCAAGCATGTATCTGGATCTATTCTTAATCTGTTCAAGATAAGCAATAAAGGGCAATCAGATAGTCTTTATTCTGATATCAAATACTGAGTTCATCAGCACAACGCGAACACATGGCTCATCACTATAATGATGGCTTTTATCACAAGCACGACAAACGCCATTTAAATTATCGTCCACACTGGCGTGTCTCATGCTCATCAAACGATGCGGAATCAAGAGCACATTGAAACAATAAAAAACCCTAAGGATGTATTCCGGTCATCTATAAAAGAAAAAATGTAGAAACAGTTGGCGAAGACCCCCTTCCACTGATAGAGTATAATTATCCGGATCAGGTTTGCCACTTCCTGATTGGGAAAGAGTTCGAAAAGCCTGAGAACATCTCGGGCTTTTTTTTATTTTAATTTCAACTAGTTGGGACTAAGACGATAATAATTAAAAAGCTTAACCACGCGAACAACACCCTCTGTTTTTCTAGCAATCTGGATAATTCGCTCAGCCTGACCCGGCAATAAATCTCCCATTAAATAAACGATTCCATCGGCTGTTACGACTTTAAATTGCCTTGGATTAATTTCTGCATCAGCAACAACCTGACTCCGAATTTTTGTGGTAATCCAACTATCCTGAAGTGTATGATCTGATGTTGAACTAATTGCAAGCTGATTAAATTTTCGTCTTACACCCGATACACTGGCAATTCTTGCATTCGCTTCTTCTCTTAACGCCCGGCTCGGAACATGGCCTGTTAATAAAATATCACGATGAAATACCGCTAAATCAATTGCGCAACCATCACACCTCAGACGTTCATCAGAAAATAAACTACGATTTGCACGTGCACCCAAATGGTAGTCATCAATTTTTTTATACACATTATGCCTATCATAAATCAACATAACGCCTGTCCAAACACCACTGACATCAGCACAACCCATCATATTCAAACACACGATGAATACTATCCAGCGGCACAACTTAGTGAACATATTGAAATACTTTCACAACTTTACGAACGCCTTTGACTTGTCGTGCTACATCCACAGCAAGCTTTGCCTGATCAGGTGTGGCAATACCCATTAAATAAACCACTGCGTTTTCTGTAACCACCCGAATAGAACCTGACTCTAAATCTTTTTTGCGTAGCAATTTAGTCCTGACTTCACCGGTAATCCAAGTATCTTTACTCCGGTCAGGAAATGGAATGGGTTCATCAATGCTTATCTCATTATATATACGACGCACTTTAGGTGTTTTTTTTGCCATTTTTTCAGCAAGCTCACGTAATGAAGCTTGTGGCGTTTGACCTGTCAGTAACACCACCTGATTAAAACTCGTAACATTTATATGTGAATGATAAAACTTAGGATCCGTTACAATTTTTGTATGTAACACATGAAAAATTCGTGCATCTCGCTCTATCATGATGACACTACGTCTGTCGTAAACGACAAGGCCAGTTGCTGCCGCAACAATGCCTAACATGCAACCACTTAGTAATCCAAACAACAATACCAACGTCCCTAGTTTTAATTTCATGTGCCTTCTATCCCATCATCTGACCAAATAAAGTTTGATCGATTAAATCACAAAAACAATGTAACACAAATAAATGAATCTCCCGAGTACGTGCCGCATCTTCACCGGGTATTGCCAACGCAATATCATGAGGGCCTAAATGATTAACAAGCAATCCATTTTCCATACCGCCTAAAGACACAACATCCATTCCACGATCATGTGCTGCATCAACTGCATGCACTAAGTTCATGGTTTGGTTTGAAGTACTTAACAATAATAAAACATCGCCATCACTTCCCAAGGCTTGTAACGATCGAGAAAAAACGTGATCAGCATGCCCATCTTGCAATAAAGATGTCGTAAGCACCATATCCGTTGTCAAAGTAATGACAGGTAATGCGGGCCGTTCAGCTTCAAAATGATTCAACATTGCAGTTGAAAAATGTAATGCATTTGCAGCCGAGCCTCCATTGCCACACACAAATAATTTTCCATTATTCAATAAGCAATCTGCTAAGCGTCTCCCAGCCTCAATAATTGTTTCTGGTAAAGTATCTGCCGCTGCGATTTTTGCTTCAATACTTGCTGAAAACAGGTGTTGAATACGCTCCATCATTTCACTCATTTTTTATTCCTCAAACGCTTGTTTTATCCAGGTCACACAAGGTGGCTTTCCATCAAGTGCCAACACATCAAACCGAATACCTTGATTACCTTTTGTCGGGTGTGTCATCAAATAATAGGATGCTGCCTTGATTAATTTTTCTTGCTTACGACGCGTTACACTTGCCGCTGCACCTCCAAAATGACACGACGTACGCTGCCGCACTTCCACAAAAATGAGGACCCCGCTCATATCTTGCATAATCAAATCAATTTCACCCGCATGCGTACGATAATTACTTGTCAACCAAGTAAGCCCTTGCTTCATCAAGTAATTTTTTGCGTAATTTTCAGCCTGCTGTCCCTGATTAAGTGCCGTTTTCAATGGTTTTACATCACCTCTTCTTGTGCCGTATTCTTTAAACAAGTCAACAACTGCTTCAATTGTTTTGTATCTTTAAAATCAATGAGCAAGCGGCCACGACCGGTTTCTTCTGACTTTAATCGTACTGGAGTGCCTAAATAAGCTGATACTTGCTTTAAATCATCATCAAAAATGGCATTTGCTGAAGGACTCAATGCTGTTTTTTTGACGGATGGACTTGTTTTAAGACGCGTAACCAGCGCTTCTGTCTCACGCACGGATAAACCTCGACTCACAACCCAATCAGCCACTCGCACCTGCTCATCTGCCGATAGTTTTAAGAGACAACGTGCATGCCCCATATCTAATTGACCACCGTCCAGTAAGCTCGCCACGGCCGGTGTCAGTTGCAATAAACGCAAGCAATTGCTCACTGCTGCTCGTGATTTTGATAATAAATGTGCAATTTCTTGGTGCGTCAAAGAAAACTCTTGACTCAAACGATGCATCGCGCGTGCTTCATCCATGACATTAAGTGCTTCACGCTGCAAATTCTCAATTAAACCGAGTGCCATCGCTGTTTCATCATTCACATCTCGCACAACAACAGGTACTTTAGCTAACTTCGCCATCTGTGAGGCACGCCAACGTCGTTCGCCTGCAATAATTTCATAGTGCTCTGATTGTTGTAGTTTTCGCACAACAATAGGCTGTAAAACACCTTGTTGTGCAATAGAAGACTTAAGGGCTTGCAATGCTGTCTCATCCATGGCACCTCGAGGCTGATAAGCCCCTGGTTGTAACGCGCCCACAGGAAGCATTAATAACGTTTCTTGAGCTTCTGCTGGCAGTGTTTCTTTTAACCCTTCATCCGCTTGCTTAAGTAATGCCGTAAGATTACGTCCGAGCCCTGCTCGTTTTGCACTCATTACACAACCTCCTGTTGCAACGCTCGCTCTACACGCCCCATTAATTCGGACGCAAGTACCTGATAGGCTGCCGCTCCTGTAGATGCTCTATCATATTGCAAAGCTGGCATGCCATGGCTTGGCGCTTCTGCAAGACGTACATTTCGAGGAATAACGGTTTGATATACTTTATGCCCAAAATGCGCTTTTATTTCATCCGATACATCAAGTGACAACCGATTGCGTCCATCATAAAGTGTTCGCACAATACCTTCAATTAAAAGCTTAGGATTCACCGAGGCGGTCACCTGTTCAATTGTTGATAATAAATCCGCCAACCCTTCTAACGCGTAATATTCACATTGCATAGGTATCAATACAGAATCTGCCGCAACCAAGGCATTCAGTGTTAATGTATTTAAGGCTGGTGGACAATCCATTAAGACATAATCATATGTATCTCTGACTGGCTTTAATGCTTGGGCGAGTATCGTTTCACGCCCAATTTTTGCCATTAGATTAACTTCTGCAACGGTCAAGTCGCTATTTCCCGGCAGTACATCAAATCCTGCGGACACACGTAAACAGGCCTGCTCAACTGAACATGCGCCTAATAATACATCATTTCCTGAGTGAACTAGATCATGCTTATCAACACCTGCTCCCATGGTCGCATTGCCTTGTGGGTCTAAATCAATCAATAAAACCTTTTTTTTCAAAACTGCAAGCGATGCCGCCAAATTCACCGCTGTTGTGGTTTTACCCACACCTCCTTTTTGATTGGCAATAGCAATCACTTTGCCCATGCATGCTCCTCAAGATGATGATTCAATCAGAATACAACAACGCGCGCCCGAAACGCCCGGTACAGTATATGTTTTGGTTTGGTATAATTTTTTAAGTGTTTTCAATTCGCCTTCTGGTATATGGCCTTTCATAGCCAGCCACAATCCTTGGGTATCAATTAAGTGATGGGTGTTTTCAATCATAGGTTCCATCGCACTAAACGCCCGACTCACTACTGTATCAAAACGTTGCGGTGGGTGGTAGGCTTCAACTCGAGATTCAATCACTTCAACATGTTTTAATGACAAAACACGTACGACCTCTCTTAAAAAGCGTGTTTTTTTTCCATTACTATCAAGCAAGGTAATCTGCGCATCCGGAGATGCTAAGGCAAGCGGAATACCAGGCAAACCAGGTCCTGTTCCCACATCTAGCCATGTCTCACCTCGCATCCACGGTAAAATAGCTAAACTGTCTAAAATATGCCGTGAAACCATCGCTTCCATATCACGAACGGCTGTTAAATTATAGGCTTTATTCCATTGCACCAACAGCTGTAAATACTTTAAAAAAGGTGTTATTTCAAGCTCAAGCCCAAGCGCTAAAAATCCCGTTTTGAGTTGTATCTCAATTTTATTTAAATCTGTCATGCGAGCATACGTTTCTTTTTAAGGTGTACTAATAAAAGTGACAATGCTGCTGGTGTCACACCCGAAATACGTCCTGCTTGAGCAAGTGAAATCGGTTTCACTTGTTTGAGTTTTTGGACCACTTCAGCGGATAAACCAGAAATAGTTTCATATGCCAAGTCATCTGGCAAACGAGTGGCTTCATGTTTTTTTAGTCGAGCAATATCTGCTTCTTGTCGCGTAATATAGCCTTCATATTTACTTTGTATTTCGACCTGCTCTGCAACCGCAGGTGAAACGCTCGGCATATTCAAATCAGCGGCCGCCTCTAGATGAACATACCGCACCTCCGGACGTCTTAAAAACTCAGAGGCACGACAATCGTTCAAAAGAGGGCCTTTGAGTTGCTCTGAAAAAACAGGCTGGTGTTTATCCGAACGAATCCAAGTCTGATGCAGGTGCGCTTGGGTTGCTAAGATTGATTCTTGCTTCTCTGAAAAATGCTTCCAACGCGCATCATTGACCAGCCCCAAAGAACGTCCCTTCTCGGTTAAGCGCAAATCGGCATTATCTTCTCGCAAAAGTAAGCGATATTCGGCGCGTGATGTAAACATGCGATAAGGCTCTTGTGTGCCTAAGGTAATTAAATCGTCGACTAATACGCCTAAGTAAGCCTCGTCTCTTCGTGGCACCCATAGGGGGTTTTCTTGAATAAGACGTGCGGCATTGAGTCCTGCTAACAAACCTTGTGCAGCAGCCTCTTCATAGCCTGTTGTGCCGTTAATTTGACCTGCGAAAAAAAGATTATCAATGCCTTTTGTTTGTAAATACGGTGTCAGACCTCTCGGATCAAAATAATCATATTCAATTGCATATCCAGGCCGTGTTATGTGTGCATTTTCAAAGCCTATAATAGTGCGAACAAATAAAAGTTGCACTTCAAACGATAAACTGGTTGAAATGCCATTCGGATAAACCTCTAAACTATTCAAGCCTTCCGGCTCTACAAAAATTTGATGTGATAACTTGTCAGAAAATCGTACAATTTTGTCTTCAATAGACGGACAGTAACGTGGACCTACACCTTCTATTTCTCCTCCGTACATAGGAGAGTCATCTAAATTATGACGAATAATCTCATGCGTTGCTTCAGTCGTGTGCGTAATATGGCACATACGCTGTTCAGGATGATTGGCATCTGTGCCCATATACGAAAATACTGGACGAGGGCAATCACCCGGTTGAGCTGTCATTTTATCTAAATTAAGTGTTCGACCATCAAGCCTGGGTGGCGTTCCTGTTTTAAGACGCCCAACGGGGAAATTCAGCTCTCTTAATCTTGACGCGAGTGCTATGGCAGGCGGGTCACCCGCACGCCCACCTGAAGACTGCTGCATGCCGACATGAATCTTGCCTCCTAAGAACGTCCCAACGGTAAGCACCACTGCACGTGCTGAAAAACGAAATCCCATTTGAGTAACGACACCGGTCACTCGCTCTCCATCAACCAAGACATCATCAACAGCTTGTTGAAACAAGGTAAGATTTTCTTGCGTTTCGAGTCGTCTGCGGATGGCATCACGATAAAGTACTCTATCTGCTTGGACTCGTGTGGCACGTACTGCCGGTCCTTTTGAAGCATTCAGTGTTCTAAATTGAATGCCGGCTTCATCCGCAGCCGCAGCCATGGCTCCACCAAGCGCATCAATTTCTTTCACTAAGTGCCCTTTGCCAATCCCCCCAATGGCGGGATTACATGACATCTGTCCCAGCAAATCTAAATTGTGGGTGAGTAAAAGCGTTTTAGCGCCTAAACGTGCCGAAGCAAGCGCTGCCTCAGTACCGGCATGCCCTCCACCGACAACAATCACGTCAAAATGGTCAATCACAGCCATCATTTAATCCCACTTGGTTTCATTTCATGGAAACATATTATACACATTTATTATCCTTCAGGGTAAATCTCGCCTGAAGCTTCATTTTGGGGAGGCTCAGCAACTGATTGAGGTAAAAAATGTTTCTTCAACGCTTTTGCACTAACACCTTTGTCAAAATCAGCACAGAAACCTTGATATTCTGTTTCTGGAAACGGCGCCGGCAAGAGTGGGTGCTCTGATTCTTTTTGCGCTTCTTCTGGCTTTTGCTGTTTAAATAAGCCAGAAAAGCTTGTCAGCGTTCTTAATGAAATACTGTCCTCTCTCACATCATCCGGTGCAAGTTCGGCCACATATAATTTAGCGAGAAGCATGAGCATAATTCCGACCACAAATACCGATACACCTAATGTCATTGGCATAAAAACAAACGCTGCTAAAAACAAAGCAGGAACAAGCATATCTGTTAATAGTCTACATGCCATCTCTGCCCGCTGATATTGGAGCAACTGCTTTTGATAATCCGTTTTTGCCATAGTACGCCGAATATCTAAAAATATCATTCGCTTTGAGTGCTCTTCAGTTCCGGCTTCTTTAAATAGCTGTAAATAATCTTTGTAGTCTTGCTCAATCGAGACAGAATCTTCACCGGTTTTCAACATTTCAAATTGTGAAGTCAATCCTGCATGTACAATCCCAAGCCCAAAACACAAAGCACTCCCAACCATCGCAAACATTAAATTTGTGAACGGAACAGCCATAAACGGTGGAAAGAAAAAAGCACAAAGCACTGCAAATGCGCCAATAATCAAGCCTGAATACCACTTATCCAATTGATATTTTTTCAATTTATATGACCATTCTCGCTCAGCTTTTCCTTTGTCACGTTTTAAAGCTTTCAAACGCCATTCTGCACGTAAAATAATATCGAGCTGATCTTGTTCAGATCCTGTCGTGCTCTCAGATTTTCTGAGCTCATTCATAACGGGTGCCAATTTAATCTTATGTTTACGCAGCTGTATATTTTCAGTAATAGCATCAATATCATTTTGGTAATCATTAATAATTGCTTCATACTCGGTTTGCGCTTCTGATAATGCCCAAGCGCCTAGTGCAAAATCAAAACCAAACAGCGCAAAATTTAATACATTCCCGTAAAAACCAAATATGCCATCACCTGTCAAAATAAAAAAACAAATACAATTAACAAGCCCCCACACGGCATCATTTAGGATTGAGAATTTTTTTTCATACCATTTACCAGAAAAACACTTCGATTTATCTTCATCAGACAAACCAAGAGCCTTAATTTCATCAGATACCTCAAATAAAAAAGCGGTATCAACGCCTCCTCGCAGGAAATAAAGCATCCACCCCATACTGCCGGTCACAAATGAAACACCATTTAAGATTGCATTTGCCGCAAAAAATGAAATATACCGCATTGACCGGTGCAAAAGCGAACATATATTGTTCAGCATTTCAGTGGCCCATACCAAATATAATCGGCCATCATTTAAACTCGCAGGCGCTTCAACCTGCTCTGAAATTTTATCAATGGTCAGTGCCTTAATGACTTTTGTCATTTTCGGCGCAATAAAAATCAGTCCAAAATAGCGGGTTGGATCGTCTGCATCATGTGCTAGTTGAGCAGCTACCTTCGCCTCTGCTGGTTTTAAGTCTCGATTACGCAGTTGGGCAAGTAAGCCACCAACATGCAATAAATGTTCTCGTCGACTCGACAAATTAGCCCTATTTTCCAAAACAGCAAGCTCACAGTCGGCTAGGGCAAGATAAAAAGCGAATGACAATTCTTCTTCATAATAAGTCGCCTGATTTTCAGTAAGCCAAGGAAAGGCGATGGGTTCCACTTCTTGAATAAACCGTTTAGAGCGCGCAAGTGCTCCAGGTAAATCAAGACGATTAAGAAGCACTGATTTTGGATCTACCGGCCATGTATCAGGCCTTTCATCTCCACAGTTTTTAGCACATCGAAGTACCTTATCTTGAAGAGTTTTTTCCAGCTGTGAAAATGAGAGGCTCGTTATCATACTTGCCTCACCTAATTTAACCGACATACACGTACCTTAATGACCACGCCAATAATTTTTTTAGCGCAAACTGTTCCTTATTTTATAATGTAGCATGATTTTTAGATCTTAACTAAGAAAAAACAACCATATTGATTTTAATAAAATCATAAAATAGATATTACGGCACTAGATAGTGAGCATGGTATATTCACTGACTACGGGTCTTGGCTCTGAGGGTTCAGGTAACGGTTTGTACTGCTTATTAACATCGACTGTTGCATTGTAAGTGTCAATAACACCAGGATGTACTTCTAGCACATGCTTTAAATCAATATACGCGTATTTTCCATGTGCTTTTTCAACCGCAGAGATAAAATCTGTTTTGCTTAAACCTAATATATCTCTATTGTTTAGCAGATAGGCTATCAATGAATAATGATTTTTAGAAAGCGCTATTTCGACAATATTTTGAACATTATAATAGCCATGCACCGAATCAACTTGGCGTAAAAATAATTGCCCTGCATGAGATAATGGAGAAGAATTCATCGCTGTTCCGTCATCATTTTCAATGCGTACAGGCTCTGGTGTTTGTATCGCTCTTTGAAGATCAACGACACGGCCTGATTGGATTGCAACTAAAATCGGGTGCAAAAGCCGCTCATCGTGATCATAAATATATTGTATGCTGTCAGGACTTGTTGACTGTATAAATGGCATGAATCGCCTCAAAATTTGATGGATATTAAATCAGGGCGTGAATAATAAGGTCTTCTGAGTTTGATTTCAACTGTACCCGTTTTACTTGTCGTCTCCCCATACTTTGAGCAAAGATGTTTCCAAATTAAATAAATCTAAAACGCGTCCAACCGTTTCATCAACCATGGTCGCAATATCTTTCGGGCGATGATAAAAAGCAGGAACCGGTGGATAAATAACACCTCCCATCTCTGTAATCGCCAGCATGTTTTTTAAGTGCCCAAGGTGAAATGGGGCCTCTCTTGGCATTAAAACCAGCCTCCTTCGCTCTTTCAAAACCACATCAGCAGCCCGTGTTAATAATTGCCCCGATACACCATGTGCAATTTCACTTAAGGTATTCATTGAACAGGGAGCCACAATCATACCCATTGTCTTAAACGAACCGCTAGCAATAGGGGCCGCTATATGATTTGGCAAATAATATACGTCAGCCAGTGCTTTTAATTCCTCCAGACTCATATCTGTTTCATAAGTACGGGTTAATTGACCTGCTTTCGTCACAACCACATGTGTCTCAATGGGTAATTGCTTTAACACTTCAAGCAGGCGAATACCATAAACCGTTCCAGATGCACCGGTAATACCAATGATTAAACGAGGTGTTGTCATGCGAAAATACTCTCATGGTGTTTCTTTTAGAGACTATTATTACACCAAACAAAGCAATCCGCATTAAAATCAGATACAATCACTCTTTATTATCAATTTCATGAATTAATATTGCCATGACAACTTCTCGTCAAATGCTTGTTACGAGCGCGCTACCCTATGCAAATGGCCCTTTACATCTCGGTCACTTACTTGAGCACATCCAAACTAATATTTGGGTTAATACACAAAAAATGCTCGGTCATACTTGTATCAGCGTATGTGGAGAAGATGCTCATGGCACACCCATTATGCTAAAAGCCGAGCAACTTGGCCTCACCCCCGAGGCTTTAATCGCTCAAATTAAGCTCAGCCATGAACAAGATTTTCAAGCTTTTGGTATTGACTACGATCATTATCACACCACCCACTCTGAAGAAAATCGCCTGCTTGCAGAAGAAACCTATCGACATCTCAAAGAAAACGGCGACATTATTCAGAAAACAATACTCCAGGCCTTTGACCCTATCAAAAAAATGTTTTTGCCCGACCGGTATATAAAAGGCGAATGTCCACGTTGTGGTGCAGCTGACCAGTACGGTGATAACTGTGAGGCATGTGGTGCAACTTATACCCCAACAGAGCTTAAAAATCCCGTCTCCGCTCTATCCGGCACAACGCCCATTGAAAAAGAATCTGAACACTATTTTTTTGATTTACCTAAATATGAAGCTTTTCTTAAAAAATGGACACAAAGTGATGCGTTACAAGCTGAAGTTTCAAACAAGCTCAACGAATGGTTTGAAACAGGCCTAAGACCCTGGGATATCTCGCGTGACGAACCCTATTTTGGATTTAACATCCCCGGTACAACCGATAAATATTTTTATGTTTGGCTCGATGCGCCCATTGGCTACATGGCAAGCTTTAAAAAATACTGTGCCGATAATCATGTTAACTTTGATGCATTTTGGGGGCCTGACTCAAACGCTGAACTTTATCATTTTATTGGCAAAGACATTATGTACTTTCATACGCTCTTTTGGCCTGCCATGCTAAAAGGCAGTAATCATCGCCTGCCAACGGCTGTATTTGCCCACGGGTTCCTCACCATCAATGGTGAAAAAATGTCTAAATCACGAGGAACTTTTATTGAGGCAAGTCATTATCTTGCGCACCTTAACCCTGAATGCTTGCGTTACTTTTTTGCTGCCAAACTCAATAACCGTGTCGATGATCTTGATTTAAATTTAGATGAGTTTATGAATCGTATCAATGCCGATTTAGTCGGTAAAATTGTAAATATTGCAAGCCGATGTGCTGGTTTTATTCATAAACGTTTTGACAGCAAACTGTCACAAAGCCTTGATAATCCTGAGCTCTTTAATACTGTGCTCAACATGCGCGAAAATATTATTGCAGCCTACCTTGAACGCGATTATGCTCGCGCTATTCGTCAAATTCTTGAAGCAGCAGCCCATGTTAATCAATACATTGACGCAGAAAAACCTTGGGTTTTGGCCAAAGACCCAGAGCAACTGACTCGCGTTCAAGCCATTTGCAGCCTAGGCTTGAATCTTTTTAGGTTATTAATTACCTATTTAAAGCCGGTTTTACCTCAAATGGCTGAAAGTTCAGAGCACTTTTTAAACTGCGAACCACTCACCTGGCACAATATTGATGCACCATTACTTGATCATACAATACATGCTTTCAAGCCTTTAATGACTCGAGTTGAACAAAGCAGCCTTGATGCATTAATTACGCCCAAAACCGCACAAACTGAACATGTCTAAAATAACGGCTAAAGACTTAGATGCAGTGCTTCCACAAACCCAATGTGGTGAATGTGGATATCCTGGCTGCTTACCTTATGCAGAGGCTTTAATCCACGGGCAAGCATCCATTGACTGCTGCCCACCCGGTGGCATCAATACTCTCAATACACTGGGCCAATTACTCAATATTGATCCTAAACCTTATCAACAGAAAGTAGCTACTGGTACACGCCCACCACAAACAGCAGTCATTCGAGAAGCGGACTGTATTGGATGTACCAAATGTATTCCAGCTTGCCCTGTGGATGCAATTATTGGTCGTAACAAACACATGCATAATGTTTTAGAACATGAATGTACAGGTTGCGGCTTATGTATTGAACCTTGTCCTGTCGATTGTATCGAGTTACTTGAAATTAAAGAAGAAACCTATGATAGACATACAGCTCGCTCACGCTTTGAAAATAAAAAAATTCGTGAACTTCGCGACAAGCAAGCCCAAGAAAAAGTGTACCAAGAGAAACGTCGCCTCCTACAGGGTAAACAAAATTCAGACAAAAAAGATATAGAAGCCAAACGCTCTTATATCCTAAATGCTATGAAGCGATTAAAAAAATAATGCCCTCAATCTAAGCCTAAATTTGATATTATTTAATTCATTTAGTATAATTAAATAACATTATATTGAATCATGGCTTTATTATGAACTTCTTCAACGCCGCAAAAAAAACAGGGGCTGATCTTACTTACAATCGAAGCCCCCGCAATACAGCCCAAATGGTCTTTGAGGCGACCGCTTTTATTTTTATGACGTTCTGTGCACCTCTAACGTTATGCCTCACACTCGTCATTGGTTTTCTAGCAGCAACTGCCTATAACACACTGAACAGTGACTCATCGTCGCCTTCAGTAACCAATCATGGCTAAAACAGCGCTATGCTCATGCTTTTATCACTGCTTTTTTAGGCCTTTTCCAACCAGAAATGGTTTTTTGTTGGGACGTTGATAGAGTAAGCTCATCGGCAGGTGCTTCCCTTCGTAATGTTGTCCCTGCTCCAATAGTTGCATTCTTACCCACCTTTACGGGTGCAACGAGTTGTGTATCCGAGCCAATAAATGCGCCATCTTCAATGATGGTTTGATACTTATTCACGCCATCATAGTTACATGTAATCGTACCCGCACCAATATTAACGCGCTTCCCAATCAGAGCATCTCCTATGTAGCTTAAGTGATTAGCTTTAGAGCCTTCCCCCAATATGGCTTTTTTGGTTTCAACAAAATTACCAATTTTACATGAGTTTGCTAAAATGGTCCCTGGCCTAATTCGGGCAAATGGCCCAATCGAGCAGTTCTCCCCAATCTCACAATCTTCAAGTACTGAGTGGGCTTCAATCACTGTGTTTGCACCCAACTTTACATTGGTTAAAACGCAATGAGGACCAATATGCACACCTTCTCCAAACTCGAGCTCTCCCGATAGCACAAGCCCCACATCTAAAAATACATCTTGCCCACAGGCTAGGTGCCCACGAATATCCAATCGTGTTTTATCTGCAATTGTGACGCCTTTTTTCATTAAGTCTGTGGCTTGACGTTCCTGCCATACGCGCTCTAAGCGTTGCAATTGTGACCTATCATTTACACCTTGAATCATCCAAGGCGCTGCGGCATGTACATAGCTAATGGGATGTGATGCCATTGCTGCCATCTCAATAATATCTGTTAGATAATATTCTTCTTGGGCATTCCCCGCACTTAGCTTGGGTAGCCAAACAGCAAAATCACTTGCCTTAGCACAACACATACCACTATAAATTTCTTGAATTTGACGCTGAGTTTCTGTCGCATCTTTTTCTTCAACCAAAGCACGAATATATCCATCCGCATTTCGAAGTACACGCCCAAGGCCTGTAGGATCAGATAGAAGCGCAAGCAATAATACCAAGGGTGTTTTGCCTGAGTTTTCATCCGGAATTGCCCGTGCAATCAAAGCTTCTAAAAGTTCACGTTGAATCAAAGGTACATCAGCCGATAATACCAAAATTACATCATCTTCAGGAACATGTGGCAGCGCCTGCATTAACGCATGTCCCGTCCCTAACCGCTCAGTCTGCCAGACCCAATTAACTTCATGCTGAGAAAAAGCTTCCTGGATGCGCTCACCTTCATGGCCAATAATGACATGAATTGCTGCAGGTTTAAGTGCCTTTGCTGTATCTAATACACGCTCAAGCATCGGCTTTCCCGATAACTCATGAAGCACTTTGGGTTTTTTTGAAAACATCCGCGTGCCTTGGCCTGCCGCCAAAATAACTACATGTAGTGCCATTAAAGATTTTCCTTTCTTTTGTTTGACGTTATCATAAACCCTTCAAAGCCGCAGGAGTAGACCTATGACACTTTTTTCTGAAGTAACAGCAATATTTCTTCTCCAAGAGGTCAAAAAACGTATCGATGCATCTATCGAAGCGGATGAACTCGATATAAAACTTCGTGGCATATTGGGGCGTGACCATGAGCTTGCAAAAGAAAAACGTCTTTGTTTAAAAACATTGAACACATCCCTTGAAGCACTTCCCGAATCCGATGATGAAAGCTATAAAAATGAATGTTTAAGACTATTAGACGAAACAAAAACAGCACTTGATAAAAAGCGTGAGCAAACTAATCAAGAGGCAAGTACCACAGAACAAACGCTTCGTATCTTACATGATTTTGTCACATCTTTATTTTACGAACTAAACACACAAAATTTACTCGACTACACTGTTTCAGAAGAACCGATGTGTGAATTGCACCGCTGTATCATCTCCTATCTTGCAAACCGCAACCTGAATAAAGCACAAGAAACAGCAAAAACCCAAGGTAACATCCATCGTTTAATGTATCATCCCAAAGTCACTCCTAATACTTCATTTTTACAAGTATCAGACCACCTCGTCAAAACATCTATTCATTATATTCAAGACACACTGAGCGCTTATGGTAAACCCGATAAACATTATCAACGGCGCAAAGATACACTAGCCAAAAAAGAATTACGCGCTCTTGAACTTGAACTAAAAGACTTACGAGAAGATCCAAAGTACAGTTGGTATGGTTTTTGCCTTCCAACTGATTTAACACATTACATCTACACAGCTCAACAAAATATTGCCTCGAGCTTAGTTCAAGAGATACCTGAAGAAAAGTCTGTAAGCAACAGCTCAGAAGCTTTACAGCATGACTTATAATAACAAACTTAACTCGCCGACAAGCGGTTTACGCATCTCAGCTTTAATTTGTACCGGATCATCATATTTACTGAGTAAATAAAGTAATTTGCAATAAATCGCCTCAGGCGTCATGTCTTGTCCACTCACAAGGCCTATTTTTTTCAACGCGTGTCCGGTTGCATATTGACTCATTTGCACACGACCATGCACACATTGGCTACTATTAACGATAATAATACCGCGCTCAGACGCAGCTTCTAGCATCTCTAAAAAACGTGGCGTCTGATTTGGCGCATTCCCCGCACCATATGTTTCCAACACTAAAGCTTCTATTGGCATACTCAACAACGCTTCTAACAAATCAAATGAAATACCGGGCCACAATCGGAAATTTGCAATACCTGCTGTACGCAGCGTTTGCTTTTTGAAAGCCAATTTTGAGTCAGGTAGTAATAACCCATCAGCCATATTGACATGCGTTTCTACTTCAGCCAAATGTGGGAAATTGGGTGAATCAAATGCGTCAAATCGTGTTGAGCTCATTTTTTGTGTGCGATTTCCACGCAGTAAATGCTGATTAAAATAAACACAAACCTCATGAACAGGCCTATGAGCACAGAGCCAAACAGAGGTTAATGCATTTTCAACAGCATCATTTCGGACTTCGGACAGTGGTATTTGGGAGCCGGTTAAAATCACAGGCTTATTTAGATTCTCTAACATAAAAGATAATGCCGATGCCGTATAAGCCATCGTATCTGTACCATGAAAAATAACAAAGCCATCAAAGGCATCATAATGCGTCTCAATATCTCCAGCAAGACGATTCCAATCGTCACATGTTAGATTCGATGAATCTAATAATGGTGTGTATTCATGCACTTCATACTGTGGCATATCTAAATGTGAAAATGCGGGAATGACACGCAACGCTTTCGCTACATGTTCTGAGGCAGGTTGATACCCTGATTCTGTTTTTACTGAACTTATCGTACCACCCGTATTTAAAATTAAAATTTTTTTATTCAAGTGCTACCTTCTTCATCCACGCTTAATTAACCCAATTGTTCCAGCTCTTGGCTCTTCCAGCAAGGTTCGAGTTGCCAAACCCACACTTTTTATGGAAAAATCCCAGGGGGACTTCAAAAAATGGTTTAAATAACTTGGATTAAACAGCACTATGGTTGTCGATCGCGCGGGATACCGGCTCAATGTGGGCATTATTCTAACCAATGATTCCGGACGCGCCTTTTGGGGAAAGCGTCAAGGACATGATTCCTGGCAATTTCCTCAAGGAGGCCTTGCCAGCGGTGAAACCGCCGAAGAAGCCATGATTCGTGAATTACAAGAAGAAATAGGCCTCGAAGCAAAAGACATTAAAATATTAGGTGTCACACGTCGATGGCTCAAATACCGCTTGCCTAAACAATATTTAAGGCATGGTACAAGTCCTCTTGTTATTGGCCAAAAACAGAAATGGTTTCTACTACGTTTAACAGCAAGTGAACAAAAAATTCGTCTTGACCTCAGTGACTCCCCTGAATTCGATAGCTGGCGCTGGATAGATTATTACGAGCCACAAGAGCACGTTATTTTTTTCAAGCGACAAGTCTATTGCCAGGCCTTAAAAGAACTTGAGCCTTTTACTCGTAAAAAACCACACAGACTCGGAACAAAACAGCATCGAGGACACCATGTACGCTGATATTTTATGTTAAAACTACTCAAGCGCATCGTACAAGAAGTAACAACGGCAAATGACCTAACAGACGCTCTCACCACTCTTGTAAAATGCGTGCATGAAGCCATTAGCGTAGATGCTGTGTCTGCTTTCCTCATTGATAATAAACGCGCAGAGTATGTTTTAATCGCAACTGAAGGCTTAAATAAAGCCGCTGAATTTAATGTTCGTATTCCACTAGAACAAGGCTTAATTGGTCTAGTTGGTCGACGAGAAGAGCCTTTAAATATTAATAATGCGCCGGAGCATAAACTATTTTATCATGACGCTCTCCTGCAAGAAGAGCCTTTTCATGCCTTTTTGGGCGTTCCTATTATCCAGCACCGAACGTTGCATGGTGTACTCATTGTGCAACAGGCTGAAAAGCGTGAGTTTGATGATGCAGAAGAAGCTTTTTTAATCACCCTTGCAGCACAGCTAGGCGGCATCATTGCACAT
Organism: Legionellaceae bacterium; assembly: GCA_029210085.1. Lineage (GTDB taxonomy): Bacteria > Pseudomonadota > Gammaproteobacteria > Legionellales > Legionellaceae > JAALKW01. The sequence continues at coordinate 66,888 of JARGPP010000007.1, read as the reverse complement.
GCAGATGCAACAGGTGAACTCACAGCACTCACTCAACCAAAACACCACGGCCCAACGAAGCAGGAAACAACCCACTTAGCTCTCAATGGCACAGGCTCTGTTCCAGGTGTTGCGATTGGAAGTGCTGTTGTCGTATACCCACCAGCAGATATTGATGCTGTGCCCAAACGATTCATCCAAGATAGCACGATAGAACATGAGGTCTTCACTTTCTATCAAGCACTCGAAGCTGCACGTGAAAACATGCGCCGTCTAAGTCGTCGTATGCATGCAACAGTGCCTGAAAGTGAACACACGCTGTTTGACGTTTACCTACAAATTTTAGACAAAGAAAATCTAGGCGCTGAAGTAGAGCGCAGTATTCGGGATGAAAAATTGAATGCCGAAGCCGCCCTAGCAGCTGTTGTAAAATGGCATGTGTTTACCTTTGAAAACATGAAAGATGACTATCTTCGTGAACGTGCCAGCGATTTTCGTGATATTGGTCGACGTGTACTTGCCGAGTTACAATCTTCTCAGGCAACCGAAATTACGTATCCTAAGCGTACTATTTTACTCGGCGAAGAAGTGACTGCCGCCGCCCTTGCCGAAGTGCCTGAAGGGCAACTAGTCGGTGTTGTTTCCGCCAAAGGGGGTAGCAACTCACATGTGGCTATTCTAGCACGCGCACTCGGTATCCCAACGGTCATGGGGGTACGTGGTTTTAAACTCGAAGGTTTAGCACGTCGTGCAATCGTTGTAGATGGTTATTATGGCCATGTTTTTATCTCACCTTCTAAAGCACTGTTATCCGAATATAAATTACTCGCTCAAGAAGAAGATGAGCTCAATCAAAGCTTAGTCAGCTTACGCGATAAGCCCGCTGAAACAACCGATTCACACCGCGTATCACTACAAGTCAATACAGGATTGGCATTAGATACGGGACTTTCTATGAGTGTTGGCGCAGAAGGTGTTGGGCTATATCGCTCTGAAGTCCAGTTTATGAACCGAGACCGTTTCCCTTCAGAAGATGAGCAGACGGTTATTTATCGCCAAATTTTAAAAGCCTTTGCTCCTCGCATAGTCACCATGCGCACACTTGATATTGGTGGCGACAAAGCCCTACCTTATTTTCCCATCCAAGAAGAAAATCCTTTTTTGGGATGGCGTGGCATTCGTGTAACACTTGATCATCCAGATTTATTCTTACTTCAAATTCGTGCCATGATTCGAGCGAGTGAGGGCTTAAATAATCTGCGTATTTTGCTGCCAATGGTGACAACGCTGACAGAAGTCGATGAAGCAATTTATCTTATTGACCAAGCTTACGTAGAATTAGTCGATGAGCAATGCCCTATCGAAAAACCCGAAGTTGGGGTCATGATAGAAGTTCCTGCCGCTATCTATCAAGCTCGTGAATTTGCAAACCGCGTTGACTTTCTTTCCGTTGGAACCAACGATCTCGCGCAGTATATGCTTGCCGTTGACAGAAATAATGCTCGTGTCGCCAACCTATACGATGCACTACATCCAGCCATGCTCAAAGTACTTTTGAAAATCATCGAAGGAGGCCATGCAGCAGGCGTTCAAGTCAGTCTATGTGGTGAAATGGCAAGTGACCCTTATGCTGTCATCTTACTGCTTGCTATGGGCTTTGATACGCTCAGTATGAATGCTGCAAGCTTACCACGCGTTAAATGGATTATTCGTAGCTTCTCCATGACAAAAGCTCGAAAAATTCTAGCGGACGTACTCACCCTTGACCATCCCTCAGATATCCGCCTGCACCTTCAAAAGGCACTTGAACATGAAGGTCTTGGTGGCCTTATCCGTGCAGGTAAATCTTAAGGAATTTTAATATTATGTTGCCCTATCCCAATATTGACCCCATCGCATTATCCATTGGTCCTATCCATATCCGTTGGTATGGACTGATGTATTTATTGGGTTTTGCTGCCGCTTTTGGGCTTGCCCACTGGCGCGTCAAGCGCCATGCACTCGATTGGACCTCTGAGCAAATTGGTGATCTCATTTTTTTTGCAGCCCTTGGCGTCATCATTGGCGGTCGACTCGGGTACCTTCTGTTTTATCCAACACCTGCACACTTCCAGTTCCCTTGGTCTATTTTTAAAGTCTGGGAAGGCGGCATGTCATTTCATGGTGGTTTACTGGGTGTGATTACCGCTTTAGTTTTATTCGCCTACCGCAGACAAAAATCAGCTTGGGAAGTACTAGACTTTGCTGCAATACTCACCCCATTTGGACTCGCAACTGGACGTTTAGGCAACTTTATCAATGGTGAGCTTTGGGGGCGTGTCACTGATGTTCCTTGGGCCATGGTCTTTCCAACCGGAGGAGCTGGAGCACGTCACCCATCACAACTTTATGAAATGGGCCTAGAAGGCTTTGGTTTGCTCATTCTGCTCTTATGGTATGCCAGAAAACCGAGGCCCACTGGCAGAATTGGCGCTGTTTTTGTCATGGGATACGCAATCTGTCGGTTTGTGGTAGAATTCTTCCGTGAACCCGACTTACAACTAGGATTTATAGCCTTTGGGTGGCTAACCATGGGCCAACTGTTATCTATCCCAATGTTTTTAATTGGCCTTTTATTATGGTGGATGAGACGTCATGCGAACTTACCTTCAACTCATTGAACGTATTTTAGAACACGGTACCTTAAAAGAAGATCGTACAGGCACGGGTGTTTTATCTGTATTTGCACACCAAATGCGATTTGATTTAGCGGAAGGTTTTCCATTAGTCACGACCAAAAAACTACACTTAAAAAGCATTATTCATGAACTCCTCTGGTTTTTAAACGGCGATACCAATACAGCTTATCTGAACCAAAATGGTGTCTCTATCTGGAATGAGTGGGCTGATAAATCCGGGGATTTAGGCCCCGTTTATGGACATCAGTGGCGCAGTTGGACAACGCGCGATGGAGAAACCATTGACCAACTGAGTAATCTGATACAGGACATAAAAACCAACCCAACTTCGCGCAGACTCATTGTCTCTGCTTGGAATGTAGGCGACCTCAAGCACATGGCACTCCCGCCTTGCCATCTATTGTTCCAATTTTATGTTGCCAATAACAAACTCTCTTGTCAGCTTTACCAACGCTCTGCAGATGTATTTTTAGGCGTACCTTTTAATATTGCTTCTTATGCCCTCCTCACTCATATGGTTGCACAACAGTGTCGTTTAGACGTAGGCGAATTTATTTGGACAGGCGGAGACTGCCACTTATACCAAAATCACCTTGAACAAGCGCGTATACAGCTTAAACGTACACCACGTGCACTTCCGACACTTCGCATTGGACGCAAGCCTTCGTCACTGTTTGAGTATTGCTTTGATGATTTTGAATTCTTAAATTATGAACCACATCCAGGTATCAAAGCACCTATTGCTGTTTAAAACTCATACTATTTTATGATACAATCGGAATCTTTTTATTTGTAGAGGCCTCCTCATGCGATTGATTTACATCCTACTTTCTGCTTTTTTATTAAGCAGCAATGCCATTGCTCAACCTGACATTAAAGTAACAGGTAAAATTACGCAAATTATTCCTAGTCCAAAACAAAACGTGACATCTAATGCAGTGTTACAAAAAAAACCGCCTCAAGCGGTCACTTTGCTAAACGTACAGCTCTCAGACCATGCCTGGGATGCTCTCACTCAACGGACAGAAAAAGCAATGCAACAACAGCCATCCCTGTTGACTGCGTCTACCACTAAAACAAACGTACAGTTGGGTATGGGCAACGTACCGGTCATGAACCAAGGACAACACGGTACCTGTGCTACTTTTGCTGTAACAGCAGCCATTGATGCCGCTTTAGATGCCGGAGATTACATCAGCCAATTGTGTGTTCTTCAACTAGGCCAACATCTTGAGCGCTTTGGTTACAACCCAAGCGGATGGGATGGCTCATTAAACCCTTTAGTTTTAGACCAAATACGTGCCTTCGGATTTGTCAACAAAACCACTGAGCATGACATAGGTTGTGGCGGTCTCACAGCATACCCCGCGGCAGGTCAAAAGCCAGAGCAAGATATCTCGCTTGCAGACCATTACGAAATTAGCGAGCCCTTATCCGAGCGTGAAGTTTCCTGGACACCACTACTCGATTTTTACCAAGTTTTTAGAGACAAGGTCGATTCTCAGAAAACATTAAATTCAGTCAAACAAGCACTCAGAGACCACGATCGTATGACCTTTGGTGTGCTAATATTTGGGCTAAATAAAGGCGCTGCAGGTGCTTCTGGAAAATATAAACAAAATAATGACACCTGGCTACTTAGCGCAAGTATCATTGATGATATCAAGCAACAAAAGAATTATGGTGGCCACGCTATGATTATTACCGGCTTTAACGACCAAGCAACAGCTATCGATAAAGACGGACATCTACACAAAGGCCTGTTAACACTTCGAAATTCTTGGGGACCGAATGCAGGTGATCAAGGCAACTTCTATATGTCTTATGATTACTTTCAAGTGCTCGCTATCGAGATACAACGTATTCGTTCGCTATAAATAAACCACTCTGCTGAAAACTGATGCGACACACCTACATGCCTCGATTCTTTCGCGGCATGTATTGTTTGCTTTATGTTTCCTGAATACTACAACTTAATCTTGAATATTAATCACTTTCCCTATTTAACTTTGATAAAAATTGCCTCTCTCAATCAGGTATAATAAAGCGCAATAAAAGCAAATTATTTACAAATAATTATTGTAATGTTATTATTAATTTTTTTATACTCTGATTATATGGGGTGCAATTATGCCTAAATATACACAGCAACTCACAGAAAGAATTAAAAAATATGGTTCGTATCTGACGGAAAAAGAATATTTAGATCGAAATGTTTTTTTTATGTCCCCCGCTCATGAAGCTAGCAACCATGCAGGCATCGATGTAAATACCATCGTCGGTATGCTTAAGACTGATCCTAATGACATTGAATTGGTCATGATTTTAGCTGAACATGCAAATAATGCTTTACTTGTCCACATCGCTGAGAGCCTTGCTGAGAGAGAAGAAACACTCCCCATCATTCCAGCTGTTTTTTCACCTATGATATCGCGTATTTTAGATATGAATCCACTAATACAGCGCATTGTATTCATGGGTAACCAAAAAACCGTACGTAATGCCATTTCGGGAGAGAATATGAGAGTACACTCTGATGCCTATAATGACTCACACCTCAATAAAGGCGCATTTGGTGTGGCACGCTTAATCCACCAAATACACCTCAAAGCCCAATCACTGCGAGCTAAAAATGAGACAAAAGCTGCAAATACTGCAGAAACACTATATGAAAAATTAAATCTTAGCCACAAAACATATGTGTCATCAGACAATAAGATTAAAGCTTTAGATGCTTTCAAAGTAGAGGCCAAACAACACATTGATGCGGCAAGAAAAGAATTAGAAAGACATCGTGGCTGGAAAAATGTTATTGCTAATCTTTTAATCCATATTGGGCTATTAATGACTACAGCCGGGGTTGGTAATGTTGTCGCATTAGGTTTAGCCTATTCACAAGGCAATCAAAATCTTCTATTCAAATTCACACAAACTGACTCCATGCAAAAAGTTAATCGCTTTAATGAGTATCTCGAAAGCTATACACCAAATGCATCTAATCAACCAAAGGCATGAATCGCCATAATCATGGCAGTTATTCGGATATATGACTTCTAGAACTGTTTAGATGAGCGAAGCAATTGGAATAAAAAAATGTATAAACCATAAATCATCAAAGGCTTAATCACAAAGTTCATCATGGCAAGAAATCGAAAATAAAGGTCTTTGGAGCACCAAAGAGCGTGAGCGGTTTCTATTAAGGTTAAATCATTCCCCGCTGGAAAATATAAAAATAGAGTAACCTGATGAATGATATAAGTGCCTAAAAGACACAGCATAAACGCTGTTGGATGGCGATACTTATTCAAATAGAAAAAAAGTGTTTTCATTCGGTTCGGAATGTCGAGTCCTTGAAGCTTTTAGTGTATGCACTCCCTCTTTCACTCACAAGGAGTCAGATTAAATTATAATCAGATGACGGCATCAAAAGTAACCGCCGACTTATCAGGCGCTGACATTACTGTTTCAATGGACTCCGACACCTTTGATTGTGGCCCCATTGATTGACTAAACGCCACACGCGCATCCACTGCGGCCGTGTGACCTTGTTTTTCAGCCTCGGCTTCAATAGCCTCATAACACGTCAGCAATCCTTTGCGATTTGCAATTTGAATATTCAGACCAGGCCTTGCATTCAGTTCCAGCATCAAAGGGCCCTCTGTTTTATCGAGTACAATATCGACACCTAAATAACCTAAGCCTGTGAGTTCGTAGGCTGATGCTGAGATATGTAAAATTTTATCCCAAAAAGGCACTTGAATACCAACTGTTGAGTTTAAAGTATCAGGATGATAGTCGATGGCTTCATTATGTAGCACTCCCCCCAATGTTAAGCCTGTTTTAATATCAATACCGACCCCTATGGCCCCTTGATGTAAATTTGCTTTTCCATTCGAAACGCGTGTTGGCAAACGCAGCATTGCCATGGCCGGATAACCAAGCAACGTAATGACGCGAATATCGGGCACCCCCTCATGACTAATCGATTCAAAGACAGGATCAACCACCACGCGGCGTTCAATAATTGCCTCATCTGGGTGGCCACTCAAGCTATAAGCACCAGAGAGTAAGCACGACAAATGATAGGCTAAATCTTCAGTTGTCCAAATCTCTCCATTAATCAAACGATAACGACCAAAAACCCGATTTGTTACGACTAAAATGCCATCTCCTCCCGCACCATGTGCAGGTTTAATCACAAAATCCGAATAAGGCTCAAGTAATGCATCTAATGACTTTAGTTGATGCTCAGCACGAATACTTGCATATAATTCAGGTACGGGGATATTAGACTGAACAGCGAGAGATTTTGTTTTAAGCTTATCATCAACCAAAGGATAACGGTTTCTTGGATTATAGCGCAAAGCATAAGCGCTATTTCGACGATTAATACCTAACACACCTTGCTTTTTTAAATGCTGCCTGAGTCGCCACATTAATTAGGTTCCGCCAATGCTTTAAAACGAACAAGCTCAAACAGACGATATCCTTGATATTGCCCAAAAATCAAAATCAGCGCTAATAAAACAAAAAGTAACTCTGGAAAAGCAAACATTAAATATTGCAAAGACTTCAGATTCATCACCGAAAAAGCAATGACTGCTGCAAGCAAGCTTCCCACGCCACATTTTAATGCTTCATAAGCTCCGCGTTCATCCCATGTAATACACATTCTCTCAATGGTCATGGTCAAAATAATCATCGGAAAAAGAGCTACAGAAAGCCCCGAACTTAAATTTAGACTTTGACTCATGACACTAATAAAAAGCATTAGCAAAATTACAACTGTCAAAATCACAGCGAGTCGAGGCACTAAAAGCAAACGTAATTCATCTAAATAAAATCGTATCAACAGCCCAAATGACACAATCACCGTAAACAGCATCACTCCCCAAATCACTTGCGTCTCACGAAACGCAAGGGCAATCAGGACGGGCATAAATGTCCCGAAAGTCATCAGTCCAATAAAGTTACGGAGTAATAAAATAATCAAAGCACCTATAGGCACCATCAGTAAGACTTTATATGTCTCTTGAACATTGACAGGGAGTTCTAACAAAGAAAAACGCATTAACTTTGAATCAAGCTGAAGACCGCGTGTTTTTGCAGCACTCAATGCATTCATCGGTGTTGGCGAAACCGTTAGACTAAACTGTGGACTTTTCCCTCCCATCACATCAAATAAAGTGTCTGCCCCATATTGCCAAACCAAAAAATGCTTAGGCAAACCTAAGGCCCCTGTCTCTGGGTTTAAATAAATCCACTTTTGTCCATTATATACAGCCAAAAACCATTTTGTTTCAGCTCTATTTTCTTGTTTTAAATAAAATCCTTGTACAGGTAGTGCTTCAATTTTTGCCTGGTTTAAGACTTGAATTACGGCCTGAACCACAGCTTTTTCATGGCTGTCACCATTCAAGAGTAATTTAGCATTGCCATCTTGTTTATTTAGCTCTTGGATTGTACTTTGAGCAAAAGTTTGGATATCAGCTGATGATTGACGTGCTTGCGTAATAATTGTGTCTACAACGGCTTTTTGATTATCCGGCAATGTATGCACCTTAATATAGGCCGGCTTACGTAATGCACCCACTTGATTATCCGCCTCACGAAAAATCGCTCTATAATAAAGTGACTGTGGGCCTGAACTTCGTCGTAAGGACCAAACCGCTTGACGATTATCGCCCAGAAGATTTGTCATTACACCATAATTTTGAGACACAAAATATTCATCTAAAATCACTAAGTAAGGTGGCATATAAGGAATCGTAAAACGTGCCTGAACAGGTCTATTTCGCTCGGCAGTAAAGCGCAAATTGGCCTCTACCATCCAGCTATTAATCGTTTTTTCCTCAGTAAAAGGCACATCGAGGACGCATGCACGATAAAGAAAAATGCCAATGCCTATTGCAAGTAATACGCCAATCAAACCATAAAGGTGATGTGCTCGTGATTTCATCGTGTCATAACTTATGGTTAAGGGTAAATTTTTGTCCGGGATCAACCATGCCATCAAATGCAACCAATGCTTCTCTTCCTAGCAATAGCGGATAAGTAAATCGTTTGCGATTGGCTAAATTTACACGAATCGTTCGTGTTTCATGACCGAGTTGCACTGGCATGTTTACAACCGGACGCTTAATAAAAGGATTTTTTATACGAACACCTGCTATCTCACCGGAGCGCGCCTTAATACTCACGTCCCCCACATGCGGGCAAGTAAAGAGAACATCACCTGTTTTTGTCGGTACAATAAAGCTTAAAAAAGATTTGCCATTGATATCAACTTGGCGGATACGCTTTGCATGAAGTGATGCTGATTTCGCACCTGTGTCTAATTTTGCTTTAAGCGTTAACTGCTTATCAGGCAGTACTGCTCTTTCAAGGTAGCCATATATAATTTTAGAAGGAACCGCAGGTTGCGCCAGTAACTGGGGCCCAAAAAGTAACGATAACAGGAATACAGATACCCTTGAAAACATAATGGTCTCCAAAACAACCTAAATGCAAGCAATCTTAGCAGATTTAAAAATTAAAATAACCCCTATGATTGCTCAAAAACCCGAGTTTATGATAAGCTCAAACCGATTTAAATATACCCCGCGTACCTTACAACACATACTTTGACGCGGACCAATATCTAGGACATAACAATTATGAATATAATCACTCGTATTATTCAAGCAATTCGTCATTGCTTCTCATCATCTAAAACAGGCAAACAGCAAGGCACCATCAAATTTTTTGACCGTAAAAAACGGTTTGGCTTCATTATTTCGGGCCAACAAGAATATTTCTTTCATGCCAGCGCTGCAAAGCCTGAAGATGTAAAGGGTCTAAGAGACGGCGCCCAAGTTCATTTTGTACTGATTCAAGGAAAAAAAGGTCCTCAAGCTGACTGTATTGAAATTGCATAAAAACTTTGTAAACCATATGGAATGGAACACATGTCATTAGAAGATAAAATTGTAGACAATAAAACAATAAAAGATACCATCTTATCACTACAAGACACGCTTAACACACAAGTCATCGGACAAAAAGGCTTGATTTCACGACTTCTGATTGCTTTACTTGCAGATGGACACCTGTTGGTTGAGGGTGCCCCTGGTCTTGCTAAAACACGCGCAGTTAAAGCGCTTGCATCTGGCATTGAAGGTGATTTCCACCGCATTCAATTTACACCCGACTTGCTGCCTGGAGATTTAACAGGCACCGATGTATATCACCCTGAAGATGGCTCTTTTGTATTCCAACCAGGCCCATTGTTACACCCTCTCATTTTGGCCGATGAAATAAATAGAGCGCCAGCTAAAGTACAATCAGCATTGCTTGAGGCAATGGCCGAACGTCAAATCACAATCGGCGGAAAAACCTATCCATTGCCTGAGCTCTTTCTTGTCATGGCCACTCAAAATCCAATAGAGCAAGAAGGTACCTATCCTTTACCTGAGGCACAACTTGATCGCTTCCTGATGTATGTCAAAATTGATTACCCTGATGCATCTGTAGAACACGATATTTTGATGCTTGCAAGAAATGAAGCACGAACACCCGATATTCATACAAAAAAATCGCTGAACCATACGCCCACACCTGTACCTCAAAAAGTACTTTTTGAAGCACGTCAAGCAGCTTTAAATGTACACACCAGTGATGCATTAGCGACTTACTTAGTTGAACTTGTTGTTGCTACCCGAGATCCTCGTCGCTACAGTGACGATCTATCTCGCTGGCTTCGTTTTGGCGCAAGCCCACGTGCGACCATCGCACTGGATCGCTGCTCAAAAGCACATGCCTGGCTTCATGGCCGTGATTATGTGACACCTGAAGATATTCACATTATTGCACACGATGTATTACGACATCGCATTATTTTGACTTTTGAAGCTGAAGCAGAAGGTATTTCAACCGATTATTTTTTAGACGAACTACTCCGTTTGGTCGCCCTCCCTTAAGGAGCCCGCCTGATGAACAGTGGCATAATAGCAACCCTCCCAGAGCTCATTGCCCTTAAAGGACTTGTTCAAAACAAGCGAAATGGTGCGCGATCACTTGCATCTCATACAGGCCATCGTGATACACGCCTACGTGGACGAGGAATGGACTTTGCTGAGGTTCGTAACTATCAAGCTGGTGATGAGATTCGTCATATGGAATGGCGCTCAACTGCGCGTACAGGTCGCCCGCATATTAAACTCTATCAAGAAGAACGAGAGCGGCCCGTCGTTTTTCTGGTTGATTTTAACTCATCTATGCATTTTGGCACTCGAGGTGTTTTTAAGTCGGTACTTGCTGCACGGCTTGCCGCTTTACTCGCATGGATTGCAATTGCAGAAGGCGATCGTGTGGGCAGCTTTCTATTTTCAGGCGCTCATCATGATGAGCGCCTCCCACAAAGCCGACATAAAGGCGTTCTTCCACTACTTGCAGGCCTATCTCACTATACGTCCATCCTACACAGCACACCTGATATTACATCTAGACCATTCAATGACATGCTACTCCGCTTAAAACATGTTTTAAAACCAGGCAGTTTACTTATTCTCATCAGTGATTTTTATACACTCGATGAGAACTCTGAGCCCCTTTTAAACCAATTCAAAAAACACAATGATTTGATTGCCTACCGTATTGCAGATTCACTTGAAATGAGCTCACCCAAACCGGGCCTCTATCCTATTACAGATGGTCAAAATACCAGTTATTTAGATTTGAGCAATAAAGCAGCACAAGAAGCCTATACCCACACTTTGAAAACACGGACAGATGCAATTGAAAAACGATTTAATCGCTTAAACACACCTTGCTTTTCTGTAACAGCGGAAACAGATTGGGTCACGTTAGCGCATCAAAGTTTTCCAAGGAGTACTCATGCCTAACGCCTCTGAACTGACAAATTTACGCGACATCCACATGCCACATGCAGTCAGCGCCTGGCCTCCAGGACCAGCCTATTACGCACTCGCTGGTTTATGCATCATTATCATACTTGTATTGATTCAGCATAAGAAACACCGGCAATATAACGCACCAAAACGCGAAGCACTTGCAACACTTGAAAGCCTAGAAAAACGATATACACAAACACCTAAGCCCAATATGGCATCTGACATCACCGCTTTATTGAAACGCGTTGCATTGGTCTATCATCCTCGCACTGATGTTGCGAGTCTACACGGGCAAGATTGGTTGCTATTTCTGCAAGAAACAAGCAAAAATATCGATTTTCAAGCCATTCAAACCAGCTTGATCGATGCTCCGTTTAATCCAAACTCCGAAGAAGACCTGACCCATTTATTCTGTGCTGCCCGTCGATGGATCAAACAACGGAGAAAAAAATGTTTGAGCTAACAACACCGCTCGCACTGATAGCGCTCCTGCTACCTCTTTTAGTTTGGCTTTGTCTACCTAAAGCCAATAAAATGTCCCAAAGCACGCTCAAAATTCCTTTTTTTGATCTTGTCACATCCAATCAAACTCAGACAAAAAAAACTAAAATTACAACACTCTTATTCTTTTATTTAATTTGGGCACTGGTTGTATTGGCCATATCAGGACCTCGTTGGATTGGCAAACCACTTCCGCTTGAGCATGAAGGTCATAATATTATGCTGATTCTTGATATTTCTGGCAGTATGGAAATTCGAGATCGTGTCCAGTACGGTCGTCCCAGTACACGTCTTGAGATTGTCAAACATGCCGCCGAAAACTTTGTACGGCATCGAGGTGACTCTCAGATTGGTCTAATTTTATTTGGTACGCGTGCCTACTTACAAACACCACTTACAAAAGACCACGCCACCGTTCTTATGCGCCTACAAGATGCAAGTGTTGGTCTTGCCGGAAAAACAACCTCTATCGGGGATGCCCTAGGACTTGCCGTTAAACATATGCAGCATATTCCAGCAAAAGGCCGTGTCATTATTTTACTGACTGATGGCGCGAATAACTCAGGCATGCTACTCCCTCTAAAAGCGGCACAACTTGCTCAACATGACGATATCAAAGTATATACCATTGGTCTTAGCAGCGATTCGGGCGTTCCTATTTTTGGAGGTATGCCTGCACCCATTGATGATTTAGATGAACAAACCCTAAAAACCATTGCTTCCATGACAAAAGGCCAATATTTTCATGCAACCGATAAGCGTTCTCTGGAGCAGATTTATCAACTCATCAACCAATTAGAAACAGTGACACAGGATAATACCATCGTGCGTCCCGAACACGCTTATTACCCTTATCCTCTTGGGCTCGCATTGTTTTTTCTGATGCTTTGGTTTACTTACACAACGCTTAGAGGTTGGCGCGCATGAATTACTTACTGCATTTCTTACGTCCATACTGGTTTTTTGCACTGCTTCCACTCGCATTCATCGCCTTTTTTTTACTACGTCAAAAAAGTATTGCTCACACATGGGAGGCTGTATGTGATAAACACCTGTTGCCTCACCTCATCACACACCAAGGGGAGAGCGCTCAAAAACGGGCCTTACTTTATCTGCTGGGTGCTGCATTTTTTATGATTTTAAGTCTCACAGGCCCTACCGGAAAGAAATTACCAACGCCCACTTATCACTCAGTACATCCTCATCTTATCATCATGGATTTATCCCAAGCCATGCTCAAACAAGATATCAAACCAAACCGCCTGACACGTGCAAAATTTAAGTTACATGACTTATTTCAGCAACCGAGTAAAGGACAATTTGGGCTCATTGTTTATACAGGTGAATCTTTTGTTGTTTCACCATTAACTCGTGATGCGCAAACCATCGATGCACTGGTTGACCAACTCGATCCAAACATTATGCCCGTGGGTGGGATGAATCTTGCCGATGCATTAAAAGAAGGAAGAAATCTTATTCAACAATCCGGTGTTTCCTATGGCGATATATTGATACTCACGGGTACCGCCCCCTCAAACGCCGCTATTCTTGCTGCAAAAAAAAGTTTTCAAAAACATATTCGGACCTCTATCTTGAATTTAAGTGCATCAAAAACACATTCAACAGCTTTTAATGAGCTTGCAAAAGCGGGGGGAGGTAAAAATATTTCTTTTACAAATACCGAAAAAGATATTCAACAGTGGTTAAATGAGAGCGCACTAGACGAAAAATTTGAAGAAAATATAAATAACACGATTCCTATCTGGCGTGATGATGGGCGGTGGCTTTTAATACCCGCACTTTTATGTCTACTCCCTATCTTCCGACGTTTTTGGCTCATGAGGATACAAGCATGAACCGCTTCTATTTTTATCACTTTTTATGCCTATTTCTTGTAACAACTCAAGCATTTTCTTTGACCACTCACCCTTGGTTTGAAAATATTAATCAGCATGCCGCTCGCATGATGACAGAAAAAAAATATGCTGTAGCAGAAAAAATGTTCACACGCACTGATTGGAAAGCAGTTGCAGCATACCGAGGAAAAAATTATAAAGCAGCCTCAAAGGAATTTAAAAGTCTCAATAATGAGTTGGGCTTTTATAACCAAGGCAATGCACTTGCATATCTTGGCCAATATAAAGAAGCCATCCAGTCTTATGAAAAAGCGCTTAAAATAAACCCTGACAATAAAGATGCTCAACATAATCGTGATTTATTAAAAAAACTGCTTGAAGAAAATTCACAAGACCAAAAGCAACAAGAGCAAGACCAAAAACAACAAGAACAAGACCAAAAACAACAAGAACAAGACCAAAAGCAACAAGAGCAAGACCAAAAGCAACAAGAGCAAGACCAAAAGCAACAAGAGCAAGACCAAAAGCAGCAAGAGCAAGACCAAAAGCAACAAGATCAAGACCAGTCATTGCGGCTTGTACCGGACGATCCGGGAGGATTATTACGCGAAAAGTTTTTACGTGACCACTGGCGTCGTTTAAAAGCGGAGCGCTCATGAACTTAAAATATCGACAAATCTGCCTTATTTTAATGCTTTGGACAATCACGCATTTTATTTATGCTACAACACTTTCAGCACATACAGAGCCTGCCTCTGTTTCACCGGGTGAACCTTTTAACCTTATTTTAGAACTTGATGAAAATGCGCCATCAGGGCTCCCCGACTTTGGCGTACTTGGTCATGATTTTTACGTTCATGGGACAGCACATAGTGCTTCGTATGTCTTTACCAACGGGCAATCAAAAGCATCCACGCGGTGGACTGTCACTTTAGTCGCTAAACATGCTGGAAATATAACCATTCCAGCGATTCAAGTTGGCCAAGCACGTAGCCAACCGATAACGCTAAACGTAGGAAGAAATAACAGACAAAGACCGTCCACTTCTCCTCAAACACCTGATCGCGCATTATTTATCAAAACAAATATTTCAGATACAAAAACATTGCTCAATCAACAAATACTGTATACCGTCAAAATATTTCATTATTCATCTATTTTAGATGCGGCTTATCAGCCACCTAGCTTAGGCGATGCACTGATTGTTCCTCTTGGAAATAATCGCCAATACCAGGTCATCGAACAAGGACGCCCCTATTTAGTTGAAGAACAAAAATATGCTTTTTTCCCTCAAAAAACAGGTGCACAAGTTTTATTTCCACCTAAATTTCAGGCGCTCATTTATGATGATATTCCAAGACGAGCCGAAGCACATGGAAGCTCTGCATCCATTCATGTCAAACCAATACCTGAACACTTTACTCCAAACACTTGGCTTCCCGCTAAAAAACTTTCACTCCATGAAACGTACGATCAATCAAACACGCGCTTAGACGAAGGCAGTACACTCACGCGCACCATTACTGTAAAAGCAACAGGACTACCTGCAGAGTTACTTCCTCCTTTTGAAGCTACAACCAGTAATCATTTCAAAAGTTATCCTGAGCGACCGACCTTTAACAATACAATCGAAGGCGATAACGTGGTTGGTATCGCAACCATAAAAGTCAATTACCTACTGAACCACCCCGGAACTATTACCATTCCAGAGCAATATATTATTTGGTTTAATACCGATACAATGCAAAAAATGGAAGCTAAACTGCCTGCAAAAACTCTACACATTATTCCAGATATTAACCATAGCTCGTCTTCATCAACAGCTGACTCAACCGCTTTTATTAAGCCTGCCAAACAAGAAAAATCGCTTAAAAAACAAGCGTACTCGCTTTCTAGTGCCATTGTTTTTCACGCCATATTGTTGGTTGTTTTTTTATCAGTGAGTTTAATTGCTTTTATTGTCAAGAGAAAGTATGCCCACTCAATACAAAAGAATCGAACTAAAAATCAATTACTCAAACAGCTGAAAAAAGCATGTCATGCTAATCATCCAGAAGCAGCTCGCGATGCACTGCTGCTTTGGGCGCAGCATGCCTGGCCTAATGTGCGCATATTAAACCTTGATGACATCAATCAACATGCTGCTAATACAGCATTATATGATGCACTACGCACGCTATCTGAAGCATTATACCACCCCAAAAAAACAAGAACTTGGCAAGGAAAAGTACTCTGGATGGCGATTACAAAAAGCCTCAAAGAAAGACACAAAAAACGACCAAAGCTCCCCCCAAATACTCTACCTCCCATAAATCCTCAACACTAAAAAACACGCTTGATGCTCATTTGTTGACATAAAAGGTTTGTATTGAGAGTATAGGCTTTATGCTTTATATGAAAGGTCATTTTTATGCTGAATTCAGACTTAAGCCCATTAGAGTCAGACCCAATAGACGCCAACGAAACAAAGTGCACCGAACAACAAACTTACTTAGAATGGGTCCGCACTCAACCTGAAGACATGCAATCCTTAATTCTTACGCATTATCCCGATAAAGCTCCTATGTTTGCGGAAGTATCAGAAGCCGGTAAAATTTATACTGCAAAGCATTTCACGCCTATCAAATTAACTTCACCTTCTCCACCACCTTTGCTTCACCTTCAAAGCAACTTCATTACGAATCTAAATAACCGTCCAGCACCTGATGCAGCCCATCCAAGCCCTGACGCTTCAGAGATGAAAATGTCTGCACACTAAACAAGTGTTCAAACGCAGCATAATGTTTTTGCACTTTAAACAACGTACTTTGTCCCTGACTTCGGCTGATTTTATCAGCCTTAGTGAGTAATACATGCACCGGTAGCGAGCGTGCAAGCGCCCAATCAACCATCGATTGGTCAAGAGGTGTTAATGGATGTCGAATATCCATCAATACGACCAAGCCTTTCAAGCTTTTTCGAACCTCAAAATAATGGGCTAAATGTTCTTGCCATTCTCGTTGCATGGCACGTGAAACTTTCGCATAACCATATCCTGGCAAATCAATGAGTCGATGCGCCTCATCTTTTAAAACAAAACAATTCATCAAGCGCGTTCGTCCTGGTGTTTTGCTGGTTCGCGCTAATTGCTTAATACCCGTTAAACAATTAATCGCACTCGATTTTCCTGCATTAGAGCGTCCAGCAAAAGCAACTTCTGCCCCTGTATCTTCAGGCAACTGATTCACTTTTGCTGCACTTTTTAAAAACGTTGCCTCTGTATAAATCATCATCTATATCCATCACCTTAAAAATAATGTATTATCAACCTGCAATTTGCTTTGAGAACAATCATGCGAGCCATCCAGATTTTTCTTTTGATTATCCTACCCCACACTTGCTACGCCTCAGGCAATAACCTTGTCGATAAAGCAGTATCAGCTCCTTGCGCCACTTGTCATGGAGCCAATGGCCAAAGCTTAAATCCCGCTTGGCCCCACCTTGCAGGCCAACAAACCGACTACTTAAAAAAACAACTGTTCGATCTAAAAGCCGGAAAAACTCGCCATGCCGATCCGGCCATGATACCTTTCCTTTTACAATTAAGCTCTGAGGATATCACAAATCTTGCCCATTTTTATGCTAAACAACCTCGTCCAGCTGGCAGCCATCATTTAAGAAGGAAAAACCAAAAAGGTGAAGCACTCTATCGCTTCGGAAACCCGAGTAAAAATATTTTAGCCTGTGTTGCCTGCCACGGAAATGACGCCAAAGGAAATGGACTACCAGGATTTCCTGCATTGCGGGGCCAACAAATTGACTATATTACTCATCAACTTGAAGCTTTCCAAACCGGCACTCGCGATAATGACCCTAGTCATACGATGCAACGTATCACCGAAAATATGAGTCCTGATGATATTCATGCACTGGCCCATTATCTTGCAAGTTTGCCACGATAAAAATATCATCCACCTAAAAGACTTAATGACGATACTTGGCGCAAACCGCGTGGCAACAAACTCCCACGGCGTGCACGCTCCCCTCTGTATGCTGCCCAATCAGCAGGCTTCAAAGTAAAGTGCCTTTTCCCTGCAAAAACCGTCAATTCATTATCTGATGCAAGTGCTTGTATATCGATGATTCTCTCATCTTTTGTGAGCTGCATTAATTTATTTCCCTTTCCTCGTGACAACACGGGTAAATCGGCTAAAGGAAAAATCAGTAGGTGCCCTGCACTGCTCACACACGCCAAATATTCAGCATTATCAGAGAGAATCACACGAGGCGATAACACACAAGCCTTATCTGGCAGCTTTAAACAAGCTCGTCCATTACGGCTTTTCACATACAAATCTTGTACTGTCGTCACAAATCCATATCCCACATCACTTGCAAGAATTACCCGACGCTCAGATTCACCGGCAAATAATGTCACAAATGTTGCACCATCTGACGGATTCAATTTTCCGGTAAGTGGCTCGCCTTGTCCACGTGCTGAAGGCAACGTATGTACCGGTAGACTATAAGCTTTACCTTCACTATCTAAAAAAATAACTTGCTGATTACTTCGAACAGAAACTTGCGCCTGAAAACCATCTCCTGCCTTATAGTTCAAGGCTCGTCCATCTGCATCAAAACCTTTGGCGGCTCGAATCCACCCTTTTTCTGACAAAACAACAGTCATCGGTTCATTCGGCAAAATATCTGTTTGTTTTAACGCTTGAGATTCTTGCCGCTCAACAATCGGTGAACGCCGCATGTCACCAAACTGATCTCTATCTGCCGCGATTTCATTTTTAACCAAGGTCCGCAAACGCCGTTCACTTCCCAAAATACGCTCTAGTTTATCTCGTTCACGCGCCAAATCATCACGCTCTGCGGTTAATTTCTGCTCTTCTAATTTAGCCAGATGTCGTAATTTTATTTCTAAAATTGCATCGGCTTGACGTTCACTTAGGCCAAATGTTTCCATTAAAGCTTGTTTTGGCTCATCAGCTTCACGAATAATCGCAATCACTTCATCTATATTTAAATAAGCAATCAACAAACCTTCTAATACATGCAACCTATCCAGCACATGCGTTAATCGATATTGCAAACGACTTCGAACGGTTTCTACTCGGAACCCAAGCCATTCATTCAAAATAGCTATTAAACTTTTAACACGCGGCGTCCCATCTAAGCCAATCATATTAAAATTGACACGATAGCTACGTTCTAAGTCTGTTGTCGCAAATAGATGAGACATCATAGTGGCTAGATCTACTCGATTTGAGCGTGGAATAATCACCAATCGTGTCGGATGTTCATGATCTGATTCATCTCGCAAATCATCTAACATGGGTAGCTTTTTCTGTTGCATTTGAGACGCAATCTGCTCAATAATTTTAGCTCCCGATACTTGGTACGGCAATGCTGTAATCACCACTTGATTATCTTCAATGGTATACACTGCGCGCATTTTGACAGAACCTGTTCCCTCAGCGTAGAGCTTATGTAAGGCCACTTTGGGTGTAATAATTTCGGCCTCTGTTGGAAAATCTGGGCCTTGCACAATACCTAATAAATCCTCTAACGAAGCTTTGGGATCATCCAGTAGGTGTATGCATGCATTGGCTACTTCAACTAAATTATGAGGTAAAATATCTGACGACATTCCAACAGCAATCCCCGTTGCTCCATTCAACAACACATTAGGAAGACGTGCAGGTAATAAGGCAGGTTCTTTAAGTGTCGCATCAAAATTATCCAGCCATGTCACCGTGCCTTGCCTCAACTCTGAGAGTAAGACTTCTGCATACAAAGATAAGCGTGCTTCAGTATAACGCATCGCTGCAAACGATTTAGGATCATCAGGTGAACCCCAATTACCCTGACCATCAACAAACGGATAACGATAAGAAAACGGCTGAGCCATCAAAACCATTGCTTCATAACAGGCTGTATCACCATGCGGATGAAACTTACCCAGTACATCCCCCACTGTGCGTGCTGATTTTTTATGCTTAGATGCAGCTTTTAAGCCAAGCTCTGACATCGCATAAATAATACGGCGTTGTACAGGCTTAAAGCCATCAGCTAAATGAGGCAAAGCTCTGTCTAAAATTACATACATCGAATAATCGAGATAAGCTTTTTCCGTAAAATCTGTGAGTGGTTTTTGCTCTGTCATCAGCGTCATAAAGACTTGCTCAAATTAATAAAGGTTGGAAACACCGATCGTAGTGCAAATACTGCTACACATCAATGCTTGCGTGGCATCTCTTTAAATACAGTCCAAAGCATCACTCACAATCAACATCTATAAGATAAAATATCGACTACATAGACTTCCCGGCTGCATAATCCATTATTATCCGTTTTAACGGCAACACTTGATTCAAAACACGTATGCCCATACCTCGTACAAGATTCACAGGCATTGCGGATAACCCAAATATTGTTTTAATCCCTTGCATCAGGCCTATCACAAGCCAAACGGCATGCTTTCGTTCACGTTGATAAGCACCCAACACTCGAGAAGACCACATGCCATCTTTTTGTTGATCGAGTAACTGAAGCCAAGTATTTAAATCAGCTAACCCGATATTAAGACCTAACCCTGCAAGTGGATGAATAGTGTGTGCTGCATCTCCTAAAAGCATCCATGATGCGCCAACATACTGCTCAACATGTCGCATACGTAATGGAAATGATACGCGTGAACTAGCCAGTTGAATAGCACCCAGTTTATCTGAAAATGCTGATGTTAATGCAGATTCAAACGCTTGTGTATCTAGCGCCATCAACGCTTTAATACGTTCAGGTGGGTGTGACCAAACAATTGAACATTGGTGGGCATCTTTCAACGGTAAAAAGGCAAGTGGCCCATCTGTACAAAATACCTGATAAGCAACGGCTTGATGAGGTTTCTCTGTATGCACCGTGGCAACCAAAGCATCGTGCTGATAAGACCAGCTTGTCACAGAAACATCTAATAAATCTCGCGTGTTTGAACGTGCTCCGTCTGCAATCATACAAAGTTTTGTATGCCATTTACGGCCATTTTGTGCCCCCAGCTCCATGCCTTCCATGGTTTCAATACAATCAGAAACACATGTATTGGATACTAATGTAATATTCAATGCCTCAGCACGTGTCAGTAATGCCTTTCGAAGTACATGCTCTTCAAGAATAAACCCCAGTTCTCGTTGTATTAAATCGCGCGCATTAAAATTAATTTCAGCTTGATTTCTAGCATCCCAGACCTGCATACCCTGGTAAGGTGCAAGCACTTCATCGGGCAAAAGTGCCCAAACTCCTAGTTGCTCAAACAACACTTTTGACGCTGTATTAATCGCATAAACACGTGTATTTGTTTTAATCGCTGATGCTGCTAATAAACCCGCATCCAATACAGTGACTAAAAACCCGCGAGATGCCATAGCAACAGCTGAAGCAAGTCCAACAACACCTCCCCCAACAACTAATACATCAACTGATTCGTCTAACATCCAGAAGCCTTTGTTTTCACATCAAGCGGAATACCGCAAACCAAGTCGGGTACAACACCACCAAATCCTTTGGCATGCCGCAAGATCATCTCTTTTAAAACAGTACTATTATCTAAAGCAAGTAAGCCTGCGCGCCGAGCCAAACCTATCCCGGGTAGTTTGCTTTTAAACAACGAAACCAAGCCGTCTGTCGCTGTGGTTATTATTTTTTGATCTGATTTTCTAAGTGCTTGATAGTGTATCAAACTTTTATCCGTCAGCCCCTCTTTTAAAGCACATTCAGCAAGCATCGCAACATCCCGCAACCCCAAATTAAACCCTTGTCCTGCTACAGGATGCAGTGTATGTGCTGCATTTCCTACAAAAACAACGCGTCCATGCACTTGCTTTTTCATCATGACTTGCTGAAGTGGGTAAGTCACTCGAGGGCCCACAGCCGTAAAACGCCCTGCTCGATATCCAAATATACGCTGCAATGCCTGCAAAAATTTCACTTCACTCATGGCCTTAAATGCTTCAGCCTCTTCTGATTTTAGTGTCCAAACAAGTGCCATATGCAAATCATCTAAAGGCAATAAAGCAAGTGGCCCATCTGATGTAAAACGTTCATATGCGACATGCTGATGTGGCCGTGACAATGCAATATTGGTCGCGATGGCATGCTCAGGGTAAATTTTATAATTCGCTTGAGCGCTTAGTTGTTCTCGTACAGATGAATGAGTCCCATCTGCCGCAATAATCCACCTGGCACGTACGGTTTGCTCGCCAGATTCGGTTTTAAGCTCTGCGACACCTGTATGCGCATCTAACCCTATAATTCGTGCAGGCACATAGACATCCGTAGGATTTAAATGTGCTTTTAGCGCATGATTGAGTGTATGCATCTCAACCACGGCTCCCAGCGGCTCACCCGAATCATCACTATTTAGATATGCTTGTCCAAACTGACCTTGCTCAGAGATATGAATTGTTCTAATTGATGAGGCTTCCGATGCTAACATAGGCCATATTTGTATTTCTTTTAAAATACGAATACTTGCAGGCGATAAAGCAATGCTTCTTGTTTCTAATATTTGCGGTGTATTGTGTATCGCAACACGTGCTTCAGCCAACCGAACACGATACCCTAATGGGGCTAGCGCACACATCATCGCCATGCCAATAAGTCCACCTCCAACAATCAGAATGTCTATCTCATCGACTGTCTGTTCTACTCCTTTAACCACCGACAATATCCTCTAAATCACCCGGGCTAACAGCAAGCGCTTCTGTCAAATTATCATGCCCTGTTCTTGTTACCAGCAAATCATCTTCAATTCGCACACCAATACCCCGCCACTTCTCATCGACCATTTCACAGTCTTCAGCAATATATAAGCCTGGCTCAACCGTTAAAGTCATGCCTGGCTGCAACAAGCGAGAGGCGCCATTTTCTTGGTAATTACCTACATCATGTACGTCTAAACCCAACCAATGACCTGCTGTATGCATATAGAATGCCTTATATGCGCGCTCTTCTATCAGAGTACTCACATCACCTTGCAACAATCCAAGCTCAACTAAACCTGATGTCAACTCACCCACAACAGCAGCTTGAATACTATTCCATGGAGAATCTGGCTTTACACACGCCATACCTGCTTTTTGTGCACGCCAAACCAACTCATAAATTAATCGCTGCTCAGGACTAAACCGGCCATTAATAGGGTAAGTCCTGGTAATGTCCGCTGCATAATGACCTACTTCAGCACCCGCATCCACTAAGAGTAAATCTCCCGACTGGAGTGTTTGATTATTTGCCGTATAATGTAATGTACAAGCGCGAGAACCTCCCGCAACAATAGCGTCATATGCCATATCACGACAGCCTGACTTCCCTAAAACATATACAAATTCAGCTTCAAGTTCATACTCATTTTCTGCTTTTGAAGCCGTTTGCATCACCCGTTCATGTGCTGCAATTGAAATACGTGCGGCTTCTCGCATCCACAGAATTTCATCTTTATCTTTAATCAGTCTTAATTCACCCAAAATAGGCGTGATATCTGCAAATATCTCCGGTGTTATGTGCAATCTAGAGGCTTTGCCTTTTACTGTACACCAAGCTTCCCGAAGTATTGCTTCATGTTTTATATCTTGACTCATTGGATAATAAATTGCATGCCTATCCAATAACAATTCGGGCAAGCGCTTTTCAAGTTCAGCATTTGAAAAAGCGGCATCGACTTGAAGCGTTGTCGGTGCAGCTGCCTGCCCTAAACGCGCCCCTGTCCAACGCTCTTCAAGTGCATGATTAGGGCGGTTAAATAAAATACTCTCACTTTGCTCACCCGATGTAATCAATAAGATAGCATCGGGTTCATCAAAGCCTGTTAAATAATAAAAATCACTGGCTTGCCGAAATCGATAATGACTGTCCCCATTACGTAGCTTCTCGGATGCCGCTGGAATAATTGCCAGTGAGTTTGCAGGAAGACGCTTTGCTAAAGCACGCCTGCGTGTTTGATAATCCATAATATTACGTCACTCTTAGACCCTTTTTGTTCATCATAGCGGATTTGCTGAGCCAACCCAAACTTGTTAACATACGTGCATGCGAAAAATGACCCGTCTTGACCGTATACTCATCGAAACTGATGCGACCCTACGTACACTGTTACCACCCAGTCTGCGTGAATGCTCACGTGAAAATCCTGCTAAAACCATTCCTGACACTCCACTGAGTACAGCCGAAAAAAAACATGTTGCCGGGCTGATGCGGGTTAATCATGCTGGTGAAGTGTGTGCACAAGCACTCTACCGAGGGCAAGCGCTGACAGCAAAACTCGAGACTGTCAGAGAACAAATGAATGAAGCCGCTACTGAGGAAATTGATCATTTAGCTTGGTGTGAGGCGCGTCTTCAGGAGCTCAATCACAACCCCAGTATATTAAACCCTTTTTGGTATGCAGGTTCATGGATTATTGGCGCTTTTGCTGGTCTTGTTGGGGATAAATGGAGTCTTGGATTCGTCGCAGAAACTGAAAAACAAGTCACCCAGCACCTCATTCGTCACCTAAACTGCCTCCCCCAATCCGATAAAAAAACAAACGCTATTCTTTCCCAAATGAAAACAGATGAAATGGCACATGCTGAACTGGCTCACAATGCAGGTGCTGCAGACCTTCCATTTTTGATTCAGCAGCTAATGTATGCTATATCAAAACTATTAACTAAAAGTAGTTATCACCTCTAAACGGGGAAAACTGCCATGGAACAAAGCACCCTCTTTATTGTCGGTATTATTGTTCTAGCTTATGCTTTTGATTTTATCAACGGCTTTCATGATGCCGGAAACTCAATCGCAACAATTGTTACAACCGGTGTCTTAACCCCTCGCCAAGCCGTTTTATGGGCTGCTTTTTTTAACTTTATTGCTTTTGGTTTTTTTAATCTGATGGTTGCAAAGACGATTGGAAAAGGTATCATCGATCCAAACATGATCAACCCCAATTTAATTTTTTCAGCACTCATTGGCGCCATCAGCTGGAATCTAATCACTTGGTATTTCGGCCTGCCATCAAGTTCGTCACATGCATTAATTGGTGGGTTAGCAGGTGCAGCTATTGCGCATGGCGGTTTTAATAGTTTACAAAGCAGTGGCTTTATCAAAGTAGGGTTTGGTATTTTTATTACACCACTTTTAGGCCTCACTGCTGGAACGCTCATTGGCTACCTACTCAAGAAATGTTTTAAAAACAACCCAGAAGAACAACTTAATCGTTGGTTCAAACGGTTACAACTGACCTCCTCTGCACTGCTAAGTTTAGCTCATGGTAGTAATGACGCACAAAAAACCATGGGTATTATTACCGCTTTACTCATGTCCGCTTCTTGGCTCGATGGCCCTTTTCATGTGCCTTTCTGGGTGATTATTTCATGTTATCTCATGATAAGCCTCGGCACACTTTTTGGAGGCTGGCGTATTGTTCGCACCATGGGTTCTGGCATTACCCACTTAAACCCC
This sequence comes from Legionellaceae bacterium, assembly GCA_029210085.1. Taxonomy (GTDB): domain Bacteria; phylum Pseudomonadota; class Gammaproteobacteria; order Legionellales; family Legionellaceae; genus JAALKW01. The sequence continues at coordinate 41,502 of JARGPP010000007.1, read as the reverse complement.
ATGAGAGGATGTGCTGCCGAAACAGGTGCGGCAATGGTTATTTTAGCATCAACTGAAGGAGGTATTCCTGTTTCAACGACACAAACCGTAACCGGATCTATTACAGGTGTTGGACTTTCAAATACGAAAGGTCACACACATTGGCGAACAGTTAAGATGATTTGTATCGCCTGGATGTTTACAATTCCTGCAACTGGATTTGTTGCTGGCGGCATCATGTATTTGTTTTTCAGCTAATAGGTATCAGACTCATCCAATGGTAAGTTTTGTGGTGCTAAAGCACTATTTGAGCGACTAAAACCAAAGTAAACAATCATACCCAGTGCCATCCAAACAATAAATCGCAGCAAAGTCACCCACGGCAAATGAATCATCAAATACACACAGCTCATAATTCCCAATAAAGGCACAACAGGTGCCCCTGGTGTCTTAAAAGGTCTCTCCATATCTGGCTGCGTATAACGCAGTATAATGACACCTGAACACACGACCGTAAATGCAAACAATGTTCCTACATTCACTAATTCTGCGAGTTCTCCAATAGGCACCCATCCGGCAATTAAGGCCATCGTCAATCCACAAGTGATTAATATACGCGTTGGCGTATGTGTTTTTGCATTGACCTTGGCAAAATAATGTGGCAATAACCCGTCACGTGCCATGGCTAAAAAAACACGACTTAACCCATAAAATAAGACCAACATCACGGTTGTAAGCCCAGCAATTGCACCAATTCCAACAATCCCTGCAACCACAGGTTGCCCTAGTAAAAGCAAAGCGTGACTAATCGGTGATGCAACATTCAACAATTGATAAGGAACCGCGCCGGTTAAACATGCTGCTACAATGATATAAATCACCGTGCAAATAAATAAAGAAGAAATAATACCTATCGGAAGATTACGCTGTGGTTCAATCACCTCTTCAGCCGTTGTTGCAACCGCATCAAAACCAACATAAGCAAAGAAAATAAGCGAAGCACCTTCGATTACCCCCCCCCAACCAAAAGGTGAAAATGGAACCCAATTTTTTTGTTGAAAAGCAAGTCCTGTGACAACAATCACAGCTGTAATCACCAGCAACTTAGTCAGTACCATAATATGATTAAAACGCGCACTAGAGCGCATGCCAACACTCAAAAGCCCTGTTAACGCGGCAATCACTAACAATGCCATTACATTAACACCCCCCCCTTCACTAGGCCCATGAAGGAGTGTCTTTGGAAAATGTATGGCCAGACTAGAAAAAACATCTCCCACATATGCACTCCACCCAACCGAAACAGCAGAGACCGAAACGGTATATTCCAGAAGCAAATCCCAACCAACAATCCAAGCAAGCAACTCACCAAAACCTGCATATGCATAACCATATGCACTGCCACAACCGCCAATCATCGCAGCCAACTCAGCATAAGAAAGAGCTGCAAAAACACAAGCAAATCCGGCTAGAATATAAGAATAAATAATTGCAGGACCTGCTTGCGTTGCAGCAACAACACCTGTTAAAACAAAAACACCTGCCCCAATAACCGCTCCTATCCCCAATAAAGTTAAGTCAAAACCAGATAAGCAGCGTCGAAGCGCTAAACCATCTGATGAGGCACGGGGATCTTTCTTACGAAATAGGTCCATGTTAATATCACTTCTCATTTTCTATATAAAGTTTATCAACATTAACACTAAAGGGAGTTACTAAAAAACCCCTCTGGCTGGCCAAGAGCACATGAGAAAAAGTCTATTTTTACTCTTCAATATTTTATTTTTTCACAATCTGTACGCAGAGACTCCTTCACATTGCAAAAAATGGCCCGCTGTACTCAAGCCCACCTGTTCTCGTCCTTATCAAACCTGGACTGAAGGAGATAACGAACTCTATCTCACAGGCTATGCCTGGCATAATAGATATCGATACTCAAAAGAAAAACTTGGCTCCTACAATGAAAACGCTTGGGGCGGTGGATTGGGCAAAGGTTTTTTTGATGAAAACGGCAATTGGAATGGTCTGTACGCCTTTGTTTTTCTAGAATCACACGGAAAAGCAGAACCTATCGCAGGCTATGCCTTTCTTAAAACCTTCCATATTACAGAAACAAGTAGTGCAGGACTTGGATTTACTGTTTTTCTCACAGCAAGGCCTGATATTTTGAATAATGCCCCCTTCCCTGGAGCACTACCCTGGGCTGGTTTTAACTATCACCGACTCTCGTTATTAGCCACCTATATTCCTGGCTCTAAAAACATTGGTAACGTGCTGTTTATGCTAGCAAAAATTACCTTATAGCAGCTTACACACACTATCTTGATTTTCTTACAAAAAATATACTTCTAATTATTGCCAAATAAGCAGCGTATGATATGATTTTAGGTTGTGATTTTTTTGTGACAAAAAAAGTGCATATTGGAATAATACTTGCATCTTTTCATAGTATCCGTTAAAATCTATCGCAATCTCAGTTACCGCTGACCATTGATATGGCAGAGCCAAGCGTTACAGCAGATTCACCCTTATTAAGAAAAGCCGAACACAGTCTATCGGCTAAGAAAACTTCATCGTCTCCATATTCCACGCACATAAAAAAACAAATCAAAGCAACAGGAAAGAAGCTTAGCGATGATGCTAGCATTTACTCTGTATACGGTTTTTGGGATGTTCTAAACCTAGCGCCCAAAATGATCGAGCTCGGCTACGAATCCAGTTACGGCATGCAGAATGCGAGTGCTGCAACAGACGATATGTACGATTGGTTACGCACCCCAGATGGAATCTTTTGGGCCGCTATAACCATTATCCCTACAGCCTGTGTTGCCGCCTTTGCCCAAAGCTTCTACAATTCCGAGACCATCGCCGGAAAAATGACCTATCGAGCCTGGCAATCCTTACGTGATGCAGCAAAAGGTATAAAAAATGCCTTTCGTGCTACAAAAAGCACACTTGGAGCAATGCAGTTATTAACTGAACAAAGTTTCCGTCACCTTCTTTTTCCTCTTGGTATCATCTTTGCTCTCTTATCTGCAGCCAACCGTATTTGGAATCGCAGTATGGTCAATGCTCGAAAAGACATGCAGACTGATAACAAGCGACTAGGCACAGACTTAGACAACTGGGGCTCATTCAGAGAACTCACCACAACATTGCCTGAAGATGGGAGTGAGGCTCTCACCAAGCATATCCATGGCTTTCGCCTCGTTAATAATAGCGAAGATACATCCCAGAATGGTCTGTATTACATCAGTTATGATTATGAATCCCAAAAAGCAAAAAGTCATCTCATTCCCTTCAATCCGAATAGGGTTGATCTATTCCTATCTCACCTCCAAACCTCAGAATATACAAAGCCACTACGCCCAAGCATTCTTCAATGGCGCAACTTACTGCCTGGTATAGCCGAAAAGCACTACGCTGACTTCCATGCAGCAGTGGCATCAAAAGCGCAAAAAAACCATCAATCTAAGACGCTTCAACGTAAAAGTTACGCATCCGCAACTTATGCTGGTTTTATTGATGGCCTTTATATGTTTATGGGACTGATTGCTGTTACCGCTCTATCAGCCGAAGCACTTATTGCTGTCGCTTCTGTTTCTATTTTATTTTCTGCATGCTGTATTTTAACACGTCTACATGAAGAAAAAGATTTCCAAAAAAACTTACGTATCAGCCAAGAAAAAACCGAACTATCGCTGCATGCCAAAGAAGTTGAAGTCCGACTCGCAAAGCTCAATGAAATACAATGGGAGCTCATCAAAATTGATGATTCATCTTCCCCACGCAGTGGTCATCAGTGGCTCAAAGAACGAGACCGAATACTTAAACTACAAAAAGAAGCTGATAGTGCACTTAATACCGCTTTAGGGCGCTTTCATGATACACGAAAAAAACTTCATGACTCACATAAAATATCAACAACTGATGCTGTTTTAATCGGTCTTCGTCATGCACTGGCCATTTATACCGCCCTTGTTTGTGGTGTTTTTGCATATGCACTTATTAGCTTAGTTTTATTTGCGACACCACTGCCTGAAATTGTTGCTCTCTGTACGGTTGCCGTCGGGGGGCTCTTACTGATTGGCTCTGTCTGTACTTCCTTATGGTCAGCAAGTATATATACGACGAACCAAGTAGAGCATCATCAGAGTAAAGAACAAACCATTTATCAATTTATTGAAAAAGCAAAAAATAAACCTCAAAAAGTTTTATTTAAAGAATTTCCAAAAGAAAATACAAAACAAGAATCAGAATCACTTCTTCAATTAGGGCTTGATGTAGCACTCCCTGTTTATGGCATGTTTTGTTTGACTGACTTTTTCCGCTCTGCTTGTTCCGGCATACTCAAAGGCATTAAAGCCGTTCTTCTTGGTTTGGCACTTACAGGAAACACCGAAAACTATGACCATACAAACCCTTTAATATGGCTGCTCATTGTACCTACCGCTGTTTTCTTTGCTATCGTCTGGGCGAGTCGATCACTTGCAAAATATCATAAAGATCTCTTCGGAGGCCAAGAAAAATCAACAACCGCTCTATCAGAGAAAAACGCTACCCATGAAAATGCAAAAATACGTGGTATAGACCAGGGCGAAAAAGCAGCGTATCGCTCTGCAAAAAAAATAAATGATTCTCAACAAGAAGGCGAAGATAGCGCGGACAACCCTTCAAATGATCCCAATGTATCCAGCCTTCCTAACTTTGGTTTATTTAACACAACAACAGCAGACCCTGTGATACCTCCTGCTCCAGCACCTGAAAAAAAGCAGCGGCGCCACTCAACCTCCGAGAACTTCTTTTTACCTCAACTGGAAACCACTAAAGAGAAGAAAGAGCGCAGTAACAGCTTTGACGACAAAGAGGAAATCACATTAAATGACGATTGGGCCATTTATAGAAATCATTCAATTGCCGTATAACTCAGGATTCAAATGCGCTGAATTGTACATCTTAAACTGCCTATAGATTCGAAATGTACGTGTATGACGCACTGTTTCTTGCAGTAAATTATCTAGGCAAGCTGATAACTGTGTGCTCTGCTCAACAATAACATCTAATTTTTTTAAGCACTGCTCTCGGTGAATATCATCAACATCTTTGCGCATTGCTTGTTCCGCCATATGATAATGTTTCAATGCCAAAATAGACAACCTATCAATCATCATTCCCGGTGTTTCCGAGTGTACAGGACAATCATCTGGCCCTATCGGCTTAAGTAAAGCCACTAAATAATCATCCATTGCTTCCATGCAATCATTACGCTTCTGATTATACCCATCAATATCGCGTTTTGCGTGATAAACAAAACTATGGCCCATATCTTCACGACGCGCTTTATCTTCAGCATGCCAAAGCTGATAATTAAATGCATGATTACGTTCAACAAGCGCTAAAAACCCTGATGCATTTAACAATACTCCAGACGTCTTCCAAGCAACAATTGCTTCACGATGTAAAATTGTAATAGAGGACACATCTACTTTTTTTTCCACAAAACACCCAGAATCAAAACGAAAAGCTAATCCTACCATATGAACAGTTTGCATTCACCCTTGCGCTGATTATGCTAAACTTATCACTTACCTAAATCTGACAAGTTCAATTTCAAGAGATATAATATGCGCTACTTTTCTTCATTAATAACTTTTTTTTGCTTATGCTGCACAATAACAACCTCTGCACAAGCAGAAGAAATTTTTCCAAGCACGTGCAAACCTTTTGTTATAAAAGGTGATTCCATTAATCTACCTGCTGGCTCCCCGCGAATTATCATGTTACACAACCTCTCTGAGGCTGATCTGTGGATAACACACCCCATGTCAGAAAAAGACAACCATGCCGGGTGGAGCAGTCGTCTTCAAGCAAACTATTGGTCGGCCCTTGCGCTAGAAGACAAAGCTTTCGATCTCAGCTGCATCGAATCAAGACCTGGACACGAACAACAAGTATCTTGTGAACAAACACTTGCTGCTTGTGAATGGCCAATAACGGCTCGTCCAGAGAAAACACAAGGGGTATTCTGGGCTGGTGAGAATATGCCTCTAGCAGCATTAACTGCTTATATTAGCCGTCGTGGTTTCGAATTACCCCAAAAGGCACAATAAATGTTAGACTCAATCTATCTTCGTCTACTGTCTTAGAATACTGTGACTAAAAAATCAAAATCCTCGCGCCATAAACAGGATCCATTTCATCAAAGAGAACGGGAAAAATATGCCGATCCTATCCCTAGTCGTGAGTTTATTTTAGAAACACTCAAAACTTTCGGGCGTCCGATCTCTAAAAAGCAACTCATCTCGTCTCTGAATCTCTCAAAAACAGCAGAGCAAGATGCACTCGGGTTTCGCTTACGCGCCATGCTGCGTGACAGCCAACTGATGCAAGATAGAAAAGGACGCTATTGTTTACTGGATAAAATTAACCTGCAACGTGGGACTATCCAAGCACATCCTGATGGATTTGGCTTTTTTATTCCAGATGACGATCAAAAAGATCTATTAATTTCACCACGCGAAATGCGTGCTGTTATGCACGGTGATACCGTACTTGTTCACCAGACAGGTGTTGATCGCAGAGGGCGCCCTGAGTGTAAAATTCATGAAGTCATCGAACATGCCAACCCTCGGGTTGTTGGACGTTTTTTCTCAGATCAAGGCATTCACTTTGTTGCCCCAGATAGTAAACGCTTAACCCAAGATATCTCAATTCCACCTGAGCACACAAATCAGGCAGTAACAGGACAAGTTGTTCTGGTTGAAATATTAAGCTATCCCAACAAACATACAGATGCCATCGGGAAAGTGATTCAAATTTTAGGCGAACATATGGCTCCCGGGATGGAAATTAAGGTTGCTATTTTGGCGCATGGCATTCCAACCGAATGGCCTGATGATGTACACGCATCACTGAAAGATGTGCCTGATAGAGTTCATGAGTCAGACATTAAGCAACGTACAGACCTTCGCCATCTGCCCTTTGTTACAATTGATGGTGAAGATGCGAAAGACTTTGATGATGCGGTGTACTGTAAGCCTAAACCTAAAGGAGGCTATCAACTTTACGTCGCTATTGCTGATGTCAGTCATTATGTCGCTATCCATTCACCTTTAGATAAAGAAGCGGCTCGTCGCGGTAACTCTGTCTATTTTCCTGAAAACGTTGTTCCCATGTTACCCGAAGTCTTATCCAATGGCATTTGCTCACTCAAACCCAAAGTAGACAGACTTTGTATGGTGATGGAAATGGCCATTACACCTACAGGTAAGATTCAACGTTCACGGGTTTATCGTGGCGTCATTCATTCAAAAGCACGCCTGACTTATACGCAAGTGGATAAATGGCTTAAACAAGACTCCTGTGAATTAGAGAATCAAGACCTTATTTTTCCTGCTTTAAAAAACTTATATGCACTCTATCATGTTCTACTTAAAACACGTAAAGCACGTGGCGCTATGGACTTTAATACAACCGAAACTCGGATTATTTTTGATGAACACCGCAAAATAGAACGTATTATTCCTGTTATTCGAAATGATGCACATCGCCTAATTGAAGAATGTATGTTAGCTGCGAATGTAGCAACTGCCCGTTTTCTTGAAAAAGCAGATATCCCGACGCTCTACCGAGTTCATCCAGCTCCGGCTGATGACAAACTCATCGCTCTTAGACAATTTTTGGGTGAGTTTGGTCTGACGTTAACCGGCGGAAAAAAACCCACCCCCAAGAACTTCCAAGCAACGTTACTTGCCGTAGGTGAAAAACCTGAGCGACATTTAATTGAAACTGTCATGCTCCGTTCACTCAAACAAGCGCAATACATCGAAGCTAACGGTGGGCATTTTGGCCTTGCATACCCTGCTTATACACACTTTACTTCTCCCATACGTCGTTATCCTGACTTACTCATTCACAGAGCTATTGGACATCTTCTTGACCATCAATCTCCTGAAGGATTTGCATACGACGATAACGAAATGAGCCGTCTTGGGAAGCACAGCTCATCCACTGAACGACGTGCTGATGAAGCCACTCGTGAAGTGACGACTTGGCTGAAGTGCGAATATATGCAGTCAAAAATAGGACAAGTGTTTGAAGGTAAAATTGCAGGCGTCACCGGCTTTGGAATCTTTGTTGAACTCAATGAGATTTATGTCGAGGGCCTCGTTCATGTTACGTCTCTGAGTAGCGATTATTATGCTTTTGATGCGGTCAAACACCGATTAGTAGGTGAGCGTACAGGCCACACTTATCGCCTTGGCGATCCTATGACGGTATTAGTTGCCCGTGTTGATTTAGATGAGCGAAAAATAGACTTTGAACCGGTATTAAAACAACAATTAGATGAGAAAGAAAATGGCTGAACATTTAGTTTATGGTCTTCACCCAGTCTTAGCGCTTATTAACAATCCCCTAAGGCAAACATACAAGCTATACGTAAGCAAAAATAGAGCTGATAAACGTTTGCAAGATGTACTCAATGCCGCACAAAAGGCCAATATCCCAATCGAGTCACTTGCGCCTGAAACGCTCAGACAACGCTTTGGTGACATAGCACACCAAGGGATTATTGCTGAAGCAGAACCTCTGAAACCTTATATTGAGGCAGATTTACCAGAACTCTTAGAAGCAGCACAAAAACCTGCTCTAATTTTAATTCTAGATGGTGTTACTGACCCACATAATCTTGGCGCCTGTCTGCGCAGCGCTGACGCTGCTGGTGTTAACTTTGTTATCACCCCAAAAGATAACAGTGCTGATATTACACCTGTTGTCAGTAAGGTCGCCTCTGGTGCCGCAGAGTCCATGCCGTTTATTCGTGTAACAAATTTAGCACGCTCTATCAAAACCCTTAAAGAAGCTGGTGTTTGGGTTTATGGTGCAGCGGGTGAGGCTACTCAGTCAGTCTATGACATCGACTATAAACAGACATCAACTGCTCTTGTCATGGGCGCTGAAGGACCAGGCCTTCGTCGCCTCACACGAGATGTTTGTGATGATTTATTTGCACTTCCAATGCAAGGGCAAGTATCGAGTTTAAACGTTTCTGTTGCAACGGGTATTTGTTTATACGAGGTTTTAAGACAGCGCTTAACTTAAAAGGCGCTGCCTACAACCGGCAATCTTCAGTCCAAAAAACGCTCAAATGTGCGTATTAATCGAGCAATTAATTCATCCAGCTCACTGTCAGTCATAATCAGCGGCGGCAAAAGCCGCACAACTTTTTCGGCTGTTACATTAAATAGTATCCCTTCTTCAAGACCTATTAAGCGCATATCAGCAGCAGGCCTATTTAACTCAATCCCAAGCATTAATCCTTTTCCACGAATACCATGTACCTGAGGATGATCGCCTATATTTTGAGTTAATGCTTGCTTCAGTTTCAAGCCCAACTGTGCTGCTCGCTCACACAATTTATCTTGAATAATCACATCTAATACCGTACGTGCTGTGGCACAAGCCAAAGGATTACCTCCAAAAGTTGAACCATGACTACCTGGCTTAAATAATCCTGAAGCACGCTCGCCGATTAAACAAGCTCCAATTGGAACACCGTTCCCAAGCCCTTTTGCTGTTGTTAATATATCAGGTACGATGCCAAGCCCTAAAGATGCAAACAAATGACCCGTTCGACCATTTCCTGTTTGTACTTCATCCATGATTAAAAGCCAATTATTCGCCTTACATAATGCAGATACAGCATGGAGATAAGCTTCATCACCAACAATAACGCCTCCTTCGCCTTGAATTGGCTCAAGCATAACAGCAACAACATCTGAACGATTAGCCGCAATCATTTGGATTGCTTCTATATCATTATAAGGGGCTCGCACAAAACCTGGCACCAAAGGTTCAAATCCTGCTTGATGTTTCCGCCCACCAGTCGCCGTTAAGGTTGCTAGTGAGCGACCATGAAAAGCACCTTTCATTACAATAACAGAGGGTGTATCAATTCCTTTTTTATGCCCATACAGACGTGTAAGTTTAATTGCAGTTTCATTGGCTTCTGAGCCTGAATTACAAAAAAACATTTCATCCATACCGGTCAAGTCTGTTATTTTTTTAGCCAACGCTTCTTGCTCTAAGATATGATACGCATTTGAAGTATGTAATAATTGAGCTGCTTGTTTCTGAATAGTCGCTGTTACTTTAGGATGCGCATGACCCAGACCACACACCGCAATTCCACTTAAACCATCCAGGTATGCTTTACCTGCTTGATCGTATAAAAAAATACCTTTCCCATGCGTAAAGGCAACGGGAAGTGGATTGTAGGTTGTTGTGAGTGCCATCGCATATTCTCCTTATTGGCCTAATTGTTCGCTCACAAAATCCCAATGCACCAGCGACCAAAATGCCTGTAAATAATCAGGGCGTCGGTTACGGTAATCAATGTAATAAGCATGTTCCCATACATCACAGGTTAAAAGCGGTTTTAGACCTGATGTCATTGGGTTACCGGCGTTGCTTGTACTGATAATGCGTAGCGCTCCCTTTTCATCTTGAACCAGCCACGCCCAACCAGAGCCAAATGTTTTAACAGCTGCATCTGTAAATTGCTCTTTAAATGTTGCAAACGAGCCGAATGCCTCTTGAATAGCTTGTAATAATGCACCTCTTGGCTCACCATAACTTTCTGGAGTTAAACACTGCCAAAAAAAACTGTGATTCCAAACCTGTGCTGCATTATTAAAAATACCCCCTGAAGCTGTTTTAATAATATCTTCAAGTGTCATACCCGAAAAATCGGTGCCTTCAACCAAGTTATTTAAATTCGTTACATAAGTCTGATGATGCTTCCCATAGTGATATTCAAGGGTTTCTTGCGACATATGTGGTGCTAATGCATCCATCGCGTAAGGTAAAGCGGGTAGGGTAAATGTCATCATAATCTCCTTACTGACAAGTCATATTAATTGTGTATTTAAATCTGTCTGTAGTGTATCAAGATTGCAATGCGACGTCTTTGTTTTCTCCATAAAGGCTTCTATAAAAAATAAGTTAAAGACTCGCTTTAAACATAGCCATTTCTTGACTACGCTTAAATGAAGCATTCCATCTTTTGGAAATAAAATCATAACCTAAAGGCACTTATTTGATGGATTTAACATATCTCACCCACGCAATATTATTAATTTCTCCGACACTCGGTGCTTTTTTAATCGGTTTCTATTTTGCTTTTTTTGGTGTTTGGAATGCTTGGCATTGGCAAGCAACTCGAGATTTCATGGTCACTCGAAACATCCCTCTTCCATCTATTTTATTAACCCTTGGCATTTTTATCCAAAGCATCGCAGGCTGCTTATTGATGATTGGCATTTATGTTCAGATAGCTGCCATAGTACTCATTCCTTTTAATCTCATTGCTGTTTTCATTTTTCATGCTTTTTGGATGCATGAAGGCGAACTTCGTCGACTAAACATGATCATTTTTATTGCTAATTTAACCGCTACCCTAGGCGCTTTGCTTTTACTACTTAATTTTATTTTACCCAGCCCAAGTTTAAATGCTTTTTTATGGAATATAAAAACATAAATAGGACACTTTTATGCCTCAAGTAACCGGTGCTCGTTTACTCATCCAATGCCTAGAAGCACAAGGTGTTCAATACATATTTGGTATTCCAGGTGCTAAAATTGATGCGGTTTTTGATGCGCTTCTAGATTCTAATATTCAATTGATTACTTGTCGTCATGAACAAAATGCAGCTTTTATAGCAGGGGCTTATGGACGATTAACAGGAAAGCCGGGGGTGGTTCTTGTTACATCAGGTCCTGGTGTTTCAAACCTAACCACAGGCCTATTAACAGCGACAACAGAAGGAGATCCTATCGTTGCCATTGGCGGCAATGTCCCCCAATCTATGATTTTAAAACATTCACACCAAGGTATGAATAATGTAGCGCTCATGAGCTCGGTCACAAAACAAAGTGTTGAAATTTTCTCAGCACATAATATACCCGAAGTTGTTGCTAATGCTTTCCGGCATGCCGTAGCTCCTCGTCAAGGAGCCTGTTTTATCAGTTTGCCACAAGATGTGTCGAGTCAATTAACTCAGCACAAACCACTCCCTAACTTATCAGAACCCCATTATGGCACCGCACCTCAAACTGATATCACACGGGCCGCTTATTTAATGAACCATGCAAAACAGCCTGTCCTTCTACTCGGCATGGATGCAAGCAAACCCAATAATACCCAAGCTATTCGCTCTTTGCTCAAACATATACCCATTGCAGTTATTAGTACTTATCAAGCAGCAGGCGCCATTTCACTTGATGAGCTCGACTGTTTCATGGGCCGTGTTGGACTTTTTAAAAACCAACCGGGCGATGACATACTGGACGCAGCTGATGTCGTTTTGTGTATTGGATTTTGCTCTGTTGAATATGATACACAAATCTGGAATGCAAAAAATAACAAAAATATTATTCATATTGATTATACGGCTAGCCAACTAGATGAAACTTATCATCCTATTTGCGAGCTGCTAGGTGACATTGCTGAAAACATAGCGCAGCTTCAACAATTGCTCAAATCACGTAAAAATATCCATAACATCCCACAGATTACCCAAGCACAACAAGCTTTAACAAATAAAATAGCATCCGGAAAAAACTATTCTAATACACCTATTCATCCATTGCGTTTTATCCATGAGCTACATCAAATCATTGATGATGACACCACTATCTGCTGTGATATTGGCAGCATTTATATGTGGATGGCTCGCTACTTTTTATCTTTTCGGCCTCATCAACTTTTATTTAGTAATGGACAACAAACGCTCGGTGTTGCTTTGCCATGGGCGATTGCTTGCCACTATGCAAACCCCAAAGGCAACATTATTTCGATGTCTGGAGATGGTGGCTTTTTATTTAGTGCGATGGAATTGAATACAGCTGTTCGTGAAAACATTAAATTCGTTCATTTTATCTGGCGTGATGGTACTTATAACATGGTCTTAGAACAAGAACGTATGAAATACCACCGCGAAAGTGGCGTTCAACTCGGGCAAGTAAATATTCCTGATTTTGCAAAAGCATTTGGTGCTGTTGGTTTAGAACTTAATCATCCCGATGAATTCAAATCAGTCTATCAACAAGCGCTTGCATCTAAAAAACCCGTACTCATTGATGTGCCTATTGATTACTCAGATAATCCTGAATTATTTAGCGCGATTGATCCTAAAAACGGACACTAACCACTGCTCCCAATGTCACTTATTACTCTTGATTATCAGTGATATTGGAAGCAAAGGAAGCATCTAATTCATATCTCTTACACAACGCACCCCACTCGGATCTTCTTTCCTATCATGCGTCTATAAACTACGCGTCTCTCCATCTCGTGTAAAATACTCACTCCAGGATGATAAAAATCAAGAACAAATTAGCCAAGCAAAACGGGAGTAAATATCAACACCCCCTAAATATTTGTATACTTGATCAAAGTCTCTCTACAATTCACCGTCCCCTCAATGTACTTAAAAAATTACACCGAAAACATTAGCACCACAAGCTGGTTTGCATAAACAGGCAAATTAATCGATAATTAAGCACCCTTGAATATGCAATACATAGAGGTCTTTAATGGATACATTAGATAAAATCAAACAACAAATCACAGATAATGCCGTTATCTTATACATGAAAGGTACCCCCCAATTTCCACAATGTGGCTTTTCATCTCGGGCTGTTCAATGTATTGAGGCACACGGCGTTCAGTTTGCAACGGTTGATGTACTTGCAAACCCTGATATCCGAAAAACTCTACCACAATACGCAAACTGGCCTACATTTCCTCAACTTTATGTCAAAGGTGAGCTAATTGGTGGCGCTGATATTATCATTGATATGCACGAACAAAATGAGCTGGGCCCCTTACTCAAAGAAGCCGCAACCTCTTAATTTTAAGACAAACCATCGGAGAACACTATGAGCGTTTTAGTCACACAAAAAGCCCCTGATTTTACAGTTCCTGCCGTACTCGGTTCAGGTGAAATTGTTGATGAATTCAACTTACACAGCCACTTAAAGGGTAAATATGGTCTAGTATTTTTCTACCCACTTAACTTTACATTTGTTTGCCCATCAGAACTCATTGCACTTGATCACCGTATCAAAGAATTTACAGATCGTGGTGTTGAAGTCATTGCCGTTTCTATCGATTCTCACTTCTCACACAATGCATATCGAAACACCCCTATCAACCAGGGTGGCATTGGACCAGTCCAATACACAATGGCTGCAGATATGAATCATGCCATTTGTAAAGCTTATGGTGTTGAACATCCTGGTGCAGGCGTTGCACTTCGAGGTGCTTTTGTTATTGATAATCAAGGTATTGTTCGCTCTCAAATCGTCAATGACCTTCCAATTGGCCGAAATGTTGACGAACTACTTCGTATTATTGATGCTGTTCAGTTTTTTGAGGAGCACGGGGAGGTATGTCCTGCTGGTTGGAAAAAAGGAGAAACCGGTATGAACGCATCTCCTGCTGGTGTTGCAAGCTACTTGGCTGAGCACAGCGAAGAACTTTAAAATAGTGGACTGCTTAGTCTAACTGAGGCGGCTGCCAAGTATTGATTATCTTACAAAATAAGGCAGCCGTTTTTTCCGCATCATAAATCGCTGAGTGTGCTTCATTTGCATCAAAAGCAATGCCCGCCGCTCGCATTGCCTTCGCTAACACTGTTTGTCCATAATGCACACCCGACAACGTTGCTGTATCAAAACACGTAAATCGATGAAAAGGTGATTTAATGCCGGTTCGAGCAGCTGCTTCATTTATAAAAGATAAATCAAACCATGCATTATGCCCAACCAATACTGCACGCTGACATTTACTCTGACGAAGTGCTTGCCAAATCGGATCAAACAAACGAGTGAGCGCATCACGCTCATTAAGCGCCAAACGCAAGGGTTGGAAAGGATCTATGCCATTAAATTCTAATGATTTTTCATCTAAAACTGCACCTTCAAAAGGCAAAATATGCTCAAACTGTGATGCACCACAAATAAGTTTTCCTTTTTTATTTAGCTCAAGTAAAACCACACAAACTTCAAGTAAAGCATGTTGTTTGGCATCAAGCCCTGCGGTTTCAACATCTACAACGACAGGCATAAAGCCACGAAACCGTTTATTCATTGAATACTCCAAGCAAAAGCCCCACCCGCATGTACAGGCACGACATGTGTCTCCCCAAAACTCAACTGCTCTGGAACAGTAATCGACTCACGTATTAATGTAATACGTTCATTAGCAATAGGAAGCTCATAAAACTCAGCACCAAACTGTCCTAAAAACTTATCCAGTTTATCTAATGCATGCATAGACTCAAATGCCTGTGCGTACATCGACAAGGCAAAAGGAGCCGAATAAATTCCAGCACATCCTGATGCACACTCTTTTTGATTTTTTCCATGCGGGGCACTATCTGTCCCTGCAAAAAATTTAGGGTTGCCGCTTGTCGCGGCAACCTGTAGCGCCCGCTGATCTTGCTCACGCTTTAAAATCGGTAAACAATAATAATGCGGACGAAGACCTCCGGCTAATAGCTGGTTTCGATTATACAATAGATGATGCGGTGTAATCGTTGCTGCAAGCGTTTCAGCTGAAGCTTCTACATATTGAACCGCTGCTTTTGTTGAAATATGCTCTAATACAATTCGAAGCCTCGGGAAATCACGCATCATTGACTTTAAGTGGGTCTCAATAAATAATTTTTCACGATCAAATATATCCCCTGCAATCACCTCACCATGTATTTGTAACACAAGGCGAGAAGCTTGCATCACTTCAAACAGTGGATAAAGTGCACGAATTGAACGTGCACCTTGCTCTGAGTTTGTTGTAACACCTGCAGGATAGAGTTTACACCCTAAAATATGAGTATGCTGCTGTGCAGCAACCAATGTATCAAAAGAAACCTTCTCATTCAGATACAATGTGAAATAAGGTTCAAAATGAGGATACTCACGTGCAACTTTCATCACACGCGCTTGATAAGCTAAAAGCAAATCTAGCGACGTAAGTGGCGGCTCTAAATTAGGCATAACCAATGCGCGTCCAAAGTACTGTGCCGTTGCTGAAACAGTACCTTGAAGCATAACATCATCTCTAAAGTGGACATGCCAATCATCTGGTCGTGTAATACTAACTGTTTGCATTAAATCCTCTAAAAAATAATATAACTACCTTAAAAAATCACGTGAGCTTAACTGATAGCGATTCATCAACTCATCATGCAGTATCACAGCTTTATTATGAGCTGTTTTCAACTCTATCTGCTTCTTTAAAAGACCTGATTTAAACTGCCAACCTTTAGGCAACTTTAACTTCGTCCCAAGTTTTACCAGACTACCTTCTGTCTGTTTTGTTTTATTTAAACTATAAGACTGCATAACATAAACATGACCTTGAGGATCAATTAATTCATAAACAGGTTTTCCTGCTTCATATGTAAATACATTTTTTAAATCAACTTTATGCCGACGATAAGGTTTTGTGCCATTTAATATATCAGATAAGCCAATATGTACATATGCTATTTTTTTTGTTTCCAACTGCTTAAATTGTTTAGATTCTACTTTAATGAGTGGTGTTGTATTTATTTTATCCATAACCCAATAATGTGGTCCTTGTAAAATCGCTTTAGAAGCACCCGTTGCTTTTTTCACATCTCTTTTAGTCAAAGTTCGCCAAGATGCATCAGGACAATAATTTACACCTTCTGTTGTATACACCGCACATTTAAGCCAGCCATCAGATACAATGATTTCACAATAACGGGTTCCTCTCACATTTTCTCTAACTCCAGCATATAGAAGTACAGGTACACAAAACAAAATCATTAAAATCTGTTTTTTTATTCGCATCATATTCGCCCTATTTTAATCCTCTCTCTTTAGGAATAAACAATTTTTTAACCTAAGGCAATAAAATTGAATAATTTCTTTTCAAGTCTATACTTATGACGTAAGATAAAAAGAATTCGATTCAAACGGTCGAGGTAAGTATGATTAAATCCGAGCTTATCGCAAACCTTGCCGCAGACATGACGCACTTGCCCGAAAAACGCATCATGGAAAGCGTAAATTTAATGCTTAAAGAAATGAGTCATGCACTCATTAACAATGAGCGCATTGAAATTAGAGGGTTTGGCAGTTTTTCACTAAGATACCACCCTCCTCGCAATGCACATAACCCCAAAACAGGCGAAAAAGTTATCACAACAGGTAAACATACTCCCCACTTTAAACCAGGGAAAGACTTACGTACTCGCGTAATGGCATCTTGTGATGCATACCCTATCCAAGAGGATGAGTAAAAATCATTACGTACGTGGCAACGTAACTCCTTTTTGCTTTTGATATTTACCTGCTCTATCTTTATAAGAAACTAAGCACGTTTCTTCAGCGCCTAAAAATACCATTTGTGCGACGCCTTCATTCGCATAAATTTTTGCCGGCAATGGTGTGGTATTTGAAAACTCTAAAGTTACATGCCCTTCCCACTCAGGCTCAAGAGGAGTGACATTCACAATAATGCCGCAACGCGCATAAGTTGATTTACCCAAGCAAACCGTTAAAACATCTCTTGGAATACGAAAGTATTCAACAGTTCGTGCCAGTGCAAATGAGTTAGGAGGAATGATGCAAACATCCGATGTCACATCTACAAAACTACTCTCATCAAATGCTTTCGGATCAACCACTGCTGAGTTAATATTAGTAAATATCTTAAATTCATTCGCACACCGAACATCATAGCCATAACTAGAAACACCATATGAAATGATACGACCTTGCTCATTTTCACGAACTTGCCCCTGTTCAAACGGCTCAATCATACCGTGCTCTAATGCCATTTTCTCAATCCACTGATCAGAGTGAACAGCCATACCTAACACCTCATACAAAAAATTTTCTTATCTTACCATAGCTCATACCTAATAAAACATCACCATAATGATGATATTTCTGCGGGTACTTCAAAATAACGTGATACTTCTAACTCTGAAACAATATCCCAAGACGATGGTTGCCATTTAGGTGCTTTATCTTTATCAACCAAACGTGCACGTACCCCTTCATAAAAATCATGATTCCTCAAAAAGTGATACGCTAAGCCATAATCCATACTCAAGCACTCCTGCAGTTTCAAGCCTTTTGCAAGATTTAATTGCTGTAATGTAATATGAAGACTAAGTGGCGATTGCTGAAGTAGAGCATCCCGTGTTTCAATAGCCCATTGGCTACCATTTTTATCCAGTGCCTCAAAAATATCTTTTAGCGTTGTTTGGTTTTCAAAACATTGTGATACCACATCAGCTTCCGATGCCGTACTACCTGTTGGCATTATTTCTTGATATTGATTTAAACAGCTCGATACTTTCATATGAGCTTCTGTGGATAAATCCATTTGATATAAATGTTCAAGTATTGACGAAAAAGAATCACTTGGAATCGTATAACCTACAAAACCTAATACTTTTGAATCGGATGCATTCACACGTCTTCCGGTTAACCCTAAATACAAACCCAACCCACTGGGGCAAGCAGAAAGAAGATGACTCGACCCAATATCAGGAAAAAAACCAATACTCACTTCCGGCATTGTAAAAGCAAACCGCTCACTCGCCACTGTATGTGAACCATGTAGGGTAACACCTACGCCTCCTCCAATAGTTAAACCATCCATCAATGCAATATAAGGCTTTCCAAAATTAGAGGTTAAATAATTTAGGCGATACTCATGCTTAAATAACTGAAGAGGAATCAGTGGATCAGTTTGTCCTTCATCATACACCCAGCGTACATCTCCTCCAGCACAAAAAGCACGACCAGGTACGGCTTGAATAACAACCGCATGAATATCTTCATCTTTCTTCCAATCTTCAAGTTGTGAAAGCATGGCCTTAAACATTGAAAAATTGAGTGCATTCAATGCATGCGGTCTATTTAAAGTAATCGTACCGATATTTTTTTGAACGGAAAATAAAACATCACCTACATCTTGCACGCTTATTCTCCCTTAAATACAGCGGTACGTTTTTCAAGAAAAGCGGATACACCCTCTTTTTTATCATGACTTGCACATACTTTAGAGAAGTGCAGCGCTTCAAGCTCAAAAGCATCAGGCAAAGATAAATCATAACCTGAATCAATAGCATCCATGACTCCTTTAACCGCTAGAGGTGCCACAGCTAAAATATGATTCAGCATTGTTTTAGCCTGTTCCAATAAAATATCATCAGACACCACTTCACTCACTAAACCCCATGATACAGCAGTATTTGCATCAATCGTGCGCCCAGTTAAACATAAATCTAGTGCCCTTCCTTTTCCAACTAAACGGGCAAGGCGCTGTGTGCCTCCATAGCCTGGAATCACACCTAATTTTACTTCTGGCTGACCAAATTGAGCTTTCTCAGATGCTATTCGAAAAGTTGCAGCCATTGCAAGCTCACACCCCCCACCAAATGCATATCCATTAATTGCTGCAAGAGATGGTTTTCCTAATGTCTCAAGCTCACGGAAAACATCTTGCCCAGCACGTGCAAATGCATAACCTGTTTCTGCATTACACATAGCCAATCGCCGTATATCAGCTCCCGCACAAAAAGCTTTTCCTGCACCTGTAATCAACACTGCTTTAATAGCCGTATTATGTTTTGCATCTAAAAATAAGTGATGTAAAATATCTAAAACCTCACCATTAAGCGCATTTAATTTTTCTGGTCGGTTCAGTGTAATCACTAAAACACCCGCATCTATTCGATGTAATACATCTGTCATACAACCTCCCTATTCAATCATAAAAGCTTCATCTAATGCTGATTTAGAAATAATTTCTCGCATAATTTCATTTGTACCTTCAACCACTTGATGAATGCGTAAGTCTCTAAAAAAACGTTCAACCGGATAATCCTTCAAGCATCCATATCCACCATGTAGCTGCATCGCTTGATCACTAATTTTAAAAGCCGCATCTGTTGCAAACAGTTTTGCCATTGCAGCATACATCGATGCGTTCGGCATTTGCGAGTCCAACGCTTCAGCTGCCCGATAAACCATTAAACGAGCCGCATGAAACAGAGTCATCATATCTGCAATCTGAAACCTAAGCGCTTGAAAATCGACCAGTTTTTTCTTGAATTGTTGGCGCTCATGCATATATGCTTTGGCTAAACGAATACAGGCTAAAGCTCCCCCGAGCGAGCATGCTCCAATATTTACTCGGCCTCCATTCAAAGCATTTAAAGCTATTTTAAATCCCATTCCCTCGTCACCAATAAGATGACTAACAGGCACACGGCATTCTTCAAAAAAAAGCATCGCTGTGGGCTGACTATGCCAACCAATCTTTCTTTCTGCGCTACCAAAAGTTAATCCAGGTGTGTCTTTTTTAACTAAAATACAACTAATACCATGGTGTGTATCATCTCCTGTACGTATCATACAAAGATAAATATCACTTACTCCTCCTCCTGAAATAAACGCTTTTGAACCATTAATAATGTATTCATCTCCTTCTTTCCGAGCACATGTTTTCAGCGAAGCTGCATCTGAACCAGACTCAGGCTCTGTCAAACAATAACTTCCCAATATATCCATTTGAGTCAAGCGTAGGCCAAATTTTTCACGAAGTGCTGGTGGTGCATACTGATCTAAAATAGAGGTAACCATATTATGAATCGATAAGTAAGCACTACTACTCACACAAGCTGATGCTAACTGTTCAAGTACAAGCACTGCATCTAAACGATTAAGCCCTGAACCGCCTATATCTTCACGGGCCACCATACCCGCCATGCCTAATTTTGCAGCCTCTCTTAGTGCTTCTTTTGGAAAAGTCCCTGTCTCATCCCAGTCTGCAGCATTAGGCCAAAATGTTTTCCGTGCAAAATCAGCGGCCATATTCTGTAATAACAATTGTTCTTGATTAAGCTGAAAATCCATTTCTACTCTCTAAAATTAAAACAAAAAAAAGGCCGTCGAAAACGACGGCCTCTTCAATGAGATAAGCGACGTGCGATTAAGCAACGTTACCCAACCATTTCAAGCCAAAGTAAAGACCTTGAACACCAAAGTCTCCTTCTTGTGCTGTAGTAATCGGCCCAATACCAGCGACTGATTGGTTAACATTCCAGTAGTTAACCCACATCCAACCTACATCAAGTGTCAAGTCACCTTGAGCTACTGCATAGTCATATTTGAGACCAAGCTTCGCTTCAAGTTCAGGTGCGATTGTTGATTTAGAAGCACTTGATTGAAGTGAATTACCTTGATTATCGGTGTAAGAGTTAGATACTTTGCTGCTTCCTGCAAGCAGAGCCATTGCTCCATTTGCATAAACACCTAAGCCATTACCCCATTCGTAATCCATGTCAGCACCTACACGAGGACCAAACCCATTATATGTTGGTTTTCTTTGAAAGGTTGCTACATATGTTCCACTAGCACTACCGCCTGTAATAAATGGGCTAGTAACGGTACCTGTTAATGTACCTTGCATTTTAACTGTGTTCGCTATACGAGCATATTGAACACCACCGTGGAAACGAATATCTTTTTTCTCACCAAAATCAACATGCTGTCCAAATTCTAAGTTAACAGCATCCCAACTAGGATCAGTCGACAAATTACCTGTAGTTGTATTTACAACAGAACCCAGATTAGCTATTGCACCAGCATTATCTACTGTGTAAGACTTATCACCTGAACGGCTAAAATGATACCAGTTAAGATTTGCATCACTACCTGTTTCAAAGTGGTAAGAGCCTTCAATCATGAAGCCCCAGCCCCAAGTACTATTGAAATCAACAAAACGATCAGAATTGTTTATTGCCCCATAAGAATATCCACCACCAGAATAAACTGGTTGTAAATACAATGCACGAGCACCTACATCCCAAGCTGTGCTTTCACAAGGAACAGTGACATTTACAGCACTACAAACAGGTCCCATTGTTCCAGCAAATACAGCACTGCTGCTGAGAGCAAGAACTGCTGCTGCAGTTTTCTTTAAATTTAACATGCGCTTCTCCACTTTTTTATTATAAGCTTCCGTTTATTAAGCCACAACGTTGTATTAACTTCGGTACGCGATCATCGCTCATTCGAAAACGTACACTAGAACGATTATCAAGCCTCTTTTTCCCTTTGTCAACAACAGCGCTAATAATTTATCTAACTTCAAAATAAAGCAAAACAAATCAGTCAAAATTATTAAGTTCTCAGGCTGTTTTGTCAAGTACTTCTTCTTTATCTTTTTTCCTCTATACTATTCAGTAGCTTTAATCTTTTTTTGGAATATATAATGGCCGTTCATAATGGTTTTTTTACCCCACACCCCCCAACACACAGTCAACATCAACAAACCCCCTCAACCATTACTATTTTAAACAGACAAGACATGGCGCTTGCAGTTCACCTCACTGATAAATTACTGTCAGGACATCCAAAAATAAAAACGGCTTTTATTGCACTTAATTTAAGCTCTAAATGTCCTAATTTAGCCTTACCCCAAGCCATGACATCCTGGCTCAATGCGTTAACAGAAAAACTCAAAACAAAAGGGCTTGAGATACACTTTAATCGTATACCTCATCAGCAACTATGGCTCATTCACGCGATGTCTGATGCATTACAGCAAGACATTAATATTGCAGAAACAATCAATAATAAAACACTCGCAAAAAAAACAGACAGTTCACGTGCTGCCGATATCACGATGCATCATCAAATACACCAAACAAGCTACTCTGTTTCTGTTCAATTTGGGCCTTGTTTTGAATTTTTAAATCAGCGACATACTCATCAAACAAACCCTGGGCTAGATGCTCTTTGCCAAGACCATATTACGCAACAACAGGCGCTTGCTGTGGCAGCAATGCCCCAATTAGTAAGGCGTCTGGAATATCAAAGAAATCAATTGCTAAGCACACTATCAATCGATGAGATTAATCAGCTTCACCTAGATACTATCAGGGAACCTTTGCATGATGATCTTCCTGCTATCACTTACAATAGCCTTCTTGAAGCAAAAGCAACTCAAATAGCACAACAGACCATGCAGCAAGATAAATATAACACACCAACAGCTTCGGCTGTCGACCCCGATATCGAAACAGCAAGCCACTTAAAAATATAAACGCACGGTTTATGAAACGCTAAAACCGTTTGCTTGCATCCAAGTGTCACTTGCATATTTAGACATATAGTTTCGAATAGAGTCTGGCAAAATAACTAGGCAGCGTTGTCCTGCTTTTAATGGGGCCGCTGCATTAAGAGCTGCCCACATAGCACCCCCACCCGATCCTCCAGCCAATAACCCTTCTTCAGCAATCAAGCGTCGTGCCATATGAAACGCATCAACATCTTTTAACTTAATATATTGATCGACCCGAGTATTATCTAACACTTCTGGAAAAAAATCATACCCTATACCCTCAACAAAATAAGGTTTTACCTCTCCTCCTCCTCCTAATATAGACCCAATAGGATCAACACCTATTATTTTTATTTTGGGATAATACTCTTTCAAACGTTTAGCAATCCCTGTTATTGTTCCTCCCGTACCAACGCCTGCAACAACCATGTCTAAGTGCTCACCAAAATCACGGATAATTTCTTCCGCAGTACCATGATAGTGTGCATTTGGATTAGCCGGATTTGCATATTGATCTAAAATGTGTGCATTAGGAAGTTCTTTTTGAAGCCTTTTTGCCAATGAAATATGACTATCCGGTGAATCAAATGCAGCCTCCGTCGGGGTACGATAAATTGTAGCTCCCAACCGCTCAAGTACCACTTGTTTTTCCTGACTCATTTTTTCAGGCATGGTGATAACAACATGATATCCGAGCACAGCACCTGCTAAAGCAAGCCCGATGCCCGTATTTCCAGATGTTGGCTCAATTAGAGTGTCTCCCGGCTTAATATCACCTCTTTTTTCGGCTTCTTTTATCATTTCAAAACCAATGCGATCTTTTACCGAACCGCCAGGATTTAAAAACTCACACTTAGCGTATACATCACAAGATAAATGATTTGCGATATGATTTATTTTTACAACAGGAGTTTGCCCAATAACATCTAAAATATTTGAATAAATCATGACCTATCCTTGTCTAAATGATTTTATTTTTTACTAGGGGCTGTTGATAATTCCCCTATTTACCAATACAAAAAGTTGAAAAAATTTGCCCTAACAAATCATCCGAGGTAAATTGACCCGTTATTTCACCCAAAGCATCATGCGCCTGTCGTAAATCTTCCGCAAGTAATTCACCCGCTGCATTTTCAAATAACTGTTTTTTTCCCGCATCCAAAAAAAATTGTGCTTTATTTAAAGCCTCAATATGGCGTCTACGGGCTAAAAAAAGACCTTCTGTGGGTTGGTGTCCCAAAGCTTCCTTGATAGCTGACTTTAAATGTTTAAGCCCCTTTTTTTGTTTTGCTGAAAGATAAACATGTAAACCCTCTCGAGAAACTTCATGATTAATTTTATCTATTTTATTAAAAATACGTATGACTGGAACATGAGCGGGTAAGAGCTCCTCCAGCGCGCCATCTAAAAATTGTTCCCTATTTTTTTCAGTTATATCAGACATCATTAATACAGCGTCAGCACGCTTAATGGCTTCTTTTGCACGTCTAATGCCTTCCTGCTCAACTGCATTATCACTTTGTCGAAGACCCGCTGTATCAACCAATTGAAGCGGTATATCATCTAATAATACATGCTCACGCATCACGTCTCGTGTTGTACCTGCCTCATCATGAACAATAGCTGCCTCATATCCAGATAAAACATTAAGTAATGTTGATTTACCTGCATTGGGTGGGCCCGATATAACAATAACACTCCCTTCACGAATTAAAGCACCTTGTTTTGCACCTTTACGCAAAGTTTTTAAATCATTAAAAACAGTCTGAAATAAAGCTGCAACTTTTCCATCACTTAAAAAATCAATCTCTTCATCTGAAAAATCAATGGCTGCTTCAACGTATAAGCGAAGTGCTACTAATTGTTCACAAATCATATTAATTTTTTGAGAAAAATCCCCCTGCAATGAACGAACAGCAAGACGTGCTGCCGTTTCTGAATGAGCATGAATTAAATCTGCAATGGCTTCTGCTTGTGCTAAATCAAGTTTATTATTTAAAAAGGCACGTTCTGAAAACTCACCTGGACGTGCTAGTCGTGCACCACATGCAACACACTCTGAAACCAAACGGTCAAGCATAATAGGAGCACCATGCCCCTGAAACTCGACAACATGTTCACCTGTAAATGAGTAAGGGGCTTTAAAATAAAGGAGTAATCCCGTATCTATTAGCGCTTCATCTTTTTTATCTGCCGCATAAAATTTTACATGATATGCAGTACGTGGTTTAAGTGGTGCATCACGCCGACATAGATTCATTCCAATCATGTAAGCATCAGGACCTGACAAACGGATAATGCCAACGCCCCCGCGACCAGGTGGCGTTGCCAGTGCCACAATCGTGTCACCACTCATGAGTTATTTTTTCCCGGTTTTTTGTTTACCGAATTTTCTTATAATATACCATTGTTGTAAAATCGTTAGCGTATTATTCACAGTCCAATATAAAGCTAGACCTGATGGAAAATTCCAAAACATAATAGTCATTAAGACAGGTAAAAACATCATAAGCTTTGCTTGCATTGGATCAGGTGGTGCTGGATTCATCTTTTGCTGAATAAACATGGTGCCCCCCATGAGTAAGGTCAGCACATGAAGTGGATCAGGCGAAGCTAAATCTTTAATCCAAAAAATAAAGGGCGCTTGCCTTAACTCAACACTTTCAATTAACACCCAGTACAAAGCCATAAATATAGGAATTTGAACAAGCAAAGGTAAACAACCGGATAAAGGATTTACTTTTTCCTCTTTATACAAGGCCATCGTTGCTTGGCTAATTTTTGCTTTATCATCTCCATATTGCTCTTTTAGGGCTTGTAGCTTAGGTTGTAACTGTCGCATACCAGCCATAGAACGATAGCTTTTTGCTGATAAACGATAGAAAGCAAGTTTGAATAAAACAGTAACCAAAACAATGGACCAACCCCAGTTTCCAATTACAGAATAAATAGCTTTCATGATTGAAAAAATAAATGCTGAAATAAACCATAACCAACCATAATCAATGGTTAAGTCAAGTCCTGGTGCAATCGGTTTTAATAAATCGGATACTTCCGGGCCTAAGTATAACTGAGATCCCACTTTTTCTGTTGCGCCTGGTGCCAATTTAATCGCTTGACCCACAGCTCCAATTGCATAACTTCCATTTGATGTTTTTGAGTAGAAACGCTCTTTTGAATCCGCTTCAGGTACCCATGCAGTTAAAAAGTAGCGTTGTTGCATCGCAATCCACCCACCTTCAACATCAACATCAAGGGCACTCTTCGCCATATCTTTAAAAGTAAGCTTTTGATAACGATGATGGCCTGGATTTGAATAGGAGGCCCCGGTATATGAACCTATATGAGATAAAGTTGATTTATCTTCTCTGGGTAAATCACGTAACAATTGTGTATTTAAATAACCTTTCCATGGTTCATCTCCTTGATTAAGCAACGTATATTGTACATCAATAAGATAGCTGCCTCGTTTAAAAATAAGTTCTTTTTTAATTATTAAACCATTATCAGTTTGTCCAATTAAGGCGACGGTTAATTGATTTTGATTAGGCATCAGTGTGTAAGTATTTTTTTCTGTTTTAAAGCCTGGTTTTGTATGCTCAACAGCACCCTGATTAACAAGCAACAAGCTGCTATTTGCCACATAACGTATCCCTGTTTCATCACGCAACAATGAAAAAGGTTGATCTGGTTTAGCTTCACTTTCTGAATACTTAAGCAAATTAGCGGATACAATATCCCCTTGCATTAAGTCCACACGCAAATCAAGCACATCCGTTTTAATTTGAATGTCTGGCGTTGTTTCAATCGCTTTATCATAGATTTGAGATGCTTGCGGCCCTACCATTTCCTCTTGTGTTGCATTGGGTCTTGTCAAAGTTGGCAAAAGTGTATTACCCGCATTACCTGACTGGGCAACACTCAATTTAGCCTGTGATGAAGGAATCACTTTTGGGTAATCTATTTGCCATGCTGTCCATAAACTGTAAGCAAGTATGGCTAATGCTGCACCCAAAATAACGCGTTTAATATCCATTATACTTTCTCTTTTTTTATATTTAATCGTTTAAAATCAGTTAGATTTTATCTTTTAGCTTAATATTTATCTCTGAATATTTGGGTAATACAGGGTCATATCCGCCAGAAGACCAGGGATGACAACGTACAACTCGCTTAATAGATAACCATATACCTTTAAAAGCACCCTGTTGATGTACTGCTTGTATAGCATAATTAGAACAGCTGGGATAAAAACGACAACAAGTTCCTAAATAAGGACTCACTAAATATTGGTAGCCTTTAATAAGGCAAATAATTAAGGTGCGTGCTGCGTGGATAATGCGTCCCATAATTTACCCAAATTAGCTCGTATTTGGTGAGGCAATGCTTGATTAACAGCAGGCCTTGCTAAAACCACAATATCAACAGCCGGTAAATAACCATTGAGCCTAAATGATTCTCTCAAAATTCGTTTTATTTTATTTCTATCATGTGCTTTACGAACTATTTTTTTAGATAAAACAAGGCCAATACGTGCATGATCAAGTTTATTTTTACAGTAAAGCACAGTGAAATTTTTATTATTAAGTTTTAGAGCATGACTAAAGACGTAATCATAATCAGACTTTTTTAATAAACGATGGCTTTTAGTAAACCCAAACATTTTTTAAGCTGATAAACGGCTACGACCCTTTGCACGTCGACGACGAATAATCATACGACCAGAACGTGTTGCCATACGAGCACGAAAACCGTGATCACGTTTGCGTTTTATATTACTAGGTTGAAAGGTACGTTTCATGAAAAAAACTCTTTACATTTATAAAGCAGGCCATGATAAAAAACTTTAGTCTTGCTGTCAAATAGCTGATCTATTTTATTGGAGTGGAGATTAATAAATATTATATTTTAAGAATATAAATTATATTTATTATTATAGGGTGATTTTTTATGTATAAACGTTAAAAAAACTTATTAAACATCAAGTTACTTTTTTTTTATCTTGTGTGTGAGGGTTGTATTGAGTGGGTAAATAGACTGGATAAAAGAAAATACATGCATCATTTTTTTAAATACGTGAGATATTAGACTATTTTTACAAGGGTTTTCCTCGGGTTATGCAAGTACTACTATAAAAAAACTAAAGCAAGGTCAGTGTTGAATTATAGACAAAACAACATCTAACAGAGATGTCTATTTTTTAATGAGGTATAAACTTCCCTTTTCTTGTGCGAGTTAAGCTGCTTTTTTTGCCATCTCCTAGCTCCTCAAGAACTAATTTAACAGCTGATAAAAATTCTTCCGCAAGTGTCATGCTCATATTTTCTTTTACAACAATCCTTAAAGAATCAATTTTATCTGCATTTTTAGGCAGAGTGTATGCGGGTACAATCCAGCCATAGGCACGTAAAGCTTGCGATATATCATAAACGGTATAAGGTAATGTGTGTTTTAAAGATAAACTAATAACAGGCTCCATTCTTCTGTTTCCAAGCAAATCAAAAGCTCCTGTTTCCAGTATTTTTTCTACAAGAGCATCACTAACAGCCATCATATTGCAAACAATTTTTTGATAACCGACTTTTCCTAAGCGAAGAAAGTTATAATACTGCGCAACAATCATCGCACTTCCTCTTGAAAAGTTTAGGGTGTATGTTGGCATATTTCCACCCAGATAATTCACATCGAACACTAAATCTTTAGGAACGACCGTCTCATTTTTAAATAATAGCCAGCCAATACCAGGATAAACTAAGCCATATTTATGGCCTGACAAATTAATTGATTGGACTTGTTCCAGTCGAAAATCCCACTGAATGCCATCTTCATAAAACATCGAAATGAAGCCACCACTTGCACCATCTACGTGAATGGGAATATCCCATCCTTTTTCACGTTTTATATCGATCAAAAGGGTGTTTATTTCTTCTATTTCATCATATTCCCCCGTAAAAGTTGTTCCTAAAATTGTAGCAACACAAATTGTATTTTCATCAATCAATGGTTTTACTTGTTCGGCTGTAATTGTATATTGATTTTTTTCAATGGGAATAATTCGAGGTTCAACATCAAAGTAACATGCAAATTTATCCCAACAAATCTGAACATTTGCCCCCATAATGATGTTGGGTGCTGTACTATCCAATGAAGCAGCTTTTCGTTTATCTCTCCATGTAAATTTATGCGCAAGTCCTGCTAGCATAATCGCCTCGGATGACCCAACCGTCGCAGTGCCCACATAATTAGCTTGTTTAGGTGCATGTAATAAGTCTGCAAGCATATGTACACAACGTTCATGTATTTTTTCTACCTCAGGATATTCATCATGATCGATAAAGTTTTTATTGATGCATTGCATAATTAAAGCATCAGCTTCTGGTTCCATCCAGGTTGTCACAAAACTTGCTAAATTCAATAGAGGCACAGATTCAAGATGTAATTCATCCTGAATAAACTGTTTAACAACAGGGGCGGGAATACCTTCTTGATTAAATGCTGTGAGTGTAAAGTCATCTAAATCATAACGACTGGCATAAGTTGAAATAGCACTCGATTTAAGTTTTGACTTGTTTCTTTTATTGATCATCCTTAATCCAATCAAAGAGGGAACACATCAACATTAGCATCGTCTGAATATCGCAAACAAGTTTTGCTGATCACAAAAGGAGAGCATGAAAGAATCTATGCTTGATGAATTACTTTTTAAAGATAAAGATTCAATATAATGTGTATTGTAATAATAATAAGATAAAAAATAATTTAACTTATTATTTATTATTAGAACGTGAACTTTTATGTATAAAGTTTAATTTTAATTTAAAATCAAATAGTTAAGTTGTATTTTAATGTGTGTAAAAACACTGGGTTGAATAAAGCACGAGATCTGGATAACTTTGTTGCTGATATGAAAAGCATACTTATCCTCATATAAAGGTTCTTTTTTAAAAGGGTTTTCCACGTACTTATGCGCTTTAATAATTGGTCAAGCGCTAATGACTCATAGCACTCTATTTTATCTTTTTTAGATGAATCAATATCTGAACGTTGTTATTTTCAAAATAAAAAAGTCAATCAATTGTTAAATAAGTATCCATTGGACGCTTGTCGCTAACTCATTGAATGATTTGTTGAAAGTAATTTTTTTGATGGACTCTAATTTTTAAAATACTGAGATATTTGAATATGGGTGTATCAGACATGGGGGCTAATAATAATAAAATAAAAAGTAATTTAACTTATTATTTATTATTAAGGACAAAGCTTTTATGTATAAAGAAAAAATTTTTATATATAACAGTTAGTTAAGTATTGTTTTTTCATGTGTATAAATGCTTGGTGGAAGAAGGCATTAGATCTGGATAACTTGGCGCATCATATAGAAAACACACTTATCCTCATGCTATCTCTCTCTTTTTTCAAGGGTTTTTCACTGAAAGTCTATTTTTTTATGAAATAAAGCGTTCAAGCTCTATTGAGCGTGTATTATTTTTTTTACTTGATGAGATTGCTTCTCGATGGCACTATCTAAAACTTCGGTAGGAAAAAATCGTACGAACTTGTTTTCTTCGAATGCATATATACTAATTTGTTTAAATTTATAACTATCTTCTGGGTGAGGAGTACTGTGTGGCTGTGAAAGTTTGGGAAAAGTGTTTAGGCGTACTCGAGTCAGAGTTTACACCTCAACAATTTCATACTTGGTTAAGACCTTTACAGCTGAGTCCTGAACAGGAAAATGAGACGCTTGTCTTGCTCGCTCCTAATCGTTTTGTTGTCGAGTGGGTAAAGAAAAACTTTTATTCTCGGATTCAAGAGTTAGTTGCTCAATTTAGTGAAAGTAATATTAAAGTAGTGAGTATTGAAATTGGTTCAAGTGCACCTAAAACACAGGTTACTAAAGATACAACAACACAAACATCAGCAGCTCATTCTTCAGCAAAAGCAACGTCAATCAAAAGAGCAAAAGAGCATTTTAAAAATACTTACCTGAATGAAAAGTTTGTTTTTTCAACCTTTGTTGAAGGTAATTCTAACCAATTGGCTCGTGCGGCATCTCTTCAAGTGGCTGAAAGGCCAGGGGATGCTTATAACCCACTTTTTATTTATGGGGGGGTTGGTTTAGGGAAAACACATTTAATGCATGCAATAGGCAATGACATTTTAATGAAAAATCCGGACGCACGTGTTTTATATCTTCATTCAGAACGTTTTGTTGCTGATATGGTTAAAGCACTACAAACCAATTCAATTAATGAGTTTAAACGATTTTATCGCTCGTTAAATGCTTTATTGATTGATGACATCCAATTTTTTGCTGGAAAAGATCGTTCGCAAGAAGAGTTCTTTCATACTTTTAATGCGTTACTAGAAGGACATCAGCAAATCATTCTAACCAGTGATCGTTATCCTAAAGAAATAGTAGGTGTTGAAGAGCGATTGAAGTCTCGTTTTGGGTGGGGATTGACTGTTGCAGTGGAGCCACCCGAATTAGAGACGCGGGTTGCTATTTTGATGAGTAAAGCAGAAAGCTCTAATATTGAGTTGCCTTATGAAGTTGCTTTTTTTATTGCGAAACGGATTCGTTCGAATGTACGTGAGTTAGAAGGGGCATTAAGACGTGTGATTGCAAATGCACATTTTACGGGCAAACCAATTACCATTGAATTTGTAAATGAAGCATTGCGTGATTTATTAGCACTCCAGGATAAATTAGTGACGCTTGAGAATATAACAAAAACAACAGCAGAATATTATAAAGTCAAAGTGGCTGATTTGTTATCTAAGAGGCGGAGTCGCTCTATCGCAAGACCCAGGCAAATGGCGATGACACTTGCTAAAGAATTAACAAATCATAGCTTGCCTGAAATTGGAGATCATTTTGGAGGACGAGATCATACAACGGTTATTCATGCCTGTCGAAAAATAAAAGAGTTGATTCAAGAGGCCGGTGATTTTTCAGAAGATTATAAACATTTAATGCGTATTCTTTCTTCTTAATGGTGTAATAGATTATGTTTGAACTCAATATAGCTAAAAGTGATTTGTTAAACCCTTTATTGATGGTTTCAGGTGCGCTTGATAGAAAGCAGCCTTTGCCTATTTTGTCTCATCTTTTACTCGTATTAAAAGAGCAACATTTAACCATTACTGCAACTGATCTTGAAATTGAAGTGACGGCACGGATTCCGTGTGAAACAACAGCAAAAGAAGATGCAATTACCGTTTCAGCTAAAAAATTTTTAGATATTATGCGCTCGTTAGAAGATAAAGCGATACCTCGTATTGTTTATCAGGATGACGGCGTTACAATAAAAGAAGGGCGAAGCTTATTTAAGTTGGCGACACTTCCCGCAGCTGATTATCCATATATGCAAGATGAAGTCAGTAAGCTTGAAGTTGTGTTACCTACTTTAGCTTTAGCCCGAGTTCTTCAGTGCACACATTTCGCAATGTCTCAACAAGATGTACGTGTTTTTTTAAATGGTTTATTTTTAGAGTTTGATTCGGATGGATTAACAGCGGTAGCAACCGATGGGCATCGTATGGCAATTACCCAGTTTTCAATGCCACTTGGAGATGTGCGTCATCGTTTGTTGATTCCACGAAAAGCAATTCAAGATATGTTGCGCTTACTCCAAACCGTTGCCGATGAAACGGTTGTTTTTTCTGCAGGTGAAAAGCACGTCAAGCTGGTGACCGAGCAGTATATTTTTTCTTCTAAACTGGTTGAAGCTCGTTTTCCACCATATACCAAAGCAATTCCACGAGGGCAAAATAAATCAGTTTATGTTGATAGAGATGTTTTAAAACGTGCTTTATCCCGAATCGTTATTTTGGCACATGAAAAATCAAAAGCTATTCTCTTACATCTACAGCCTAATCTTTTGACGTTGATTGCAAATAATCAAGAAAAAGAAGAAGCGATTGAATCGTTGGAAGCTAAAACAGAAGGGGATGAGTTAAAAATAGGGGTGAACGCGGGCTATATACTGGATGTATTAGCAGTACTTCCAGAAGGAGAAGTGCAGCTGTCTTTTTCAACAACAGACAGTAGTATTCTAGTTGAATCATTATTGGATGAGCATTATCAATACATTATTATGCCCATGAAAATATGAGTTTGATCCGTTTAGATGTACATCAATTTAGAAATATTGCGACTGCAAGATTAGACTTAAACCAACGTTTTAATGTTTTTTATGGTCCTAATGGTAGCGGAAAGACATCCTTACTTGAATCTATTTATTTATTAGGATCAGGACACTCTTTTCGTGCTCGTGAAATTTCAGCCTTGGTTTCTTATGAAGCATCTAGTTTGACGGTATTTGGTGAAATGCAGATGGGTGATTCTATTAGCATTCAAAAAGCTAAAACTGGAACTGTTGTTCGTTTGAATAAAAAAGTCTGTCAGCGAAGTAGTGATTTAGCGCGATACTTGCCTTGTCAGGTATTTTACCAAGATATTTTTGACATTATGGATGCAGGGCCTGCTGTGAGGAGAAGCTTGCTTGATTGGGGATTGTTTCACGTGGAACCTGATTACCACACGATATGGAAAGATTATAAACGGGTATTGAAACAACGTAATATGTTACTTCGTGAAAGGGCAAGTCGGCGTCAGTTTTTGCCTTGGGATGAGCAATTGGTTGAATTATCACAGATATTAGATGAATTTAGAGTGGGTTATTTTGAAGCTTGGTCCAAAGCTTTTAGCCAGACACTTTTGATGCTGACACCTTTTGAGTGTCATATTGCGTATGATAAAGGCTGGGATAAAAAAAGCACAGGTATGGCATTAGATGAAATATTAGATAAACAATTTGAGCAGGATTTGCAACGGCAATATACACACTCGGGCGCTCATCAAGCGGATGTTTTATTTGAAACAGCCGGATCAAAAGCAAAACTCACCTTATCAAGAGGGCAGCAGAAAATTGTTTTAATTGCTTTAAAGCTTGCTCAGGCAACGTTGCTACCTGATGCTTGCACGTATTTGTTTGATGATATTACAACAGAGCTGGATACGGCCCATGTGGGCCGTTTTTTTGAAGTGATCAAAAATATTGATGGACAATTCTTTTTTACTTCCATTGAGCCTGGCTGTTTTAAAGAAAAATTGTTAGAAGAGCACACTTCTTTTTTTCAGTTGGAAACCGGTGATGTTTCACGTGAAACGATGTACTAGTATATGCTGTATGATACAACTTCAGGTTATTTTTTTGACCACTTAAGCAGTATTTAATCCAGTGAAATACTCCTCTCAATATTTTAAGATATTCCCCCCATTTTTTGATGAAATTAGGATGCATAATGAACCATAAATTAATTGTAACGCTCACCAGCGCCTTGTTAACTAATATTACTTTGGCAGCTACCCAAGTTGATTTGAGACATCAGTCTGCTCATTATATTAAGCCTTATTTTTTAACGAGTTCGGCATCATCATCAGGTCTTAACCAGTTACAGGTAATTAGAACAGATGTTGATTTTAATCAAACAAGCCATGTTCGGTTACAGCAATTGTATTTAGGACTACCGGTGTGGAATGCGACGCCGGTTGTTCATCTGCCAAAATTAAATAATCAATTGGGGGTGTATGCCAGCTTGAATCAGCACACAGCGATGAATGGTGTGATTTATGAAGGGTTAGATAAAGATTTGGGTGTGGCGACGATTCACTGTCTATCGAAGTCACAGAAAGATAAAGCAATCAAAAAAGCACAATTAGCATTTGAAAAAAAATGGGGATTGGCAGGGTTAAGCTACGCAAAAGAATCCGTTAAAACGATAGTTTATGTTGATAAAACCAAACAAGCGCATTATGCATTTTTAGTTAGCTTTTATTATGATGATGGTGCAACCGGTGCACATCGACCAACCAGCATTATGGATGCGGATTCATTGTTTGTTTACCGCAATTGGGATGCTGTTTTGTCAGAAAAATCCGGGGAGATTGAGGTGGAGGAGGCATTCATCGGTGGCGTTGGAGGTAATGAAAAAATAGGGGAGGTGATTTATGATGGTGTTGATGATCATCTACCTGCGATGAAAGCTAAGCATTTTCAATATAATGGAAAACAAGGCCCTGCAAGCTATCAGCTTGATTATTGTATATTAATGAATGATGATATTGCAGTATATGATGTGTCTTATATGGGTGTTAACCCGTTGTCTTGCTTGCGTAAAAAGCAAGATGAATCTTTTTTTTGGTTAAGTATTGATAACCATGAACGGCGCTGGAAAGCAGATGAAGTCAATGGGGGATATTCTCCTAGCTTGGATGCTTTTTATGGCGCAAACATTGTTAATGACTTTTATCGTGAATGGTATGGTGTCCCGGCTTTAGTTGAAGAAGATGGGAAAACGCCCATGCAGTTAAAAATGCGTGTTCATTATGGGCGAAATTTTGAAAATGCATTTTGGGATGGCGAGCAAATGACTTTTGGTGATGGTGGCGTAAGGTTTTATCCGTTGACTTCTTTGGATATTACAGCGCATGAAGTTAGCCATGGTTTTACCTCGCAACACTCAGGCCTTGATTATTCTAATCCGCAAATGGGCGCATTGCATGAGGCATTTTCTGATGCAGCAGCAATTGCGATGCAATATTATGTAACGGGGAAAAGTAATTGGGATATCGGGCGAGATATTAAAAAAGATGAAGGTGCATTACGTTATTTAGATAACCCCAAAAAAGATGGTAGCTCTATTGATAATATGAATGATTTTGACGATACCGAAGTGCATGCGGGTGCCGGTATTTTTAATAAAGCATTTTATCTTATTGCAACGACGAAAGGGTGGGATATTCGAAAGGCGTTTGATGTGATGGTTAAGGCGAATATGAATTATTGGAATTCAAGTATGACAACGCTTACAGAGGCTGCATGTGGTGTCGTAGCTGCAACAGAAGATTATGGGTATAACCTGGCTGATGTGCGCGTGTCTTTTGCAAAAGTGGGTATAGATACTGCTGAATGTTCTTAAATCAAATAACCGGGTTTTAATGATTCATAATGACTAAATAAAGGCATCTTTACGCATGAAGGGTATCACGGGGGCGTCGTATAAATCTTCGCCTGCTCATGTTACAATGTTTGCTTAATTTGAACTTTCCCTTCATTAAAAAGGATTCTTCATGAGTGCAGGTGCCAGTAGTTACGATTCCAGTAATATTAAAGTTCTTAAAGGGCTTGATGCCGTTAGAAAGCGTCCCGGGATGTATATTGGTGATACTGATGATGGTTCCGGCTTACATCATATGGTTTTTGAGGTGGTAGATAATGCCATTGATGAAGCGTTAGCCGGACATTGTCATGAAATTAATGTCATGATTCATGCTGATGAATCAATCACAGTCAATGATGATGGGCGAGGCATTCCTGTTGATGTCCATGAAGATGAAGGACTCTCTGCTGCTGAAGTAATCATGACTGTTTTACATGCGGGTGGAAAATTTGACGATAACTCTTATAAAGTTTCGGGTGGCTTGCATGGTGTAGGGGTTTCTGTTGTGAATGCTCTGTCTGAAGAGTTACGCTTATCCATTCAACGACATGGAAAAGTGTATGAGCAGCATTATCGGCATGGTGTTCCTGATGATAGAATTGAAGTGACCGGTGAAACAGATAAAACGGGAACCGAAATTTGGTTTAAACCAAGTGCAGATACTTTTTCAAATATTGAATTTAAATATGATCATTTGGCTAGACGTTTAAGAGAGCTTGCGTTTCTCAATTCAGGTGTCTGTATTCATTTGACCGATGAGCGTAGCACGGAGAAAGAGACGTTTCATTATGAAGGTGGAATTGAGGCTTTTGTGACTTACTTAAGTCAAAATAAAACACCTATTATGCCTGATGCTTTTTCGATGGAAGGTGAAAAAGAAGGCATTGTTGTTGATTTAGCCATGCAATGGAATGACTCTTACCAAGAAAATTTACTGTGTTTCACGAATAATATTCCACAGCGAGATGGTGGAACTCACTTGGCAGGGTTTCGCTCGGCTTTGACCCGAACACTGAATCAATATATTGAACAAGAAGGGTTTGCAAAAAAAGCAAAAATTTCTACTTCAGGTGATGATGCGCGTGAAGGATTAACGGCTGTTTTATCTGTGAAAGTGCCTGATCCTAAGTTTTCTTCACAAACAAAAGATAAATTAGTGTCATCAGAAGTGAAATCGGCCGTGGAGTCTGTTGTTGCTGAAAAACTAGGCGACTTTTTATTGGAAAAGCCTGCTATTGCAAAAGCGATTGTAATGAAAATGATTGAGGCTGCACGTGCGCGAGAAGCAGCTCGACGTGCACGAGATATGACTCGACGAAAAGGCGTGTTGGATATTGCAGGACTACCTGGAAAACTAGCTGATTGCCAAGAAAAAGATCCCGCACAATCAGAGATTTATTTGGTTGAGGGTGATTCTGCGGGTGGTTCAGCTAAGCAAGGGCGTGATAGACGCTTTCAGGCTATTTTACCATTGAAAGGTAAGATTTTAAATGTTGAAAAAGCGCGGTTTGATAAGATGTTGGCTTCTCAAGAGGTTGCAACACTCATTACAGCGCTAGGCTGTGGCATTGGTCGTGAAGAATATGATCCAGATAAAACGCGTTATCATCGTATTATTATCATGACGGATGCTGATGTAGATGGTGCACATATCCGTACGTTATTACTGACATTTTTTTATCGGCAAATGCCTGATTTAATTGAGCGCGGATATATTTATATAGCTCAACCGCCATTGTATAAATTAAAGCAAGGTAAGCAAGAGCGTTATTTGAAAGATGATGATGCTTTATACGAGCATTTAACACAAGCCGCTTTAGATAAAGCAACATTTTTTCCATCTAAAGATGCCCCACCTATTTCAGCTGGTGCACTTGAAAGTCTTGTTCAGCAATATCGACATGTTGAAAAAATAGTGGCACGCCATGCGCGCCGTTATCATGAGGCTGTTTTGATGGCACTTGTATTTATTCCTGCGCTTGAACAAACTGATTTACAAGAAGAGGCCCGTGTAAAAGTATGGGCTGATGCTTTGCTTGCACGTTTAAATCAGTTGGAAAATAAGACTCAGCGTTTTGAAGTGGCCGTGGTGCAACAACAAAGTGTAGAGGGGTATATGCCTTCGGTGACAATTATTCAGCATGGTGTTGAGTCAGACATTACATTTTCTGTTGAGTGGTTTTTATCGAAAGATTATAAAGAGTTGCTTGAGTTAGGTGAGCAGCTTGGTGACTTTGTGCAAGAAGGCGCTTTTATCAAGCGGGGTGATAAAACAGAAAGTGTTCGTTCATTTGAAGAAGCTGTTACGTGGTTAATGAAGGAAGCAAAACGAGGACAGAGCATTCAGCGTTATAAAGGGCTTGGAGAGATGAATCCTGATCAGTTGTGGGAAACGACGATGGATCCAGAGGTGCGTC
Organism: Legionellaceae bacterium; assembly: GCA_029210085.1. Lineage (GTDB taxonomy): Bacteria > Pseudomonadota > Gammaproteobacteria > Legionellales > Legionellaceae > JAALKW01. The sequence goes on along the minus strand of JARGPP010000007.1, from coordinate 2,916 downwards.
GTATGATGCAAGTGTCAATTGAAGATGCTGTTTCTGCAGATCTGATTTTTACAACACTAATGGGTGATCATGTAGAGCCAAGACGAGAGTTTATTGAGGCAAATGCGTTAAATGCGGAGAATATAGATGTGTAAGGTAAGGTGACATCCTGTCAGACAATCCTTGTCATCCCTTAAGCACTTAGTATACCGTTTTATTTTAGGCTGTCATGATGTCAAATTCGAACCAGGTTGTAAGATATAGCTTACAACTTGGTCGTATCATCTTTATCATCGGATAAGCTGGGGGATAAATTGTAAACATGACCTAATATTATTGGGCATTCATGTTTGATGCGTACCACTGCTCAAATTCTTTGGGATGTAATGCCTTGCTAAAGGCAAATCCTTGGCCTAAGTGGCAGCCTAGTTTAAGTAATAGAGTTGCATGCTTTAAAGTTTCAACCCCTTCAGCAATGACAGAAATAGAAGCAGCAGAAGCAATGTCTAAGATAGCCTTTAAAATTTTTTGATCTCGTGGGTTATTTGGAATACTTTTGACAAAATGTTGGTCAATTTTCATATACTGGAAAGAAAAATTTAATAAAGAATGAATTGAAGCAAAGCCTGTTCCAAAGTCATCTAAAGAAAATCCAATCCCTAATTTTTGACACGCCTTGATTATTTCTTTGATGCGATTGGGTTTGGAAACCAGACTGGTTTCAAGAATTTCAAGTTCTAAACGATGTCTTATCTGGCTTTTATGCCCCTTAATGAGTGCGTTCAGCTTATCTAAGAAATCATCTTGCTCGAGTCTATAGGCGTCTATATTGACACTAAGACTCAGGTCTATTCCTATTTTTTGCCACTGTGCTAATTGTTTGACGGCCTGTTTGAGTGTCCAGTCGGTTAAGTCTAAAATAAATGCATTGCATAGATTAGGTGGCAAAAATTGCCCTGGTATTAATAGCCCCCGGTCTGGATGTTGCCAACGAAGTAAGGCTTCAACTGCAAATGCTTGGTTTGTTTCTAAGTTAACTTTGGGTTGATAGTAAAGCAATAATTCGCCGTTTTTTAATGCTTCCTGGAGTTGGTTGATGTTTTTATTTTTTTTTCGTTCTAGGCTATCTTGTTTTTCATCAAAAAATCGAGCACATCTTTTGCCAGCCATTTTACTTTTATACATTGCGTGATCGGCCTGTCGAATCAGCTGCTCAGATGATAAATCTTTATGCTGAGGGTAGATGGTTGCGCCTATACTGACATGAATATATTCAGGTGTTGCATTGAGCATGATGGGTGTTTCTAATTGATGATAGATGCGTTGGATGAAGGTATTGAGATGGTCATAAGATTCAATGTTTTTTGTAATTAAAATAAACTCATCACCACCATATCGTGCAAATATATCTCCCTTTCTAAGGATTTTTTTCACGTGCATGCTAAATTTGATAAGAAATATGTCTCCCGCACTGTGCCCTAAACGATCGTTGATTTGTTTGAAGTCATCCACATCAATAAATAAAATGCCAATTTTTTGTTTAAGCCGATTAGCGTGAGTTATGGCTTCTTCAAGCTGTTGTGTGAGCCCAACACGATTAGGAAGTTTGGTTAAAGAGTCGTGGTAGGCGATATATTCAAGTTGTTTTTTTTGCAGCTCTTGTTGTGTGATATCATAAAAAATGCCTACATAATTTGTGATTTGATTGTCGTCATTAAATATTGCGGATATGGCAAGTACTTGTGGATATGGTTCGCCTGTTTTTTTCTTATCCCATATTTCTCCGTACCAGTATCCTTGCTCTTTAATTTGTCGCCACATTGCCTCATAAAAATCGTGTGAATGCTGACCTGATTGTAATATGCGAATGTGCTTTCCGAGCACATCTTCTTTTTGATACGCTGTAATTTTTGTAAATTCTTGATTGATATTAATAATATTTTTATCTTTATCGGTAATGACAATACCTTCTTTGGCATACTTAAATACATTTGCTGATATTTTGAGTAGGTTTTCTGTTTTTTTCCTTTGTGTGATGTCATTAAGCGTAATCACCCACGCTTCTTTCTTTTTCCATTTGATTTTTTTAGAAGTAAGTTCCGAAACTTTTATGTTGTCACTGGAAATATAAAGTTCAACTTCTATTTTTTTTTCTGAAGAGACAGGATAGAAAAAGTCACTATGTGTCATTTGATTTTTTTGAACTTCAAGGTACTCACAAGCTGCTTGATTAGCATACAAGATTTTACCATCGGTGCTTAAAATAAGGATAGGCGTTGAGAGCGCATTAACAAATAACTCCCAGTTTATGTCATGCTTTTTCTCGTTAGAGTTCATAACAATTGAGTCCAACAAGTACTTTGGCATGGTCAGATAAGTCACCGATCACCCGGCGCATAGGCAGAGGTAATTCTTTAATCAGTACGGGAGTTGCTATAATTTTTTCACTTTCAGCTAACTCGGGTTTTACCAGTAAGTCGATGACTTCAACTTCATATTTGTCTTTTATGGGTGGTTTTTCGACTATTTTATAAAGGTTGTGAATTGCTTTTTCAGCCAAGGCTGAACGGCCAATAATATATAACTTAAGTTTCAGTTTAGACATCTAATTTTCCCTTATATGCTGATTAAGCCTTTTGATTTTTAAAATTGTATTGGCTTCTATTTCAAGTTTTCTTTTTTTATCGATGAGATTAATTTTTAATTGTGTAAGATCTGTATCTTTTAGGTTGTTAAGTGTTTTTTTATCGATTGCGTGCAATTGCAGATTAATTTCTTCAAGTTGATAGGTGAGCGGGTAATCCTCCCTAAAAATAATTGCTGTTAAAAGTAGAATTTTCTCGTAACCTATGGCGGAGGAGATTCTGCATGAAAAAGTCAAAATTTAGTGATAGCCAAATTATTTCAATCTTGAAACAAGCTGAAGCAGGTGTGCCT
>JARGPP010000010.1 GCA_029210085.1 Legionellaceae bacterium | reverse complement strand
AAGCGCTAAAGATTTTCGATCAGAAATTAATAGATTTTTTGAAGAGGTGTTGCCTGATATAGGAGACTCTTTGTCGAGCAGAATCAATGACAATTTTCAGCGACTTTAAAACTCGCATTTTGAACTGTGATGGGTATATACATATGGGTCGAGAGCAGCCTAAACCACTCTCGTTTTTTAAGCACTTCTATAATTGCTATAAATATGATAATTCACATCATACCCCAGCTTGCACACAACTTTATCCCCAGATTTTGTGGATAAACGGCGATAAAGTGCTGGAATAACTCTCTTTTTTCTTGTGAATTTCTTGTTAGCTCATCAACACCTGTGATACCACTTCAGTTTTTCTTGTGGAAAACGCTTTTCCACAGGTCTATTAAGGACATGGACCTTTAAGTCATCCAAAAAGCACTTTCAAATGCATGTGCAAGGCCTTTTTCTTTTAGATGAGGTGAAATTTTAGTCAGCGCCTTAAACTCAAGTTTTACAGGTTTATACCGAGCATCATATAACGAATAAACTTCGCACTCAGGGACCGAAAAAGGAGGTCCTTTCATTTGGCTTTGATCATATTCTAAAGTGATTAAAAAAATAGGCGGTATTAGGGGCAATAATTTCAATAGATGCGTTACATAAGACGCTCTTGTAGAACAAGGCAAAGCGATTAAAGCAGCTCTATCATATACAGCATCAACCGGGCCCAACATTTTTTCTGAAAGATTAAAAAAATCACCACAAATCAGTGTCACATTGTCATGATGATAAAGGGTGTGGGTTTCCGTTTCTATCACATCAAAAGTAAGCTGATTTTCTAAAAAAAAAGCTTTGCATGCTATGTGGCTCACATCAATCCCAACAACTTGATATCCTTGTTTTAGCAGCCAAAGCATGTCAATGCTCTTACCACAAAGCGGCACGAAAATACGTGCACCTAACGCCAAGTTTAAAGTATCAAAATATTTTATCAGTAAGGGGTGAGGTTTAGATTGATTAAAACCTATTTCAGACACTTTCCATTTTGTTAACCAATAGTCATTATCCATCAACATCTCTCGTGTTAAATATGTACAATTAGGGTGTTTATCAAAAAAATACAAATACTAGTACATCATTCCAGTGATTTTGTCCTATTTTATCGAGGTGTGCTAATCTCCCGCGTTCTCAAGGCGCATAGGAAAGTAAGCACATTTTTGTTATTGCAAGACATAATCACTGAAACGATGTACTAGGTTCTGTTGACAATTCCCCCAGCGGCTACGTGCCGCGGCTTGTCGCCTACGTACCTGGGGGAACTGTCAATAGCCCCTAGCAATATTGGGTAGATAAAACCTATTTTACTCATACTATACCCAGAATATGAATTATCTTCAGGTTTAACCAGGAAATACACACAGTTATCCACGTAATCTGTGGGTAACTGTAGAAAAAGGTCTGTATTAATACACTTATTCCTTGTGAGTTTCCTGTTGCTGACACAATAGCCAAGTTCCTTGCTGGTTTTTACTTGTAAATAATACTTTTACACAGGACCATGAGGTTAACTTTTACCCTTTGCCTTTTAAAAGCTACCTATGTTAAAAATGTTTTTTTAAGTAAATGCATATGGATATATTAACATGGGGAAGATTGAACTGACGACGCACTGGGTTTTTCTGTGTGTTGTGATTCAGCTATGGGTGAGGTTGAGCGTAGCCTTTTATTCTGATTAAAAATAGTACCAGGAACAGTGCTCACTGAAGTTGGAACGCTTGATGATGAAGCAACAGAATGATCTGGCTTTGGATTAATCTCGTATCGTTCAATTTCTTTTTTAATGAGTCTATGAAGCTGTTGGTTAAATTTCGTTGATTGATCATCACATCCTTCTGAGGAAACCTCGAACGCATAGTAATCATGTAATTGCTTTTGCTCTTCCTCTGACATAGACGCCATAGAAAAATTTAAATGCTCTTTATGAGGATAAGACGCAAAAAAGGGATGCTGCAATGCTTTCTCAGCTGTCAGACGTTTGGAAGGATTGAAATGTAATAATTTTTTTAATAAATCAACCGCTTCCAAATCTTTACCTGCAAATATACGGTTTACTTGAGAAGGTTTAATTGGGTACTGTTTTACCATATCAGAAACATATTTCTTTTCAATCCACTCGCAATCCTCAAACTTGGGCGTTCCTAAAATATCAAATATTAATTTCATTAGCGCTGTACTACTATTAGATTTTTCAAATAGAGGCCTGCGTAAGAGTAATTCTGCCAATATACACCCAACACTCCACATATCAGCAGGTGCTTCACCCGCGTTACTATTTTCAAGAAGTAACTCAGGGCAACGATACCAACGAGTAACCACATAAAGACTCAGTCTACGATACAATCGAGGACGAGCATTATCGGCCAAAAAATCTACCGGCTCTATCGCCATAGGTCGGGTTGCTCGCGCAAGGCCAAAATCACAAATAGTTGTATCACAGTTCGAGTCAACTAAAATATTAGCAGGTTTTAGATCTCGATGAACCAAGTTTGCTGAATGAATATAATGAACGCCTGTTAATATCTGATATAAAAAATATTGTAAATGCCCTGTTGTAAGGTTTTGTGACGAGCGAATAATTCGGGATAAATCAGTCTCATGATGCTTGAAAATTAAAGCCATTCCAAGAAACGTACCGTCATCATTCGACGACGTTGTAATGTGCTTCAAACAAATCGTATTTGCATGCCCCTCTAGCAAGTGTAACGTTTTTATTTCTCGGAATAATCGTTTTCTATCAATAGTGTCACGAGGAAACTGCCTTAACATTTTTATAGCAACTTTCTCACCCGTTACCTTATCGTGACCTAAATAAACGGTTCCATAACTTCCACTGCCTATCGCCTTTTCACCGACGGTATATTTTGAATGTAACTCACTTAGCTTGAGTTTTATAATAAGTTCCGAAGCACATTCCATTAACAATACGCCCTTATGATTTTAAAAAAAACAGTATAATCAAAAAAAAATCCGGAATCCATTCAAACACACTTAAGAATGCATGATACAACAAAGTTTCCTGCAGCAAACACCTTCCATGGTTTTTTAATCAAGGTGAATTGTTGCCAACGCAAACTGCCGCCAAATTATTAACATGGCTTCTAATGGCTACAAACAACAAGAAGGAGCAGACTAAGCGCCCCGTACTCCAGGTGCCTCTTGTTGGCCTTCTTCATGCTCTACTTCGGTTATTATGCGGGCAAACAGACTATTACGAATCCACTTAGGTTTAAATCCACCAGGACACGCATTCGTATGTCGACACATACGTTGTCTTTGTGTCATTTTTTTATCATCCTTATCCGATGAAAATAAATGCGTTTTGTCCATGTAAATATTAGCCTTTGCTTTTGCTCGAATTAATACCTCACAAACAGCAGCATGACCATTTTTAATCGCCCAGTCTAAAGGTGTTCGACCGCTCTCTTCTTGATATAAGTATTCTGCTGGTAATTGTGTTGGCGCATTCAAGTCAGCAGCCATATCTACTAAATATTGGACAATATTAACATGTCCTTTAGAGGCAGCCCACAATAAAGGCGTTTGCTCAAACTCATCTGTTTGATTCAATAATGTAGGATTATGTTTTAAAAGAAGCTTTATAATATTCAAGTGTCCATTTTTAGCCGCATCATGAACCAGATAATGTCCTCTCACAAGCATGTCTTGAGCACCTGCATCAATAAGCATTTCTACGATCGCATACTGTCGTGCCTCATATGCCAAATGTAACACTGTCTTTCCACGAACATGTTTAAAATCAGGATTATCAATAACCATATTGGGATTCTGGCCACGTTCAATAAGGTAACGAACAATATGCTTATAACCATTCCTGGCTGCCAATATAAAAGGAAACTGACCCCCTAAAAAATCATCATGAGATAACAACGCTCCTATCACTGTACCCCTTAGATGTTTCGTGTGATTTTTTAAATTAGGATACTTATCAAGCAAACGTTCGACTGTACTTATTTTTGCATAACGTGTTGCTTCAAATATCAAACGCTGGCCAGTGCGTTCATCTACTAAAGCACCAGCATCCAGTAAGAGCCCCATTTCTATATAATGCCCGCATTCATAGGCCCATTGTACGGGTGTTATTCCATGGCTCATATGCCCTGGATTATGGATTGGTTCATCCAAATAGGCTTTACTGCTCATTAAATCAAACACACTCATTTTTTTGTCTGAGCGGTTTAATTCTTTCTCAGCTTCTATTACAGCGACTCTAGATTGTAAATTGATATCAATACCCTTTTCTTTAGCAACTCGTGCAAAATACTGCACAACATCAGGAAAACCAGGCTCCCAAATATCAATATGAGGATTAAGGTAATCTTGGACCATGCAACCAGCAGCTAAACCAATCCATTGATTAATTAAGTGAGCTTTTTCACGCCAAAAATTAGGATTGAATTCAATCAATAACGCGATAATATCTAGTCTGCCATCTTTAACAGCTCTATCAAACACACTCTCACCATTGAATGGTGTATCAACTGCCCCTTTTCTTAATAGTATATTCAGCATCGCATTAGGACGCAGCTCATATGCCCAGTGCAAAACAGTTTTCCCATAGTTAGGATCGCCTAATTGATTACAAGCTGCATTTACATCACTGCCTCTTGATACGAGAAAACGAGCACCTTGAATAAAATGATACTTAACAGCTAATAATAAAGGGGTCTCTCCATACCCATTTCTTTGTTCTAATAAATGGGGTTGTTTATCAAGCAAGGTTTGAAGCAGCGCAAACTGTCCGTCTTTAATCAACTGATGAATCAAAAACTGATTAGCAATAACAACTTTTTTTCCTCGTTCACTTCGACTTTTAAACTCACAGTTAACGCCCACATCAACTGCACCTGCCTCTAATAGAGCCCTCACCACATCATAATGTCCGCGATCGTAGGCCCAATGTAAGGGCGTTTTTCCATAATTGGAACTGCCTATTTTATTGTGCGATATATTTAAACTCACCCCTTTTGCAATCAGATAACGGACAACTGTCATATTCCCATAGTAGGATGCCCACACTAAAAGCCTCTGCTTATCTGCTTGTACCCATAGACTATCTTTATCATTAAGCCCATTTATTATTCTTTTTTCTTCTTGATTTCGCTGCTCATCAGAGCACTTGCTGACAGCAAGCATTTTTAATTTCATGTTAATTTCTGTATGCACTTTTTAATACCCCAAAAACTTGGACACTATCCATGACATCCCTGCAATAAAAGAAAGGGGCATCATGATAACATCAACACTCATTATGAACTAGGTGATTATAATAAAAACAAACAGGAAGACATTGAACAGCCACTTGAATGACTTTCAAAGGCGTATTACTTACTCTACAAGTAACCCAACACTTATTGTAAAAAGTTCCGGTTATATGCACTATAAGGAATAAGCCTATCAAAAGGATATTTCAATGGCGCTTCGTTTAATAGAAATCGTATTAAATAATAAAGATACGGACGAGCTCAAAAAATTCTTAAAAAAATATGAGGTCATTGAACATACCGAGCTACCCCTCTTAAAAAACAAGGTACTATTTCGTATTTTATTATCCACCGATATTTGTGAAACCGTACTTGGCTTTTTAGATAAAACCTATGTTTTTAATGATCAAAATCGCGTAACTGTCATTCCAGTAGAAGCCACCTTGCCTTTAACCGAGGAGCCTGCTCATCCTCCCCCTCAAGTAGAAAAAGCATCACAAGAACGGGTCGCAACAGAAGAACTGTATGAAGATATAAGAGACGCATCAGAACACTCTAAAATTTATATCATGATGGTTGTATTATCCACTCTTGTAACAGCAGTTGGCCTACATAATAATAATGTTATTGTGCTGCTCGGTGGTATGTTAATTGCCCCCATACTCGGTCCTATTATTGGGCTCGCATTAGGCATTACACTCAGTGATTTATGGCTACTTAAGCGCTCTCTCTTAACGGGTGTTTCCGGTATTGTAATTGCACTGTTTCTCTCTATAGGCATTGGAACATTAATAAAACTTGACCCGAGCTTGTCTGAAATCGCTTTAAGAACTCAACCCGTTAAAGGTGATCTAGTTGTTGCACTCGCATCAGGATGTGCTGGTGCGTTAGCCTTTACTACAGGTGTCCCTGCAATGTTGATTGGTGTCATGGTTGCCGTATCACTCTTACCCCCACTTGTAACAACAGGGTTATTAATTGGTGCGGGGCATCATGAGTTTGTAGCAGGCTCATTTATCCTATTTTTAATGAACTTTGTTTCCGTCAACGTTGCAGGTGTGATTGTATTTGTTATTCAAGGCATTCACCCCCGTGACTGGGCAAAAAATAGCTTTTCAACCAAACTTGTTCGTTCATGCATCATTGGCTTATGGATTTGTGTGCTCATCGCATTCCTTATTTTCTTTAAATTACACTTCTTAATTTAACAAAGAATTCGATGAATAAGTGCTCACACTTTTTCACGCAAAAATATTTTATATAACAACCCAGCCGAGCACGCGAGTACAATATAAAGAATCGTCATAACGGTGGTTCCAGAATAAGACATGCCGGCGGCAATGGCACTGACTCCAAACGAAAAAAGCAATTGAAATGCGCCATACAAAGCCCCGGCACTTCCTCTTTGACGATGAAAAGGACTTAGCGCCAACGACATTGAAATATTACCCATTAAAGTCAGTGCTGCCATTGCAATAGAAGCAGCAATCAAAACAATTGCAATATTCATCCAATCAAGCAAACTCGCAATAAATAAAGTAAAACTACTCAGCCATAGCAAAATAATCCCACAACGCATGATTCGATGGCTTTTAGATTTAATCATAAAGAAAGGCGAGATTATTTTTGTTAATACGCTGGCCGTACCCACAATAGCCGTCAACCATCCAAAAGCAATGGGTGACACTTTAAACTGCTCCTGAAAAATAAAAGAGCTTAAAGTAATATAAATAATATTGACTGCAAGGGAAATACCTCCCAATAAAAGCGCGCCAACAAATAAACGGTGCCTAAATAAACTCGCATAATTTTTTAAGAGTATTTTTAATTTAAAAGCATGCTCATTCAGATGTAGGTTGGTTTCTTCAAAAAAGACAATAAAACTCACGAGTACCACAAAAATAATACTCCCTAAAATAATAAAGTTGGCCTGCCAATTAAACCAATGCTGAATATACCCACCCAAAACAGGGGCAAGCAACGGTGATAAACTCAGAAACAGTGTGAAATATGAGCCAATAGCAGCTAAGCGCTCATTTTGCATCACATCAGCTGCAATAATACGAGCAAGCCCCCATGAAACACCTGAACCAATACCTTGTATCAACCTTAATAATAAAAAAACAGATACCGATTTTGTCGTCATTGTTGCAAAGCTTGAGATACAAAATAAAATCAACCCCACAATAACAACCGGTTTTCGTCCAAGCTTATCTGAAAGTGGACCATATATAAGCATGCTTAAAGCTGAACCCAACATATATAAACTAATAGATTGTTGCATTGCCTGTTTATCAGTCGCTAAATCGCGCATAATATAAGGCAATGAAGCAAGATGAATATCTAATCCAACCGCACCACAAATAGCCAATAAAATAGTCAGGCTTAAAAGTTTAAATTCTTTCTTTGTTATCCCAAAAGAAGAGCAAGCGCCCATCAAACATGGCTCCAAACGGCACTAAAAACACTTATTATGCTCATTATTTTGAGAAATTGAAAGTGGACGTCCTTTTTCCTTTTTTTAATTTAACAACCTGATTAGTACCTGATCATAGCTTAACCCTATCACAAACAGAGGCGAATCAGCACATTATTCACGTTTAAATCTGTTATAATACAATGAGTTAACTCATAAAATACTTATTGATGTCTAAGTTATTGTCAAATCCAGAACATCCTCAAAAGACTGAGCAAACACCCTTTCATGAAAAACATAGCCACGCCCTAACATGTACTGCTCTCATCTTTGCTGCCACTGCAGTTATCATGAAAGCCAAAGGATTTTCTTTGGCCTTTCGACTTTATCCAAGTGGGGGAGCTGGGATTAATATCTATAAATACTGCGAAAAACAATCTAAACCACTTAGACGATATGCTTTAGACTTTCATCCAATATGGAATAGCCGTTCGAAAGAAAATACATATAAACTGCATTACCATAGGGGTGAAAGTTTTAATCAAATTAAAAAGCATCGCCCATATCAAGGAGGATGGTAATATTAGGGCCTGTTTACAATTCATCTAAAATAATACTTCATTTTAACCACTATTTTTATGCTTATGGATAGCCTAAACAAATAGATTAGGAGTAAATGTCACAGCCCTTAGACGAGCTGAATGAAATCACTTATGTATTAATCTTGCCATATGCATGGCATTGCCTTTAATCTATTCTTAGAGGATGGTTAAATTAAAATTTACTCTGTAGAATGCACGGAGCTTAAATTCATGCCTTTAACTGCATGCGATTATTAGCAAGCGCATCAATACTGTACGGAGAGCACCGATGAAGTTATCTGGATTTACTCATTCTGCACTGGCTTTTTTTGCAACAAGTGCAGAAGCCATGCGTATATCATGTCCGCGCTATCCTGTGCAATTTATGCAAAACCATGAATATGCTATGTTGACTGCAGTCATCGAGAGTGAAGTAAGCACGTTGCCCATTCCGGATGACGACCAGCAACAACAGTTTATTGATTTTTTGCAAACCGTTTCTTTTTATGACGATATTGCAAATACACCTGACTTTTGGGGAAATGGTGTCAATTTTGGCATCAATATCAAAAGCATTAGTCAAATGCGCGATATCCCGGCGTTTAGAATTCCAAACGCAATTTTAGAGTCATTATATGTTGATACCTCTTTATTCAAGCCTGCAAATGAAGCCATAGTCCGCGACGCTTTTTCAGGAAAAATGTTCGATCTTGATAATACTATTGATATGTTGAACCTTCAGTTCATGATAACAACCCTTAATCAGGTACAATCATTTGATATCACGCATATAGACACAACCAATCCGCTGATGTACCGCCGCGCTTACCCCAATGAATATGCACTAATAAGCCTCAACTCACCCAGCAAATCCACTTTCCCCCTCGATGACGAATACACCAGTCATCAAATTCCAGTCCAAGCAATCAGGGAAAACATCGATAACCCCCACAGATACCAAATGCTCGAAGCATTAATACCTTTCTCGTTGGCCGAAGACAAAGATATGATGCTCAACACATTAAAGAAAAAATTACATTTTCTTGATGAACGTGTTTTAACGCTCTTACAAAAAAAACACTCGGCTATCATGGATGGCAGTGTACAAAATGTGGGTCGGATGATACCTATTGAAGGCACAAAATTTTTACGCCTTGATAAAATACCCGTATTTGCTTACGGTAATAAAATACTTGGCAGCTGGTTAAACGGACTCAATGCCTCACCACTTAACGCTCAAACAAAGCGTGTATTGACGGTTGTCAATAAAGTTGGTCGTTCCCTAAATGAGCTTCAAACATTTGACCAAGAGATTCAAATGCTCTGTGAGCAGCACCAATCAAAAGGAAAAAGCAATATACTTGATGTAAGCGTTCATCAAGGCTTCCCAATGTTACAAGACAAAGAACAAGAAAAAACAGCCAGCCTTGTGGTTAACAGCCCCTAGTCAAATAACTTTAACGCTTACAATTTTTTCGATAGCATATGAAGGTCCCATTTTTTGGCTAATGCCTCAATAACTGCTTCCCCTCGTACGCTAGTCCCTGCTTCATTAATGTTGGGTGAATACACTGCAATCGCCATTTTATTTGGAATGATCGCAAGAATAGCACCGCTCACACCACTTTTAGCAGGAATACCTATTTTCACAAACCAGGTCCCACTTTTCTCATAAATACCATTGATAACCATTTGAGATAACACATCTCTTACATATTGACGCGATAAGACACGCTGATGTGTTTTTGGGTTAACCCCATGATTAGCAAGAGTGGCACCCATGAGCGCTAATGTTTCAGTATTCAGCATTAAAGAGCATGCTTTAGTATACCGGTCCAAAACTTCTTTAGGATCATCTTTAATCATTTGGTAAGATTCTAACAAATGGCTAATGGCTCGGTTGCGTTGATTTGAACTCGATTCAGAGCGATAAATACTATCACTTAAAAATATTTCTTTATTGCCTAGGGATTGAGAAAAAGAGACGAGCCTAGACCACTTATCTTCTGCATCTTTTCCCTTGATATAGCTTGTCGTTTGTATTGCGCCAATATTCACAAATGCATTATGTCTTTGCTTATTTTCTATAGATTGAATCGAGTTAAACCCATCCCCCGTTGCTTCAAGCCCTATATGATTAAAAATCGTGTCCTCTCCATGATCATTTAAGGCAAGGGCGTAAGTGAAAACTTTTGAAATCGATTGTAACGAGAAGTAAACGTTTTTATCGCCTACGGACATCACTTTGCCATCGACAGTAACAACAGAAATAGAAAATAAATCCGGATTGACTTTTGCAAGCTCTGGAATGTAATCAGCAGGGCTCCCTGTACCTAACGACTTATATTGATGATAAACTTTATTCAATGTAGCCTGCTCTGGAACAAGCGAACCGCTAAATGCAGAAGATGAACAGGACAAAATTAAAATCAGTGCAAAAAATGTATGTCGCATAGGATCACCGTTGTTAATTATAAGTTTATTTTGCGTATTTTTTGAGCATGGTATATGATTTTGCTCAATAAATCAACTTCACTTGCATTTAATCTACTTACTTTATAAACATGAAGTCTTTCAGGTCTTACCTTTTACGCTTTCTGAATCAAATTTGAATTTAAAAAACTAAAAAAAAGACAAAACTGGCCCCCAAATACTGCCTGGATAAATCACACCTACCAAGAACTTGTTAAAATCCAATTATGTGCCAATAATGTATTATGTCCATAAAAAAACCTATATGACATGCCATACAGCCAAATGAAGAGATTCCGCTCTCTTTTGGGAGCAACAAGACTCTATTCAAAAACATCATCGGTGATTTTGCCCAATGGTGCAGGACATATCATGCGCCTTAGAAGCAAAATGAATCCTAGTGAAAGCAACCACACACAACTTCAAAAACACATAGATTTTATTCGTAGAAATATTTCTGATGGCCAAGTTACCGTACTCGTTAGCCCTACACTAATTAATACAGATAATATTACATCTATCAGGAAAAAATTTATCGACAGTGAGAGGCTAACTCCAGAAGAGTTATCTGTCGTCACTCCTGGACATATCAGTGCTTACACACCCGAAGCATTCGTAAGCCACCGGCGTACCATGTCTAAGAACCCACTGGAACAGGATGTTGAGGATACCATGAAACTAGCGGGATATGATGTTTATTTGGGCATATTTCCTGAGGAACTTTTCACAGAATTATCTTTTGATAGAGAAATAGGCCAATATCATGTGTCTGCTCCCGGTGAAACAGATAATTGCTCTACAGCTGCACAACGAGTACTACTAGATGAAAAAGATAAATCGAATGGCTTGAACCCTCTTACAGCATTCAAAAAAATTATTTTTAATGCTTTTAATAATACGGACTTCCCACTTGAATCAGATAACGATGAACTACTTTCAGGCCTTAAAAAATTAGGGATTAATCGTACTTTAGAAGAATATTCCAAACAGTATCGAGCCGAGCAAAAGCAGCTCACATCAGATGACTCTTTAGAAGCCAAAGGCCCTATACTTTGACTTTATATTGGCTTATAATTAAACATAAAGAAATATATTTAGCTAAGGAGATATTATGCCCGCTTCAAAAAATTTGTTGATCCCAATGTCCAAGGTTGCTCGATCTTTTCTGCGCATAGTGAGTGAGCTTCCAACTCAAAAACAAAACAAGTTTATGAAATCAGCCTATCCTTTACTTAAAGAAACAGTGTTCACTACCATCAAAGAAAAAAATCAAGAAGCTGCAAGTCTGTTGGCACAAGACAAACCCAAGTTCACTCAGTCTTTTAAGAGACTAGATGAAGCACGTCTTTTAACGTACGATTTTTTGGAAATTGATGGCTCTTCAGCTTTATCAACTCACGAGAAAAAAATCTTGGCAGACACACTTGCTCAGTATGCAAAGGCCGGTTCTAACATTAATCCCTGTAATTTAGAGCCCTGTGCAGAAGCCACAAAAATAGCGCATGGTCTAGCTCCTGAAAGTAAAGCCGTCAAAGAAATGGCACTTGAATTTTCCTACATACCGCCCGACATAGACTCTCCTGGCTTATCATAAGTTGATGAGTGAAGCTTAACCCCAACAGCATGATAATACCTTCGAGTAAACGTTGTTGAGTCGACTAAAAAACGGTATAAATATATATATAAAATTAGTCCTATTTTAAACAAGGCGTTACGTGATGAATATAGGGGATAAAATACCCAACATACACTTCGAAGCAACCCATGGTATTCATACAACATTTGAACGTTATCAGGGCGGATGGTTGGTACTTTATTTTTACCCTAAAGATGCCTCACCCGGTTGTACTATTGAAGGATGTGATTTTCGTGATAATGAAAAAGAATTCTCATTACTCAATACAACCATCCTGGGTGTTTCTCGTGATAGTATTGTTTCACATGAAAAATTTAAAGCCAAACAGCATTTTCCGTTTGATTTAATCAGTGATTCAAATGAAGTGTTATGCCAATTATTTGACGTCATTAAAATGAAATCGATGTATGGCAAACAAGTCCGAGGCATTGAACGAAGTACTTTTCTTATCGACCCAAATGGCATTTTACGACATGCTTGGAGAAAAGTACGTGTTAAAGGTCATGTAGAAGAGGTTTTAAGTGTGCTAAAAGCGCTCTAGTCTGCGGCCAGGGCTATGGATTGACTCAGTTAGTTGAGCATGTTGCAAAGCAAATATTGAAAGCACAGTGGTGATAACGTTTATTATCATTATGAACGAGTTCGGACAGCAAATAGCATACAAAAATGCAGGTGGTTGCTAAATCTTTAGTATACATTTCCGTACAATAATTCACTCTACTGCTGATTAACACCCAACTTTAGTCGAAAAGTCTGACCATGTATTTCAATCGTATCTCCTGCCACCATCTTTTTTCTTTTCTGTTTTTCTATTATGCCGTTCACCGATACAGTACCGGCAGCTATCACGTCCTTAGCTTCTGCTCCACTTGAGGCAATCCCTTCGAATTTAAGAATTTTAAAGAGCTCAACGGGTTCTTTATTAATGAGAATATCTTTCATATTATTCATCACTCCATAATGACGAGTTATCACAATTTTTATTACTTAAGGAATCACGGTAGAGGGTTTCAATTTTAAGCCTTGCCCATGGTGTTTTGCGCAAAAATTTGAGGCTTGAATTAATGCTGGGGTTAGAACGAAAACAGTTTACATGGATTCTTTCCGCCAAGCCTTCCCAGCCATAACATGTCAACAAACGCTTTAAAATCGTTTCTAGAGTAACGCCATGCAGTGGATCATTAGAAATTCTGTTCATCAACTATGCCTTTTTCTTACGCTTTCGAGCTTTAATATAGAGCACTTAGCTATCCTACTTCAAATGTGATCTGCTGAAGAATGCCACAAACAGAAGGATTTTAATAGGAATATGTATTGGTTCAATAGATATGATACGAAGCAGCACGCCCACAGGCCAGATATTTAATCAATAAACCACCTAAAGCATAATAATGACTTATTGACTATCAATGCCAAGCTCTTCGAGCGCGCTTCGCGCTGCCTTAATAGTCAACTAAAAATCTCACTGCTTTCTGTAAAATCTGAAAATTTGGGGTGATGGTGATGTATTATCTACCGATTTCATTATCCAAAAACGTGATGATAACTTATATATAATGGGTACAATACTTTTTGTGCTTGATTTATGCCTACATGTGGCTGGAACAACACAATGAAACATCGATGGGCGTTGAAAGGTATGCGACCATGTGGGTTCATAGCTAAAAATTAGGGCGTATCAAGACCGCCAAATTTTCCGCCTGCTGGAATATGCTCATGCGATAATGCCAATTCACCAACAAGCCACATGACCTTTTGCACATTGAAGGAATTCCGACGTCCCCAAATTTTTAACATACCAGTACCCCAACAATCAATTAATGTGATCACATCATATATTAGACCTCTTCGGAAACTAGCGTTTATGTAAAAATACTGGTAAAAAGCTCTCAACAAGGGAGCTAAAAAATGAAATATGAAGGGATAAAGGAACTTGAAGACGAAAAATTTCGTCGTCTCACGGGTATTAAACGTCGTAC
>JARGPP010000023.1 GCA_029210085.1 Legionellaceae bacterium | reverse complement strand
TTTCTAAATCCATAAGCTCTACGCTGAATCAGTTTCATCTTTCGATGGAAGCCTTCAGTGATGCCATTCGTTTTACTAAAGCGCCACATGCGTACAATCTCATCACGCCAACGATAGAGGGTTCTCCCAAGGCTCGCTAATGCCTTGAATGGACTCTGTTTGAGGGCTTTAATTTTTTCTAGAAAGATAGGAATCAATTCTTTGCATTTATTCTGATTGAGTGTTTTCCGCATAAGAAGCTCGTGGAGTTCTTGTTGAAACTGATAGATTGCAGCGATGGCGGGATTTTCAATTAGGAAGGCTTCCAGTTTAAGCCTCTTTCTAGCGGTAAGCTTCTTAGGGTTGGTTCTTAACACAGCGAGTATTCCCCGGTTACTTTTTACTTTACTTGAGAGCTCTCGGTAGGTCATCATGCATTGGTGTTGTAGTAACCGGATGACATGAAACCGGTCAGCAACGATTTTAGCATTGGGAAAATGCTTTTTGATGATGGCTCGATACGTCGTACTTAAATCCATGCATACAACTTGCACACGGTCTTTTCCTTTTAAAGCACTTAAATACCCGTTTAAATCAGGCTCACTACGCCCTTTAACGATGTCATAAATTTTGTGCTTCCTAAGGTCGCATAGGGTTGTTGCAAACCCCTGTTTTCGGCTAAAGAAGTGCTCATCGATTCCGAGCACAGTAGGGCATGCCGCGTTTTGTTTTTCTTGATTTTCAAGCTGGTACTTTCTTTGATACCAAGGCTCAATGGTTGCTTTTCCCTTTTTAAATTGTTGAGAAAGTGTTTTTTGGGAGACGCCGTAAGTATGCTGATGGAAGACTTGTGCTTGCAGGCGTTCTGTTGAACGCTGGTGCTTTGCAATACCTGGGAATCGTTGATTACCATAACGCCGACAAGCATTACAAAACAGCTTGTACGCTTTAAAGCGTAACAACGTTCGGCGGTATCCCATCAACTCATGATGCACTGTTCGAATAAACGAATCTTTCTTGCGAACCGCTTTGCTATTGCAGTGAGCGCATCTGGGTAAACGGTTGTAATTAACGTCTAACAATAAAGGTTGATATCCACCTACTTTTTTAATGGAAAAACCAGGTAAATTTAAGATAACATTAAACTTAGGCACTTTAATCTCCTTTTTGATCGCAAAATCAAGGGATTAGCTTACGCTAATCATGATTAAAGTGCCCCCGCAAGTGGTGTAGACCCAAATATTGCTCCTCCGTATACATTCACATCGGGTGTAACGCCAAGAGAGTATTATGCCGCGGGAGCGTGTAAAGGGCTCATCAGTGGCTATAACGATTGGTACCTGTTCAGTCTATGTGAAGCAGGGCCTAGCACCAATGGTGGAGATTGTGATGCACAAAATATAGTGGAGAGTGTTCCGGGCATATTAGGTACTTGGAGAAGTACGCCTATTTCATGTACTTATGGGACACAGTACGGTGCTACTTGTATGGAAGGTCAATATTGGACTTCTACTCAGCATGGTGACTCACCTGCGGAGCATGCACTGGTTTATAATTTTTCATCGATTTATGATGACCTTTATGCCAGAACTGGAGACAAGCTATGGCGTCAGCCCATTCGCTGCGCTCGGCATTTAACGCAGTAGGAAAATAGGGTAATATGCTGTAGTAACGATGGTTCATAAAAATAAGGCTGGCATGAAATTCTTAATCGCAGGTGGTACAGGATTTATCGGTACTTATCTGGCTGATTACCTTGCTAAACATGGCCATGAAGTATTGCAGTTGACTCGCTCACTCAAAAAAGCAAAAAGTGCTCGTCATGTTCTATATTGGGATGGTGAGCATGTGCCTGATAATCTTCAGCCCGATGTTATTATTAATCTTTGTGGTTTAAATATTAGTGATAAAAGGTGGTCTGAAACAACAAAAAAAGAGTTAATGAATAGTCGCGTGATACCCACCAGAGGAATTGTTAGTTTTATAAAGCATTACGCCCACAAAAAACCAATACTGATTAATGCCAGTGCTATTGGTTTTTATCCAAGTTGTACTGAGATACAAACAGAGCATGATGATACTCCTTCTCAGCCGTTATTTTCAAAGTATTTAGTGGAACAGTGGGAGGCAGCAGCAAGAGATGCTTTGCAATATCAAGCAACTGTTGTTTGCTTAAGATTTGGTGTTGTCTTAGGGAAAAATGGGGGGATGTTAAAAAAGTTATTGCCGAGTTATCGATGGGGGCTTGGTGCAACTTTAGGAGACAAATCTACATTTTTAAGCTGGGTTCATATTGAAGATTTATGTCGGGCGGTTTTATACGTTATTTCTCTAGATAAGAAACAACCTGTCTACAATATAACTTCTCCTGCACCATGCACGAAACGTGACTTTTCAGAAACGCTAGCAGCAGTCTGTAAAAAACCTTGCTTTTTAAGTTTACCAGAATATCTTGTGCTATTTTTATTCGGCGAAATGGGACGAGAATTGTTATTGTCTGATCAGCAAATTATTCCTCAACATTTGTTAGAAGCTGGATTTGAATTTAAATATAAAACCATTCAAGCTGCATTAGAACAATTGTTAGAAAACAATAAAAATAATATGGGTAGGTAGTTTTTTGAAGCGTGATTTAACAGCAAGCCCAGGGCGTACTGTCACTACATCGACTACAGCCCATGAGCTCTTAGTTGATTTTAAGCGATTATTGTTAAGTATTCAGGCTGCTTCTGCGGCTGTGATTCAGCAAAAAGAGCAGTTGAATAAAATCAACTATTTTCCTGTTTCAGATAAAGATACAGGCAATAATTTTGCGAGCACTTTACAGGGTATTCAAGACATACCGTTTCAAACATACTCCATCGTTGAAGTATTAAGTCTTGTTTCCGAATCTGTTTTTGAGAGAGCTTCTGGAAATTCAGGGGTTATTTTTTCGATATGGCTGACAGGTCTTGAAACATATCCGTTACATAAAACCAGATTAACATTGCAAGATATATATTCATTAATTACGCATGGCGTAGATTATTTATCTCAAAACATGGAAGGGATTCAACCCGGTACAATGGTGAGTTTTCTTCAGAACTTTTCTAGGTCAGTCTCGCAAGCTAAGGAAGCGTCTGAGATTGATGAAGTCATTCATACCTGTCTGATGCAAACTCAACATGAAAACCCTGTGCTAAAGGTGCATGGCGTCGTTGATGCTGGTGCATTCGGTGTTGCTGTTTTTTTGAGACACTTATTTAAAGGGTTATTTGTAAAAGAAATTTTGAATGTGTCAGAAAAGTCATATCATCCATATCTTACACCAGACGCTGTGAGTCATCAAAACGTCGTTGAAAAACCAGCATATCGATATTGCACACAAGCGCAAATAGAAATAACGGATGTTGATTTTGACAGCCAATTTTTAAAGTTAAAAAATCTTTTAGAGCAGTTTGGAGATTGTGATTTACTGGTTAGAAGAAAGCAGAAGGTCCACTTTCATTTACATACGAATACACCTCAAAAGCTTTTTGCTCACTTGTATGAAATGGGTCGGGTCACACAGCCTAAAATAGAAGATATTTTAAGGCAATATCAGGCATCTCATGCTCATGCATCAATCGCTCTTGTGACAGATTCTTCGGCCGATATGGATAAGCAATTGATGGAAAAATATCAAATTCATCTTTTACCTTTATCGCTGTCATTTGATAATCATGAAGCTCTTGATCCATATACGGTTGAAAAGGAGTCTTTTTATGAGAAACTGGACCAGTTTTCGGTCTATCCTAAAACAGCGTCACCTCATCTCAAAAAAACATATACATTACTGACATACTTAGAAAAGTATTACGATAAGGTTTTAGTCATTACGATTTCATCTCAAATGAGTGCTTCTTATCAAAGTCTTGTGAGTCTTTCCAAAAGATTATCCAAAGTTTTTGTATTGGATTCATTAACCAATTCAGGGGCCCATGGATTTTTAGTGAATAAGGCCGCTGAGTTGATTCATGAAAAGTATTCTTTTGATAATATTGTTCAAAAGCTTGATGCATATCGTAAGCAAGTTTCTATTTTTGTGGCTGTAAATTCCGTATCATCAATGGTGCGCTCTGGAAGAGTGGCTGGGTTGAAAGCTCGATTATTAAAGGCTGGGAAACCCAAGCTCATTATTACCATTGATTCGAAAGGAAAAAGTAAGGTATGTAAAACGCTTTTTCATCAAAGTGATATCATTGAGTGTTTGGTTCAAAAAATTGCTAAGATTTATCAACATAAGCCTTTTAAACGCTATTGTGTGTTGCATGTTGGTGATGCGCCACTAGCTGATTATTTTGTAGAAAAGCTTTTCAAAATTATTCAACTGCAACCATTGTTTATTGATAGTGTTTCATCTGTTATTGGTGTGCACGCGGGTAAAGGGGCAGTGGCTATAGCATTTGATACAGGAGATTAAGATGCTTTTTATGTTTGCTTTGTTTATCAGTATGAGTGTGATGTTATGTGCTTGGTTTGTTTATTTATATACTAAAAACCCTGGAGTTGTAGACGTTTTTTGGGCGACAGCAATATTTTTTGTAGGGTTGTTTTATGTAAATGCTATGCCTGTGGCAACGAAGCTGTTTATGCCACAGGTCTTATTATTTTTATGGGCGATAAGGCTATCATTATTTTTGTGGGTAACACGTGTAGCTGCTGGAAAAGTTGAAATGCGTTATCAGAAAGTTCGTCATTATGGCAAAAGTAAATCCCTTAGCTTTTTATATCATTTTTTATTTCAGGCTGTATTGGCCTGGGTGATTGCGCTTCCTTTTTATTTTATGACTCAGGGTGTATCCTTTGGCTTATTGCAGTATGTTGCAGCTTTACTGGTAATCATGGGTATTATTGGTGAAACAGTTGCGGATATGACACTGTATCGTTTTGCAAAGCAACAAACAGGGCAAGTGTGTCAAGTAGGATTATGGCGTTATTCGAGGCATCCCAATTACTTTTTTGAGTGCTTAGTGTGGTTTGGATTCTCCTTAATGGGGGTTATGAGCTTTCAATCTTTACTGAGTTTTCTTTCAGTCATAACGCTTTTTTGTATTATGTGGTTTATCACAATCCCTATCACTGAGCAGCAATCTGTTGAACGTCGAGGAGCGCGATATAAAGATTATCAAAAGCATGTATCCTGTTTTTTTCCTGGTGTTAGGCGATAAATAGGGTTCATGTTGCAAGAGGGTTTACCCATAATTTGACTTAAAATCAATGTGTAAATCGTTAATTTGTGTGGGGTTATCTTTGGGGAGTATAAATATATGTTGACCATTAAAGTTTTTTTTATTGCACTGGTTGTCTTTTTAGTAACAGATATGATTTGGTTAGGCTTTATTGCTAAAGCATTATATTTTGGGCATTATTCACCATGGCTTCGCCTGGTGCAAAATGAGTTGCAACCGATATGGTGGTCAGCAATTGCTGTCTATATTTTGTTTGCACTGAGTTTGATTATTTTTATTTTTCCACTAGCACACAACAGTATTTTATGTGTTATTGGCTATGGCGCACTTTTTGGTTTGATTGTTTATGGGGTTTATGATTTTACTTGTTTAGCCATTTTTAAAGATTGGCCGGTAAAAATGGCTTTTATTGATATTGCTTGGGGTACTTTTTTATACGGTTGGAGCTCGATGATAACCTTTTTTATCGTTCACCGTATTTTAAATTAATCATGATATGAAGCGAATTAAATTAATTGTTTTTAGTCTTTTGTTGATCGGTCAGTCTGCAGCTTTTGCTTTCAGCATCGATCGTGTGGTTGTTTTTGGAGATAGCTTATCGGACACCGGTAATTTATATCAATATATGAATGATCAAATTCCGATGTCTCCTCCTTATTATCAGGGGCGTTTTTCTGATGGTCCCGTATGGGTTGAGTTAGTTACAGAGGATTTATCAAAATATAACCCTCATATTTATATGGAAAATTATGCTTTTGGTGGGGCCTCTGTGCTTCAAGAGGATGATTTTTTCCCAGGTGCTTATTTGAGTTTGCAATCACAAGTTGATGCTTATTTTGAAAAACATGATCTTTTGGATAATCAGAAAACGTTATATATTATCTTGATGGGAGGAAATGATTATATTGATTTAGATGACAATCAAGTAATATCAGATCATATCGACAACGTTATCTCTGAAATCAACAATCAAGCCTTAAGATTGGCTAAACGCGGTGCTCAATTTATTTTAATTGGAAACTTGCCTGAGCTGGGTTGGTCGCCTTTAGCTCAAGAACTTGATGCAGAGCAAGCGCTAAGTGAAATTACAGTTGAACATAATGTAAAAATAAAACATAAAATTGAACGCCTTCAAGTGGAATATCCTGATACCCGTTGGATTTTTTTTGATATATATCATTTTTTCACGGATGCTTTTTATCACCCGGACAAATATGGCTTTAAATATACAAAAACACCGTGTTATGGACTAGATGAGGATGAGCATCTGGCTGGAGTAGATCCAGTGCTATCTTTTGCATCTCATCCCCGATTTTTAAAGATTAAACCACATCACTGTGATTCATATTTATTTTTTGATATTGTACATCCAACGAGAAGAGGACATGCATTTACAGCGTCTTTAGCGCTGACAGCCATAAAAGAAGCGATTGGCATGTGTGATGTGAGTGTACCTTCTGAATGAGTTGTACTATCTTAGGCACAGTGGATGTTATCCCTTAGCTGAGCCAGCTAAGCCGGTGTTTGTAAAATCAATCGATAAATCGAGATGAATCTATGTCTAAACACATAGCTGTTGTGGGTGCGGGTATTAGTGGCTCTTTGTTTGCTCATATCGTACGCGATCGTTTTGCTGTTACGCTTTTTGAAAAAGCGCGAGGTGCCGGTGGGCGTTTATCTTCCCATCGGCATGGTTCATATTGTTTTGATAAAGGCGCACAAGATTTTTTGATTGTAGATAAGAATGTACTAAATCTGCTCCAACCAGCACTAGATGCAAACGTATTATCTTTGTGGGCACCTAGTTTCATGCGTGTGAAAAAGGGTTTAAAAAAATGGGTTGATACATCTGAATATGGTGTTTTTTCAGGTCAAGGCCCCATCAACGCTTTAGCTAAATGGTTCCTCGGAGAAACATCTGTTTATTATGGCCATGAAATTGTGCGTTTGAAGAGAAAAGGTAAGCAGTGGACACTGATTACTCAAGATAATAAAAGTTTTGGCCCCTTTGATAGTGTCATTATGACACAGCCATCGCATCAAGTGATAAAGCTTGTACCTGAGTTTGAAACAGCGCTAAGTGATATTGTCTATAGCCGTTGCTTAATGGTGTATCTTGGTTTAGAACCATTAAATTTGAACCTAAAGACGCCTGATGTGATTTATAGTGAAGGCACATTCGTGCAATGGCTGATTCAAAATCATTTAAAACCAGGCTTTATAGGGTTGCCGTCACTTACGATTCAATCTAAAAATATGATTGATGTTGAAGATGATCCCCCTTATATTAGAGCAGTTCATGAGCTGATTCATGAAACTGAACTCTTATTAGAAACATCGTTAAAAGTAGCGTATCAACATCATCATATGTGGCGTTATGCTAAGCCTCTAAAAAAGAGTGCCTTCAATTATCTGTGGGACTCCAACTTAGAGGTGGGGGTAATAGGAGATGGTTTTGTGTCGCATTCGAGTGGTGGTATTGAAAGCGCAATTTTGAGTACGATTGCCTTAGCAAATCAAATTGAGAGATTACTATGAAAGTAAAGCAAAACATTGAAAATAAAAGTGAATATCCTAGCTTTTTGAAATCTGCACTTGCTATTAACGGTTCTGTCACACCTAAAGTGTTGAAGCAAGTTTTAATTGCCACCTTGTATGCCAGCTTTATTTCAGTGATGTCTTTATTCTTTCATTCTTTCTCGATTCCTGTCAGTCCATTTGAATATGCAGGTCTGGTGATGGGGCTGATTTTAGTGTTTAGAGTGAATGCGGGTTATGACCGTTGGTGGGAGGCACGAAAAATTTGGGGTAATGTTGTCAATAACAGCCGAAATTTAGCTGTGATTATTACATCTTATGTCAAAAAAGATAAAAGAAATGACGTTGAAGAGCTTGTGAGCTATGTTGCTGCTATGCCTTATTTGATGAAAAATAATTTAAGGGGGGATGATTCTGTTTTAGATGTGAAGCATTTACTGAATCAAGACGTATATTCAGCACTTATGCAAGCAGAACATAAGCCCAATTTTATTTCTACTAAAATCGCTTTATTGCTTTCAAAGCTTCTGCAGGCTGATGATCTGAATGAATTTTCTTTTTTAAAGGCTGAAAGTTGCCGTGAAATTATCTTAGATTGTCAGGGAGCAAGTGAAAGAATTTTAAAAACACCGATGCCTTTTGTGATGGCAGTTAAGTCCAGACGTTTTATTTTATTATTTTTGTTAATTCTTCCTGTGGCGTTGGTCGACTATTCGATGTACATTAATCCATTGGTAACTGCTCTGGTTTCTTATGCTTTATTTTCACTGGATCAAATTGGTGTTGAGTTGCAAAATCCTTTTTCTAAGCAAAAATTAAGCCATTTACCTTTGGATAGTATTTGCAATACAATTGAGAAAAATCTTATGGAAATTTCTAAAAACACACGATGAGTGTTGAACATTTTAGTCTGGATTGCATGAAATATATCATTGATGGAGATATGAATTATGAGAACAATTACGCAAACATTACAAAAAGAACTGACGCCTGAAGGAGCAATTGAGCTGTTGCAAAATGGGAATAAGCGATTTATACAAAATTTACGGTTTAATCGAAATCTTTTACAGCAAGTTAATGAAACAGCAGAGGGACAGTATCCGTTTGCAACGGTTTTGAGTTGTATTGATTCAAGAGCACCTGCAGAGTTAATTTTTGATCAGGGCTTAGGAGATATTTTTAGCATTCGAATCGCGGGTAATATTGTTAACGATGATATTTTAGGAAGTATGGAGTTTTCTTGTAAAGTTGCTGGTTCTAAATTAGTCGTGGTATTGGGTCATACGAGTTGCGGGGCTATTAAAGGCGCATGTGATAAAGCGGAACTTGGTTATTTGACCGGACTTTTACAAAAAGTAGAGCCAGCCATTGAAGCAGAAAAGGAGCATCAAGCCGATCGTACCGGAAGCAATTTAGCGTTTGTAAATCAAGTCTCAAAAATTAATGTCCAAAGAAGTATTGATGAAATTCTTCGAAAAAGTGACGTATTAAGCGAGATGAATGCTAAGGGCGAGATTGCTTTTATAGGAGGTATGTATGATGTTTCGACCGGCGAAGTGTCTTTTCTGGATTAAATCTCGTTGAGATAGTTAAGATGACGGAAAGATATCGGTCGCTTATTTAAGAGAGTGTTTGATGATGTCGAAAGACAGCGAAACATATGAAAGTAAGCCTATTTATTTTTTAAGAAACCTGACTATTAGCACCATCACGATGGTTGGGTTATCTCCTTTTTTTAATGCCTGTAGCTTTGTTTCAACGCGATGTATAACTGATGAGTTAGGTCCGCGTGATGTGATGAATCACATTACAGAGCACTGGAAAAAGCCTCGGGCTTTATTAGACGGTGTAAAACAGACTGCATTGCAGCAACTTGCAAGAAGTTTTGTTCGAAACGGTATTTGGTTTAAAAAGGATGCGCTAGATGAGGCATTTCCGCAGACGTCAAAGTATATCATACCCGTTTTTTTTGCAGGTACTGAAATACTTTTGAATCCTAGCATGGTTACACGAACACGTATTCAGATGACCAATAAAATATTGTCTGGTAAGGGAGATATGTTTTTAGGCACACTGCCTGGGGTGTTGAAAGTCATGGCGACAACCGGGATATATGTGCAGGTCAAGCCGCCGATAGACTATGTTATGCGTGAGAGTCGTATTCATCCTGATTCTTTATTGGGTGCATGTGTGTCAGCACCACTTATTGCAACGCCTATTACTTTATTAGCACATCCTTTAGAGCGTATTAGAACAATGATGCAAAGCGCTTCATCTCATAAGCTTGGTTTTTTTGATACAAGCGCAGCTGTTGTTGAAAAGTGTATTATTTTAGCGCATAAACAAGGTATAAAAGATGCAATACGCTTTACACTACGTGGCTGGCAACCGGCTTTATTGAGTACAACGGTGTTTACAATTGCCTTTAATTTGATGATTCTTATGGGGAAACAGGACATAGAAGAGCCTTCGCCTTTAATGTCATTAAAGGCCCCAGGCTGTCCTTAAAAAATAGACTGTATTTTTTAGTTCAAAGTACACTGTTTTTGTGGGTTTAGGACAGTGATTGGTAGGCCGCGAGTGCTTGTTGTCTTGAAGTGCTTAAATCAATTATGGGCTTAGGATAAGTTTCACCCAATATAATACCCGCTTGCTTTAAAACGTCACTGGGTGCACACCAAGGTTGAAATAAATAGCGTGTGGGTAATTTTGCAAGCTCAGGAATATATGTTTTGGTATAGCTACCGTCGGGATCAAATTTTTTACCTTGTGTAATCGGGTTAAAAATTCTAAAGTAGGGTGCTGCATCTGCGCCTGATCCAGCAACCCACTGCCAGCTAGCACTATTATTTTCTAAGTCTGCATCGACGAGACAATTCCAAAACCAATCGCGTCCTTCATGCCAATGAATCATCAAGTTTTTGACGAGAAAAGATGCAACAACCATGCGTACACGGTTATGCATAAAACCGGTTTGCCATAGTTCACGCATGCCGGCATCAACAAATGGGTAGCCTGTTTGTCCCATTTGCCATGCTTTTAGGTGGTGCGTGTTGTGCGCCCAGGGAAAGTTATTAAATTTAGTATTAAAGTTATCTTGATGAAGTTGATTAAAATGATAAGTGAGATAGGCAGAAAATTCTCGCCAGATAATCTCGCTGAAGTAACATTCAATAGAAGCGCTTTCATCACATGAAAGTTGTTTTTTCTCAATTTCTTTCCATATTGTTAAAGGCGAAATTTCCCCGAAATGTAGGTGAGGTGATAGCCTTGATGTGCTATTGGCAGCAGGATAATCTCTTTGTTGATGGTATGAGTCTAGATGATTTTCAATAAAGAACTGTAATTGTTTGTATGCATTCACTTCGCCTATTTGCCAATGTTGTTTAATTTTATGATGCCAAGGTTGTGTAAGAAATATTTTATGGCAGGTATCTTTAAATAGATCTAAATTATTTTTTAACACTGTT
Source organism: Legionellaceae bacterium (assembly GCA_029210085.1). GTDB lineage: Bacteria > Pseudomonadota > Gammaproteobacteria > Legionellales > Legionellaceae > JAALKW01. The sequence continues at coordinate 51,842 of JARGPP010000023.1, read as the reverse complement.
AGTGCCTGAGGGGGCGGTGTTACTTCAGAGAGAGGTACTTGTAAGGCTTTTCTTTTATAGGCAGAAAATACCTTATAGTATGAATAGTCTTTTTTTAAAATATCAGTGGGTTTCCATAGATAATTGCTATGAAATACTTGGTGTTGAATGTTTAAACTACGAAGTAATTTTTTAATAGTTTCATCGGTTTTTTGGTGATGTGGTTCATGGCTGTTGTTCCAAAATACATGTGTGACTTGATATTTTTGGGTGAGGCCAGCGATAATTTCTTCAGGACGACCAATATATAGCTTTAATGCATGATGCAGTGTTTGATTGAGTGCTTCTAAAGCATAATAAAGCCAGAGCTGGCTCGTTTCACCTAACTGGAATGCCTTTGGGGTTGTTTCGTCATGAATATAAATGGGGAGCACGGCGCCTTTTTTTACGGCGGCTGCAAGTGCTGGGTTATCCGATATTCTGAGATCTCTTCGAAACCACATGATAGATACAAGATTTTTTTGTGAGGTTTGAATGATTTGAATAGACATGAATCGTTTACTCTTGGCAAATAGATAAGTGATATAGTGCTAGACCATAGAGACCTTTTTGAAGGACTTGATGAGGTGTTTTATTTCTTCCAACTACCCTAATACCTATCGATTGAATATCGCCTATATCTAGAGGAGGAGCGTCAGATAAGTTGTTACCTCTGTAAGTGGCTAGAAAGCGATTGAAAGGAAAATTGAAAGTGGTTTTCTTATTTTCAACAGCAAACGTTTGCTGATAACTAAAGTGCTCTCTTTGAGACGTCGATGTGTTGATAACAAGTTGAAACATAGATGGTTTGTTTTGAAGACCTTGAGCGGTCAAACACAAAGTTTGTTTTGGATTGAGCGTTAATGTGAGGGGAATGTGAATGCTCGCAAATCCTGCACCATTTGGCTGTGGATCAAGAAAAGCAAAAAAGAAGTGTTTTTTTTCCTGAATACCGGCCTGATAACTAAAGTCACCATGCGATTTTCCTTGTGTACGCTCAGTTGAATCTGATACGACGGTATACGTTTTCAGGGGTTGGGTAAAATCAATGACTGTTTGACTCATAGATAATCCTGGAATGATAGTAGCCAATATTAGCAACCCCTCTTTTTTTTTCATGATGCAATTCCAATAAAACCATTGAGGTAAGCTGCAAATGTTATCCAAAGTAAATAGGGGGTGAGTATCAGCGTTAGGTTTTTGTGTTTGCGATAGAGTTGATACATGAGAGCGACGGTTAATAGAACCATGAGTACTAAGATACCGAAGGCCATATTGACCCAGTGCAAATAGAAAAAAAGAGGGGTCCATAGCCAGTTGAGCACCAGCTGAAAAGCATAAAGCCACCTTTGTTGGGTGAGGCTATTATTTTTTTTGCTAAACAATTCCACACCAACAATGGCAAGTAAAATATATAAAATGGGCCATATAATTGCAAAAGTGATATCAGGGGGGGTGAGCGAGGACTTGTTTAAATATGCATACCATGGATGAATATTGGCTTGAGTGAGTGTCCCCAGTAAATAACCCATGGCTTGAAGTGTAAGTATCCATAAAAAAAGATAGAAAAAGTAAGTCTTGTTTTGCGCGCTCGATTTTTCTTTTGATTTGTTCATGGGCATCGACCTTTATTTTTTTTATTAAACAAGTAACTTTGATGCATTTTGACCGATTATGTAGGCCACTTTCTAAATATTGTATAGAAAAAATAAAATAAAATTAGGTGTATCGTATTTTATTTATCATAACACAGGTTTGTATTAAGAGCGCTTCATAATATGACACCTCTGTGTTGAATGCATTACAGAATGGTCATGTAAAACGATTGTAGGCATTGTTTTTTTAGGGTAAAGTTGGTTTAATTTTAATCATCATGATCGTTATGAATATTCTTGTTGTCGATGATAAAAAAAGTACGGCTGACTTTATTTGTAAAGGGCTGAGTGAATATCAGTTTCTTGCGGATAAGGCTTATGACGGCGCAGAAGCATTATTTATGATGCAAGAAAAATCATATGATCTCGTCATTTTGGATGTCATATTGCCTGTTATTGATGGATGGACTGTTCTTCAGAAAGTGCGTGCACAGGATGTGATAACACCTATTTTGATGTTATCTGCTTGTGATGATGTAGAGAGTCGGGTTAAAGGTTTGGAGTTAGGCGCGGACGATTACCTCATTAAGCCCTTTTCTTTTCATGAACTAGTTGCTCGTATCAAAAGTCTTTTGCGACGAAAACCGGTTGTTCATAAATCAGTGAAAACAATAGCAGATCTAGAGATTGATCATGAGAAATATACGGTATTTAGAGCAGGTAAAAAACTGAGTTTATCGAGCAAAGAGTTTAAATTATTATCATTTTTAATGAGAAATGAAAGTGAAGTGTTAACACGGACGGTAATTGCTGAGCATGTGTGGGATATCAATTTTGAATGCAATACCAATGTAATTGATGTAGCGATTAGACGTTTACGAGAAAAAATTGATGATAACTTTAAAACGAAGCTTATACACACAATAAGAGGTGTTGGGTATATTTTGGAGGTTCGTTGAATTATGTCAATCACTCAGCGATTATTGATTTTATATTTACTGTCAATCGTGATGATTTTGACTTTGATCACAAGTCTTATTTATCCGCCATTGCATGATTTAATGATACAGGCCGGTTTAGAGCATGCAACGAAAGACTATTTGTTAGCAAAAATGTGTATAAAGAAATTTTTTATTGCATTGTGGATTGCAGCTGGAATTTCTGCTTGTGTGAGTTATTACATCATAAAAAGCGGTCTTTCCCCGATCAAAAAATTTTCGGAACAGTTAGATTTAATTCATGCTTCTTCTTTGAATAAACGATTAAATAATGCTGACTATCCGGATGAATTGAAGCAGTTAGCAAAAACCTGCAATAGCATGCTTAAAAGAATTGAGATTTCTTTCGAGCAAATGAAGCAATTCTCAGCCAGTATGGCGCATGAATTGAGAAATCCAATTCATTATTTAAGAACAGCAACAGAAGTGACTTTGTCTGGCCCCAATCATTTAGAAACATATCAAGGCTTACTCGAAAGAAATCTTGACGAGTACCAAAGCCTTACCCATTTGATTGATAATTTATTGTTGCTTTCACGGGCTGAAAATGGCCAGCTAGCCTTAAAACGAGAGCATCAGTCGGCAAGAAGCATCGTCGACTCACTTATCGATTATTATCAATATGTAGCTATAGAAAATCATGTATCGATACAGGTTACGGGTGATGCTTTGATTGATGTAGATATTATTTTGTTTAAACGTGTTATTGCAAATTTAATCGATAATAGCCTAACACACACGCCAGAGGGGGGGATGATTCAAATCATAATCAGCCATTTAACGGATTCGACTCAGATTATAATAAAAGATACAGGCAAAGGAATACCGCGACAAGAGCTACCGAATATCACACAAGGGTTTTATCGCCCAGCTCATCTGAGTCAGGAACATTCTGGTTTAGGGCTGGGGCTTGCGATTTGTGATTCAATTATGGCGAATCATCATGGAAAAATGGCGATAGAAAGTGAACTGGGGCAGGGTACAACTGTTCTTTTAACGTTTGAGGCGGTTTAGAGTAGTGTATGAATACGCTGATATATATGACCCGGTTAAGTGGTAATATTGATAATTTGCACCTATTCTAGAGGTGAAGCTTATAGAAACAGCGCTTAAAGCCGTAGATATTCTCTTTTTAAAATGGTTGCTAGATGATTGCGGTATGGTGATAGCAATAGTGGGAAACTACGGGATTTTGGAAAGTGTTTTTGTGATATTCCATCGACCAACATATTACAATATATTTTAGACTATTTAGATTCTTGTGAGGCTCATTATTTAATTGAAGCCATTCCTCAGCATCATATAGTCGTTTGATTTCTAAATGATCGCTTTGAATGCACAATTAACCGCCTTGGCTAAATGATTAAACTGAGTAATCATTTAGCCAAAAATTAAACAATATTGTATCGCAAGTACCTGTGTAGCAGAGAGAAGCAACTACTTTATTATTTGCTAACCCAGCAATAAAGCTTTTTCTGGCATAGCGTTTACCTGATACCTCTTCTGTTATTGTATGACCTCTGGGGCTCCATCCATATTCTCTTGAAATAAATTTATCCATGCCTGATTCATCAATGCAATATTATAGGGATATTTTAATGCCTTTTGCTGATGAGTTTAGCAGACGTGACGACGGTAAAGCATTGTCTATACAAGGGGCTCATTCAAGTCGATTTTATGGTGCATTGAAAGCATTTTATCCGAGAGAAAGTGCGTTTGAATCACCTTTATCAGTCGATAAGAGTACACCATTTGGCTTGAATTGAATGATCTTTCATTCATTAAATACAATGCGCTATTGATTTGCAATTTGGTTTTTTTTTGATATAATGCTCTCCCGTTTTTTAGTTGTTGAAATTTTTATGACCAAACTTTATGTCTTCCATACCTTTCCCTTGGTGCTTATCGATTATAAAAAAAAGTATAGCCCCAAATTAGGTGATTATGTCATTACATTAAATGATTTAACACAAGAGTCTAATTTGTATTACGTAGCAAAAAACGATTCGACTGAGCCTACCTTTTATGCGCAATCACATCCTCCTCGTTTAGTCTTGCTTGGAAGGGCCTCACGATCTGATTTAGAACCCCTGAATGATGGTGCTTTTTTAAACGTTCTTTCGAGTGCGCGGAGCTCTATTGATAACACACAGAGTCCTTCGGTATGGGTCGAAAAACCCCCTTTGCTGCTTTCACAGGAAAATATTGATGATTTAGAGGCAGTGTATATGTCAGAAAAGCAAATTCTAACGCATCGCGCACTTCAACAACAACAGCAACGTGAATGGCATGTTGAAAGTCCACGTGCAGTCAGAGAGATGAGAACACCTAGCCCTGATAAGTCAATGAGGTTCAATTTAATGCTTTTTGAAAGCTCTGATTTTAATCAGAGCAATGCAGGTGGTACTAGACGACCACAAGCTGTAAAAAAAGTAGAGAGCTTATCAGTATTATCAGTATCACAACAAGTCGCAGAAGCCGATACAATGGGTAAAGCCCTGGGTAAAAGTATATGACAATACACTAGGCGCTGGGGGGAATTGTCAACATCCCCTAATGTCTGGTGAGTTGTTTTGAGTATTATTATTTGAAGGATAAAAAAGTCATATTGATTGGACCCCGCTTAAAACGGGGTCCAGTGTTGTTGATATGGTTTTATAATGGTTTTACTTTAAATGTTACATATTGATAACGGACGGTTTTTCCATTAGGAGTAACCACATCCATGGTGCCTTGATGTTTCACACCTTTAATAATTCCAGATTTATGAGTTTGTACGTTTGTAATTTTATCCCCTTTCATACAGTCAAATTTATGCTTCATTGCGCCATCATCAGAAACCATATGGCCTTTATTCACTGCATCTAAATATTTCACTTGATCAGTGGAGCTATCAGTGACCATGTATTCGGCTTCATTCATCTTATTCATCATCCAATCATCCATGGTGAGATCGGTAAGAGAAGTAGCCCAAATACCGCTACTGAGCGTTAATGATGCGATACCAATCATTAACTTAGACATATTACAACTTCTATTCATGATGTTCTCCTCAATACAAAAGAGTAATTCTTACTTACATGTTCAATAATAGAACATGTTTTGGGTGTTTTCCAGTGTCCCCAATGATTTGAAATTGAATTGGCTTTATTTGTACTTCCATAAAGATTGCACAATGGTTATTGTGAAGTTGTATCTTGGATGGTGTATATTGTCATGGTTTAAGCGGGAGAAGGTATGAATCAATTTGAAGTATTTAGGTATGAATTACTGATAAAAGAGCATCACTTGGATACATTTGGTCATGTGAATAATGCGACTTATCTTGCTTTATTAGAAGAGGCGCGTTGGGCGCTATTAACCGCACATGGTTTTGGTTTAGAAGAAATTCGTGCACGACAAATGGGACCTGTGGTTTTAGAATGCCATATTCAGTTTTTGAGAGAATTAACACTGCGAAAAATGATTGTCATTGAGTCACAAGTATTGTCTTATGAGAAAAAAATTGCCGTGATGCAGCAAGATATTTTAGATGAGCAAGGTGTCTTATGTAGTCGAGCTGAAATGAAATTCGGATTTTTCGACTTAAAAGCGCGTAAACTTATTTTGCCATCCAAAGAGTGGTTGTTAGCAATAGGCGCTCATTGATATTGAATTTTTTTAAGCCGTGAGGTGAATCATAACAATGAAGCGTCCTCAAAAACCACAAGATTTGATTGGATACCACGGGCTTTGTCTGGGTTCGTAACGACGAATTAAACAAGAGATGACAGCGCTTGGTTTAAAATTTTCACTTTGATTGATATCAGGTTTATTTGTCGCTTTTAGCATATTGTTTTTCATATAATTCAAAGGCATTATTGGTAAAAATAGTTTTTAGGGAGTGATAATTTGATGAGAAAATTCATTATATTGATGAGCTCTGTGTTTTTATGTCTATCGTGTAAAAGCTTTGCATTAGCGAAGGATTATTTATCATCGGATGAAAAAAACACGATTTCTATTTTTAAGTATGCATCTCCCAAAGTTGTTTATGTGCATAAAATTAATCGTTTTCAAACGCCTTTTTCTGAGCAGATGGAAGTATCTTCAGGAACAGGTTCTGGCATTATCTGGGACAAAAAAGGCCACATCATTACCAATTATCATGTTGTACATGATGCTGATCATGTCATGGTGAGTTTTGGTGACAAAACGGTTTCAGCACGGTTAATTGGAGTTGAGCCTAGAAAAGATATCGCTGTGTTAAAGTTAGATTCGACAGCAGATTTTCCTTTATTGAAGCAGATAGATCCGTTTAATATTTGTGCCACCCAGTCACTGGTTGTTGGTCAGAAAACGATTGCAATTGGTAATCCATTTGGGCTTGATCACAGTTTAACAACAGGAGTCATTTCTGCTTTGGGTCGAGAAGTTCCCGGAGTTGGCGGGGTTAATATTAAGGATATGATACAGACAGATGCGTCCATTAATCCTGGAAATTCAGGTGGGCCCCTATTAGATAGTCAGGGGTGTTTGATTGGCTTGAACACAATGATTTATTCAAGAACAGGAGCTGCTTCAGGTGTTGGTTTTGCTGTTCCTGCTGAGACGATTGCTCGTGTTGTACCCCAGTTGATTCAGTATGGGCGTGTTAAAATGGCAGGTATCGGTGTCGTTCCTCTTGAGCGCAATATTGCCGATCATTTTACTGATAAGCCCGGTGTTTTTGTTTCAAAAGTTTTAAAAAATACACCGGCAGATGAGGCGGGACTAGTAGGCGTCCGAGTTGACTCATTCGGGAGACTGGTGCTTGGCGATGCAATCGTTGCGATCAACCACAAAAAAATAACCAGTTATAGTGATTTATATAATGCTTTATCTAATATTTCGATTGGAGAAAAAATAAAGTTGAGCATTAGTCGGCTTGGAAAAATTAAAACACTGACAATCAAAACGTTTGATGTCTCTGAAGAGTTATAATGGGTGAACTCATGAGGTAATTGACTTCGTGTCCTAGGTTATACATCCTCGCATATCAATGTCCCAGTATGCTCGGACAAGGCCGTCTTCTGTAATTACAAACTGCGAGTGAAGATTAATTGTAGGATCACAGTGGGGTATAATTAATTCTAATACGTCGCCTACTTTGGGCAAATTCACGCCTGTATCTGCTGTAACTTTTCCATGTTCATCACCAAATTCATTCCAGTCATAATGAAGTCCTGGGTGAGATATGATGAGTGGTTTAGTGTTTGCATCAAAATAAATACTTTTTGTGCCCGCATCGACTGTGATATGTGTGGAATGGTTTGCGCTAATCACGGTAACCAGCATGGTCATTGCTGGTTTGAAGGTCTCAAATGTTTCTGTGTTATTTCGTGAAGCAATGTTGCGATACTCCATGTCCATGACAGTATATGATCCAGGTTGTATTTCGGTGGTTTCAGAAAGGGCTAAATCAATATCGTAAGTGCCTGTTCCGGAGCCGGTTAGAACCTTGCAAGGCAAATGATTCTTAATGAATTCATGTTTGATAAAAGATGCTTTTTCCATAACAGAAGTCGAGGCTTTTTTTCTTTCTTGAAAATGATGAATATGTTGTAAATTGCCAGCATAGCATTGAATACCGAGTAAATTGAGGTAGTTACAATGCTTGTGTATATGTAAGCCTAAGGATAAAGCATCGTTGTAGCTGATCCCGGTTCTTTGAACACCTGCATCAATATCTACTAATACATTGAGTATGAGTTGATGTGCTTGCATGGTTTGATTTAACTGAGATGCATTCTTGATAGAATCACAAACAACCGTCAGTTGTTCATCTTGTTGTCGACAGAGTACAAGCCTTTTAAGTTTTTCTGATGTAACAACAGGAGAAGTAATGAGCGTATTTTTTAGGCCACGCTTTGCAAGAATGAAAGCCTCAGAGGTTTTAGCTGCACACACACCCACAGCACCTTGTTCAACTTGTAATTTTGCAAGTGTTGAGCATTTATGTGTTTTGATGTGGGGTCTTAGTTCTTTTTTTGCTTGGTTAGTCTGATTTTGCATGTATGCTAAATTATGTGTTAATGCAGTTTTATCAATGACAAGGCAAGGCGTGTCTAATTCAAATTTATTCATGTGTCATGCTTTATGTCCAAATATGATGACTAATGTAATTGATTTTGATGGCTTAAAGCAATTGTAGCTTATTTTATAAGCGGCTTGATGTGTGTTAATGTAGGCTTCTTTAAGAGCAAACGGGTTAAAAATAGGTTGTAAAGACGTATGAACTTTTCATCTTCAAAAAAAGCAATGTTTGTGGGGATTTCAGGTACAGTTGTTCAATGGTATGACTTTGCTATTTTTGGATATTTCGCACCTATTATTGCAGCAATTTATTTTCCAAAAGAAAATGCAGTTGCATCTCTTTTGCATGTGTTTGCGGTGTTTGCGGTCGGATATGTGTTAGCGCCCATTGGCTCAATGTTTTTTGGTTATATAGGAGATAGATATGGGCGCAGGCGAGCACTTATGCTCAGTATTATCGCTATGACGGTCCCAACTTCCATGATAGCGCTCCTACCCGGTTTTAAAACAATAGGTATTGCGGCTCCTATTTTGATTACATTACTCAGAGTTGCGCAAGGCTTTGCAGCCAGTTCTGAATTTACAGGATCAGCCGTTTTTTTAGTTGAGCATGCAAAGCCAGGAAGACAAGCGTTTTATGGGTGTTTAACCAGCTCAGCGTATAGTGTAGGCGTGATTCTTGCCGGATTGATGACATCTTTTTTAACCGCTTCTTTTATGCCCGACTGGGCATGGAGAATTGCTTTTGGATTGGCAGCAGTTGCAGGTTTTATTATTTTTTATTTACGTCGAAATGTTTCAGAATCGCCTGTTTATTCAACCATTCATCCTGAAGATAAATTGAGATATCCATTTTTTATGGCAATTCAATGCGTGCCTTACGCTGTAATGGGCGTGATTGGGTTGGGGTGTTTAATTGGTATTATGACTTTTGGAACATATGTCTTTGTTGCTACTTATCTATATAGTTATTTTAAATTTTCATTGAGTGCTGCAACTTTATTAACCACAATATCTCTTGCTGTGGTTGCACTGCTTGAGCCATTGATGGCATTGATAGCGGATAGAGTGGGGCACTTAAAACAATTGGTTGTGGGTATTACCGGGATGTTTTGTTTAAGTTTTCCTGTTTTTTACTTGTTGAGTTCAGGCGCTATTATTGGGGTCACTTTAGGCATGTTGTTGATGTCAGTACTTATTGCGACTGCTTTTGCGCCGGTGAATGCGTATATGTTGGCATTATTTCCTGAAAATTGTAGGTATAGTGGGTTTGGTGTGTCGTTTCATATTGGTATTTCAATTTTTGGAAGTACAGCGCCTTTGGTCTTGATGTGGCTGGTTAATCAGACAGGGGATTTTACAGCACCCGCATATTATTACATGCTGGGTTCTGTTATTGGATTGGGTTCATTGGCTGTGTGTGAGCATGGCCGGCGAAAGCGTGCTCAACTAGCGCTTATACTTGCCGAGCATGCATCATGAGAATAGCGCTACTGTGTTGGTGTTTGGTATGTTCTTTTACGTGTCATAGCTTACCTTCTGGGTTTGTTTATTTAGATGAGTACGCACCCGATATTTTACAAGATATACGGTATGCCACGTACCATAATTTTATCGGGCGTCCCGTTGATGGTTATACACAGGAGCGGTGTATTTTAACCAAAGTAGCAGCACGGCAATTGGCTAAAGCACAACAGCATTTTAAGAGACTGGGTTACGGACTAAAAGTATATGACTGTTATCGGCCCACGCGTGCGGTAAAAGATTTTATGACTTGGAGTAAAAAGCCTGATCAACAAACGATGAAAGCAGAGTTTTATCCTCATACGGCTAAAAAAGATTTTTTTAAGCGGGGTTATGTTGCAAAGCATTCAGGACATAGTCGTGGAAGTACCGTTGATTTAACGCTTGTTCATTTGCCGGCACAAGCGCAGGCAAGCTATCATCGTGGGCAAGCATTACAAGCATGCTATGCTCCCGTTGATGTACGTTTTGAAGATAACAGCATTGATATGGGCACAGGATTTGATTGCTTTGATATACGATCGTATCTAAAGAGTACTCATATTTCGAAGGAGGCTCATAAAAATCGTATCATGTTGCGGCGTGTGATGAATCGATATGGGTTTAAACCTTATCGAAAAGAGTGGTGGCACTTTACCTTAAGACATGAGCCTTATCCAAGACGGTATTTTGATTTTTTGGTGTAGTTTTGAGGGACTAAATCCCATGACTGTTTGTTTTTGCGGACCAAAATACAATATGTCTGGGTTTAATAAATTGTGTTAAATGTTCTACAATGCGATGGACCGTTTCTTCGTCATCAAAAAACTCAATGATTAAGGGTAAATTTAAAGAGACATCAATAAGACGCGATGCTTGTTCGCCTGTTTCACCAAACCCTCGAACCGCGCGAAACACACTAAAGCCACGAATTTTAGCATCGTCTTTTAAGTAATCCATGATGTCATCTAAGGCATGTGATGCTTCGGTTAGATAAATGCGTGCAATGACAATATCAGTTGTTTCTAAACTCATAGCTGTCTTCCTCCCCATATTCCTAACCAGACCATCGATAAACAAAGTACTAGGTTAAGCAGTATATTTAGTACAGCAAGTTTCCATCCATTATTTTCAAATAGATTAAGGGTTTCAACAGAAAAGGTGGAGAAGGTGGTAAATCCGCCTAAAAAACCCGTGAGAAAAAGAGGTCTTAAGTGATTCGCTATGCCTATGAGGCGGTCTAAAATAAGAACAAAAAATAAACCAATTAAAAAAGAACCGAGCGTGTTAACAAACAGTGTGCCGTATGGAAAACTTTGGCCTAACAATTTAGACAGGCTGTTCGAGATGCCAAAGCGGGAGATACCTCCGAGCCCTGAGCCTATAAAAATGAGCCATATATCCATATAGGTCTCGTGCGCTTATGAATGCGATTTTTAATATCGATTAAATTTTATTTAACCCTTTTTGGATGGATATGTAAACTCATCAGCAAATTGGAGCATATGTTTGATGGCGATATATCGTTTTAATTGTATGGTTAAAGGCTGACAAAATAATCGCTTTTCTGTAGGCTGGATTGGGATATTTTATTAGGGACGGTTATCTATCATGTTAAAAATAAAAAAAACATTAGCGATTGCAGTATTATTGTGCTTTTCACCGTTGATTTATGCAGAAAACAGAAATCCAGCGACCATTAATTATGTGGATGCAGCCATTAAAAAAAATGCTTATATAGCAGGGACAGGCATCAGTATTTCAGGCTCGGTGATTAGTGCAACAGGACAAATTATACCTTATACAGGAACGGGTGCTATCAATGTGAATGCAAGTAATAACGTGATTAGTTCTGTTTTCCAAAATTCAAACAGTATTCTTGTGGATAATAATGCGGCCACGATTAAAGGAAATTATACAGGTGTATCAGGTATTCTGGTGGATAATGATGCGGGTACTATCACGGGTTATACTGCAGGGACGGGCATCAAGATTTCAGGCTCAGTGATTAGTGCAATTGGAGAAAATACGCCTTATACAGGAACGGGTGCTATCAATGTGAATGCAAGTAATAACGTGATTAGTTCTGTTTTCCAAAATTCAAACAGTATTCTTGTGGATAATAATGCGGCCACGATTAAAGGGAATTATACAGGTGTATCAGGTATTCTGGTGGATAATGATGCGGGTACTATTACGGGCTATACTGCAGGAGCCGGTATCGATATTAAAGACGCAGTGATTAGTGCAGCAGGTGGTGTTGCTATAGGAGATGTTGTTGCCGGAGGTGTTGTTATTTATGTCAATCCAAATGGAACGGAAGGATTGGTTTTAGCAATCACAGAGCAAGCATCTGGAGCAAAACTGCAGTACTCAGCAAATGCTGCTGAATATGCCAATGCATCCGGGCTTGGGGGCGGGTTAATGAATACGTCTGCCTTACTGGCGAATATAACGAGTAATGCCAACGCTGATAACTCAGCTGCTTTTGCGGCAAGTACTTGGTTTGCACAAAATGATGGGCAGAGCTTGACTTGTACAACACCTGTAACAGCGGAGACGACTTGTTACGGGGGCTGGTTTTTGCCTTCGATTTACGAATGGCAATATATTACGGGTAATATCACAACAATTAATGATACATTGAGTCGTATAACGGGCGGAACACCATTACTTGACGATTATTATTGGTCTTCTACAGGGGCTTATGCAACGGGATCAGGACGTAGTGATCGCGCATATTTAATGAACCCGTATGCCCCTAATAATCTTATTGTTCAAGATATTACGAGTTTTAGTGGTTATGTTCGTGCTATGCGAAAATTTTATGTTTAATTGATTTTATTTTAGGACCTCCTGATATAGGCCGTTCAAATTGGGGGAGCTGGTTAAGTTGACTAAATATACTACAATTTAAGTGAGGTGATTGTATGTATGTTGAGTTGATTGGTAAAGAAGAAGATGATGGTTTTATTCGTGCATTACAGTTTCGCGTGGTAGCAGAACGGGTTTTTGATTCCCCCCTTCATGCGCTTCCTGAGCTTATGACGTTACTTGTGAAGAAAAGTCTGAGTAGTTATGCGATTCATTTTGTTTTAAATGCATATGGCCGATTTGATTTGGAAATTAACAGCGAGTATCCCGATATTAAAAACGAATTATTATCGATGGATCTTCGAAAAAAAGTAGGGCGTTTGCATCGTTTATTTTATGAGGTGCCATTAGAAGCAGCAGAACAAATAGATTATGATGATTTCATACATGAGTTATCTATTTATGAGCCTCGTCATATTGGATTAGATGATAAAGCTCTGTTTGGCTACCCGGTGCAATGGCACGGGCTATTAGAAACCTATCAATTTTTACATGCAGATGAAGTTGCCGAGGATGATTTTTATCATTATGTTTTAAGAAAAACAGATGAATCGTGGGTGTCTCCTGCGATGAATCAAAAACCTTGTCCGTTTGATAGGCCTAGCTTTTTAGAAGAGCAAGTGATTTCAGGGTTTCAGCACTTTTTTGTTTGTTTAAACTATCGCCCACTTGGCGACTCACCTTTTCATGTCATGATTGTGCCGTATCAGCATGATATTGATTTGGTCCATATTTCTCCGGCGTATTTATTTGAACTAGAAACATTATTGCGCGCTACATTGAATCTTTGGGAGAACGATGAAGATGAGATGTTTATTTATATGCAAAAGCATGCACAATCAGGTATGACGGTGCCACATATGCATGTACATGTGCTTTGTCCTTCAAAGCAGCAACCTTTTCGAGAAGATGTGATTCAACAACTCCGTTATTTTGCATCTTTAATGGCAGGACGTGAAGAAGAAGCGCGATCATTAGCACGTAAACCTTTATCGCCCGAAAAGATGAAGCAAAAAATTTGGCGTTTCAAACGGCCTATTAAAAAGCGTTTTGAAAGAGAATTGAAATTGCAGCAACAACATTATGCGCAATTACGTTTTAGTCGTGTGCCTTTGCTGAAGTCTGCGTATTTTAAGATGCGTGGTGCGCGCATAAAGTGCGGAAAGTAGTCAGTTGGTTTTTTGGTGCACGTTTAGATGCGTGTACCCTGGTTGTTCGTGTTATTTTTTATCCAGTAAATAATGGTGGGGCGGTGTTAGGTAGGGCAGGACTATCTTTTGAGTCATATAGAGTATGGTATACTATCACTTAATATTGATTGAAAATTATATTTTTGGAGTCTTGCATGAGTGAAGTAACTTATCATAATCCATCATTAGAACCCGCTATGGTATTAACTAAGGCGGCAGAAAATCATGTGCTGCGCTATTTGGCTGAAAAAGAGAGCAGTAGAGGCATTCGATTTTCAGTGAAGAAAACAGGATGTTCAGGTTTATCTTATGTGGTTGATTATATTGAGGCACCTCATCCTGAAGATATTACACTGTCGTTGGGCGAGCACTATCTAATTTGTGTTGATAAAAAAAGCTATCCATTTTTAAAGGGGATGGAAGTTGATTATGTGAAGCAAGGGCTGAATGCTCAGTTTGTATTCCGTAACCCCAATCAGACTGGTCAGTGTGGTTGTGGTGAAAGTTTTACAGTCGCCTGATATTTTCCAACAAAAAGCTCAAAAAAAAACCTGCGTATCATTAAATCAATGTTTACAGTCTTTGGGATATCTGATATTATTAAGCTCACGAAATTTGGCCTCGCCTCATATAGGGCTGAGTTCTTTGCGTAAATTTTTTGGTTTTTATTGATTGGAGAAAGAAATGAGTGTGGTATCAGAGGAAGTTCAACTTCAACAAGGTGGATTGGCTGAGCATGTTACACAAGCTGTTAAGGCTTACCTTACAACAACAAACAGTAAAGATGCAAACTTAAACTTGTATCAATTGATTGTTGAGGAAGTAGAAGCGCCATTGTTCCGTACAGTTATGGAAATGACACGTTATAATCAATCGCGTGCTGCACGTGTATTGGGTGTTAGCCGTGGAACGTTACGAACGAAATTAAAGCGTTATTTTGATGAAGAATTCATCGGTACACGTGAAGAATAAGTAGTCTTAGTGGTATTTTGATCGACAAGTAAATAAGGTTTTGTTATTATTGTAGACGAAGTCGGTCAGGCAATCGCTCTTTGCTTTTGTAAAGGGAGGAAAGTCCGGGCTCCGAAGAGCAGAGTGCCAGGTAACCCCTGGGAAGCGTGAGCTTATGGAAAGTGCCACAGAAAATATACCGCCTATTATTTTAAAGCCTTTCGGGGCTTTAAATGTTTTCGGCAAGGGTGAAATGGTGCGGTAAGAGCGCACCGCGCGTCTGGTAACAGGCGTGGCAGGGAAAACCCCACTCGGAGCAAGACCAAATAGAGGCTGAATACCTGTAAGGGTATAACACGTGGCTCGCGTGCAGTCTGGGTAGGTTGCTTGAGGCAAGCGGTGACGCTTGTCCCAGATGAATGATTGTCCGCGACAGAACCCGGCTTATCGACCGACTTCTTTATTTTCAAATACCATCATGGGCGCTGTCTATTATTTTTATGGGTTGCCGTGTTCCCACTAAATTTAATGAAGCAGTCTGTTTTACGTTGATGATGAGTTTCGAGCAATCAATCGAGTCTGGCCTCATTGCTTTTGAGGTAATTCAGGACAGCACAAGCCGCAACTTGTTCGGCTTTACGGCGTGTTAAGGCCGTGCCTCTTTTGGATAAGTTTAATGGTTCAATGGTGCAAGATACATGAAATTCTTGTGCGTGAGCAGCCCCTTTGGTTTGTATTAGTGTGTAGGTTGCGAGTGGTATGCGATGCGCGTGCAAATATTCTTGGAGTTCGGTTTTGGAATCTTTTGCTGATGCTTGGTTGGCCTGGTGTGTTTCAAGACGTGAGTGATAAACTCGTAGAATAAGTGCCTGAGCTGCTTTAAATCCGCCATCTAGAAAAAGAGCGCCAAAAATAGCTTCAAGTGTGTCAGCTAGAATGGAAGTGCGTTCAGCACCTCCAGTTTTAATTTCGCCAGGTCCGAGTAGCAGGTATATACCAAGATTTAATTCTTTTGCTATAACAGCGAGTGTTTCGCCTTTAACGAGTTCGGCACGGAGAGGACTTAACTCACCTTCTTTAAGGCTTGGGTATCGTTTTAATAAAACATCTGCGATGACCAAATTTAAAACGGAATCTCCTAGAAATTCAAGGCGTTCGTTATTGGGTGAGCCCACACTGCGATGAGTAAGTGCTTGTTTTAATAGAGCTTCAGACTGAAAAACATATCCAAGCTTTTGAGAGAGTTGTTTTGTGTTTACCATCAGGTGTTAATCTTCTTTAGTGCAATAAATGCCCGATATTTTTCCATCGGATATTATGTTTTTTACCATTCCAGCTCATCCATACCAAAAATGCTTGGCCACGTAAGTTTTCTTCAGGTAAAAATCCCCAGTATCTGCTATCGGCACTGTCGTCACGGTTATCTCCGAGCATAAAGTAGTGTCCTTCAGGTACGGTGACATCAAAATCAACAGGGCGCTCTTTAGGGTTAATATAAATGTCATGCATTACACCATTTAAATTTTCCTGGTAGCGTTCAACGGCCTTTCCTGAGCTTTCATCAACGGTGTATTCAATCAGTTTTTGGGGCACTACTTTGCCATTGATAGTGAGCTGCTTGTTGTGATAGTTAATCACGTCTCCTGGTACGCCCACCACGCGCTTAATGTAATCAAAAGAAGGACCTGGAGGCCATCTGAATACAACAATATCGCCTGTTTTAGGGTTTTTTATGGGAAGAATTTTTGTTTCAAGCACTGGTAGATGTAAGCCATAAGCAAATTTGTTCACAGCGACAAAGTCGCCGACTTGTAGAGTGGGTTCAAGTGAGCCTGAAGGAATGCGAAACGGTTCAACGAGAAAAGAGCGAAGCAAGAGCACAATCAAAAAAATAGGGAAAAAAGCACGTGCATGTTCAATCACTTTTGGCTCTGCTTGTGATGGGTTGCGTTTTCTTGCCCAAAACAGCAGATCAATTAAGACTAAAAAGCCGCTTAAGAAGGTGAGTATCACGAGTAGTAAAGCAAAGCTCATGTGTGTATCTCCAGTATTTTATTATTTCTTTCTTTCGGAGCGAAAAACGGCCATGAAAGCTTCTTGTGGAATTTCAACATGCCCAATTTGCTTCATTCTTTTTTTGCCGGCCTTTTGTTTTTCGAGTAATTTTTTCTTACGTGAAATATCCCCACCATAGCATTTGGCGGTGACATTTTTACGAAGCGCTTTCACCGTTTGTCGAGCAATAATTTGATTGCCAATTGCTGCCTGAATCGCCACATCAAACATTTGGCGTGGAATGATTTCACGCATACGGTCAGTGAGTTCACGGCCTTTGGCTTGGGCATTGTCTTTATGAACAATTAAAGCCAAAGCATCGACTTTTTCACTGTTAATTAAAATATCCATACGGATTAAATGAGCTGCGTCAAAACGTAAAAAATTATAGTCAAGAGAAGCATATCCGCGACTGGCCGATTTGATGCGGTCAAAAAAGTCAGAAACCACTTCACTCATGGGCAAGTCATAAGTTACAGATATTTGTCGCCCACTATAGGTCATATTAACCTGAACACCACGGCGTTCAACACATAAGCTAATAATAGGGCCGAGATGCTTTTCAGGAACCAAAATGTTTGCGCGCACAATGGGTTCGAGCAACTGATCAATTTGCTGTGTGGGTGGTAAGCGCGATGGGTTATCAATCATCAAGGTGTCACCCTTGGTGGTTGTCACTTGATAGACAACGGTGGGTGCTGTTGAAATTAAATCAAGATTATACTCACGTTCAAGCCGTTCTTGAATAATCTCCATGTGTAACATGCCTAAAAAACCACAGCGAAAACCAAATCCGAGTGCATCAGATGATTCAGGCTCATAAAAAAGTGATGCATCATTGAGGCTGAGTTTTGCGAGTGCATCACGGAATGCTTCAAATGCATCAGACTGAATCGGAAATAAACCGGCATATACTTGGGGTTTGACACGTTGAAATCCGGGTAGTGGTTCTGCTGTTGGGTTTTTATCAAGTGTTAGTGTATCACCAACGGGAGCACCGTGAATGTCTTTGATACCTGCAACCACATAACCTACTTCACCTGCGTGTAGCATATCGGTCGGTGTGCGTTTGGGCGTGAAAATACCGATTTGATCAACGTCATGACTTCTTCCTGTTGACATGACACGCATTTTTTGACCTTTTTTGAGCGTACCGTTCACAATCCGAACGAGCGATATAACCCCTAAATAGCTATCAAACCATGAATCAATGATCAGCGCTTCAAGTGGTGCTTCGATATCGCCTTTGGGAGGAGGAATTTCGGCGACAAGTGCCTCAAGTACGTCGCCAACACCTAATCCTGTTTTGGCACTGGTATGAATAGCACCTGTTGCATCGATACCAATAATATCTTCAATTTCAGCACATACGCCATCGGGGTCAGCTTGTGGCAGGTCAATTTTATTGAGTACAGGCAAGACTTCGAGGGACTGTTCAATTGCGGTATAACAAACAGCAACTGTTTGTGCTTCAACACCTTGAGCGGCATCAACCACTAGAAGTGCGCCTTCACATGCAGCAAGGCTTCGAGAAACTTCATAGCTAAAATCAACGTGTCCTGGGGTATCAATAAAGTTCAGTAAATACGTTTTACCATCTTGAGCCGTATAATTAAGAGAAACACTTTGTGCTTTAATTGTAATGCCACGCTCGCGCTCAATGTCCATGGAATCAAGAACTTGCGCACTCATTTCACGTGCACTTAAGCCACCACAGTGCTGAATAAAGCGGTCGGCAAGCGTTGATTTTCCGTGATCGATATGCGCAATGATCGAGAAGTTACGGATTAAAGTTAAGTCAGTCACTAAATTATATATCCAGTAGAAAATGTCATATTTTAGCTTAAATTATGCAATTCAGATAGCCCGTGTGTAGTCATCAAGCGATTATATATTTTAAAGCGTTTTTGTTCCTCAACATGCCAGTTTATTTTCAGTTTAGCTTTTTGTGCTGCAAGCTTTAAGTTTTTGAGGGCTTGGGTATCTGTGAGTAGCGTATTCACACGATTCGCAATGTTCTCTGGGGAGGTTAAGTCAGTGAGTATGCCATGTCCATATTGTGTTGTAATATCACTTAAAACGTGTCGCCTGTTGAGGGATAGGGGGCATCTTCTGTCTTTTAAATATCCTCATGTTTTTTATTCTTTAAAGATTTAAACTGTTTTTTCAATATCTAAAAGAACGGGCAATTTCACAACTTCATTGACGATGGGTATAGGTGTCTGTTTAAGAATGACAAAAATATTGCAAAATGTTTGAAATAAGGCGATCATTTGATTTTCGTGTATATACAATCAATCTTAGGGTAGGGAATGATGCGAATTGATGCTCGAATAGTGATGTTTCTAAGTGTGTTTTTGTGTGCGGGATTACTGCATGCAGATGCTGCTTTATTAAAGAAAAAGCCAGCCAAACTATTTATTCAAAAAATGGTCAAAAAACATGGTTTCAAGCAAGAAGACGTTGAAAAAGCATTGAAAGAGTCAACGTTTAAGCCTCGTATTGTTGAATTGATGAATCAACCTTATGAGAAAAAAACCTGGGATGTATATCGTGCCATTTTTTTAACGCCTGAGCGATTAGAAGGTGGGGTTAAGTTTTGGCAAGATAACCAGGAAAGCTTAGCGCGTGCAGAGAAAAAATTTGGCGTTCCCGCCTCTATGATTGTTGCTATTTTGGGGGTTGAGACTCGTTATGGTGAAAAACAAGGAACATATCGGGTACTTGATGCACTCAGTACACTTGCTTTTTATTACCCCAAGCGTAGTGCTTATTTTACGCGTGAATTAGAAGAGTATTTATTATTATGCCGAGAGCATCAAGTACCCGTTACTGAATATATTGGATCTTATGCAGGCGCAATTGGGCAGCCTCAATTTATGCCGAGTAGTTATCGTATGTATGCGGTGGACTTTAAAAAAGCAAAAGGAAACAGTCATCCTGATTTAGTGCGTGAGAATAAAGATGTTATTGCAAGTATTGCAAACTATTTTAAACGCCATGGTTGGCAACCAGGTGAAGAGGTGATTGACCCGGCTGTGGTTCAAGGCAAAGCATATGAAGCTTTAAAAACAAATAGCAGGCGAGCCAATTATACCTATCAATATTTGCTTAAATCAGGGGTTAAGTCTGAGAAACCTTTGAAAAATGCACCGAATAAGGCCGGATTAATTGAGCTTCATATTAAGGATGATGGGAGTGTCTACTGGCTTGCATATCCTAATTTTTACGTCATTATGCGTTATAATACGAGCCCGCAGTATGCATTGGTGGTGCATTTACTTTCAGAGCAATTACAAGCGCGTTTTAAGGCTTCTGAAACGTGAGCACCTGTTTTATATTCTTTGATGTCGTGCATTATTCATCCGAAATGGATTTGCCTGAGCGGTTGTGGGCAGTACGCCTGGATGATACAGGTGAAGTAGATGTTGCACTGTCAGAACATACACCAGAAGAAATTCAGTCGATGCAAGAAGGTGCGCGAACAGTGATTGTTTTGCCAGCGGCTGTTGCAAGCATTCATTTTTTGAGTTTACCCAAATTAAGTATACGCAAAGCTCGCGAAGCCATTCCTTATGCTTTAGAGGAAGCACTTGCTGAGCCTGTTCAAGAAGTGCAAGTTGCATTTGAGCGAGATAAAAATAATCCTTTACAATATTTAACCGTGGCTTTAAATAAGTTGCGCTTGAGTACTTGGGTGAGTGCTTTGAATGCGTTGGGATTAACGTTTGATGCAATCACTTTGGATTGGTTTGCTTTAGCTTCTGGTGAGGCCTGTGCAACGAGCACTGATTTATTGGTACGTATGGGTAACGAAGACAATGGACTCAATGGTGCTTTGAGTGCCGCGATTGCCTCTGAATATACAAAGTTACAGTCAGCGCCTGTTTTTACAGGTGTATTATTTGATGATACGCCAGATTCACTGCGTTTATCTGGGTTCACCGAAGTAGTAGGTTCATATCGATTGTTTATTGCAACGCGTTTATTGACGACCTCTTTTTTAAATATTTGTCAGGGTGATTTTGAACAAAAGCCGCAAGGAAAAGGTCGTTTTTTTTGGTCTGCTATGTGTGGTGGGTTACTTGGGTGTTGGTTTTTAAGCGTGCTCGGCTTCAATGCTTTTTTACTGCATCAGTTGCATGCAAAGCAAGTGGTTGTCGATAAAGAAATCAAGGAGATTTACCACACATTTTTTCCGGAGGCACAGCAGGTTATCAGCCCGCGTTATCGTATTGAACGCCTCCTAAAAGACAATGCCTCACCGGTACAATCATCTTTTTGGATTTTGTTAGATAAGCTTTCTGTTGTATTTTTGAAGCACCCCTTAGATGTAGAGCATATTCAATTTCGTGACCAAGGTGTTTCTGTAAGTCTCGTTGCTGAAAGCTTCTCAGCACTAGAAGCTTTTGAGCAGCAATTAAAAAATCAACACGTTGTTGTGAAGCAGGTTGAAGCGTCAACACGTAATGATCAAGTCTTTTCAATTTTGGAGCTTCAGTTATGAAGGGGCGGTGGTTTCAGTTTTGGGATGGTTTGAATGAGCGTGAAAGACGCGCTTTAGGTCTTGGGCTTATTGGCATGTTATTTTATGTATCTTATGCGATATATGCACCTTTAAAGCGAGCAGTCTCAGATAATACAAAGGTGCTGTTCGAAAAAAGAACGACACTTACTTGGATAAAAAGTGCACGGTCACGCTTTGTACCTCAACAAAAAGGGCCTGAAGTCTTGGAGGGGTCAAAAGGATTAACCATTTTTTCAGAAGCGCTCAGTAAGGCTTCGTTTCATGATGTCCCGTATCAATTGCAACAAATGACGGATGGTGTATTACAGTTGTCGTTTGATTCTGTGCCATATAATCCATTTTTGCAGTGGTTGTGGTCGATGGAGCAACGCTATGCGATGACGATTCAAACGTTCAATCTTGAAAGAACGGACACGCCCGGGCTTGTAAGGTTAACAATTATTGTGAGTTTATGAGTGATTTATTTGGTTTTTTTTCATTTAATTACATTTATTTTATGAAATTGACTAGAAAGCTTCCTAAAAAGTGTTAGAATACTCGGGAGAACATTGAGGATATAAAAATGACAGATAAAGTTAGTGGTACAGTAAAGTGGTTTAATGAAGGCAAAGGTTTTGGTTTCATTGAGAGTGATGGCACCGATTATTTCGTGCATTTCAGCGCCATTCAGGGCTCTGGCTTTAAAACCTTGACCGAAGGGGCAAGCGTTTTATTTAAAGCTGGAAAAGGACAAAAAGGACCACAGGCTGAAGAAGTCGAAGTGGTTTAATACCGTCCGAAGTCTAATGAAGGTGTTTGTTCTTTTAGAAAAACACCTTCATTTGTTTTTTAAGTTATTGTTCTGCAGTACTCTGAACACTTCCCCAAGTTTTAATTTTTGCATTTTGTTTTAAGTCACCGGGTAATTTGTTCATCGCTTTTTGAGCAGCTTCATAGCTACTATATGTCCCGTAAACACCACGGTAGTATTGTTCCCCACCACGATTGTATTTTACTTCTGCTCGTCTAGCATCTCTAGGGGCTTTTTGAAGTGTACTTGCAACTTCAGAAGCTTTTTCATTATCATCAAGTTGAATCGTATAATTTTGAGGGCTTTGGCGGCCTACCCAAGTTTTTTCACGATCTTTAAATGAAGTAGGTGAGCTTTGGGTGCTGACGTGGTAACTTTCAGGCACGGTGACAACACGTTCCCGAGATCCGGGTGTGTATGCTCCTCCTGACGTGTTATCGTATCCATCTGGGTAAAGAGGTGCTGTTGCTGTGTGTTCTGATTGACCAAAACTATAAGGGGAGTAATAGCTTGCCTCGCCATTTTTTTGCATCATGCCACAAGCAGATAAGCTTAATGTACACACTAGAAGTCCAATTTTTTTTGTTGTTATTTTCATGATAGTGCCCTTTTTTTTATTCTTCTATTGAGGTTATCTGCAATAGTCCAATAAACTTTAGGAAATTATTTATTTTTAGGAGAATGTGAATGTGGACCGAACGTCGCTCTGGGAAAACGCATCAGCGAGGAGAGCAGGACAAACGGGGGCCTTATGAGCGTGATAGAACGCGCGTTATTCATTGTCCTGCATTTCGACGTTTACAGCGTAAGACACAAATTTTAGGGACAGATGAAGGCGATTTTCATCGTACACGTCTCACGCATTCGCTAGAAGTTTCTTCGATTGGGTGTAGTTTGGTACGAAGGTTAGCAACAAATCCCGATAATCAAGTGTTTATGGACTTGTTGCCAAACGAAGATTTAATTAGTGTGATTTGTTTGCTGCATGATATTGGCCATCCGCCATTTGGTCATGGAGGAGAAGTCGCGCTTAACTATATGATGCGTTCTCATGGTGGCTTTGAAGGCAATGGGCAAACGTTACGTTTATTAACTAAGCTTGAAAACAGTTATGGTGAGTTTGGTTTAGATTTAACGCGTCGTGCATTGCTTGGTATTTTAAAATATCCCGTTAATAGGGCGCGTGTTGTTGCAACAGTAATGCCTTCGGTCCGTGAAAGAAACATACATAATGAGGCAATACGAGTGAATGATTGGCTGCCTCCTAAAGCGTACTTTGAAAGTGAATTACCTGAAGTAGGTTGGTTAATGCAAGGTTTACCTCAGTCAGAACAGACGTTATTTCAAGACTTGTTAGAAGCCCCTGAAGCTGAGCGGCATGGGTGTTCAAAATACCGTAGTCTGGATTGTTCTATCATGGATATTGCAGATGATATTGCATATGGTGTTCATGATTTAGAGGATGCTATTCAACTGCGTTTAATTGGACGGAGTGCACTGGATACATCGAGTTTTAATGCATTATTAGCCAATACAACATTGATTGATCGCCCATTACCGTTGTTAGATGCTTTATTTGATGAAGCACTGTTTATTCGAAAGCAAGCAATTGGAGAAATGGTGAATTATTTTGTGACATCAACACGTATTGAAGTCACTCATGAGGCATTTCAAACGGGACTATTGAAGTATAATGTTCAATTACTGCCTGAGGCAAAGGCATTACTCAGTGCGTTAGTGGCTTGTATCTATGAGCATGTGATTGATTCACAGGAGTCTAGGACGTTTGAGTATGGTGGTCAGACTGTGGTATTAAGACTGTTTGATGCAATGAGTTCAAATCCGATGGGCTTACTAAATGTTAAAAATCGTGCTTTGTTTGCGTCAGCACCGAATGAAGCATCAGCGCGACGTGTGATTTGTGATGTGATTGCGAATATGACAGATGAATATGCATATCGAATGCATGAACGTTTATTTGGATTTAATACACGTACAATTTTTGAAAGACTATAAACAGCCAGTAAATGGCGTCCCCAAGGGGAGTCGAACCCCTGTTACCGCCGTGAAAGGGCGGTGTCCTAGGCCTCTAGACGATGGGGACCTAGTGTTTGTTTCTAACATCAACATGAACGACATGCTTATGTTTTTGGAGCTAGGCGGGATCGAACCGCCGACCTCTTGCATGCCATGCAAGCGCTCTCCCAGCTGAGCTATAACCCCGAGACAGCGAAGGCAATTCTAAAGGAGAGAGGCTTATAGTGTCAAGTAGATTTGTCGTTTAAATGCTAAAAAATACACTTAAGTGCGTTTTTATTAAAAATTTTAAATTGCATTTTAAGTTGACAGCTGTTTAACTGCCTATTTTTTGATTTTGGGATATAAAATGACCATTAAGGCGTTGTTAGAACCTTTTCAGCAGGCAGGTATGTTTAAAAAAATATTACCGACTTTGATGATTCAAAGTGTTGTTTTTTGTCTGCTCGTGCAGTTTAGTCGCACGATTCCAAATCGTTTTGATACTTGGGTATTGAAACGGGATGAAACAGAAGAAAGTATAGATAAAGCCATACAAGCAGCCAGTCGAGTTTTACTGTTGTTTGCATATGATCTGATGAGACATTATTTTTCTGAAAATATTGAAGTAACAGCGAATATCTTGTCTAAAGAAATACATGATTTTTATATGAATTCATTGAACCAACTTGAAAGTCTTCATGATGAATTACTGAAAAAGAATAAAAAAAATACGGAAGCGTTCATTAAGTCTATTTCAAACCTTACGCTAGATGCTGCAATTTTAAGCTTCGCTTTTTACGATACGAATGTGAAAGGTGCTTCTTATTATGGGGTGATGGCGTATTTTATGATGCGTAGTTTATCCGTTATGATGCAGCGGCAAGAACGTTTAGCTACCTTACCTGTAGTATCTCCTGAAACAGAGCTTGAATGTATATCAACTCAAAATAGGCAACGTTTTTTTTCTGTTCCGTCACAAATATCAGCATCCTATTTAAGCTACGATGTACATAAACGTGCTCAGCTAATGATGATTTTGGCTGGTATTTGTTGTGCTTTCAAATCTCCCGATAATATTGGGCTGTATATGCAAGTGTTTGGTAGTACTGAACTGTTCTGTGAACATTTGTTTGAATTGAAGGAGGCGAGCGCTAAACGTGAAGTGCACTTCCAGCCATAATTGATAATGAGATGGTGAAAAACGAAATGATTGATACGTCTATGAACTTTTAAAGCGCGTGTGATAAAGATAGCGGCCTTTCTTCAGGGTGAGTGAACCATGTATCCGTGTTGAAAAATGAAAATGGTGTGGGCGCTTGGGCAGCTGCTTTTTTTTCCATGGTCAGCGCTTTAAGTGCTTTTTCTTTCTCTTGTTCTGAAAAATTGAAGGCGTCATTGATGATATGAATGGACTCACTCAGTATTGCTTGCTCGTTTCTGAGGGGTTTATATGAAAACATGGTTGTAAAGAGTTGGTTTAACATCGCAATTTGGCAAATAAGAGATATAGCGCTAATTAAAAGATAGATTCCAGCCATGACAGGTGTAAGTTCGGGTGCTATGAAAAATGTGACACCGAGTATTAAATCAAGAATAGAGGTGCTTAAAAGAAGTAACTGAAGCCATGGCTCAATGAGTTCTTTTTGAGCTTCAATGTTTTCTAGTTCTTCTCGTGACTCACTATTTTTAAGCATTAATTGTGCACTAAATTTTAACCACTTAGATCGCAGTGGTGTGTTGTTGTGTTTGATATATGATTTAAGCGTATTGAAACACCGCTCTATTTCGGCCGTATCAGCATTATCGTCGTCTAATAATGTCCATTTTTCTTTGGCTGTATCAAAGTTATCATAATGTTGCTTTAGGTTTTTTATGTCTTTTTCGAGTATGTCAGGTAAAGATAGGTTTAAAAAAGACTTTAAATTAGATAATTTGCCTTCAGACTTTGCAATAGGATGTTGCAGTAAAACCGTAAGGTTCACACGATTTTTTTCAGCGTCATTTAATACAAACATTGAGTCTGGCATGATTCGAAGTGAAGGTAAGAGTAATATATAATAATCTCATATATTAATCATTATGTCAATAATTTAGCTATAAGTGGGTGTCTTTATGACGGTGTTTTTTAATTTTTTTGCGGGGTAAATAGTGCTGTGGAGCGCTTGAGTAACTGATGAAGTAAATGACGTAATGGTTCTGCGCTATCTTTAAAAATATTGAGTGCTTGTTCTGTTTTTTCAAAATGAACTTGAATCAGTTGTTGTAATGCTTGTTCGCTATAACAACTAGCAAAAGTAGATTTGTTATTTTCGTGATCAGAGGCGCGGTTTTTACCTAGGCTCTCAGTGGCTCCGTAGGCATCAAGATAGTCATCTTGCATCTGAAAAGCAAGGCCTAAATGAGTTGCAAAAGCACGGAGCGCGTTTGTGACTTCAGGGCTTGATTCAGTGGCGGCTAGCACCATATTAATGCAAGCAAGCATAAGCTGACTGGTCTTTAAATCATGAATTTGAGCGAGTGTTTTCTCTGTGATGTCTTGCTGTGCTAGCTCAGATAGGTCTAGACTCTGACCGCTCACCATGCCGGAAGGTCCACATGCTTTAACCAGTTCGTGTGTAATCGCCAGTATTTTAGGTGTGGGCAATGTTTGTGGGAGTTGATTGAGTAAACAATCAATTGCAAGGGCTTGCAGACCATCTCCAACAAGAATAGCTGTGGCTTCGTCAAAAGCGCGGTGACAGCTAGGTTTACCGCGACGCATATCATCATTGTCCATAGCAGGTAAATCGTCATGAACCAGTGAATAGGCATGAATGAGCTCAATGGCAATAGCAATGCTATCTAAGGCTTTTGGGGGGACACAAAGCAATTCGCCTGAAAGGTAAACCAGTTGAGGGCGTAGGCGTTTTCCACCAGGAAAGAGCGCATAAATCATAGCCTTGCGAATTTGTTCTGCAGGAATAGGGGTGGTTTGAATGAGATCGCGTAAGCCTTGCTCTAAACGTTGTATATTTTGAGTTTGATTAGTCATCTGAACGCTTCTCCGCGGATGAACTTTGGTTCATGAGTTGCTCAATTTTTTGTTCTGCTTCCGTTAGAAGCGTTTGGCAGGTTCGTGTGAGACCAATACCTTTTTCAAATTGCTTTAAGGCATCATCAAGCGAAACATCACCTTTTTCGAGCGATGCAACAACGGCTTCGAGCGCTTGAATGGATTTTTCGAACTGAGCGGGCTTAGTCATATATATTCAAGATGCTTTAGGTTATTTAGGCAGATAAGCTGTTATTATACTGTTTTGTTTTTAACGTGCAATTCAAGCTTTAATGTTGATGAGAATCGAATGAAAATAAAAACAAGGTATGTGTGTAATCAGTGTGCGGCTACTTCTTCGCAGTGGGCTGGGCAATGTATGCAATGCGGCAGTTGGAATGCAATTTCTGAAGAAGGCAGTGTGCCCCCAGGTGCAGGTCGTGGACGAGGCGGACATTATGCGAATCAGCGCTCACAGGTGACCGCTATTGCTGATGTGACACTTGAAAAAACAACGCGTATGGATTTAGGATTATCAGAGTTTAATCGTGTGCTGGGTGGCGGACTTGTGGATGGCTCAGTGGTCCTTGTTGGAGGAGACCCAGGCATTGGAAAATCAACCGTACTTCTACAAGCAATGGCACATTTATCGGGTGAATATCCTACTTTGTATGTCACAGGAGAGGAGTCATTACAACAAGTAGCCATGCGAGCAAAGCGTTTGCAACTGCCTACAGCAGGGTTGCAATTGGTCGCTGAAACACAAGTAGAAACAATTTTAACTCATGCAAAAAAAGAGCAGCCACGTGTCATTGTGATTGACTCAGTACAGACTATTTTTACAGAAGCTTTAAATTCAGCGCCGGGTGGTGTTGGACAAGTACGAGAAGCAACGGCACTTCTTGTTCGTTTTGCTAAAATGACCCAAACAGCCGTGTTTTTAGTGGGTCATGTGACCAAAGAGGGCGCGCTTGCAGGTCCGCGTGTGCTTGAACATATGGTCGATTGTGTCCTTTATTTTGAAGGGCAGTCAGATAACCGGTTTCGTGTGATTCGTGCGATTAAAAATCGTTTTGGTGCGGCGAATGAACTGGGTGTTTTTGCGATGACAGATAAAGGCTTAAAAGAAGTCGCTAATCCGTCAGCCATTTTTTTATCACGAACACTTGAACCAACACCCGGTAATGTTGTTATGGTGACTTGGGAAGGTACGCGCCCCATGCTGGTTGATATTCAAGCCTTAGTGGATGAATCACATGGGGGTGGGCAAGCACGTCGTGTTACAGCAGGGCTTGAGCATAACCGACTGGCTATTTTATTGGCGGTATTGCATCGACATGGCGGCATTGTAACGTTTGATCAAGATGTATTTATTAATGTTGTGGGCGGAATTAAAGTTGCTGAAACAGGAAGTGACTTAGCGATTATTGCAGCCGTTGTCTCGAGCTTACGCAATCGTATTTTTGATAAAGATACAGTGATTTTCGGTGAAGTTGGTCTTGCTGGTGAAATTCGTCCTGT
This sequence comes from Legionellaceae bacterium, assembly GCA_029210085.1. Lineage (GTDB taxonomy): Bacteria > Pseudomonadota > Gammaproteobacteria > Legionellales > Legionellaceae > JAALKW01. Next base: position 22,715 of record JARGPP010000023.1, on the reverse strand, counting down.
GCAAAGTGGACAAGAAAGGCTTCGTGAGGCTGCAAAACATGGTTTCAAACGTGCGATTGTGCCCCTAGCTAATGCGCCTAAGCAGAAGATGGATATTGATATTGAACCCGTTAAGTGTATTCAAGACGTGTTACGTTGTATCTAATTGCAAACAACGGGTGTATTATCTTTTTGTTAAATTCGTTAAATATTAAAGGGTTGTACTAGGAGAGCACAGCATGCCATCCCCTGAGGAATTATTTGAGCATAAACCCATATGGCAGCAAGAGATGCAAGAAGAACAAGTAAACCTGTCTGAAGCGCTTTTAGATTTTTTGCCTGAAGATTGTCAAACAGTACTTGATGTGGGATGTGGTGATGGAAAAATCACACAAAGTATTATTTCTAATAGCAATAAAGAAGTTGTAGGTTTAGATGCAAGTCAAGAAGCTTTATCGCTGTGTTCGTTTAAAACAATATTAGGAAATGCGGCGCATATAAGCACTCAATCTAAGTCATTTGATGCAGTAATAAGCACCGATATGCTTGAACACTTACCCGATGAAGTGGAAACACGTGTTTGGAAAGAACTGTTTCGTGTTGCAGCAAAAACAGTGATGGTTGCTGTGCCTTTTCGTGAGGTGCTACTCGATGGCATGGCGTGTTGTGATGCTTGTCAAACACCGTACCATTTAAATTGGCATATGCGAGCATATGATTGGAAAGAACTCGTAGCACGTGCACCAAAAGGCTGGGAGGTTTCAAGTGTTGTATTAACAGGTAAAGCTTGGATGCCTTATCATTTAATTGAGACTTATTTTCGAAGAAACATTTTAAAAGAATATAACATGGGTGCGGATAGTATTTGTCCGGAGTGTGGTTATAAGGCAGTTCTTTCTGAACATGGTCCGAGTGCTTTACCTAAAAATATAGCTGCACTTTTAGGACAGTTAATTTATCGAGACTTGAATGATCGAGGGGAGTTTCGTACGCACAGTGAAATTTTAGTGGTTTATCAAAGAAAAACGAGGGTGAAAGCACAACATCGTCTGTTTTCAGTGGCACAAGTTTCACCCGTTAAGCTGAATGAATGTAAAATTAATATAGGTAGGCTCAAAACAAATTTATTGCCTTACCCTCGTGCTGCGCAAGCGGTAGCTTCTAGTGATGGAGGGATTGTTTTACAGTTGCCGGTTTATAGTGCGTTGCTCAATAAAGTAGTGTTGCGTTGGCGTTCTGATATCAGTCATCCTGTGCTTGTTTCAATCGAAGATGGTTTGGGCGTACTCTTTTGTGAAGAAGTAGTGCCTCATGATAATAAATCTGTGGTTGTGCTTGAACTCGAGCGCTATATATCCTCTGGATATTATGGGTTAATTGTACGTTTGCCAATGACTGATGCCATTGAGTTTGTTTCTATTGGCCATTCGCTTTTTAGCCAATTAGTTTCCCCAGCGGATAAGTCAAGCAAGAGTTATTATCCGTATCAATTTGGTAAATACACAGGGTTTATTCAATGTAAGCAGCCATTTATTCTTTCTGAAAAAGCATTGTTGGGTGATAATGAACGACCAATTTTTTTGAGGTATTTAGAGGAGAGTAATATATTGAAACCAAAAGCAGATATTGAAGCGTTACCTCTTGAAGAAGTGCCTTCTGTTAGCGCTGAAAAAATGGAATTATTAATGAGTGCACAAGTGAAAGAAAAATTTCATTATTTTGATCAACAAGACGCCTCAAAACTAGATTATTTAGATGCCCTTTTTAAACAAAGCATACCTGATGAAAGGCATCCTAAGTGTAAGCGGGGCAGCCCATTAAATTTTATTGCTATTTGTCATGATCAAGATATTGATAGACGGATTTTACATCAGGTTGATGCTTTGTTATCGGCTGGAAAAACAGGTTTAATTATTGCATTGTCAAAAACACGTGAAGACCAATTTGATACGCTTCGGTTACAGTCAGGCAAGGTGTATGTACATTATGTTGGTCTTAAACGAGTCACTTCAAGTTGTCCCATCTATTGGCAATATCAAAAAAGGCAAGCCACCATTCTTGGATATAGAAATGATTCACTGCCTGCTTGGTTGAAATATCAGCTTATTATTAAGCCTTTAGGTTATAAAGTGTGCTCATATTACAACCTAAAGTATTATGGTTTAAGGCTTAAAATGCGCTATAACTGCGCATCAATTCATTATCCATTACCTTTTGACTTGGCCTTTTTTAATGCGGCTAATTTGTATTCCGCGCAATTAATATTTGCCCATGATTTGACTGCGTTGAAAGCTGCTGTTGAAGTGGGAGCAATTTGGAATACACCAGTCATTTATGATTCACATGAACTGTATTCAGAGCAAAAAGTTTTTTCTAAGACACAAAAAAACATTATGGATGAGGAGGAGATTCGTTATATTAAGCGATGTCATCGTGTTATGACTGTGAGCGACTCATTTGGACGCGTGATGCTCGAAAAAAATAAATTATCTAAGCAACCTGATACAGTATTAAATGTCGCTGATAGGTTTGATGCATCAGGAGAAGAGTGGTCATCTCTTCGAGAAAAGATTGCAGCGAAAGAAAATGAAAAGATTGTTTTATATCAAGGTGGTATTATTAAAAATCGCAATTTAATGAATTTGCTTTTGGGATTTTCTCGTTTAGCTCGCACAGATTTACATTTGGTTTTTTTGGGTCCCGCTGAACCGCATGTATTGGCTCAGCTTAAGCGAGCAGCGAATGCGAGTAAAGTGTCTGACCATATTCATTTTTTAGAGCCTGTTTCACAAGCGACCCTATTAAATGTGACTGAAACAGCCGATGTAGGTGTGATTCCTTATTCTCCGGTGGATAAGAACACCCAGTATTGTATGCCGAATAAGCTCTTTGAGTATATCCAGGCTAATTTGCCCATTTTAGCGAATCAGCAGTTGGTAGAAGTCAGCCATATTATGTCTCAATTAGGGGGGGGGGGATGTTCCGTTAAACTGACATCTGCACGTGATTTTTCAGACGCAATTGAGATGATGTTGAGGCGCGATTTAGAGGTTGACCGAGCAACATTGAAGAAAGCAGCTAAGACATTTAATTGGGATACTGAGAAACATAAATTTTTGAAGATAGTAGATGAGGTGATGGAACATGCATGAAGATAAACAGCTTGTTGTTTTGGCTCGTTATGACTCAAGATTTGCGATTCAATTTTTAAATCAACTCAAATGTGCTGGTGTGCGTCCAAGTTTAATTGTGGTAGCTAAAACGTCGCTCAAGCAACGGTTTAAAATGTTTCGGTTTTTAGCGCGTAAAATAGGGGTGCTAGATGCATTAAGATATAATATTAAGTTTTTAACACCGTTAGTAAAGCGAGCCGTTTCATTTGGCTTCAGTGCAAAACTGCCTGATTTTACAGCGTTTGGTTCGGAAGTGTTTTTTTGTAAAAATATTAACGCATTGTCGGTTGTTAATAAATTAAAATCAGAGCAGTATCAAAAAATTATTTTGGCACAGTCGGGTATTATTCGAGAGGGTATTCTTTCTCTTGAGAATAAGTGGATTGTTAATGTACACCCGGGACAGTTACCATTCTATCGAGGCGTTGATGTTGTTAAATGGGCTTTGTTTAATCAGGATTTAGTTGAAGTAACACTCCATATTGTACGAAAAGGCGTGGATACTGGAGAAGTTCTTCTGTCTCAGCCAGTATCCGTTGAGTCTGATGATAAAGTGGAAGATATTGAGCGCAAAGCAACAACACTTTCTATTGATTTATTAGTAGAGGCTGCATTAAAAGGTCCTAATCATTATGGAAAAGGAGCTTATCAAGATTTATCACTTGGACATCAGTATTATTTGATGTCATTTAAAAATCTTAGAAAGTTAAATTTAAGGTGGGAGGCCAATAGGGATATTTATGTATCAGAAGCTAGCTAAAGAGGATTCAATGTTTTTAGATCATTCGGTTGGAAATAATGTTAATGATTTATTTTTAAATAACCCTTTTCGTGAATTTTATAATTTGAATGGTTTGACGGATGTTTTTTTAACCTGCGATGTTGATTGGGCCCCAGATTACGCGGTAGAGGCTGTTTTAAAAGCAGTTGAAGATACAGGGCATAAATTAACGATGTTTGCGACCCACCAATCACAAGTTTTAATGAATCCGCCTGAGTGGCTTGAAATTGGCATACACCCTGATTTTACAAGGCCTCATTCAACACATTGGTTTGATGAAAAGTTATCAACGCTAAAAGCAATGTACCCAGATGCAGTGGGTATGCGTAGCCACAGAAACTTTTTTGGCCAAAACATAGGTGATTTTGCGAAAGCTGCTGGGTTGTCATATGACGCAAGTGTTTTCTTATGGAATGAACCTTTTTGCCAAGCGCATATGGACTATAATGGCATCACACGTTTTTCTTATATGTGGGAGGATGGCATTCACTTGGATATGAAACTTAACCTTGATTTTTCCAAGATTCACCTAGCCTCACCCGGGTTAAAAATCTTAAATGTTCATCCTATTTTGATTTACTTAAATGCAGCATCTGAAGATCATAGACGTTCTGTTACGAATCGCTATAAAGATTTGACGATAGCGCCATATGAAGAGATTATTAAAGAAGTCAATCAAAATGCGAGAGGTATAGGGAGTTTGTGGCGTGATTTACTTGAATATCTAGCTGAAAATGGCATTAGAACGCATTGCTTAAGAGATGCCATTGAGGTTTCTAAGCGCTATCACGCCCAAGTTGAATTGGAAGCGTGTGTAAATTAAAGTAGGTTGGCTTGAATGTTGATTGAGAAATGGAATGAAAGCTTATTTTTGAGGAGATATCACAGAGGTTTCTTGATGTTTTTACTCTCAGGTTGAAGTTAAAAAGTGTATGAATTTAAATGATAATTTTAAAGCGTTTAGCATGGTTACTGTCAGGTGTTTTATTTTTTTTAATGGCAGTTAGAGCCCCATTATTTGCCTCATTAAAAACATATGACGAAACGCCCTCGTATACTGAATTACCCTTTCACCCTGTAGGAAAAAGGCCTGTTTTACGGACGCCAAACACAGATGCTTTGTCTAATGTAGATCAACCGGTTGATTTTATAGATATATTTAAAGGGCAAACAAGTGGCATTGGTAAGCAATTAAAAAGATATGGTTGGCTCTCACCAAATTTTTTATATCAAATATCTAATTTAGGCGTAAAAAAAATAAGTTTTAATACGTTTTTGGTCTATTTAAATAAAGTGTTCTCGTCATCTATTGGTAGAGAGTTTAAATATGTATATGATCAATGTTCTGAAAATGCTTGTGATATTACTCAATTAAGAACGGCAGCTAGAGCGTATTATTTTGAGGCGGCAGGATATACCTCTTTAAACTCAGATGAGTACACATTGGTTGGTTTCTTGAGTGGAGAAAGTCGGGCGGCCCTTAAACATAATAGTCACATCAATTACGATGACTGCAAACAAGGCCAATATTACGATGGATATGGTCTTGATGAATTAAGGAGGAAGAGTTTAGAGACTTATCTTTCAGCTTATCATATTGATACATCTTATGTTTGTTTTAGTCAAAACCTACCCTCTAAAACACCTCTGAAGCAGCTTAGTTTTGCTTGGTACTCGAGAGAAGAGGTACCTCAGAGTCTTGCTATTTATGGTGTCGAGAAAAAAGCGGGTCAAGACCATGATGTTTTGATTAAGCAATTTAATCCCAGACAATCATCAAATTTGATTGAAATCAATGATTATGTTGTTTCTGAATTATCACTTAATTTACATCAGTCTTATGACCGTTATAAAATAAAATTATTGCAAGGTGGGCAACAAAATAGATTATTGTTGCGAGGATTAAATCCAGTATTTGAGTCTAATTTAAATATAGCCTCGGATGGGCCTAATGAGCTATTACAGTTGGCGCATGAGATTAGTCATCAAAAACCCTATGGAACGGGAGTGCAAAAAATTAGTCCCCAAATTGCTTGTACATCGAAAGCAATTATTGATTATATGAACACGCAGTCAAACTTGCACTGTGGAAATTTTGCATATCTTTTTATCAATGAATTGCCTAAACAATATCAGGCAAAAGTGTTTGTTTTGAAAGCATTTGATGGTAGGGTCCATGTTGTTGTGCAAGTTGATAAAAAAGATGAGAAGGTTGTTGTGGATCCAACCACAGGTCTATTGTATCCGTGTAATTTAGCTTCGTTGGTTGATGGTTCTTGTTCATATGAAGCAGTACAATCTTTAACATCAACGCATCCAGCTTTACTGATTTATGCTGGGAAAGGTTTCTTTTATGGCGCGGAAATTATTGGAACCTACCACAGTACTGAAGAAATGACACAGTCTCATTGCTAATTAGGGCCTTGAATTATAGAAGTGATTTTAATTATTGTGTTGTAAACACGCCCAATGATTTTATATGATTATTTTTAATAACCATGCTGTTTGAAGTGCTTAAACCTATCTTTTTATCGTTGCTATAAGCGCGTGCTTAGATGTGGTATGCTCTAGGGCTATTTTTATGATTTTTTTGATAAGGGAAACGGGTTTCCTCTATGGTTGATTCTACCGAAGAAGTAACACGCGTTAGTATTGAAGACGAGATTAAGCAGTCTTATCTTGATTATGCCATGAGTGTGATTGTTGGACGTGCACTGCCTGATGCGCGAGATGGTTTAAAGCCCGTTCACAGGCGCGTGCTTTATGCCATGAGCGAGTTAAATAACGATTGGAATAAGCCCTATAAAAAATCGGCTCGTGTGGTTGGGGATGTTATCGGTAAATATCATCCGCATGGTGATACGGCCGTGTATGACACGATTGTTCGGATGGCGCAGCCATTCTCGATGCGTTGTATTTTAGTTGATGGGCAAGGAAACTTTGGGTCGATTGATGGTGATGCACCTGCTGCTATGCGATATACCGAAGTACGTATGTCAAAAATTGCCCATGCATTATTGGCTGATCTAGATCAGGAAACAGTTGATTTTGCACCCAACTATGATGAAACTGAATTTGCTCCTGTGGTTTTGCCTGCGCGTATACCTAATTTACTGGTTAATGGTTCATCGGGTATTGCTGTGGGTATGGCGACCAATATCCCTCCTCATAATATAACAGAGGTGATTAATGCTTGTGTGGCTTTGATTGATTCGCCTGAATTGACGGTGGATGATTTAATTGAAATTATTCCAGGTCCTGATTTTCCAACAGCTGCTATTATTAATGGACGTGCTGGCATTATTGAAGCATATCGAACTGGGCGTGGTCGAGTTCAGCTTCGTGCACGGACAGAAGTTGAAACTGATTCACAAACAGGCCGTCAGTCGCTCATTATTAATGAATTGCCTTATCAGGTGAATAAAGCGCGTTTAATTGAGCGAATTGCCGATTTGGTCCGAGACAAACGCATTGAGGGTATATCTGGGCTACGTGATGAATCAGATAAAGACGGTATGCGCGTTGTGATAGAATTAAAGCGGGGCGAAGTGCCTGAAGTTGTTTTAAATAATTTATATACACAAACGCCGATGCAAAATGTTTTTGGTATCAATATGGTGGCATTGGTTGATAACCAGCCAAGAACATTGAACTTACTGGAAGTGCTTAATTGCTTTTTGCGTCATCGCCGAGAAGTAGTGACTAGGCGTTCGTTGTTTAAGTTGAAAAAATCTCGTGCACGTGCACATGTATTAGAAGGTTTAGCGGTCGCACTTGCTAACATCGATGAAATGATTCACTTAATTAAAGCATCTCCCACACCACTTGAGGCGAAAGCTGGTTTAACAGCGCGTTCTTGGACACCAGGTCCTGTGCAAGCGATGCTGGATAAAGTAGGGAATGCAGCTTGTCGTCCAGATGACTTAGCCGAAGGGCTTGGTTTTGTCGATGGCGGTTATTATTTATCGCCTGAACAAGCGCAGGCTATTTTAGAGTTACGTTTGCATCGATTGACAGCGCTTGAGCAAGATAAATTATTGCAAGAATTTGATCAGTTATTAGATGCGATTCAAGATTTGCTTGAAATTTTGAATTCATCAGAGCGTTTGATGCAAGTGATTCGTGATGAATTATTAGAAATGAAAACGCAATTTGGTGATGAGCGTCGTACTGAAATTATGGCTTCACAAAATGACTTGACGATTGAAGATTTAATTAATGAAGAGCAAGTTGTGGTGACTTTATCACATCAAGGCTACGTAAAATATCAGCCTCTTTCGGCTTATCAAGCGCAAAGACGAGGGGGTAAAGGGAAAGCAGCAACCAATGTGAAGGAAGAAGATTTTGTTGAGCGTTTAGTGATTGCTAGCACACATGACACGCTACTGTGCTTTTCAAATTACGGTAAGTTATATTGGGTGAAATCTTATCAATTGCCGCTTGCAAGTCGAATCTCACGTGGCAAACCGATTGTCAATGTGTTGCCTTTGGCTGAAGGTGAAGTGATTCATGCTATGTTACCGGTTCGTGATTATCAACCGGGTTATTTTGTATTTATGGCCACACAGCGTGGTACAGTGAAGAAAGTACCTCTTGAAGCGTTTAGTCGTCCACGAAATAATGGCATTATTGCTGTTGATTTGTTGGATGGTGATCAGTTGATTGGGGTAGATATCACCGACGGTGCCAAACATATTATGCTGTTCTCTGATGCAGGAAAGGTGATTCGTTTTGATGAGACTTTGATTCGTCCAATGGGGCGTACTGCACGTGGAGTACGTGGTATACGATTAGGCGATGGACAAGCTGTTATTTCACTTGTGGTTGCAGAGACTGAAGGCAGTATTCTGACAGCAACAGAGTTTGGCTATGGTAAACGAACAGCTGTAGATGAGTACCGTGTCACAGGACGTGGTGGACAAGGCGTTATTTCTATTCAAGTGAATGAGCGTAATGGTCGTGTGGTGCGAGCACTGCAAGTCAATGACGCAGATGAGGCGATGTTAATCACCACAAAAGGGACTTTAGTTCGTGTTCGTATGAATGAGATTTCAGTGATTGGTCGTAACACACAAGGTGTTCGTATCATGAATTTGGCTGAAGGTGAGCAAGTTGTGGGTATGCAGGGGATTGAAGAACTTCAAGAGGAAGAGATAGATGATATCGTGACTTCTAACACCGAAGCTGAATGTGCAGCAGATGATGATAGAGATGCTTCAGTGGTTGTGAATACTGAGTCAACTGAGCCATGACAAGGCAAGGGTTTTATTTTGGTGCAGGCCCAGCTGTTTTACCGGAAACAATTTTACGAGAAGCACAGGCAGAATTATTAAACTGGAATAACACGGGTTTATCGATTCTTGAGTTGGGCCATAGAACAGATGCGTTTGTTACGTTACTTGCGGAGGCTGAAGCAGATTTACGTGATTTATTATTGATTCCAGATGATTACAGCGTTTTATTTTTAGGAGGAGCTGCCCGCACACAGTTTGCGATGATCCCCATGAATTTAATGTCATCAGATAAAAAACGTATTGGCTATATTTGTTCAGGCCTTTGGTCTCGGCTTGCTTTTGAAGAAGCAAAACGCTTGGGTGATGCGTATCTAATTACACACAATTCTCCTGAAAAAAATACAGCTTATGTTTATTACACACCCAATGAAACTGTTGATGGTGTGAGGTTTCCAGATATTCCAGACGTGGGGGATGTTCCTTTGGTTGCAGACATGACCTCATGTTTGTTAAGTGAGCCCATAGATGTATCACAATTTGGTTTGATTTTTGCGGGTGCACAAAAAAATATAGGACCTGCAGGATTAACCCTTGTGATTATTCGTCATGATTTATTGAAAATTATCCCAGATCAAGTCGTACCGACGATGTTTGATTATCGTGTGCATGCAAAAAATCGTTCGTTGTATGCAACGCCACCGGTATTTCAATGTGACTTGGCTGCCAAAATGTTTAAGTGGGTGAAGGCTCAAGGTGGCGTAGAAGCTTTATATCAAGTCAATCAAGCTAAAGCAGCCAAGCTATATGCTTATATTGATGCCTCCAAGCATTATCTTTGTGTGGTTGAAAAGCCATTACGGTCCATCATGAACGTATGCTTTTCGATGACAGATTCATCGAAAGAAGCAGCGTTTTTACAAGCGGCCGAAGCAACAGGGCTATTGGGATTAAAAGGCCACCGGGTAAAAGGAGGATTACGAGCAAGCTTATATAACGCGATGCCCATGGAAGGTGTTGAGGCGTTGATTGCATTTATGGATGCGTTTGTTTCGTGACAAAAAGTGCACCAGTGATAACCTCTATTCGTGGTGATATCGGTGTGCCTGGCGATAAGTCTATTTCTCATCGCGCTTTAATGCTTGCTGCAATAACACAAGGTGTGACTCAAATTAAGCACTGTTTGCATGCAGATGATTGTATTGCAACAGCACATGCTTTACGTCAGATGGGGGTTCGGGTTGACGTTCACGAAGATAAAACCATTGTTTATGGTGTGGGTTTACGGGGACTGTCAGCACCTGAAAGACCACTTGACTGTGGTAATTCAGGCACTAGCATGCGCCTTTTGTCTGGTATTTTAGTAGGGCAAGCATTTGATAGTGTACTCATTGGTGACGCGAGTTTATCAAAGCGGCCCATGCTCCGTATTGTTGATCCTCTCAGGCGAATGGGCGCTGATATTAAGGCAAAAGAGGGACATGCGCCGCTTCATATTAAAGGGTCAAAAAAATTAAATTCAATGCTTTATGAATCTCCTATTGCAAGTGCTCAGGTGAAATCGTGTATTTTATTTGCAGGGTTATATGCATCAGGTCAAACCCATGTGACTGAGCAGGTGATAACGCGAGATCATACCGAGCGAATGCTCCCGTTTTTTTTTAGTAACGTGCGTGAAACGGGAGTGCTTGAAGTGCCGGGTGATTTATCTTCAGCGGCATTTTTTGTGGTGCTTGCAAGTCTGGTACCGGGTTCGAATCTCATAATACGTGGCGTTGGTGTTAATTCGACACGTATGGGAGTGATTGAAATATTAAAAGCCATGGGTGCTGATATTCGGATAGAGCGTTTGCGTTTATATAGTGCGGAGCCTGTGGCTGATATTCGGGTGCGTTATGCTCAACTTAAAGGCATTGATATTTCAAAAGCAATGTTGGTACGTGCAATTGACGAATTTCCAATTATATTAATTGCGGCAGCAAAAGCGTTAGGCCAAACTCGTATCATGGGTGTGAGTGAGTTGCGTCATAAAGAAAGTGATAGGGTACAAGCGATGGCAGATGGGCTGAAAGCTTTAGGCGTTTCTGTTGTGATGAAGCAAGAGACAGCAAAAGAAAGTGTCATGATTGAGGGGGGCGAGTTGCAAGGAGGTATTGTAGATGCTTTTTCAGATCATCGAATCGCGATGGCTTTTTTAATTGCGGGAGCGGTTGCAAAATCCCCGATACAGGTATTAAATACGAGTGCAATTTCGACGTCATTTCCAACATTTATTCATCTAGCGAATCAGTTAGGGTGTGCCATCGTAGAATAAATAGCGTATTTTTTTGTTTAAGTTGTCGTGATTCCTCGTTTATGGGTAATAATGAGGCGTGCGGAGAACATGAATATAAGTGAGATAACAAACAGGATATTATTTAATGAGTTTAGAGGATAAAACCACCGTGCCTGTGATCACACTGGATGGCCCAAGTGGTACAGGAAAAGGAACGCTTTGCCATCGCTTGGCTGATTACTTAGGATGGCATTTGCTTGATAGTGGCGTTTTATATCGAGCACTTGGCTTTTTAGCTGAGCAGCAAAAAATAGCATTAGATGCGCAGCACGAATTGGTCGAATTAGCAGAGCACTTACCTATTGTGTTTGAGCGGCATCAAATTTTTTTAGCAGGCGAGCATGTTAGGGATGAGTTGCGCACCGAGGCATGCGGTGCTCGAGCTTCAAAGTTAGCTGCGATGCCAGCCATTCGAGCGGCATTGCTTGAGCGTCAGCGTGATTTTGCTGTGTTCCCCGGACTTGTAACGGATGGGCGAGATATGGGGACCATTGTTTTCCCCGATGCGGCGTTAAAAATTTATTTGGATGCAAATGCTGAAGAGCGTGCCCGGCGCCGATATTTACAGTTGAAGGATAGTGGAAAAAATGTTAGTCTCGCGCAGGTCGTTGATGAATTAGCTAAGCGAGACAAAAGAGATATGGCGCGTGAACATGCACCATTGAAAGTTGCAAGTGATGCAATAATGCTTGATACAACTGATTTAGCGGTTGATGATGTGTTTCAGCAGTTGTTAAAACTTGTGGCTGAGCGGGGATTTATGGGGAAAAGTGAGTAATAGGCACTTTTTATATTTTTATTTATTGAGTTTGATAACATGACCGAGAGTTTTAAAGAATTATTTGAAGAGAGTATGGTTGGCGCCCAGTTTTATCCTGGTGCAATTATAGAGGCAACAGTCATCAATGTAGATGATGATTTTGTGACGCTGAATGCCGGATTAAAATCTGAAGGCGTGATTTCAATCGACGAATTCAAAGATAAAGAAGGCCAAGTGGAAGTGGCTGTAGGTGATGCGGTAGAAGTTGCATTGGATTCGGTTGAAGATGGTCATGGTGAAACCCTACTTTCTCGTGAAAAAGCCAAGCGCCAAGAAGCATGGCGGAAACTCTCAAAATCGTATGAAAACAGCGAAACAGTGATTGGCTTGATTTCAGGAAAAGTAAAAGGTGGCTTTACTGTTGAAATCGGTTCGATTCGTGCCTTCTTACCCGGTTCATTGGTTGATGTAAGGCCTGTTCGTGATCCTTCTTATTTAGAAGGTAAAGAGCTAGAATTTAAAGTTATCAAGATGGACTTGAAACGCAATAATATCGTGGTTTCTCGTCGTGCTGTGGTTGAAGAAGAAAATAGTGCTGATAGACAAGCATTACTTGATTCATTACATGATGGTCAGGTGCTTGATGGTATTGTTAAAAACTTGACAGATTATGGTGCATTTATTGATTTAGGTGGTGTAGATGGTTTATTACACATCACGGACATTTCTTGGAAACGTGTTAAGCATCCAAGTGAGCTCTTAAGTGTTGCGCAAGATGTTAAAGTTAAAGTCTTAAGCTTTGATAGTGAACGTAACCGTGTTTCTTTAGGTATGAAGCAATTAGGCAATGATCCTTGGGTTGATTTGGTTGACCGTTATCCTGTCGGCACACGCATTGAAGGTAAAGTGACTAATATTACAGATTATGGCTGCTTTGTTGAAATTGAAGAGGGTGTTGAAGGTTTAGTTCATATGTCTGAAATGGACTGGACAAATAAAAATATTCACCCAAGTAAAGTTGTTTCGGTTGGTGAAGATGTATCTGTTATCGTGCTTGAGATTGACCAAGATCGCCGTCGTATCTCACTCGGTATGAAGCAGTGTCAAAATAATCCATGGCAAACGTTTGCAGAAAGCCAAAGTAAAGGCCAAAAAATTAGCGGTAAAATTCGCTCTATTACAGACTTTGGTATTTTCATTGGTTTGGATGGCGAAATTGATGGTTTGGTGCATTTATCTGATATTTCTTGGACTGTTCCTGGTGAAGAAGCCGTTAAAGAATTTAAGAAAGGTCAGGAACTGGAAGCTGTTATTTTGGCCATTGATTCAGAGCGTGAACGTATCTCGTTAGGATTGAAGCAACTTGAAGGTGATAATTTTACCAGTTATGTTGATGAGTCAGGTAAAGGAACCGTTGTTACAGGTACGGTGACAGAAGTTGATGCTAAAACAGTGACTGTTGAGCTTTCTCCAGACGTTTTTGGAACAATTCGCGCCAATGACTTGTCTGATGACAAAGTTGATGATGCATCTACTGTTGTTAAAGTGGGTGATGATATTGAAGCTAAGATTACTAATGTTGATCGAAAAAATAGAACAATTGCGCTGTCTGTCAAAGCAAAAGATGCTGAAGATCAAGCAGAAGCAATTAAGAAATATTCGAAAACAGCCGAAGTATCAACAACAACTTTAGGTGACTTACTGAAAGAAAAAATGGCAAATAATAATAAAGACAGTGAGTGATGTTTAATGCTTGTTGATTTTTATTTCTTAGAAAAAGCGTAGTTTACTACGCTTTTTTTATATCAAAAAAGGATGAATTTCATGCGTTTAATCATGATGATTTTTTATTTGTGTTTGATTTTATTGGGTGTTATTTTTGCTGCTTTAAATGCAACTTCTGCCACGTTAAATTTATACTTTAAAACGTTAAGTATGCCTATTTCTGTTTTAATGCTTGTTTCGTTTTCGTTAGGTATTTTAATGGGGGGGCTTATTTTTTTAGGTCGGTATTGGTATCGAAGAGGTAAGTATCGTCAGTTGAATACCCAGTTAAAAATGATGGAGAAAGAAATTAAAAACTTACGTGAAATTCCTTTGAAAGATTAAATAGCACGTGCGAAAGGAACGCTATATATGATTCATTTTTGGCCCATGCTTCTTCCTGCAGCAGCTTTTTCTGGTTGGTGGGTTGCGCGACGTAATTATTCGGTGCAGCAGCCTGATGAGCACAATCATTTATCACGTGAATATGTGGTTGGACTCAATTACTTATTGAATGAACAGCCTGATAAGGCAGTAGATATTTTCATTAAACTTTTAGAAGTAGATAGTGAAACGGTTGAAACACATCTAGCACTTGGCAGTTTATTTCGTCGTCGCGGCGAGGTGGATCGTGCGATTCGAATACATCAAAACTTGATTGCGAGACCTCAGTTACGGGTGATGCAGCGTAAAGCAGCATTGATGGCGTTAGCTGAAGATTATATGAGTGCGGGTGTTTTTGATAGAGCAGAGCGTATTTTCATCGAAGTGGTTGAGTTAGGCGGTACACCTGATGCAAGTAGCTTGCGCGGTTTGGTTGCGATTTATCAGCAAGAAAAAGCTTGGGAAAAGGCGCTTGATATTTTGAAGAAGCTTGAGTTAGTAACAGGCAATAGTATGAGTGCAGAGGCAGGGCATTATTATTGCGAAATGGCAGAAAAGGCATTGCGAGAAGGTATAGAAGATAAAGCGCATGCGCTAGTGAAGCAAGCTTTACTCGTAGATAAAAAATCTGTTCGAGCAAGCTTGATGCTTGCAAAAATAGAAATGAAACAAACACGCTATAAATCAGCCATTCGAGCTTTAAAACGTGTACTTGTACAAGATGCAGCATTTTTCTCGGAGGTCATAGACCCTTTATTAGAGGCATGTACAGAGCTTAATATGATGGATGAATGTGTGAGTTACTTGGAAAATGCATTATCTGATTATCCAAGCTCATCTGTTATTTTTGCTATTGGCGAATATTTTCGGGAAGAAAAAGGGTTGGATATGGCGGTTGATTTTGTGTCTGTTCAACTCAGTCGATATCCTTCAATACGTGGGTTAAATCAATTGATTCAATGGCATTTAGAATCAACACACGGCATTGTGCGTGATAAATTACAAATGCTTTATGCAATTACCAGTAAATTTTTAGATAATAAGCCTATCTATCGTTGTGGTCATTGTGGCTATGCAGGTAAATTGTTGCATTGGCTGTGCCCGAGTTGTAAGCAGTGGGGGCGAACTAAGCCGATTCATGGTTTAGAAGGAGATTAATGCTTATGCAGGTTATTGTAGCGCTTGATATCGATAATCAAGCAAAGGCATTAGCGTTTGTCGATACATTGAGTCCTGATGATTGTGTTTTAAAAGTCGGCCTTGAAGCCTTTACACGGTTTGGGCCAGCGTTTGTTCGCGACTTAGTGATAAAAGGTTTTCGTGTTTTTTTAGATTTGAAATTTCATGATATTCCTAATACTGTTGCAGCAGCATGTCGGTCTGTTGCAGATTTAGGGGTTTGGATGCTTAATGTACATGCATCAGGTGGCTTTCCAATGATGCAAGCAGCACGTGCAGCATTAGATGAGTTGGGTGATAAAAAGCCATATTTAATTGCGGTCACGGTGCTGACAAGCCTTGAAGCATCTGAAACACAAGTGACTGACTTAGCAATGCTTGCAAAAAAAGCAGGATTAGATGGCGTGGTGTGTTCGGCACTTGAAGTTCCTCGCTTAAAAATAGCATGTGGACATGATTTTTTAACGGTAACGCCTGGCATTCGCTTATTGGGTGATAATATGGATGATCAAAAACGGGTGGTGACGCCTCAAGAAGCAAAGTCTTTGGGAACTGATTATGCGGTGATTGGGCGTTCAATTACACGCGCAGACAATCCTGTTGCGACATTAGAAGCGATATTATCAGATGTCGAATAACAACCAATTATATTATTTGCAGACCATGGGAATTAATCCATGGGTTTCTCGTGATGATTCGAAAAGTACCCAGGTTTTAGTGTTAGTTGACAATATTAATTTAAAGTCAGACGAACGAATGCTGGTTAATGTGATGTTTCAAAGCATTGGGTTAGATGCTTCCCAGGTTTCTATTAAGCAATTCTCCGAAGACTTACTGCAAGATAAACAACAGGGCGTAGTGAGTATTATATTAGGCGATATTGTAGTAGAGCACGCTCGCCATGATCTCATGGTGTTACCTCATCCAGCTACCTTACTGATGTATCCTCTTGAAAAAAGGAAAGCATATGAAGTTTTGGGATGTTTGGTATTGAGATTAGGCATGAACTAAGTGTTTGTGATGGGTATAGGGGCACGTATTGACTCACAAAAATGATGTGTATTTTAATTCAAATTGTTTTTTATATTTACATATATGCGGTTTTGTGGTAACTTTCGGGCTCTTTTTTTGATTTAGAGGAAGTTGCCATGAAATTTAATTTAGATAAATTCAAAAAGGATTATAATCAGGCTCAGAAAGAAGCAGGACGAGAGGTTAACAAATGGTTGTTTTCAGTGATGACATTTGGCTTAGGCGCGCTTTATTTATGGTTAACAACGATTATCATTAAAGATGGGAGCATTGGACTTCGGAGTAACGCGCGTGGTGAAATGACTTTGTTGCCACCAGGACGGCATTCTATTTTTCCATGGGAAAATTATCCATGTCGACCTCAGTCTCTTTCACAAGATATAATAGAATTAGATCGTTATAAAATTATTACTGTCAGTACAGGTCAAGTTGCTCAAACACGAAACCAGGGTGTGCTTGAAATTTTACAAGAAGGTCAGCACCTGATTGACGATCCTAGCCATATATTTCAAGAATTTGTTTCTATTAAACAAGAAACCAATAAATTGCATGAAGTCATTGCTTCTACGAGTGATAATGTTGGCTTAACTTTAAAGCCAGATGTACGTTATCAAATTATAGATCCTCAAAAAGCGTTAGGTTGCATTCATGACATTCAAGCCTCCATTATTGAACGTGCTGAAATGACCATTTCAAAAATTGTAGGTTCTCATACACTTGCAGATTTTGCGCCTAAAGCAACTAATGTCATACTTGAGGGGGGGAGCACCACCGGTTCGACTACGGGTGACGCAAAAGCTGGACTATCAGCTATTCTTGATGAAATCACTGATTCACTGAAGGCAAATTTGAAAGATATCGGAATAGAATTGCTCTCTCTTGGCGTGACCAGTTGGACAATTAATGATACTGATTTAGCACACCAATTAGCACAAAGGGCGGTAATTCAATCACAAACAGAATCGGAGCAATTAGCTGCAGAGCAAAAAGCGAGCACACTGAAAATTAGTTCTGAAGCTGAAGCTGTTGCCACAAAAACACGTGCTGATGCTGAAGCCCAAGCGATTAGAGCGATAGGGGCAGCACATAAAGAAGTTGCTGATTCATTTGGAGAGAGCTCAATGGCTTTAACGGTTTATCAAGCATCACAAGCCGTTGAAATGGTGAAACATGCTAACAATCCTTATTTGTTTCTTAATAGTGGCGGTCAGCAAGTCGTACCCACAATGCCGTTATCAACACAGCATTTATCTTCGACCGTTTAAACGTTGTTTTGATTCTGAAGACAGGGATGTCTCGGATTCTTACGCTACGGCCATGATAATTTTTAAAATATATATTGCATAGAAGCTAAAAATATAAACGCACGGATGATAAGTACACGAATGAAAAAAAAACAACAAACGGGTTTTACCTGGGTCAGTACATTGATTGTGCTTTTGATTGTAGGAGGACTATTCACGCAAGGTGCACATCATTGGAAGGTGTGGCGTGTTCAACAGATGAAACGTGTGTTGTTTCATGATATCGAACGATCCCTCGCTTTTGCGCGAAATACGGCTTTCTTGCGTGGAGAAACGCTTATTTTATCTCCTTCGAATACAGAAAATAACTGGGCATTAGCAATAAAGTTGCAAACTCAAAATAAACAATCGGTCGATATACATGTATGGCAATGGCATTTTAAAGAGCATGTACAACTCACTTGGCATGGCTTTCTTGGGCAAGATAAATTAATCATTAGCCACCGGGTTGAAAGCTTAGCGATGAATGGTTACTTTATTTTAGAGGGGTCTTTTTTTTCTGCTGAAAAATGGGTTGTGAATCGTTTTGGTCGAATAAAGACTGGGGTTAAATTGGGTTGATTTAAGCTAAATTTAAGCGGTTTTGCCTCGCTCCACAGGACTGGATATTATTTTTTCCATATCAAATTTAATTGCTTTGAGAGCTGCGATATCCCTTAAAGACAGTTTTTACATGAGTTCGGGAATGAATGCCAAGGATGGCATTATAAGGCCTTCATACTCTTTATATGCATATATAATTCATGCAATCATAAAAGAAATGCAATCTGTTCTCATGTACCAAATCGCATCATGCTAAAATGCTTTGTGACTCGCTTTGAATAGATGCCTGAACTTAGAAAAAATGTTGCTTAAATTGAACACCATGCTATCATGACTGTTGCAATTTATAGCTTGTTTTATAAGGATGGCTCATGTTCGATTATCACGATAAAATAGCTACTTTTGATGACGCTTTGTGGCAAGCAATGGAGTCTGAGCGTGTGCGCCAAGAAGACCATATTGAACTGATTGCCTCTGAAAATTATGTAAGTCCACGTGTGCTTGAAGCGCAAGGTTCGTTGCTCACTAATAAATATGCTGAAGGTTATCCCAATAAGCGATATTACGGTGGATGTGAGTATGTTGATCAAGTCGAAATTTTAGCAATTGAGCGCGTGAAACAATTATTCGGCGCAGATTTTGCAAATGTGCAGCCACATTCTGGGTCTCAAGCCAATGCTGCTGTGATGATGGCACTGTTAAGCCCAGGGGATAAAGTGCTGGGTATGGCTTTACCTGATGGCGGGCATCTGACACATGGTTCACCGGTTAATTTTTCGGGTCAATTATACGATATTGTTTCTTATGGTCTGGATGATGCAACGGGACTAATTGATTATGCAGCGCTTGAAAAGCAGGTGCTTAAAGAAAAGCCAAAACTAATTATTGCAGGATTTTCAGCCTATTCGCGAGTGGTTGATTGGGCTCGATTTCGTATGCTTGCAGATGAGGTGGGCGCTTATTTAATGGCTGACATGGCACATGTAGCCGGTTTGGTGGCGGTTGACTTGTATCCATCGCCCGTGCCTTATGCTGATGTTGTAACCAGTACCACACATAAAACTTTGCGCGGACCACGAGGTGGGGTGATTCTAGGTAAGGCCAATGAAGCCATTCAGAAAAAGATAAATTCTGCAGTGTTTCCGGGCACGCAAGGTGGCCCCTTAATGCATGTTATTGCAGCAAAAGCGGTTGCGTTTGAAGAAGCGTTACAACCTGATTTTAAAGACTATCAATGCCAAGTGCTGCTCAATGCAAAAGCCATGGCCGAAGTATTCATTGAGCGAGAGTATCCATTGGTTTCAGGAGGGACTGATAACCATTTGATGTTGGTTAATTTGACAGAAAAAGGTATCACAGGAAAGGATGCTGAAATCGCTTTGGGTCGTGCAAACTTAACATTGAATAAAAACACAGTACCTAATGAGACGCGTTCACCGTTTGTTACGAGTGGATTACGTTTGGGAACACCTGCAATAACAACGCGTGGATTTTGTGAGCCGGAAGTGAAGCAAGTAGCCCACTGGATGGCTGATGTGTTAGATGATATTGAAAATGAAAAAACCATTCAGAAAACACGTGAGCATGTGCTTGCTTTATGCAGGGAATTTCCTGTCTATCAGTAAGGTTTAATAAAGATGTATTGTCCATTTTGTCATGCAGATGAAACCAAAGTGATTGATTCACGTTTGGTTGCTGAAGGTGAGCAAGTACGTAGAAGACGACAGTGTTTGCTTTGTCAAGAACGTTTTACAACATTTGAAACGCCCGAATTGGTGATGCCGATGGTTGTTAAAAGAGATGGTCGGCGAGAGATGTTTCAGTTAGATAATTTACGAGCAGGGATGTTACGTGCCCTTGAGAAGCGTCCAGTGAGTGCTGATGCGCTTGAAGATGCTGTGGCTTCTATTTTGCAAAAAATAAGGCGCTATGGTGAGCGTGAAATTGATTCACGTAAATTAGGGGATTGGGTGATGGAGCAGTTGTATGGGCTTGATCATGTTGCTTATGTTCGTTTTGCGTCTGTTTATAAACGATTTAAAGATGTGAGTGATTTTCGTGAGGCCATTGAACAAATAAATGATGAGTCAGGGGCTTCTTGTGGCGATAGATAAACAAATGATAAAAGGTAGACGGCGTGCGAGGAAGATTGCTTTACAAGCCATTTATCAGCGCTTTGTTTCAAAAGCAGAAATGACAGAAATTGAAGCACAATTTCGTGCGATTCATGGGAATGATAAAGTGGATTTTGATTATTTTTGCCGGTTGTTTTATGGTGTAGAAGAAGCAGAAGTACGACTTGATGAAGTCCTTTTGCCTTTTTTAGATAGGCCGTTTAAAAATATTAATCTAATTGAGCTTGCGATATTACGTTTAGGGGCTTTTGAATTAACGGATGTGCTAGAGACCCCTTATCGGGTGATTTTAGATGAGTCTGTTAATTTAGCTAAAACCTTTGGTGCTCAGGATGGACATCGCTACGTGAATGGGGTTTTAAATCATTTAGCAAAACAAGTCCGAGCCGCTGAAATAAAAGCAGACTAAAGTGTTTCTATGGGGCAGCATATGACTCATGTATCTTTTAGAAAGGTTTGGAAAGATCCTATTTATTGTTTGGCTTTTGGGTTTGGCACCGGGCTTTCGCCGGTGGCACCAGGAACATTTGGCACACTGGCTGCTATTCCTGTTTATTGTGTGCTTGCTTTTTTATTCAATTCAAAAATATATCTTTTACTGACTTTACTGGCTTTTTTGGGCGGTATATTTGTGTGTGAAAAAGTATCACGTGATTTAGGTGAGCATGATTATGGCGGCATTGTATGGGATGAAATTGTTGGTTATTTATTAACAATGTTTTTGGTGCCATTACATTGGGTTTGGATTGTACTTGGATTTGTTTTATTTCGTTTATTTGATATTTGGAAACCTCATCCGATTCGATGGGTTGATAAACGTGTTGGCGGTGGGCTTGGCATTATGTTAGATGATGTATTGGCCGCAATCCCTGCTTTTTTTATTTTGCAAATCATGAGTCATTTATATACTCCTGGAGCAAGCTGATGAATGAGAATCATAAAGAATTGATTAGCATGACGCTAACCGTTGCGGTGGTTTTACTGACGTTATTTATTATTCATCGTTTTATTCCCTCAATTGTTTGGGCAGGTATTATCACGATTGCGACCTATCCATTGTATCAGCGCTGGGAACGTTTGTTTGGTAAACAAAAAAATATATCCGCTTTTTTGTTTACCACGTTGCTCGCGGTGTTATTTATTACACCAGTCAGTTGGCTTGTTAGTGTTGTGGTAAAAGACTTACAGATATTTTTGAATTATTTACAAGTTTTGAATCGGCATGGTGGAGAAGTGCCTTCTTTTTTACAAGATATTCCGTTTGTGGGTAAAGAAATGGTTACTTATTGGGATAAAAACTTAGGTGAGCCGGGTCATATTAAGCACTTAATCTCAAATCTACATCTTTCATTAACGCCAGTCAGTTATTATGCCAAACGCATTAGTTTGAATCTGGCGCATCGTGGCTTTCAAATTGGATTTACGATGTTGATTCTTTTCTTTTTCTACCGTGATGGTCAGGCCATTACTCAAACCATCAATCAAGTAGGCGAAAGTTGTTTAGGTGGGCGCTGGTATCGTTACGTTAAAAAACTGCCTGGCGCGTTGCGTGGTACGGTGAATGGCACAATTGTAGTGGGCATGGGCGTTGGCTTTTTGATGGGGGCTTGTTACGCCTTAGTGGGTGCACCTGGCCCCACATTATTGGGTATTTTAACAGGCGTTTCTGCCATGATTCCTTTTGTTGTTCCTGTGGTATTTGCAGTGGTTGCAATGATGCTTTGGTCTCATGGGAGCTTATTGGCAGCAGTTATTGTCGTTGCATGGGGAACAACGGTGATGTTTACAGCCGATCACTTTGTAAAGCCCGTATTGATTGGTGGAGCGATTAAGTTGCCGTTTTTAGCGGTTTTATTTGGTATTTTAGGTGGGCTTGAAACGTTAGGGCTACTTGGTTTGTTTGTTGGGCCCATTGTCATGGTTTTATTTATTACTTTATGGCAAGAATTACAAGGCTGATGATTGTTGTCACTCTGTATAGTCGATTAAATTTTAAATGATCGATTGAAAGGCATAATCGACGGCTTCAGCCAAACTCCCGCATCCCCCAATAATTTTTTTAATTTTATCTTTCAAATTTGCCCAGCATTTCTCAATTGGATTTAGATCTGGTGA
>JARGPP010000016.1 GCA_029210085.1 Legionellaceae bacterium | reverse complement strand
AGACTCCCAAATTTATATCAAGGATGCCCACTCAGTTTGTTTCTTCAATTGCCAATGAACTTCGCCTCAAAGCGTGTCGTGCATTGTACGGATTTAACCAAAGCTGTCAACTGCTATCTTCAGGTTTTTTCAATAAATTTTGAAATTTCTTTTCAGAGCGCGCCATTTTCTATAACGCTATATATAGAGTGCATTACATCATACATGCACTCTATCCAGTGCTCATCCAATGAAACTGGCATGACGTCTATTATTTTGCACTATCATTTGCGCTGTTTTAGTTTAACTCTGGCAATGCGTCGTTTACCGACTTGAATCAAGTGCTCAACATCAAAGTCGATAAATAATTTTGTATCACTGACTTTCTCACCATCAAGCCGCACAGCACCACTACGGATTAATCGCATCGCCTCAGATGTGCTTACGGTCAATTCTGCTTGCTTTAACACTTGTGGTAATCCCAAAGGCATTTCAGCTTCAATGATTTTTAATAAAACATCTTCTGGAATGAGTTTTTTTTGAAAACGGTTAATAAACGCTTCTCGTGCTTGTATGGCTGCCTCATTCGAATGAAATCGCTCTACAATCTCTTCAGAAAACTCAAATTTTATATCTCGCGGATTTTCACCCGCCTCAACCCTGTCTTTCCATGCAGCAATCTCAGTATTGGTTTTAAAACTTAAACAGTCTATATAACGCCACATTAACTCATCTGAAATAGACATTAATTTTCCAAACATAATATCAGGAGCTTCATCAATGCCAACATAATTATCTAATGACTTAGACATTTTTTTAACACCGTCTAGTCCTTCGATTAAAGGCATTAAGAGCACAACTTGTTGCTCTTCCCCAAACTGCTTTTGCAATTCTCGTCCCATCAATAAATTAAACTTTTGATCTGTTCCACCACACTCTATATCTGCTTCTAATGCTACAGAATCATAGCCTTGTATCAGTGGGTATAAAAATTCATGGAGTGCAATGGGCTGATTAGCCGCGTGACGCTTACTAAAATCATCTCGCTCAAGCATTTGGGCCACAGTTACTTTTCCTGCGAGTCGGATTAAATCTGCTGCATTCAATTGATTCAACCATTCAGAATTATAAGCAACTGTTGTTTGAGTCTCATCCAAAATCTTAAACACTTGTTTTTTATACGTTTCGGCATTGTCTAATACCTGTTCGGGTGTTAACGGCATACGTGTCACTGATTTACCGGTTGGATCTCCAATGGTTCCCGTAAAATCACCTATTAAAAAAATAATCTCATGCCCAAGTTGTTGAAACTGGCGTAATTTATTTAAAAGCACCGTATGCCCCAAATGCAAATCAGGTGCTGTCGGATCAAAACCCGCCTTAATTTTAAGCGGCGTGCCTTTTTTTAATTTATCTGCCAATGCTTCCATTGGAAGCACTTCTTCAACACCTCTTAATAATTCTTCTGGTATAATAACCGCTTCTTTCATGACCCAATTACCCTCTAAATATTGACCTTACTGCTCACAACCGGTATCTTAGCTCGGATATTCGTCCCAGGCTATCTCTAATTTAATCGATAACCGCAGTCAAGGTACCGAATGAAATACCCCTTTAAATCACACATTAATGTATTAAATCGTCCCCAAAAAATAATTGCGCTTTCTCTCGTATGCATTCTTTTCTTTTTTTACTGCATATTCAAGCTTTCAAACCCTGCTTCTGCTCCAGTCACTGAGCAGCTACTGACTTTACCCGATGCAGTATCACAGTCCATCATCAATGAAAAACCAAACGACAGCTCATGGCAAGACATTCAAACAAAACCTGGAGATTCACTCGCAAGTCTTTTCACGCACATGGGGCTCAGCGCACAAGACTTAAAAGAGGTTATGCATAATAACCCACATGCAAAATCGCTGACTCAAATCAAACCTAATCAGGTCGTAAAGTTTTTAATTATCAACTCAAAACTAGAACAAATTATTTTACCCCTATCCAAAATGCAATACCTCGTTGTGAAACGCCTACCCGACCGATTCGAGACCCAAATAAAAACACACGAAACATACATCAAACCTGAAACCGTAACAGGCACCATTCATCATTCACTGTATACAACAGCAAAAAACACCCAGATTCCTTACGCACTTATCCAACAAATGGCTGATATTCTTGCCTGGCAAATCAACTTTTCAAAAGATCTCCGGGAAGGCGATCAATTTACCATTCATTACGAAGTCTACTACGTGAACAATGAACGCATTCGTACCGGTAACGTGCTTGCTGTCTCTTATAGCAACCAAGGCAAAATTTACCGAGCCATTCGACATCAAACCAAAACGGGCAAAACAGACTATTATACCCCCGAAGGAAAAAGTGTGCGTAAAGCTTTTTCACGCTACCCCATTCAATTTAGCCATATCAGTTCAAGCTTTAATTTATCTCGTATGCACCCTATTCTAAAAAAACGACGTCCACACCGTGGCATTGATTTAGCCGCTCCAATTGGCACCCCCATTCATGCCACCAGCGATGGGCGTATTTCAAGTATTGGCTATGACAGTGGTTATGGTAATAAAATTAAAATCAGTCACTCAGGCCCTTACGAGTCACTCTATGCTCACCTTCTAAGATTTCAAAAAGGCTTAAAACGAGGGGACTTTGTGCATCGCGGTGATGTCATTGGCTATGTCGGTCAAACAGGTCTTGCTGACGGGCCGCATTGCCATTATGAATTTCGGGTCAATAACCAACCTAAAAATCCAGCAACAGTGGCACTCCCCGAAGCCTTGCCTATTCCTTCATCTGAACTTGCGGCTTTTCAACATCATGCGAACACCGAGCTTGCTGAGTTAGAACGCATCAGTCAACCCACCCAAGATATTACGTGAAAAAATAACGACACACATAAACCGATGCAAGAATACCAGCTAAATCAGCTAACAGCCCTGCTGGAATAGCATGACGAGTACGCCTAATACTCACAGCACCAAAATAAACCGCCACAACATAAAACGTTGTTTCTGTACTTCCCATCATCGTCGCAGCAATTTTAGACACTAAACCATCACCACCATTCGCATGGATAATTTCAGCCGTAACCCCCATTGACGCACTACCTGAAAAAGGGCGGACCAAAGCAAGCGGTAAAATCTCTGCTGGAATGCCAAGCTTTCCTAAATAAGGTGCAAGCAATGTATAAATCAAATCAAAAAAACCGGATGCACGTAACATGCCTATAGCCACC
Organism: Legionellaceae bacterium; assembly: GCA_029210085.1. GTDB lineage: Bacteria > Pseudomonadota > Gammaproteobacteria > Legionellales > Legionellaceae > JAALKW01. The sequence goes on along the minus strand of JARGPP010000016.1, from coordinate 86,394 downwards.
ATCATTGCAACTAAATAAGGTATGAGAGTTACACTCAGCTCAAACCCCTGCTTTGCACCCGTAATAAATGAATCAAACACATCTACTTTTTTAAAACTTGCATAAAGCGGTATGCCCACCACAAATGAAAGCATAATCCAATTCATCAGTTGTGATAAAAATAGCCCCATACTATTTATCCTCCGGCTTTATACGATAACAGGGCAATTTTGCAAGTTGTTTTACCGCAACAATTCCAACAAAAGTCGACACACTGGTTGCTATCATTGCTGTTAAAATAATACTACTCGGCTGCGTACTCCCATTAGCGGCAAGCAGCGCCATGGCTGTTGCAGGAATTAACTGCACGCTTGATGTATTAATCGCCAAAAAAGTACACATTGCGTTACTGGCTGTATGGACATGTGTATTCAAGCGCTGTAACTCTTTCATGGCTTGCAAGCCAAAAGGGGTCGAAGCGTTTGCAAGCCCCAGCATATTCGCCGATAAATTTAAAATCATCGCACCCATAGCAGGATGATCAGGTGGCACCTCAGGAAATAACCAGTGCATAATAGGCCTTAAAACACGAGCCACCTTATGAATTAAGCCCGAAGCTGAGGCAATCCCCATGATTCCGAGCCACAGCGCCATAATACCCGCCAAACCAAGCGCCATTTCAAACCCAAATTTCGCTGAATCTGTAATCGCCTGTACAACAAACCCAAGCCGACCTTCTATTGCTCCCACAACAACGGATAACACCATCATCGATAGCCAAATGGCATTTAACATATCTGTCCCTCAATCTCATAACGCGCTATGCTATGTTCATTAGTTTCTAATAAAACATCACCTATGAGCAATATCATGCGTTATTTAAATACAATAACATGGTCTTCATGTCTATTTTTTTTATCCCACCCTACTTTTGCAAATCCAAGCACAGAAATAGCACCGTATGCCGAGGCTAACGAAACCATTGAGAAACTATATCATACGCTGAACGCCAAACCGACACCTATGTCTACACGTCTCAATCAAATTAGCCGTTATTTTCTCAATAAACCATACCAGTATAATGCACTTGGAGAAGGCATCGACGCAGATTACGATCAAGGCCCATTATATCGGACAGATATCTTCGACTGTGAAACCTATATAGACACCGTTGTCGCCATTGCTCTTTCTGCTAACTTTAATACCTTCACTCAGTGCATCAAACACATTCGCTACAAAAACGGACAAGTTTCTTTTATAACCCGCAATCATTTTGCATCTATTGACTGGAATGCGAATAATCAAAAAGCGGGTATTTTCAAAGATATCACCCAAGATTTAGTCGATGACGATAACAAGCCTGTTGCCCAAATAGCAACTGCTGTGATTAATAAACCGAATTGGTACGCCAAGCTACCCCGGGGTCGTATTCGTCTTCCAGATGCCTCACCCAAAGAACAAATTCAAAAATTTGAAGCACTCAAAGATGAAGGAAAAACGTTATCCGCTCAAACCATCTCTACTCCTTACATTCCGCTTACAGCACTATTTGATACAAAAGGTAGACCCAATTACGTACTCTTTAATCAAATTCCAGATGGTGCCATTGTTCAAATTGTTCGTCCCAACTGGGATTTAGAAACTCAAGTCGGCTCACACCTGAATATTTCACACATGGGGTTTGTATTTCGAAAAAATGGACAATTACGCTTTCGCCATGCTTCACTGCTCAATAAAAAAGTCAGTGATATGTCTCTTATTAATTATCTTAAAAAAACCAGAAACAGCCCGACCATTCGAGGGATTAATATTCAGGTCGTAGTGCCTAATACACCCAGTGAGCAAAACTGTATGAAAACAAGCTAGTACATCATTTCACTGATTTTTCCCTGCATCGTGAAGGACTGGATACAGTTTTTTCAATTTAATTATAGTCTCCAACGACGTCTACCCTCTGGCCGCGTTAAGCAACACAGTGCGACCAAATGAGCTTTTTGTTCACTATCCATTTTTCGAGACCTTGGATTTGCATGTGATCTGCGTGATAACACCGACTCTGAAGCCTTCATAAACAAACCTTTGACGTATGCGAGCGACCGTTTTACTACTCACATGCATTTCTTTAGCTATCTCTTCATATGAGCACATACACCGTATCACATACAACCAAATTAAAATCATAGTGTTGATTTAAAGCCCTAATTATGTTAAAAATTAGGGCTTTTAAGTGGAAACCTTGCAAATGCCTCGACCTCTTACGCCTATACTCTTTCAACCAGCTCTTCACGCAATTCCTACCTATACCGTCACTTATCAGCAGCATGATATTGAAGAAAAGCAGTCTCATAGGTTCATTGGAAAACTTCCCAATGGCGTATTTCAGGATTATTTAAATATCACTATCCAAGCAAATGATAGCATTCAAATTCATGCTTCCAGCAATCATACAACTCGCTTACATCATGCCGAAAATGGACTCAGAAATAAAGCAATCGAAACAACGTATATACAGGGCGAACATGATGAACCTGATGAACTTGTTCTTTCCTTACAGACCGACCTCGGCGATCCAGCCATTGAAGCTTATCTTGAAGCCATTAATGCACATATATTTACGGGCCATTTAACGGAATATATGCAGGCATTGGCCATGCTTACAAGTGTAAGAGATACACCTGCTCCATAGAGATGCAGTAAATACAAAAAATCGCATGAGCTATTTTTTGTATCTCTTTTTATGGGGTTTTATTGACAAACAATCACTCAACCCCTTAAGTTTGAACTTTTTTATTTCATATTAGAGTATAATGATGCTTTCAGACCATACCCTCTTCGCTACATCTCACGCCCATTATGAAGTGAATTATCATATAAAGCCCGATGTATTTGATGCACAAAGAAATAAACATGTATTTATCGGGCAAATAAACACAAGGCCCTATGCTGACTTCCTCTCTATCGCCATTAAAGAAGATACGCTACATATTCATGCATCAACCAATCACCCTAAAAAAATGAATGCTGCTCTCGAAGGGTTCAGAAGCCGCTCAATCGAAGTTCAATACACCTCGGCGGAAGAAATCGAAATCGACCAACTGGCATATCTTGCGCTTTCATTACGGTGTCATCAGGGTGATGCGCAGGTTGAAACTTACCTCAAAGCCATCAATGATTTTATATTTACAGGCCATATTGAAAAACATATGCCAATGCTTAACACCCTAACCGGAATAAACGCCACGACAAATCCGCCTTCTCTCTAAGAGCACCAACTTCAAATCAAACAATACATTCCGATTGCAACGGTCCTGTCATAGGGTAATTGATAAAACTCAATATTAAAATTGGCCGAGTAATTTCTGACCAAAAATGAAAACAACTTTTCTTGCCAATAGAACCAAAGCGTACGTTTTTCTCGTGACGCAAGTACGTTTGGAATTTCAATGATATATCGCGCTTTATCAACATTAATATCAAAAGGTAAAAAACCACGTTCACTTGCAAGATAAAGCGCTTGAGGGATTGAAACCACATCCATGAATCCATAATGCAAAGTCAACTCACAAATTTTTTCTTTTAATACATTAACTTCAAAACGATTAACCGAGGAAACATATGGTATATGCTCCACTCGATATTTAAGCAATAAAATATGTTCTGGCAATGTGCGATTCAGCTTTAAAAAATTTAAAAAGCTAGCACCACTTTGATCATAAATATCAGTAATAAAAATAGCGGTTGTCTTTGGAACATGCGTTAAACTTTTATAGTCAAACTGCCGTAATGTTTTGGAAACAGCTGCTTGTTTTGCGTAATAAGTATCTTTTAAATACACACGGCCTTTGTTCCATGTATACATAATAAACGCTGAGAAGCTGGCAAACACAACTGGAATCCATCCACCCGTTAAGAGTTTTTGGATATTTGCCCCCAGAAACGCCAAGTCAATGAAACCAAAGCACAGAAAAATAAGCCCGATTTTAAACCAGCTCCAGTGCCAATATCGAACAGCCACATAAGCCACTAAAAGTAATGTTAATAAGCCCTCCAAATTCACTGCAATTCCGTAAGCATGTGCGATGTTACTCGAATTTTTAAAAATCATAACTAATATCAATGTACCCACTGCAAGTATCATGTTGACTTGAGGCACATAAATTTGTCCCCGTTTCTCATCAGAAGTTTGAATAATCGAAAGATGAGGATAAAGTCCCAATAATACGGCTTGCCGCATCATGGAAAATGTTGCTGAAATCACGGCTTGCGATGCTATAATTGTCGCACATGTTGCAATCACCAAAAGCGGTATTGCAAACCAACTGGGTGCTAAATAATAAAAAGGATTATCGATGGCATCGGGATGTTTAAGTAAATAAGCACCTTGTCCAAAGTAATTCAGCACCAATGCCGGAAATGCAACTAAAAACCAACTGCTCCGAATGGGATTTTTTCCAAAATGCCCTAAGTCGGCATAAAGCGCCTCGCCTCCTGTGACCACCAAAAAAATGCCGCCTAATAATGCATACCCCTTCCAACCATTTGCTTCAAAAAAACGAAGTGCATACATCGGATTAATCGCTTTCAAAACAACTGGGTTGTCAATCAGTTGTACTAAACCCAAAGCTGCAATAGTGATAAACCAAATTAAAATAATAGGCCCAAACAACCGACCAATACGTGCAGTTCCTAACGATTGCATCATGAATAAGGCAATCAAAATAACAACCGTGATAGGCAATACAAAAGCTGACAAACGAGGTAACGCAATGTTCACGCCTTCAATCGCACTCATGACTGAAATAGCCGGTGTTAACATACCATCACCAAGCATAAGCCCAGCGCCTAAAATACCCAGTACGAAGAAAAATCGAACGCGGTTCGTCCCTGTATGCTTACTCAGCGCTAAAAGCGCTAAAATACCTCCTTCCCCGTCATTATCTGCACGAAACAATAAAAATAGATATTTTATTGAAATAACCAGGGTAAGCGACCAAAAAATAAGCGACAAAACCCCCAGCACATCCGTTATATTAATGGGCAAGCCACCCAATGACTCTCGCATGGCATACAGTGGGCTCGTGCCAATATCACCATATACAACACCAAGCGCTGCAAGCGTTAGTGCAAAAGAAAATTCTCGTTTTTTGTCGTCCATCTTACTCAAAATCAACATCCCGGTTGAAGAGGTCGTCAGAGGATAACATGCTCGTAACGCCCTTTTGAAGTAATTCAACGTGCTTGATTTTAAAATCATCTGAATCAAATGCAAGGGTTGCATCTTCAATCAGCACACATTCAAACCCTTCAAGTAATGCATCTTGAATTGAACAATAAACACAAACATCAGCACATAATCCACAGAAAAAAATACGTCGAACACCTTGCTCTCGCAGATAGCCTGTAAGCCCTGTGCTTTGCAAATGCTGATTATCATAAAATGCGCTATAGCCATCGATGTATCGATTCATGCCTTTTCTAATAATTGCTGCAACCTGATGGGTATGAAGCGCTGGATGTAATAAAGCGCCTTTTGTTTCTTGTACACAATGCGCAGGCCAAACACCTGCTTGACCTGAGTGACTTGAAATAAAACTGGTATGATTTTCAGGATGCCAATCTTGCGTTGCAACCACTAAATCAAACTTAGGTTGAAGCGCATTAATTACAGGAATCAATTCATCTCCTTTAGGTACAGCTAATGAACCACCTGGCATAAAATCAATCTGCATATCTAAAATAAGTAGTACATTCACAAAACCTCCTTGTTATTTTGATTGCGCAATACAAGCAAACTCTATCATAATAGAAACTCAATACACTTCACGATCTGTTTTTCATAAGATGACTATAACTATTAAAACACTCCAACAACTGATTCGTCTCATTGTTATCACTGGATGCTTAAGCAGTTGCATGGAATATCAACCTCCTTTTAATAACTTTCAACCTGACAAGTTTGATTTAGGCGATTCTAATGCGTGTGAAAAGCCGACGTTTCACTCACGTGCTGAGCGCAATACCATCGCACGAACCACAATTCGTCATTTAGCGTCACATGCGGTTCAATTCATACAACGAGGCGATCGTATGACTTTGATTGTTCCAACAGATCGTTATTATTTGTTTAACAGCCCCGACTTTGATGATACCGAATTTGTGACTTTAAATAATATCGCAAAACTGGTTAGACTCTTTCCATGCAGTAAAATCATTGTTGCTGGTTTTAGTGATAACATAGGAAAACACTCGCTTCAGGACCGTCTTTCTAAAGCACGTGCTGAGACCATGCTGACATTTCTCTGGGCTAAAGGTGTGCCAGCCCAACGCTTAACAGCAGAAGGTTTTGGTGAACACTTCCCTGTTGGAAATAATCAGATTATCCATGGCAGTGCCTATAATCGGCGCATTGAAATTCAATGGTGGACAGGCAAGGCCCCTCCTCCTATTCCTGAACACCTAAAAACCAAATAAGGCATATGCATGGCGTCTAAATTACTCGGTGGCGTCCTGCTTATTGTTGGCACATCGATTGGTGGTGGAATGCTTGCGCTTCCAATGGCGAATGCAGCAGCAGGCCTTTTGCCTTCATCAATTGCACTTGTATTTTGCTGGTTTGTGATGACCATCGGTGCTTTCTTAATTCTGGAAGTTAATTTATATGTTCCATCGGGTAAGCACATGCTCTCAATGGCGGAGCAAACCTTGGGCAAGCCAGGGTTGCTTATCACTTGGATCAGTTACTTACTCCTCTTGTATGCCTTATTATCTGCCTATATCTCTGGAGGATCTGATGTTCTCCAAGGCATCTTAAACCTTATTCAAGTTCACTTGACAGACTGGCAGAGCACTTGCCTCTTTACTGTCGGCTTTGGCGCAATTGTTTATGGCGGCATTCATCAGGTGGACTGGACCAATCGCGTGCTGATGTTTGGAAAACTCGGCATTTACTTATTGCTTGTTATTTTAATTGCGCCTTTTGTTGAACTAGATTACTGGACAAAAAGCACACCATCGGCCATACCGAATACGCTCATGATTTTAATCACTTCATTTGGCTTTGCCATTATTGTGCCCAACCTACGCGAATATTTTAATAACGATTTAAAACACCTCAAATACGTTATTTTGATTGGATCACTGATTCCTCTTATCTGCTACTTTGCATGGGATGCGGTCATTATGGGCGCACTACCTGCCGATGGCAGTGATGGACTAATTTCATTAACCCATAATCCGCACCCGACCACAAGCCTCGCAAATCAGCTTGCGCGTACCGTTCATAATGCGACTATTGACCGATTTTTTCGTACGTTTACCTCAATTTGTATGCTCACAGCATTTCTGGGTGTTGCCCTATGCTTAATGAGCTTTCTTGCTGATGGTTTGAATTTTAATCAACGCGGAAAACAAGGCTTTGGTCTTGCAATATTGACCTTCTTGCCCCCACTGTGTTTAGTCCTATTCTTTCCAGGGGCCTACTTGAATGCACTGCGCTATGCCGGAATATTATGCGTGATTTTGCTCATCATATTGCCAGCACTCATGGCACTTTTCGGACGAAAAAAATTTAACAGCCCCTTTGTAGTACCCGGAGGAATTTGGCCGCCTATTACATTATTACTCTGTGCAACAGGCTTACTCTACCTCAGCTTTTAAGCCACACTCATCATGTGCCCAATTTTCATGTATGTTTTTATCCAACTCGAAAAATCAACAAAATCGGGCCACACTGTTTGTAAAGCAACAAGTACTTTATAGCCAACTTTAGGTTGAACAGCTATCAGTGAATCGAGCATTTTCACCATATGGCGTTCATCCAGTCTATCTTGTTTTTTCTGTTTTGGATTCGAACTTAACATATCATCAAATACTTGATGAAAAGCTTCTGTTAAATATTGGGGTACAGGAATATCACCATTAAAAATACGATGATCAGCACTCACTGAGACCGGTAAACTATCTTGAGGTTCAAATGCTTGAGATGCTTCATTCCAAACTGGCTTTCGCTGAACGGCTAATAATGTGAGTTTTAATGCTTCATTGACGCGTAGGGGCGACTTCGCTCTCGTATATCCTGCAAATCCATTATTGCTCAGTGAAACCATTGGGTTACCGGCCATAGGATATGGGTACACACCCGTTGCAATCTCATGCATGGCCTCATCCATTAATACTGCAAAATCTGGGTGCTCTTGCTCTAAAGCAAGACGCCTTTGATAACAGTACACCATCATTTTCAGGTTCATCTTGACCCTATCGATTAAAGATTCAATCGGTGTTTTATGACACTCTTTAAATATAATCGTCCCTAAATGATCACCACAATCAGGCAATTTCACCACCAACGCCACGTAAGTTTTATCACTTTGATATAGACGATGATGACTCAAATAAGTCCGATACAACGGACTGGTTGAGACAGCCTGACTCAGTGCTTTTAACATGAGCATTGTCAAAGTCTCGGGCCGATACTTTTTATAAAAAAAATCAAGTCGATTAATATTAATATCAAATTCAGCCACCATTGTTGGATCAGATGGGTCTTTCCATTGACTCATTAAAAGTTGACGTGTTGGGGACATCTCAACAGGATGACTTTGCTCCATATACTGCTTAATTTGTGGCAGCAAAAAATGTCGGCTACCTAGCCAAAATCGCCATGGTTTTCCTGGAGATAATTTTAAATTTTTCAGCTGTCTTTTATGTTTTTCATCTAAAATAGCTAATAAATCCTCGATGCCTGCCAAACTTAATAAAGCGACCAAGGCATTGACATAAGGATATTTAAAAAAGAGGCTTGACAGTAATTTTTCTTCAAGTAAAGCCAATTTTGATGTAAGTTCTTCAGATGAAGGCAAGCCAATTTCACGATACAATTCTGCCTCACATACATGTCGATGTTCATCTTCTAAAATCACCGAAAAAACAGAGGGTGCAATATCTGCTTTATAAAATGCGCGAAACAACTCCTCAATTAAAGCCTCCCCGACTAAATTGAGTAAAACAACGGCCACTTTTGGACAAGTTTCTTCACGAATAAAATTACATAAGGCTTCGACCTCTTGATTGTAGGCGGGTGGCATAGCATACGGTGTAATGAGCTCATATAAAATACGCGTAAACACCAAGCCATGAAAAACCTCATCCAGTAGCTGTGCACGCATTCTCTGTTTAAACTCAAGTGTTGGCATCTCTGACTCAAATTTTAAAGGAATCTGAATCGCCAACACTTCCAATTGAGCCAACAATGAAAATGCATAAATATACAACATCCTATCATGCTTTAACTGAAACGGTAGACCTTCTAAAAAAAGCGCTTCTACGCGATTGCTCACAATTGCTTGTTCGTCTTGATCTAGTGCTTCCCATCCTTCCAAAATCCACTTTTCAGCACCCCAGGTAGGCTTCAATAATGCATCTAGATCGTTCATCTACTTTATCCTTTTATGATTGCATGTCAGGCATAATACCTGAGGTACTTTGGATAAAACAAGATGACATGCTAGAATGCATTTTTTATTTCATTTAATCATCAGCAATAACAGGAGACACAATGGTTTTAATTAGCACCTCTATGGGCGATATTCGCCTGAAACTTGATGAGGAAAATACACCCAATACAGTTGCGAACTTTCTTAATTATCTCCGTAACGACTTTTATAAAGATACTTTATTTCATCGGGTTATCGATGGCTTCATGATTCAAGGCGGTGGCTTAAACACAGCTATGGAAACAAAACCAACAGATAAGCCGGTTAAAAACGAAGCAAAACATGCTAAGAAAAATACCCGCGGTAGCATTGCTATGGCACGAACATCAGATCCACATTCAGCAACAGCACAGTTTTTCATTAACGTTGCTGATAATGCTTTTTTAAATTTCACAGGTGAAAATCCTCAAACCTATGGTTACTGTGTATTTGGCGAAGTCATCGAGGGTATGGATATTGTAGACAGCATAGCTAAAGCAAAAACCGGCCAACGTGCTGGCCATGCTGATGTTCCAGTCGAAGATATTGTGATTAATAGCATTACTGAAGTAGCAGAAGTAACAGAATAAGGCGTCAGCCTTTCTTAAAAAAACCTGACCCTTTAAAGCGTCAGGTTTTTTTTGACTTACATGGACGCATAAAGTACAATTAATAAATATTGAACGCTTCGTTAGCTTTGTTATATGCCGCAATTAACCTATATTAAAGGCCGTGTTGATGTCAGCACTTACCAGAAAACCTGTGCTAGTAATCACCTGACTAATCCGTGCGTATTTATTTTTCCCGGAAATCCCAGCCATCACACAAGTGAAACCACTTTATACTCAATTAAAGGGGGGGCTGGCTTAGCCATACCAGCAAAAAACTTAGGGCAGGCAGGTTTTCCTGTCTTAAGCTTACCTACCACAGGCCTTGAGAACTGGCGTAAAAACAGACAACAACAAGACATCGCTGACCAAGCAATTCAAGATTTATATCGTGCAATGGGCGCAGGTTTCGATTTAATGCTGCCCGTTAGAGAACATCAAAATAACACTTATTTTGAGTCACCATTAGCAAATGCTCCTGGTTTAGAGCCTTCCTTTTGGGGGGGTATACAAAAAACGAGTAACAAGCCACTCGCGAACCACTACATCACAGCACTCAATCAGCTGCACCTATTTATTGATGAGATCAATCAAAAAGGTGAAGCTGCTGCACTGGCTGAATTACCTGCTCAGTTTGCCACAGCATATCTTGATGGCGCAGATAAAAAACAAACACATCACGCCTGGCTAAAACCGACTCAACCTCAAACAAGCTCATCCAATTTAGCGCCCACTCCGCCCCCCCTCCAAACCGCTTCATCCCGTAACCATTTTTTTCCTGAACATGAACAACAACATCAAACATCGACGAAACCTGACTATCAAGCTTCTACATCAGACTTAATTGCTGGTGTCTTATGCCTTGCCAGTGCTGGATTTTTAGTCGCTGCACTCACAGGAGGCTTGCCAATGACAACAGGCCTATTGATTGCAGGTGGCATACTTGCTTTGGCGGCTACGCTTTTTATGGCAAATCAGCCGCATGCCGATAATCCCAAAGGATCAAAACCATAAGGGCGCTTATTAATAGAGATAGTGTTTCTGAAAAGTACCTTAATATCACAGCATAAAACTGTACTTAGTGTTATGATTATCAAAAATAATACGATGATGATTATCTAGCTTCCCAATATGGAACGAACAAAACCCTTCTTAAAATGGGCAGGCGGAAAATACCGTTGTCTCAATCACATTATCAGTGCTATACCACAGGGTTCACGTTTGGTAGAACCCTTTACAGGGTCTGGTGCGGTATTTTTAAACGCACCACATGAACACTTTTTACTGACAGATGCCAATGCTGACTTAATCGCGCTATATAAACATTTAAAACAAGAAGGTATGCGGTTTATTCGTTATTGCGAACATTTTTTTTGTGCGCAAAATAACCAAGCAGAAGTTTATTATCAATATCGGATACAGTTTAATCAAAGTAAATCAGGAAGTCGTAGACGCGCCGCTTTATTTCTATATCTTAACCGCCATGGGTATAATGGGTTATGCCGTTATAACTTATCGGGCCAATATAATGTTCCTTTTGGTCGTTATGTTAAGCCTTATTTTCCTCAAAAAGAGCTGGAGTTTTTTTATCAAAAAAGCCAAACAGCTCAATTTTTAAAAGCAGACTTTGAAAAAACGCTTCTAGATGCACAGTCAGGCGATATTGTTTATTGTGATCCACCCTACGCCCCGCTTTCAAAAACCAGCCAGTTTACTGCTTATACACGCCAAAAATTTGGTGAACCTGAACAAGTACGACTCGCAAACATTGCAAAAGATATCGCAAATAAAAATATTCCTGTCATTATTTCAAATCATGACACGCCTTTTACACGCGACTTATATCAAGGAGCACACATTACTTCTTTCCCTGTTCGACGCAACATCAGCTGCAAAGGTGCTCAACGCATTGCGGTTCATGAACTCATTGCTGTTTTCAGATAACATCATAACAATGTTACTTATATTTCGCATGCGCATGTGTTTCTTTCAAAAAGAAAGTTAATGCTGCCGCAATAAAAATACCGATAGGAATCACAGCCATCGCCAATTGATAATCAGCGGCTGTGTACAGGTGTTTAATTTCATCCGAGCTTAATAAGTTAATAGCAATTTCACCCTGGTAGCGTGCAAGTACGCACCAATCTAAAATGCGGCCAACCAATGGTTGCAAAAAAATAGCACCCAACATCACACACATATTAGTCATTGCAATTGCTGTACCACCAGCCTCTTTCGGACTCAATTCTCGACCCACAGCAAATACAATGGCTTGTGCACTATAAAAAAAGCCGAGTACAAACATCAACACATATAAAGTATACCCATGAACACCTGGGAAATATAAAATACATGTCATCAAAATACCTGCGCCAAATGCACCCATACGCATCGGTAATTTACGCTGCTTTATACGATCAGACACATACCCCCAAAAAGGTGCCCCAACCATACAGCCCATAAACAAAATAGAATTAGCAAATTCAGCAGTCGATAAATTAAGGCCATGTGCATAAGATAAATAGGGAATACCCCACAACTCAGCAAAAACAGTTGTCGGTAAATACACTAAACATCCATAAGCACCATTGACCCAAATTTGCTTATTACTCACAATACACTTTAAATCAACCCATATGTGATTAAAGCTACTGACGGTACCGCCATCTTCTTCTAAACTTTGCTTTTTGTCATGAATACCAAACCACAAGACAACCAATAGCGCCAATCCAAAAACTGCGGTCAAATTCACAGCATCTTTCCACCCCACATGCGCAACCATCGCACCCAAGAGGTTATCCCCCATCATTGCACCAATGGTACCTAACGCTGTAGCCAGCCCTGCAACTAAAGCTAATCTGTCTTCTGGCAACCAAATGGTTGCGAGCTTTAAAACGCCCACAAAAGCAAAAGCAGAACCAAACCCTGTTAAAAAACGACCCGCAGCAGCTAAACTCACCCAATCAGTCGCTGCAAAAAACCACATTCCCAACACAGAAACAGCACAAGCTAATGTCAATAAGCGCCTGGGTCCCCAACGGTCCATCAACACCCCAACAGGAAGCTGCATGGGTACATAAGAGTAATAATAAAACGATGAAAAAACACCAAATCCCATGGCAGATAAGCTAAAGTGCTCACGCAGAGCAGGCTCCATCACACTAGGCGTAATCCGCAAAAAGTATTCATATGAATAAAAAAGGGCTCCAACGCCACAAATAAGCCAGGCAATCAGTGCTGATTTCTTAGATTTCAACATGATTATTATTCTCCTATCATCGATTGCAGTTTTATTTCAAACGGCAAGCATCTTTTAAGAAAAAACCAATGATCATCACACCAATCAAAGAAAGCGGTAACACAAGTAGTGCACGCTGATAATCAGACACCGTATAGATAATTCCTTCTGCGAGCGCTGTTTTGCTTGAATAAAAATCCAACAAAAACCCAACCAAAGGCTGAAAAATAACACCTCCAAGCGTCACAATCATATTAATAACAGCAAATACCGTCCCTGAAAGTTCGGCACCACTGTTTTCTTTGGCCATCACAAAAACAATAATTTCAGTTCCGCTAAATACGCCATATAAAAATAACAAAACCATCAGTGTCATATAAGATAAATCGGACAGATAAAGCACCGCGCTAATAGAGAGCAAAGCAAAAAATGCACCTCCAACTAGAAACAATGTTCGCCGACCCGTTTTATCCGAAAAATATCCACCCAATGGCGCACCAACAGCCCAGCCTAAAAACATTGCTGAAACGCCTTTAGCGGCTTGCATTTTAGTCAAATGATGTGCTTGCTCAAGATAAGATTTACCCCACAGCTCACCAAAAACAGACAATGACGTATATAACGATGCGCCCACAAGCCCAATGACCCAAACTTCTTTTGAAATCAACACACGCCATACTTGAGATAAAAACTGAGGCAAAGCATGCTTTTGGGTATGCTCTGCTCCTGGACCATCACGCACAACAAAAAAGATAAGCAGGGTCAAAATAGCACCTACAATCACCGTCAACATGAGTACTTGTGTTAATGCCAAAGTTTCGGCAAGCGCTGTAATTTTAATTCCGCCATACATCAGCCCTAACATACCAAGCGTTGTCATCAGGCCTGTTGCAAGTGAAAAATAGCGACGGGGCAACCAATGCATCATCAAGGTCAAACCACCTACAAAAGCAAATGATGAACCAAAACCCACTAACAATCGCCCAATACCCGCTATCCATAAAGATGAGAAAGTCATGAACATATACGAGCCGAGGGTACAACATAAGCAGGCAAACGACAGTAAACTACGAGGGCCAAATCTATCAATCAACATTCCAACAGGAAGCTGCATTGGAGAATAAGCAAAATAATAAAGAGCTGCAAGCTGGCCGAAAGTTGTTGCTGAAATGTGTCCAAAAGCAACGCTCAACTCGCCTTGTAAAGTACCCGGTAAAATGCGCAGTAAAAACTCATAACAATAAAAAAAGGCACCAACCAAACAAACAGTGATGCCAAATAATAGATGCTTACGACTTTTTAAGATTACATCTCGCATGTGCGTGCGTCTCCTTCAAAAAGAGGGTTAAAATCGCAGCAAGAAAAATCCCTATTGGAATCACCATCATCGCAAACTGATAATCCCCCACGGTATAAAGGTCACGTATTCCATTTGTACCTAATTGTAGTGATGACAATGTTTCACCGTAGCGCGATGTCACACTGTGATCAAGTAAACTTCCAATTAAAGGCTGTAATAACATAGCACCCAGCATCACAAACATATTGGTTGTTGCAATCGCAGTTCCTGCCGCTTCTTTAGGACTGAGTTCACGTCCTACAGCAAAAACAACAGCTTGAACACTATAAAACAAACCTAAAATAAACATCATCACATAAAGCATTTGTGTTTTAATACCGGGCAAATATAAAATCAAAGTCATCATAATACCCGCACCCAAAGCACCCACAAACATCGGAACTCTGCGTTGATGAAGCCTATCAGAGATATATCCCCAAGCAGGTGCTCCAAACATAAATCCTAAAAATACCAGTGAGTTTGCAAACTCAGCCATCGGCAAAGACATGCCGCGTGCATGTGACAAATATGGAATGCCCCAAAGCTCTGCAAAAACAGTTGTAGGCAAGTAAATGAGACAACCATAAGCACCATTAATCCATATTTGTCTGCTGGTTAAAATGTATTTTAAATCGACAAGACCATCTTTAAAACTGGTAACGGTTCCACCATCTTCATCTGGTTTTTGCTTTTTATCATGAATCCCAAACCACATAACAACAATCACACCAAGCCCAAACAATGCTGTCAGATTAACCGCATGCTGCCAGCCCAGTCGTAACACCATAGCCCCTAACAGATTATCCCCAATCATAGCACCAATCGTACCCAGCGCTGCAGCAAGCCCCGCGACCATCGCAAGCTTATCTTCGGGTAGCCAAATGGTTGCAAGTTTTAAAACACCCACAAAAGCAAAAGCCGAGCCAAATCCGGTTAAAAAACGACCTGCCGCCGCAAAACTCACCACCGTTGTGCCTGCAAATATCCAAATACCGAGCACCGACAATGCACAGGCAAGCGTTAGCAAGCGTCGTGGCCCCCAGCGGTCCATTAACACACCGACCGGCAACTGCATAGGAACATAAGCGTAATAATAACAAGCAGAAAAAATACCAAACCCTGTGGCAGATAGGCCAAAATGCTCACGTAGCGCTGGCTCCATCACACTCGGTGTGATACGCAGCAAATATTCATACGAATAAAATATCGCGCCTATTGCACAAATAACCCACGCAATAAGCGCTGCATGTTTAGACTTTGATAGCATCCTTTTCTCCTTTTAAATCAGCTTATTCATTCACATCAGGCGCAAGGGTACTAACACCACTTGCAACAGCTGCATCATAAACAGCTCGAGACACAGAGGCACGTAAACGTGGATCAATGGGTTTGGGAAGAATATATTCTGGACCAAAGTCCCAGTGTTTCACACCCGGATAATTATGTTTCACTTCATCAGGGACAGGCTCGTGCACTAAACCGCGAATCGCTTCAACCGCTGCAATTTGCATGGCTTGATTAATGCATGTCGCACGCGCATCAAGCGCACCACGAAATATATAGGGAAAGCAAAGCACATTATTCACTTGATTCGGATAATCGCTTCGTCCAGTTGCTAAAATCAAATCATCTCGCACTTCGCGCGCAAGTTCAGGTCTGATTTCAGGATTTGGGTTAGATAAAGCAAACAAAATGGCTTTAGGCGCCATACAATTTAACAATGCCGGTGTGAGTAGGTCCGGTTTTGCAACCCCAATAAAAACATCTGCATCCACCAAAGCTTCATCAAGTGTTCGCTCACATGATGTCGTTGCAAATGCAAATTTATAAGGATTTAAATCTTCACGACCCGCATGAATCACCCCTTTACTATCTAACAACAGCATTTTTGCTTTATCAGCGCCCATTGCTACTAAAAGTCGCATTGAAGCAATGCCAGCAGCACCTGCACCAATACAAACAATTTTGGCTTCAGACAAGCGCTTGCCTTGTAGCTCTAAAGCATTTAACAAACCTGCAGCCACCACAATGGCAGTTCCATGTTGATCATCATGAAACACAGGGATTTCAAGCTGCTCAATCAATGCTTGTTCTATCTCAAAGCACTCTGGCGCTTTGATATCTTCTAAATTAATACCACCAAACGTAGGTGCAATACACTTTGCAGCCGAAATAAATGCCTGAGGGTCATTCGCATCCATTTCGATATCAAACACGTCAATATCTGCAAAACGTTTAAATAAAACTGCCTTGCCTTCCATCACAGGTTTACTCGCCAACGCGCCAACATTGCCCAAACCGAGCACAGCCGTCCCATTCGTCATCACAGCAATTAAATTGCCTTTAGCCGTATAAGCATAAGCATCATCAGGATTCTGTTCGATGGCTAACACAGGCTCAGCTACCCCAGGGGTATAAGCCAGTGATAAATCATCTTGAGATTCTGTCGGTTTGGTCAGGCTGACCGAGAGTTTTCCAGGTGTAGGAAAAGCATGGTAATGTAATGCACGTTGTTTCAATAAATCATCAGTCAAAATGGCTACTCGGTTCGTTTATGATTGAATGCAGCCAGGCTCTCGTGATTTTTTCAAGCATCAGACACATTCCTTTGTGTCTATTATTTAAAAGTTTATCATCTCGCTGACTGCACTATCCCTGTTATACTTACGACTTGGCGTCAGCTGAATCAGATGTATTTGCTGCATCTGTTTTTTTGATGTTATATCTGTCACGGAAACGCTGAACACGTCCACCGGTATCTGCTATACGCTGCTGCCCCGTATAAAACGGGTGGCAATTCGAACAAACCTCAATGCTTAAATCTTTGCAAAGGGTTGAGCGTGTTTCAAATGTATGGCCGCAACTACAAACCACTTTAATCATTTCATAATCTGGATGAATTGACATCAGTAAAACTCTCTTAAAATAATCATTCAATAATCAAGCGTGTTATTCTAACATGCATGTTGAAAAAATCAATGGCGTCTCAAACAATCTATTTATTAATTGACAAAAAAAAGCCCCATTGCTGGGGCTTTTTAAACAACATACAACTAAGAATTACTTAAGTGTATTTGCTGACGCTGCTTCTTTCTCTTCTTCAAACAATGTATCTGTATCAAGTTCAACCGCTTTACCTGCAGCAATGCTGTTAGGTGTACGTGGTTGAGCGAAGAGGTAGTTATCATAAAAGTTTTTACGAGTCTCTTCTTTACCTAATGCATACGTTGCAGGAACAAGAACGATTGCAACGAGTGCTGCTAAAAGTCTCATTGCAAAGTTTTGAATGTATTCACCAACTGTTGGCTTACCTTGTGCTTTATAAGCATTCACACATTCTGTTTGAGCTGCAGCAAATGATTTTTTAAATGCTTCAACAGCTGTACTTGCATATTTACCTGTGGTGTCTTTGTCTGTCGCTAACAAAGTTGCTTTAGCTGCATCAACCGCTTGACGGAAAACAAACAAAGGAGAAAGTTCTACTTTAGCTGTAGCTTCTTCTTCTAACTTTGTTAATTCTTCACCAGCTACTTCTGTAGGAAGCGCTTGTGCTGCATCCATTGCTGCTTTTTTATCAGCAAATAATTTTTTCGCAGCTTCGTCGCCATTATCGTCACCATCTTCAAGCGCGGTTGCTGTTGCAATTGCTTCGTCACGTGCTTTCACTAAAGCTTTGTTTGCTTCTACAGGCGCTGCTGTTTTAGCGTCTGCTAATGCTTTAGCTTGCTCTTCAAAAGTTTTTTCACTTTTCAAAAGTTCATTTTTTGTTGCTTCGTTAAACATTGTGTTAACGATTTCGTCGAATTTTGCATTCAGTTTAAAACTACTAGTCATAACATACTCCTAAAAAAAATCACAGATTACAAATCACAAATTACAAATTACAGCTACAATGTGATTAAATTAACCACATGGAACAAATATTGTAAAGCAATCTTACAATTTGTCAAGCTTATTTTAAGTTTTCTTTACAATTTCTTTACCTAATTGGAAGGGTTTTTACCTAACTCATTGAAATATAACTTTAAATAAAATTTCATGAAATATTATTTTTTTAGTATCATATTTAATCAATCAAAAAAGCTTATAAATTTCAAACACCCTTCACAAATTACACGCTTTCAACTCACCTGTTCGTGCTACTTTTACAGACAAAAAATATTTTAAGTCTCGCAACACACCCAAACAGGTGCATGATCAGAGGGACGCTCTTGTCTTCGTGGTTCAACATCAATCTGACTTTCAATACAACTGGCTTTTAAAGCACCACTTAAAAGTAACAAATCAATGCGCAGGCCATGGTTACGGGGAAAACCTGCAGCACGATAGTCCCACCAACTAAACGCCTTTTCAGGCTGCTCAAACAAACGAAAACTATCAACTAGCCCTTTTGATAATAAGTGTTGATATGCTGCTCGCTCCGGTGGACTCACCAAAACAGATCCAGCCCAGCGTGCAGGGTCATGCACATCGCTATCTTCTGGTGCAATATTAAAATCACCCAAAACAATCAGCTTTGGATGATGTTTCAATGCTTCTTCAATCCATGCCGTTACATGCGAAAGCCATTCTAATTTATATCGATATTTATCGGTATCTACAGCAGAACCATTGGGTACATATAAATCAACCACGCGCACACCCGCAATGGTTGCGGCTAAAACACGTCGCTGTGTATCTTCATAACCTGGAATATCAGTCACAACATCTTCTATTGGCATACGGCTGATTATCGCAACGCCATTGTAAGTTTTTTGTCCTGAAAAGGTCACGTGATATCCACGGTGAAGAAACGCTTCTTCTGGAAAACGCTCATCCGGCACTTTGGTCTCTTGTAACGCTAAAATATCCGTGCCTGACGTTTCAAGCCAAGCTAAGACTGCATCAAGACGAACATTAATTGAATTAACATTCCAACTGGCTATTTTAAGCATAAAATTCCTCGTCATAATCCATAATTAAAGGGGCATGATCAGAGAAAAAAGGTTCAGGTGCAATTTTAGCATCCCGAACAAAAGGCACTAAATCAGATGTAATCACCTGATAATCAAGCCGCCAGCCCACATTTTTAGCGCGAGCTTGCCCCCTGTTTGACCACCACGTGTATTGTTCAGATAATGGGTTTACCACACGAAAAGCATCAGCAAAGCCTTTTTCACCAAATAATACATCAAGCCAAGCACGCTCTTCGGGTAAAAAACCAGAGTGTTTTTGATTTGCCCGCCAGTTTTTAATATCGATGTTATGATGCGCAATATTATAATCACCACAAATAATACACGGGCGCCCTTCTGCTTTCAGTGCATCAAGATAGGTTTGAAAACGCGCTAAAAACTCATATTTAACCGCTTGGCGAATATCCCCTGTCGTACCTGAAGGTAGGTAAATAGATGCAACGCTGAAATGCGGATAATCAAATTGCAAATACCTTCCTTCGATATCACTGACATCAAACCCAAGGCTTTTAACCACTGAAACCGGCTGGGTACGGGCATAAATAGCAACGCCACTGTAACCTTTTTTAACCGCATCGACATATTCACAATAATAATTTTTTGGAAAAAAAGTGGGGTCTGCTTCAAGTTGCTCACGCTGGGCTTTGGTTTCTTGGATGCAAATAAAATCAGCTGACTGCTGCTCTAACCATTCAAAAAAACCTTTACGAGCAGCCGAACGAATACCATTGGCATTAAAGCTTATCACGCGCATGAGAGACTCTATTCCTTTATGTTTTGATAAGCTGCAGCGCAATCTGAGCAAGGCGTATGCCTTGCGCTTTCGCCAAGCTTATTTCATCTGCACTCAACGGTTTATCACCCGAGACACCCGTAACATGCGTTGCACCGTAGGGCGTTCCGCCTTGCTCTGTTGTATTTAAAGCAGACTCTGTATAAGGAATCCCAACCCACAACATACCCTGATGCAATAAAGGCAACATCATTGTCATTAAAGTAGTTTCTTGCCCCCCATGCATGGATGAGGTTGATGAAAACACAGATGCAGGTTTACCCACCAGCTCACCTGAAAGCCAAACAGATGCGGTACCATCTAAAAAATATTTTACAGGCGCTGCCATGTTGCCAAAACGCGTAGGGCTCCCAAGGGCAAGTCCTGCACACCCCCGCAAATCATCTAACGACACATAAGGCGCGCCTTTATCAGGAACAACCGGTGCTGTTGCTTCACAGGTCGTTGATACAGGAGGCACTGTACGTAATCGTGCCTCAATCCCTTCAACCTGTGATACGCCACGTGCAATTTGTTGTGCAAGAGCAGCTACTGCGCCATTTTTCGAATAATACAAAATTAAGATATATGGCTCAACCATTCAAAAAACTCCTCGCTTATTATGAAAAACTAACCTCGGGTGGCTTACCACCATATGTTTTTTGATAAACACTCAGTGCATCTTCAGCTGCTTCTTTGAGTCCTAACGCTTGATTTGCATGGTACAACACACCTAATGCTTCTTGAACGCTCGGCGCTTGTGGATAAGTCTGAACCAAATAACTTGCCCGCTCTGCAGCCGCAACATACCGTCTACGCTCGTAATAATATTTTGAAACGTTTAACTCGGACTTCGCAAACATGTTTCTTAAATAAATCATGTGCTGCTCTGAATTGGCTTTATATTGGCTGTGAGGGAAAAGCTGCACTAAAGTCGCAAAATCAGAGTAAGCTTGTGATTGTGTGCCCGGATCCCGATAAGACTGATCCATCGGTAAGATAGATGAAACAGGCCCACGTAACTGATGAAAATTAGACATCGCTTTAATATAATAAGCATAATCAACATCCTTGGCACGAGGATATAAATGAATAAATCGCTCAGATGAAGCGCCAGCTGACAAATAATCTTCTTTTTCATAATAGGCATAAATTAATCGAAGCTCGGCTCTTTCTGCATCCTCATGAAAAGGATACATGGTTTCCATCGCTTCAAGGCGTTTAATCGCGCCCGTATAATCCTTCTTTTTAAGCGCCACATCTGCATCATGATAAAGTTGCTTGGCCGTTTGACCTTTAAAAGGTCCATCGTCTTCATCTTCTTTTTTAAAGTCGCTCCACATACCCGTCAGGGTTTTACACCCAACCAACGACACAAAAAGCCCGAGAACCATCCAATATTTTATTGCTTTCATCAACCCTGTCACCTAGCCAAACCTGCATTTAATTAAAAGTATCTTGATAGATGGCGCCCATTATACCGATTAGTTATTTTATTGCGAACACCAATCATCATAATTTTTATTTGACCCAAAAAAGAACAAATTGGTTTTTTTGTCTATACTCATAAACAAGACTTGATCAGAATAAAGACGCAGGCAATCCAAATGAATCAAAAAGAACTCAAAGCAAAACTCGCCAAATTCCAGGCGCTCATTACGCAGCAGCTAGCAACCGCCCCTGAAGAAAGCAGCCCCCTTGCAACACTTCAAGAGGCAGTGAGTGCATTGATTTTTTATTTAGAAAGTGGGGCAATCCAAGAACCCTTATCGGATGAAAATAAAACTATCCTGTCTGAGGCTGCAGCACTTATATCAACAACACTGGTTGAAACAAATATCCTGGACGTCAAAAGTGGTGGTCGTATGTTACTCGATCACCTTAGGCAATTTACATCTGGCCCAGCTCAAGCTGCTACAAAAAAAATGACTTTAACCGAGCAGATACAAGCAGGCGTCAAGCTCAAAAAAGCAGATGCTCGCCAACCCAACTCCCGACCAGAATCAAACACATACAACCCAGTAAATATACTGGAAAAAGCATTCAAGTCACTAGGAACTGCTCTAAATAATAACCCGCTTACGATCATCCATGTAACCGATTCAGAGTATGAACCGGGTCAAAAACCATCTTACACCTTAAACATTGCAGAAAAAAAACTTCGTTTTTATGATGCAAAAACATCGGACATTTATGAAGCTACAGCAAGTGACAAACTGGTCGCTAATCTTAAAGAAGCGCTTATATCTGCACAAGAAAGTGATGACTTTGATGATGATGATGTACCTTATATACTTCAAGATAAAGACGAGATTGAACTCCCAGAAAATGATAGGTTAGCTGAGGAAATAAAAGAGCTATTTAGCACATCATCGACACTCCACCCACGATACAATACAGAACGCGTCGATATAGAACCTACGCCTCCAATCAAACGCACAACACAAGACACTGTAGTCGAGATACACGACGACCATCCGCACGTTCAACCGGAGCAATATCATCAAGAACAAGCTTTGCATGTTGAGCACGCTGATGGTCAGCAACATAATGGCCCCTTAGATGAAGTGATAGAAACACCAACCTCAGACTCAAACGATGGCCAACAAGACGATCAACGGTTACAAGATACCCCAACCATCATCGATGCCAACTGGGTCGTGCAATCTCTTGAAGATACCGAAAAGGCATGGACATATGACGAGCTGACTCTTGTGATGAACGAGGACTTTTTTGAGACACTTTCACTTGACAATCAAATAAGCCTTTGTCAAAAACTGGCAAAGGTCTTAACAGGCGCAACTTTTATAGAAGCACTGAAAGACTCAAATCAATCTGAAGCATTAAATACTCAAGCGAATGATTTTTTTCTGTTTGTTCTATCTTTACCTTTCGCTAAAAAATCTGAAAACCCCTCTCAAATTCAAAGCATGCTAAAGGACATAGAGCAGCAACTTGAAAGCGTTTATACTATGACGGATGTTGTCGAAGATGAAGCATTAGAAGAAGAGCGTGTCATAGAAGAACCAACACAAAGCTCTCCCATTCCTCCAATCATAGAAATGCCTGACAATACAGCACCAAATGGCCCTTCCCCTATTCCTTCGACATCACCCGTATATAGGCCTGCAAATAGAGAGGTTGATGTGGAAGACTCGGACTTACCACCCGCCTCCAATTATTCTCCTGATTTAGAAGAGCAAAGCAAACGTGCTCTCATCCACAATCTCCAGGAAATAGTCCAAACACCATTAGAGACCATTAAAAAAGAAATGTTTCAAGTACGTGACCGTACTGTGACGATTACTACAACAGCTTTAAGTCTCATTCCTGAAGAAGAAAGAAGGAGTGTATCCGATGCAGCTACAAGATTTCACTTCGAGGCAGGGCATGCGCAAACAATGATTAATCAATTAGAACAAAACTTAGGAAATCAAACAGAGCAAGAAATCAAACAAAAAGCTGAAAAAATATTTTCTGATTTAGCAACAGCAGCTTATCACTTTGAGAAAACATATGCAAAAAATCCACGTGTTGCCAAACGAATGCATGCATTTGAACGGTCTCACTCAACAC
Organism: Legionellaceae bacterium; assembly: GCA_029210085.1. Taxonomy (GTDB): domain Bacteria; phylum Pseudomonadota; class Gammaproteobacteria; order Legionellales; family Legionellaceae; genus JAALKW01. Next base: position 62,457 of record JARGPP010000016.1, on the reverse strand, counting down.
CAAAGTCCAAAGAAACAATTACACGTACCATGGCACAACTCACTACCAATTTTACTTCGTGGGCAACAACACGATCATCTCTTGAAATATCAGAACAAAAAAAGAACACCAAGAGACTAGAGCAACAACTGAAAAGCATACAGTCCAAGGTTCCACCGCCCGCTAAAAGTTTCTTGCCTAATGTCATTCGTTTTCAATCAACCATCAACAGCAGTTACCCGGAGGTTCACCATCTTCCGATACATTCACAAAGAGCGCAGTTTAAGTTCCTCGGAAAGCTTCAAAAACATCTCAACGCTTGTATCGAAGCCTATGAAAGTGGCGATGAGGAACAACGGTATACACATGCTTATGCTTTATTTAATGCGTTACATGACGCGCAAGAAAAGGCAGCAACACAAAAAGACTTAAGATTTGCGGAGCAACTCTATGGCAAGGCAAGCCCTGCCCTCTATCAGTTAGATACAATATCTGAGAAATCTCAGTACCCCACTCAAATTAGGCAAGAAGAACAGTTACGCGATGCGGTTCAAGCAAGCATCAAAGACACAGAAACACTCTTTGAGCACGTCAAAGCCATCAAGCATCAAGGACATGCGCTCGCCAAGCAACTCCAAACATTTAAAAAAGCAGCTAAAGTTTGGCAATCTAATCGTGTTGGCGCAACACCGGAACAAAGAGCGGCCAGTAATCAGGTATTCATGCAAGCCTATGAAGCACTCAATCAATGGACAAGAAATCAACATGCTCAAAGAATTTTTCATGAAAATAAAGGCTTAACAAAAGCTTGGAACGCTCTTATCACCACCGTCAATGCTTTCCGTTGGTTAGTTGGTTTAAAACCATACGCAAAAGTTTCACAAGAGGGAGCACTGAACGCCCTTAAAACACACATGCATGATATCGAGCAAATGCCCGAGAACCAAGCTAAACCTTCTGAGCTAAAAGCAGCTCAGAATACATTTGAAACCGAGAGAAATGCCTTAAGGCTCATGCTAAATCAAAAAATAGGGCCTTTACGAGAAATTAAGGAACAAGAAATACGAAGTCTGATGATGGGTGCCAAAGGAGATAAACCCTTTGAGCAAGAAGCTAAAGCAGCTAAAGATGCATTGCGCACACTTGAATGGATAGATAAAAACTTGAAAATTTTTGAAGCCATTGATTCAAGTGACCCTTCCGCTTTTTTAACCGGTGCATCAGTGTTTGCAAAACAATATGACACCTTAAAACCCCATTTAAGCAAAGACGTCCAACGAAAAGTAGACACTTTTCTCACAGTTTGTGATGAACACTCACAAACTTTGGGATTACCTTGTCATATTGCAAAAGGTCGAGCACTTGATAAAAATTTACAGGGTGTTATCAAGCAGTTAGATAAACAGATTAAATACCTTGAAGGGCGCGTCAATAGTTATTTGAATACAAACGCTTCATTAGAAAGAAACCAAGACATGCTCAAAGAAATGCGTGAATTAAAAACGAAAGCCAAGGCTTTTCAAGACGTACATGCTCAAACAAAAGCAGACTCCTGGATACCAAGAGCCGCTAATGATAAGTTACACTATGATAGTGATGACTTTGCAGCTTTCAATGCTTTTGTGGCTAAAGCAGAGCGAGTAATGGCTGTATCATCTGTCAATAAGGACCTGGTTAAAACGCTGGGACAGCTCATCACAGACATCAGACCCGCGGCTTCCCCAAAACCCCAGTCCGTACCAATGCAGCGGACAGTACCCACCACACCGGTAGCAACAGCCACATCGGTAGAAAAAAAAGCACCTCAAACAAAAAATAGCGATGTACTAAAATTTTATGAAGTGGCTGAAAAGGCACTCAGGGCGATGGAATCTAAAGCATGTGATGACGAATTTTATGAACTTATGGACCAGTTTTTACACGATGAGCGATGGACATCCGTCATTCCAAATGATGTGATTGAAGCGCTTAAATGCGTTGTCATCATAGCGAAGCAGGGAGAGGAGGATGAAGGGTTCTATCAAGAGATTGATGACTTCTTACAAAGGTATAAGCCCACCTCATCCAAAACAATTACAACGAGCATGAGAGCAGATTTACAGAACATGCAAAATCCGGATAGTGACGATGAAACAGCTTCTCTCTCATCAAACGGGAGTGGACATAACCCCATACAATAAAGGATGCGCTAATGAACAAGCAAGAAGAGGTGTATGAGCAAAAAATTCAAGCCTTTACAAAAACACTCAGCGATGCTGAATCACTCAATAATCCAGCAGAATTTGCGCACAAGGGCTCAAAGATGGCTTATGATATTCAGACTTTTCTTGATGATAATCCTGACTTGCCCTCATCTTATCGAAGCAAATTCGAAACCGTTCTTTTTCTGACAGATGATATTGCAAACGCACCTGAACAACAGCCTATTTATATACGAGAAGGCATTCAGATGGAAAAAATACTCCAAAAAACCATCGATGAAGCAACACGCTTACAAACAACGCTACAAAGCAAAAGCGAAGGACATTTAATTACAGCGGCTTCCCGTAACATTTACCAAGAAGCCATCGAGCAAGTAAAAACTGTTAAACAAGCAGCACTCAGCTTTCAAACACAACACGCAGTAGCCAAAGAAGCTGGAGAAGCATGGATTCCTACCCCAGAAAATCAAGACTATCAAACATTCCAAGCACTCACAGAATCCGTTCAAGATTTAGCCCAAATGACCGATATGCATCAAAAAAAATTTGAACACGGCCTCTTTGACAACATCATGATAATGGCTAATACCTTGCTGGAAACAATGGGCTTTAAGAGAAATACAACGACCAGTATGCGCGAACAAATACGAGGCATTAAGAAAGATATTGATGAAACAGCCCCCTCACAGCCGAAACCTTAGGGGCTGTTGGCAATTCATCTCCTAATAAAAACCATACAATCACTCACAATCCTGTTGCAAGCAACCCACCATTGCGATATTATTCTGGGCCCGGAGAGATGGCAGAGTGGTCGATTGCGGCGGTCTTGAAAACCGTTGAAGGGAAACCTTCCCAGGGTTCGAATCCCTGTCTCTCCGCATGTACTACTCCACCAGCATCATACAGCTCATAAAAAACAGTAATTGACCAAAAAAAACAAAACGTGTACAATTGATTTTTTTGAAAAGTGAGATTTAAGATGGCTGTTTACGCAAGTGATTACAACGATGTTGATGGGGCTTCAACTGCATTGTTCTGGCTCATGGGAGCTTCATGCCTTGTCTCTCTGTTATTTTTAATTAATATGGCAATAGATGGGCTGTTAGTAATTCCTGTACTCGGCATTACCGCAGCAATCATTGGGACAGAGACCGTGATAGGCGCAGGTTTAGTGGCAGCCGACCACTTGAGCCCTTCTTTTTTTCTCAACGCCATACTTAGCTCAGTCGCTGCAGCCAGCTTATTACTTATCACTATTGGGAGCCTTACATTGGCGGGCACTCCTATTTTAGGTGTCACAAGTGCCGCCACAGCGGGTAGCACGCTAATCAATGGCGCGCTTGGATTAGGGTCGAGCATGTATGGGCTGTTTAAGATGTCATCACCCATCACTGAACTTGAAACAGCGATAGACGACTCCATGCATGACATTAAAGCATCAAAATCTTCAAATGATTTGGCTCACGCCTAATACAAGCAGGCATTTCAATGCATCAAGTGGAATGTTTTTATCGTTGACGCATCAACCCTATGCTACATCGAGAAGCGAGCCTATGTGCCTCGTATTATACGAGGCATCTACTCCAAACTTTAAAAATATGGATAACGCGAACCCATCAGGTCACTCAGGTTTCGGGGAATAGAGCCTTCAAACGTTCATACCCTATATCGGCTATGTTTCGTTTATTGGATACATGGCTCAACGTGACTCAAACTAAAAAAAGATAGGCGCAATCCAAAAAATCACCCAGCTGAACTTTCACCTAACTCACCTGATTGCTTGAACACGACGTCCAATGCCATAAGCTGCTCAAGCAATGGCTGCATTTGTTCTAGCGGCCAGCTATTCGGGCCATCACTTAGGGCTTTGTCTGGATTCGGATGTGTCTCCATAAACAACCCTGAAATACCTGCGGCAACCGCAGCACGGGCAAGCACGGGCACAAACTCACGCTGCCCACCTGAAACACCTGCTCCGCCACCAGGTAGCTGTACTGAGTGGGTCGCATCAAATACAACAGGACAATTTGTGTCTCTCATAATATGCAAAGCACGCATATCAGACACTAAGTTGTTGTATCCAAAACTTGCACCTCGCTCACAGACCATGATGTCATCATTACCCACTGATTTGGCTTTTTCAACCACATATTTCATTTCAGAAGGCGATAAAAACTGCCCTTTTTTTATATTGACCGGCTTATTGGTTTGAGCGACGCGCTGAATAAAGTTAGTTTGGCGACATAAAAAAGCCGGCGTTTGTAATACATCAACCACACTTGCCACTTCATCAAGTGGTGTATCTTCATGCACATCAGTAAGCACTGGCACGCCCACATCTTGTTTTACTTTTTCAAGAATACGAAGCCCCTCGTCAATTCCTGGACCACGATAACTGCTTCCTGATGAGCGGTTTGCTTTATCAAACGATGATTTGTAAATAAAAGAGATACCTAACTTTGTACACAGTGATTTTAAATAACCGGCTGTTTCAAGTACAAGACTTTCACTTTCTATAACGCATGGCCCTGCAATCAAAAATAAGGGGGCATTAAGCCCTGCTTCGAATCCACATAATTTCATGCTGGGTTCCTTTCTTCGTGTGCTGTTCGAGCTGCCACAATAAATGACTTAAACAGAGGATGGCTATCTCGTGGGGTTGAAGTAAATTCAGGGTGAAATTGACACCCTAAAAACCATGGGTGATTCGGTAGCTCGACCATTTCGACCAGCTCACCATCTGTTGAACGCGCACCCACGACTAAGCCATGCTCAACCAGCGCTTCAACATAATGATTGTTCACTTCATAACGGTGTCTATGGCGCTCAACCACACGCGTATCACCATAGACTTCTCGTGCAAAAGAATCAGGTGTCAACTCTGCCATCTGAGCACCAAGGCGCATGGTTCCCCCTAAATCACTGCTTTCATCTCTCAGGTTAACTTGTCCGGCTTCATCTAACCACTCAGTGATAAGCCCTACCACAGGATAAGCTGTAGTTGGGTTAAACTCAGATGAGTTCGCTTTATTTAAACCCACTATATGTCGTGCAAACTCAATAACAGCCACTTGCATACCAAGACAAATTCCCAAAAACGGTCGATTGTTCTCCCGTGCATATTGAGCTGCCTTAATTTTACCTTCTACACCTCGCTCACCAAAGCCACCTGGAATCAAAATCGCATCTACAGTATCTAATAGTGAAGGGCCGTGTTTTTCGATAAGCTCAGCATCAATATAAGAAATTTCAACACGTGTTTTTGTATGAATTCCTGCATGCAACAATGCTTCATTAAGCGACTTATAGGCATCATTTAGCTCCGTGTATTTACCGACCATACCTACTTTTACAGTCAAATCAGGAGAGGCTTGTGCCTCAACAACCGCCTCCCACTCATGTAAGTCAGCCGGTTTAAGAGCACCAAATCCAAGTTTTTTAACCAGTAAGTCATCTAACCCCTGCTCATGTAAAATCATTGGGATTTGATAAATACTTTTTGCATCTTGCAGTGAAATCACGCCTTCTTTTTCAACATTAGTAAACAAAGCAATTTTGGTTCTATCCTGTTTTGACAACTGCCTCTCAGAGCGACAAATCAAGATATCGGGCTGAATTCCAATAGAACGTAACTCTTTGACTGAATGTTGAGTCGGCTTTGTTTTTGTTTCGCCCGCTGTTGCAATATAAGGGACCAAAGTTAAATGAATCGATAACGCACGCTCAGAACCTAGCTCGATTCGCATTTGTCGAATGGCTTCTAGAAAAGGAAGTGACTCAATATCACCCACTGTTCCACCCACCTCAATCATTGCAATATCATACCCTTCAGCACCCAAGCGAATAGAGCGCTTAATTTCGTTGGTGATATGTGGAATGACTTGTACAGTTCCACCTAAATAATCTCCGCGACGCTCTTTTTTGATCACATTTTCATACACCTTGCCAGCTGTAAAATTATTTAGCTTAGTCATCGGTGTTCGAACAAATCGTTCGTAATGGCCCAAATCTAAGTCTGTTTCAGCACCATCTCGGGTAACAAACACCTCACCATGCTGAAAAGGACTCATGGTCCCAGGATCAACATTAATGTAAGGGTCTAATTTAATCAGTGTGACACGGAGTCCACGGGCTTCAAGAATAGCAGCGAGAGATGCTGCAGCAATGCCTTTTCCAAGTGACGATACAACGCCACCTGTAATAAATAAAAATTTTGTCATGGTAAACGCCTTATTGCTTCTAATGCATGGATCATTGTTAATGCCGCATCCACTGCATCATGCCCTTTATGTCCATGCGCACCACCTAACCTATCCCAAGCTTGCGCCTCATTTTCTGTCGTCAATACGCCAAAAATAACCGGCACATTAAATGCAAGTGTCACCTCCTGACACCCTCGACTCACCTGCTCGCACACGTAGTCATAGTGCGTAGTCTCTCCTCGAATCACAGCACCCAAGGCTAAAATAGCACCAAATTTATTTTTTTGAGCCAGTGCTTTCGCTACTAACGGTATTTCTACCGCTCCCGGCACTTCAATCACTGTGATATTTTCAGATAGAAATCCAGCTTGCTCTAATGCTTCTAACGCACCCTCTTGAAGCGCTTTTGTGATCTTACGATTAAATAAGCTCACCACAATGGCAATAGGAAACGCCGTATCTGTCTCAGCTTTTGCTTCAATATAATTCATGCATCAGTATCCGATTCTAAAAAATGTCCTAATTTCTCGCGCTTGGTTTGTAAGTAATTTCGATTTTCAGGAGTCTCTGAAACGCAAAGCGGCACACGCTCTGTTACTGTCATACCATACCGTTCGAGTGCTTTGACTTTAGTGGGATTATTCGTCAACAATCGTACTTGTTTTAATCCCCAGTGGCGTAATAATTGAAAAGCGACTGCATAATCTCGACTATCTACAGGTAAGCCCAAATGAACATTTGCCTCGACTGTATCTAATCCTGTTTCTTGCAGTGCATAAGCTTTTAACTTATTGGTCAGCCCAATACCACGTCCCTCCTGACGCAAGTAAACCAACACCCCCCCTTCTTTCTCGATTTGAGCAAGAGATGACTCTAACTGGCCACCACAATCACATCTTGTCGAACCAAATAAATCACCGGTAATACACTCAGAGTGAATACGAACCAACGGACTTGCATTCACGTCAAAGGGTAGCTTCACTAACGTAAAGTGTTCAGCTGTATCTAACTGATTTTGAAACAATGTCATGGTGAAATCACCATGTGCTCGAAGTGGTAAACGGCTGGTCGCTACTGCATCGACTAAAACCTCACACTTGATGCGATAATCCATCACATCCCGCACACTCACCAAAGGAATATCATGTTGCTCAGAAAAAGCGAGCAAATCATCTCGGCGACTCATGGTACCGTCGTCATTAATGATTTCACAAATAACTGCTGCAGGCTTTAACCCTGCAAGCTTCATTAAATCAACGCTGCCTTCTGTTTGACCTTGACGCTCAAAAACACCACCCGCCCGTGCACGTAATGGAAACATGTGCCCAGGTGAAATGATATCTTCAGCTTTTGTATCATCCGCAATGGCCACTTGAATCGTATGCGCTCTATCGCTCGCTGAAATGCCTGTTGAAACGCCTGAAGCCGCTTCAATAGATACCGTAAATCCAGTCCCATAAGGCGAGCGATTACGATGAGTCATCATCGGCAAATCAAGCTTATCAATTAAATGATCTGCCATTGGCAAACAAATAAGCCCGCGTCCAAAAAGCGTCATAAAGTTAATCGATTCAGGTGTTATATGCTCAGCTGAAACAACTAAATCACCTTCATTCTCACGTGATTCATCATCTGTTAAAATAACCATTTGCCCCGCACGAAGCCGGGTAAGCGCCTCCTCAACTGAAGCATAAAAGCCTGTCATACAATAACCTCTTTGCCCTCACAGGGCCGTTCAAAAAGCGACATTATAGTCGAATCTGGTAAAGAACCCAATTGGTGAACTAACACACGGGCAATATAATCAAATTCAACATTGATACGATACCCTACTTTCCAACGTGAAAGTGTGGTTCTCGATAAAGTATGTGGAATTAGCATGATCTTAATACTGTTACGCTCAACTGCATTAATCGTTAAACTCACACCATCTAGTGCAACACTACCTTTTAGACATAAATAACGCATATGACTCGGTGAAAATCCTGCAATCACCATTTCAAGACATTCGCCTTCAGCACGCACACATTGAAGCTCGGCTGTTGTATCAATATGACCATTCACATAATGCCCACCCAACCTATCTGATGCGCGCAAAGCACACTCAAGATGTACACTATCTCCAACTTGTAACAGGCCTAGATTAGTCAGCGCTTGTGTTTCAGGAGAAATATCAAATATCAAATGACCTGTCTCATCTAAAATCAACGTTAAACACACACCATTCACAGCAATACTCTCCCCCAGAACAGGTGCTTCAAGTACAGCCTCAAAAACCATGCGCATACCCGATTCACACATGTCTTTACTCAACAATATGCCGCATGACTCAACTAAACCTGTGAACATTTCTTCTCCCGCACATCTGTGCACTCAAATAAGTGATTCATATTTACCAATCTAGCGTCACTTTAAGATTGTTATCTAAAACATCCCAAGCAACATGCTTTGCTCCTGACAGTAGTGCGCTGTCGTGATACAAATCAGTTGCATCTTTTCCTAAACTATCAGGCACTAAATATAAAAAGGTACGTTGCACCCGCTTTTCACGATGTAACGCACTAAACAAAGTACCACCCGCTTCAACCCAAACATCGTGATACCCTAAACGCCCTAAATCATTGAATACTTCGCCTAAATCGAGCAAAGCACTTGAATCAGGCTGACCATGATAAAGATGCAACCTTTGGGCTGTTTTATGAATGCGTGCTTTAGGGTCAAGCTGTTTTTTTCTGTCTAAAATAGCAACAGGCTTGCTGATTATTGTATCATAAATGCGTGCATTTAATGACGGATTATCGTATTGAATCGTACGAGCCGTTGTCAAAATAACATCCGTATGTAACCGCGCTTTATGCGTCTCTACGGCGCAAGCCGCATTCGATAACTGAATAGGCTCCCCGTGCTGACCGGCAATCTTTCCATCAAAACTTTGCGCCATTTTAACCGTTACCCAAGGCCTACCTGTTTTAACCCAAAAAGCATAACTTTCATAAAATGCATCAATCTCAGGCAATGGATAATGTACCGCTTCAATACCTTGCTCTGCAAGCAAGGCGGGTGTATTGTTTTTAACAACAATAGGGTTTGGATCACGATACCCATAAACCACTTGTTTAAAGCGCCTCCTAATTAATCCTTGAACACAAGGTGGCGTTCTTCCCCAGTGGTTACATGGCTCAAGGGTGACATACAGCGTTATATTAGAGCAATCATCCGGTAAGTCATTCAAAATTAATTGCTCAGCATGGGGTTGACCCAACCCAGGATGTGAAGCTTGTGCTATAATGCTTCCATCAAAGACGGCCACGGCACCAACAGCTGGATTGGGCGCAGTAACACCGCGTTTAAGCCACGCTTGCAGAAGAGCAGCCTGCATGAATGGTTCGTGCATAATATGGTCACCGTCTAAAAAGTGTGTATATGATAACAAATTATTCAATTTTTGAGTAGCCTCATGACACAACAGATACAGAAAAAAAAACAAATTCAACAAATAACGTCATGTTTTTTTATCTTATTTTGTGTATTTATATATATGCAGCCTCTTTTTGCTTTTTCTCCTTATTCCAATAGTGAACTTGATGAGCTTGAAAAAGAGTTTGTTGAGCAAATTAATAACTCTGACAGTGTACTGAGAGATCCATTGACCAGCTTATATGTTCATCGATTAGGCCAGCAATTAAGTGCTCAAACAGATGTTTCACCCACCCCTACTTTTTTTATTGTAAAATCAGATGAAATCAATGCGTTTGCAGGGCCCGGTGGACACATTGGTATTAACAGCACACTTTTTTTAATGAGTGAACACGAAAGTGAACTTGCAGCTGTTATGGCACATGAGATTGCACATGTTAGACAACATCACTTGTATCATATGCTAGAACATCAACATCGCATGAAAGTTCCAATGCTTGCCTCATTGCTCGCAGGCATTGCACTAGGCATCATTAACCCTGCACTCGGGCAAGGCGCTATGATGGCAACACTAGGAGGCTTTGCTCAAGATAGTATTAATTTTATTCGTGCCAATGAAAAAGAAGCCGACCGTATCGGCATTAACATGCTAAAACGCGCAGGCTTTGACCCACGAGGTATGATTCAATTTTTTAAACGCATGCAAGAAAACGCCCGTTACTATTCAGCCAATATCCCTACCATTTTACGGACCCACCCCTTAGATGACGATCGTATCGCTGAAGCAGAACATCGGGCAGGCAAAAACACCTCACAACCCTTTCCAAATGGCTTAAACTACCAACTCACAAAAGAACGCATTCGTAATTTAACCACCCAACAGCACAAAAAATTATTTGATTATTACACCAGTCGATGTCCAACCCTTGAAACCGAAGATAATGCCTGTCTTTACGGGCGAGCACTCACACTATTACATGCCAATCAGGCCGAAGCAGCCTTTGATATATTACAAGGCCTTGCCACTGAGAGCAGTGACAACTTATATTATGGCATTACCCTCGCGGAGGCTGAAACCAAACTTGGGAAAAATGAGGATGCTATCACACGCCTTCGCTTACTGCTTAAAAATCACCCTGAAAATTATGCGCTCACTCTAGCACTTGCACATGCATATTCTGGAGCTAACCAACTTCATGATGCTGCCTACACTTTACTGCAAGCACATCGTGCCTTTCCGCATGATTTACCCGTTTGCTACGCACTCGCCCATGCTGCCTCTGATAACAATGATAAAGCACACGCTTACTTTACTTACGCTGAATGCCATCTACTTCAAGGCAACCGAAAAGAAGCTCGCAGGCTCTTTAAACTTGCAAAAACCCTTTCTCTCAAAGATCGCTTTCTACAAGCACGTATTAGTGCAAAGCTTGATGAAATCAAGCCTGATAAATAACATACATATTTTTCTGGGTTCGCTTTGCGATGTACATAGCTGCATCTGCATGCTCAAGTAAACTATCGATGGTACTCCCTGCCTCCGGATACACAGCAACACCTATACTCATCGTAACCGAAATGATATTTTTTCCTACCTCAATTGGTGTCGCAATGACGGCTAAAATTTTATTTAATGCCGAATCTAGCTCATCCTCTGACGCAGTACCTTCTAAAATCAAACAAAATTCATCTCCTGAAAAACGGGCAAAAAAATCATTCACTCGTATGACTTGAGAGACTTTATCCGCAATATGGCGGAGCACCTGATCACCCACATGGTGCCCATAATCATCATTTATTTTTTTAAACCCATCACAATCCATAAAACAAACAGAAAAAGGGTGTTTTTGTCTCATGGCACGTTTCAAAACAATATTTAAATGATCAAGACAGTGCCTACGATTCGGTAAATCCGTCACGCCATCAAACAAAGCCAGTTTTTTTAAGTGCGCCACATACTCGGAATGAACACGCGTATTCAAATAACGTCGTCTCAAAAACCACCCTAAAAACACCAATACCCCAAGGCCAACTGTGATACAAAAAGTGCGGAAAACACGCCTAAAACTCGCTTCAATATAAGCGCTACTTGGATAAATATGAATTTTCCATTCAGTTCCTAAAAAAGAAAAAAATCTTGTATGAATCCACGAAAAATGCGAGCTAGCCGGTATAACTTGAGGTAACTGCTCTTCTAATAAGGCCAAAAAATAGCCTTTCATGCGTTCTTGTTTAAGCTGTTCATCCAGTGTTGTTTTTAAATTTAATACAGCAAACATATGCAGTTTTGGATCGTAAACACACAATGCATTGCCCACTGAAATCAAGTGAACATGACTATATTTTCTTAGACGCTCAGGATATTCTATTAATGCTTGTGTGCATGCTTCTTTTGCAATCGTTTCTTCGACACTAAGCAGGTAAGGATTAAACAAGACCAACGAGCCGTCCACACCGGCAGGTGGTAATATAAATGACTCAAGACCGTTCATCTCTTGAAAATAAGTATTCAACTCATCAATAAAAACAGCGTTCGCCTGATAATCACCGTCTTCAAGTTTTAAGAACAGTCGTTCTATTGCCGCTAAATTTTCAGTAGAACGACTTGAAAATCCATCAATAATTTTATTGGCTGTTTGCGTGGCCTCAACTTGTAAGCGCTTGACTTCATGTGGCTTTATAACCAGTTTCCAGCCTAAGAAAAAGACTCCTGGCAGTAACAATATAAATATCCATCGCCAAAAATTAAAAGCCATGCTAGGGTACGACATTGGGCAGCACTCCTGTCTGCATGAGCAAAATTTTGCTCTCCATACGTAAACCCAAGCGGCCTTTTCAAATCAATTTTCAGCCTGGCCACTCGTGCCCATTACTACATACATCTATCAATCTGTCTATCTAAAAACATTTTAACAAGTTTTGGTCCTTTCACAATGCTTCTTTTTCTTCAAGTGTCAAAGTACGAGCCTCTTGCTCAAGCATCACGGGAATACCATCACGAATAGGATAGGCAAGCCTATCGAAGCCACAAATAAGCTCGTCTTGCTTTTGTAGCAGTCCCCCCTGACATAAAGGGCAAGCAAGCATTACTAATAATTTTTTATTCACGCATACCCCCTGTAACTTGATCACGAACATATAGTGGTTTTGCTGCTTCAGCTGATACGGGAGCAATTTCACCTGCTTGCACAATCTGAGTCATGGCTGATGCCTCTGGAAATACTTCTTGCTGGCTCACAAGCGCCTGAGACACATGCAAAGGCAGGGTATCCATATAAGGCTTAAAAGCAACACCCGCCAAAACCACTTGCACATCTTCCGGTATATGAATCTCTTTAGGTGAACTAACCTTGGCAGATTCACCTACTTTCGGATCAAACGCCCAATACAATTGATTCATCCTTGCATCAATCACGGCCAAAACAGGCCGTTGTGATTGACGTTGACCATACGCAATCGCATATAGCCCATTCACTGGAAAAAGGGGCAAGTCATGAGCATATGCCAAGGCTTTTGCAACACTGCAGGCCACTCGAACCCCCGTAAAACTCCCAGGCCCTTCACCAAAGACGATGCCATCAATGGCCTGAAAATCAATACCTGCCGAAGCTAATAATGTATCAATCATTGTCAGCAATACACGCGCATGTTGACGTATACTCACCTCTTCTTCTACAAATAACTCTCCTTGAAACGAAAGCGCCACAGATGCACGTGATGTCGAAGTTTCAATAGCAAGTAAATTCATTTTTCCGGCCATTCTCGCTCTAAGTGTTGTAGCTTATCAGGTTTGTTTTCCCAACTTTTAGCATCAGGAGGACCATCTTTTTGAACGGTAATATTAGGCCATTTTTCAGCCAGCTCTGCATTAAGCGCTAAAAATGGCTGCTGCTCGTCGGTTAAATCATCTTCTGAAATAATGGCATCAACAGGACACTCTGGCTCACACAGTGCACAATCAATACATTCATCAGGGTGAATCACCAAAAAATTAGGACCTTCATAAAAACAATCAACAGGGCATACTTCTACGCAATCAGTATATTTACATTTAATACACTGCTCTGTTACAAGAAACGTCATGTTTTGAACCTCTCAAATCGCAGAATATAAGAACATCATATTGTACCGGGGAGAGATTAAAACATAATTAGAGGGGGTCACGCTAGGGGCTGCTGACAATTCTCCCAGCGGCTACGTGCCAATGATTGTGGATCATAACGATTCACACGTAAAACAAACAATAATTGAATCAGGTGAAATAAAATGGTGCCCAGGGCCGGAGTCGAACCGGCACGAGATTGCTCTCGAGGGATTTTAAGTCCCTTGCGTCTACCTGTTTCGCCACCTGGGCATACATCATCTTTTTGTGGAGGCTCGGGCCGGAATCGAACCGGCGTACACGGCTTTGCAGGCCGCTGCATAACCACTCTGCCACCCAGCCAAACTCATATAAAAAAAGCGACAATGTGTCGCTTCTTTTATTGGAGCGGGAAACGAGGTTCGAACTCGCGACCCCAACCTTGGCAAGGTTGTGCTCTACCACTGAGCTATTCCCGCATCTCGACGAGGGGAATTCTACCCGAAACAACTCTGCTGTCAACCGCTTCAGTCTGTTTTTTTTATAAGTGTAGGCCATGCCACAACTAAATAAGCAGCCATAGACCAAATCGTTAAAATTGCTGCCACGTAAAGCAGCACAACACCGAGCACTCCCAATATCCCAGACATAGAAAGCGCCGGAGGAAATGCAAGTAATAAGATTAACGCAATCATTTGTACGGTTGTTTTCACTTTGCCGACATAATTCACCGCAACACTGGCACGATCTCCAATTTCAGCCATCCACTCTCGAAGTGCCGAAATCACAATTTCACGTCCAACAATCACAATAGCAGGCAAAGTAATATAGCCTCTATCACCGGCTCCAACCAAAAGTAATAACGTCGATGCAACCAATAACTTATCAGCCACGGGATCAAGAAAAGCACCAAATGATGTCATTTGCTCAAGTTTTCTTGCAAAGTAACCATCCAACCAATCCGTAAAACTTGCAATCATAAAAATAATCGCTGCAGTTCCATGTGCCCAAGACCAAGGTAGATAAAACACAAAAATAAATACAGGAATCAATAAAATGCGTGCAAGCGTCAGCGAATTGGGTAACGTCGTCAGCGTATTCACAAAGTACTTCTCCCTATCAAAAGCCAAAATAATCTTCGATTTGCTCAAACGTATAAAACACATCTAAAGCACCTGCACGTTTCAAATCATCCGCTTGTTGGTGATAAAAATCAACGCCTATACTGGGGACATTCAGTGCTTTCGCCATTTCCATATCCGACATTGAGTCCCCTATCATCAACACTTCTTCTGGCTGATACCCAAAAACATCTAAAATCGATTTCAACATATCAGAACAAGGCTTTGCAGGAAACTGGCCGGCTGAACGCGTTATAGAAAAAAACATATCTAACTTTGAGGCCTGCAAAGCACGCTCTAACGATTGCTGTCCTTTATTTGTTGCAATAGCCAACGAAATATCTGCAGCATGAAGTTTTTCAATACAGTCAATTGCACCGTCAAACAAATAAACCACTGCATGATTGGACACTAAGGCCTGCTGAACCCCTAACAATAACCGTTCATACTGGTGCAATGATAAATCAGGAAAAATTTTTCTAACGGCCTTATCTAAGCCCAGCGACACATACCGCCGCGCAGACGCAACATCATAAACACCTAATCCCTGATTTGCAGACTCATTTGCAAGAGCTTGGTGTACATGTCCGAGGGGATCTCCAAGCGTACCCTCCCAATCAAAAACAACTAGCTTATAAGGAAGCTTCATGGTTCAAGTCATCCTTGGTTTGCACGAAAAAACTGAATGGCATTATCAAACTGTACATCTATTTCTGCTTTAAAAATATACGGCGTATTATCCAGAATAAATTGAATTGTTCTCGCATGCAAATAAAGCCTCTTTTTTAACTGACTTTTAGGGTGTTTCGTTTGTAACGATAGTTTCTTAGCGCCATATTTTTCATCACCTAAAATAGTATGTTGAAGCGAAGCACTATGAACACGAATTTGATGTGTGCGTCCTGTTTTAGGCTTTGCTTCTACCCAACAAGCATCTGAATAGTTTTCAAGACACTTAAACGTTGTTTGAGATGGTTTCCCTGCATCATCGATTTGCACCATTCGCTCACCTGATTGCAAATTATTTTTATGCAGGGGTAAATTTACACGAACGGTCGGTCTTCCTGTCCACGTATTCTCAGCAAGCAGCCAGTACGTTTTTTGAATTTGACGTGCTTCAAAAAGTGCTTGCACCTGCCGAAGCATGCTCCTTTTTTTTGCAATTAATAAACAGCCTGAAGTTTCACGATCAAGGCGATGAATCAATTCTAAATAGCGTGCCTCAGGGCGCATAGCACGCAATGCTTCAATCACACCAAATTGTAATCCACTCCCGCCATGAACAGCCATCCCTGTTGGTTTATTAAGTACCAAAAGCCTTTCATCCTCAAAAATAATACATTGAGTTAATCGGCTAAAAAGTGCCTTGCTCACGGTTATTGGAGCAGCTTCGTCACGCATACGAATTGGGGGAATACGTACTGAATCACCCTCGGCTAAACGTGATGAAATTTTTGCCCGTTTTTTATTAACGCGTACTTCTCCCCCCCGAATTATGCGATAGATATGACTTTTGGGAACGCCTTTTAAAATACGAATCAGATAATTATCGAGACGCTGCCCATTTTCTTCCGAAATAACTGTCTTATAAGACACCTTATCTACCATACATCTGTTCCCCAAACCTTGTTTTTTTGGTATGATCTTTGTTATGCGGCTTACCGCAATAGAATTATAACGCATATATCAGCGAATGGCCTAAAACAAAGCCATTTTTTTAGAACTAATGCGCGTTTTCCTTGAATCAATCCTGACTCAATGAACGTAAGAGAAAAATAACGTAAAACTTAGGACTACATTGAATATCACGTCTTCAGAACTCACGCCCTCTCACGTACTTGAACCCAAGCAAATCGCGCCCTTCAATTTAGGGGTCCATGATGTCCGTAATGGAAAAGATGATCATCAATGCCACACAACCCGAAGAAGTACGGGTTGCCTTGATCAAAAACAACAAATTATACGATTTAGATGTCGAATGTCCGACTGAAGCCAAGAAAAAAGGAAACATCTACAAAGCGATTGTGACACGACGTGAACCTAGTTTAGATGCCATTTTTGTTGAGTATGGCTCTAAGCGACAAGGTTTTTTACCTCTGAAAGAAATTTCACCTGAATATTTTAATAAAACACCCAAAGAAGATGAAAAAATCCCCGTTACAACCCTTATCCGTGAGGGGCAAGAATTACTCATTCAAGTCGATAAAGAAGAACGGGGCACAAAAGGTGCCGCATTAACCACATTCATTACACTTGCAGGCTCCTATTTAGTTTTAATGCCCAATAGCCCTCACTCAGGTGGTATTTCACGACGCATTGAAGGTGAAGAGCGGGATGAACTCAAAGAAGCCTTGCAATCACTCACTATCGACGAAAATATGGGTGTTATTATCCGTACCGCAGGTGTCGGAAAAAGCCAACAAGAATTACAAGCTGACTTAAATATGCTTTGTACGCAATGGCACGCTATTCGAAAAGCAGAAGAGACAGAACTTGCACCGTGCTTAATTCATCAAGAAAGCGATGTGATTACACGTGCTATTCGCGATAACTTACGCCAGTCTATCAATGAAATTATTATTGATGATTCAGCTGCTTATGTGAAAGCAAAACAATACATCAGCCAAGTGAAACCCGAGTTTTTACCACACCTTAAGCTGTACAATAGCCAAACACCGTTGTTTAGCTTGTATCAAATCGAAGGACAAATTGAAACAGCACATCAACGCCAAGTTGTTTTACCCTCAGGTGGTGCACTGGTCATTGATTCGACTGAAGCTTTGGTTTCAATCGATATAAACTCCGCAAAAGCAACCGGTGGCGCAGATATTGAATCTACTGCATTTAATACAAACCTTGAAGCCTCTGATGAAATTGCACGACAACTTCGATTACGTGACCTGGGTGGCCTCGTTGTTATCGACTTTATTGATATGAGCAGCACTAAAAATCAGCGTGATGTTGAAAGTCGTTTAAAAGAAGCTCTTAAAGCTGATCGCGCCCGTATTCAAGTCGGTCGAATCTCACGCTTCGGCTTACTTGAAATGTCTCGTCAACGCCTACGCTTATCGCTCGGTGAAAACGCCCAAGAAACTTGTCCTCGCTGTGAAGGAAAAGGACATGTTCGCAGCTTACAATCACACGGCTTATCAATTATTCGTCTGGTTGAAGAAGAAGCACTCAGAGATAATGTATCTGAAATTCAAGTGCAACTACCCGTTGAAATGGCAACTTACCTCATGAACGAGAAACGCACGGCCATTGCAGCCATAGAAAAACGTCATCAGGTACACGTGGTCATTGTAGCAAATCCATATATGCAATCACCACAATCTCAAATCACGCGTATCAAAGAAGATTCAAATGCTAATAGAAACAAAAAGCCCAGTTATGCACTCGCAGAGCCGCCTATTGTCGAGCCGGCACGTAACAAACCCACAGTAAAACCTGCTGAACCAGCCGTTAAGGCTTACAGCAATCAATCAACACTCCGTCCAGATGAAGTCAACGTGTTAAAACGTCTTTGGCGTTCTGTTTTTGGTGCAACTGAAATACCAACAACCACTCCTAGTGGCAAAAAAACAACTAAGCAAAGCCATTCGCATACAAAGCGCCAACCTTCCTCACAAAAAAGAACGTCTTCACATTCAAATGCCAACCGTAAACGTTCAACCTCATCTTCTGCTTCTCATTCAAATACACGAAAACAGTCTTCGCAACAAAATAAATCATCGGGCAATCAGTCCAATCACAAAAAAACACGCAGTCATGCAAATGCAGGGACCCATGCACCGCGTCAAAAAAAACAAGCTGAAAATCAGACGTCAGACTAATACATCGTTTCAGTGATTTGGTCCTATTTTATCGAGGTGTGCTAACCTCCCGCGTTCTCAAGGCGCATAGGAAGGTAAGCACATTTTGGTTATTGCAAGACAGAATCACTGAAACGATGTACTAGCATCAAACTATTTAATCGACCTTTATGAATAAAAGATAATTCTTTTTGAATGGTTTTATGTAATAATTTTATCAGTTGCACGGCAGTATTGCTCTAATAATGTTTGGGAACGCTATTTGATCATGGTTATTATGCAACTTCAAATTAAATTATATTATTTTTCAAAAAGTTAACCTCTTATTTTCTGACCATCTCTCAGGAACAAGTCGGGCCAAATAACCGGGGGTGTAAATGTCAACAGCCCCTAATGTGTCGGATAAAAAAGATTAAAACAGGACATCAACTAAAGATTAGATAAGTCAACTCATAGGAACTTCGGAAATGGCCTTAATTTTATCAATTCAGTCTCATGTGGCTTACGGTTATGTAGGAAATCGCGTGGCAACATTTGCCCTTGAACGCTTAGGCCACGAAGTTATCACTATCAATACAGTCCAATTTTCTAATCACACTGGCTATGATGATTGGCAAGGCGATGTTTTTACAGCAAAACATATTGCTGCTATTTGGAATGGCATTAAGCAAAGAGTAGCTCTTAAAGACATTGATGCACTCATTACCGGATATTTAGGAGATGAACGACTGGCCTTTTTAGTTAAAGATATCGCCACAGAGCTCCAGTCAGCCAATCCAAATCTATTGTATTGTCTAGATCCAGTATTTGGTGATGTTGGGCGAGGACTGTTTGTAACATCCGCTTTAGCAGAGTACTTTCGAAATAATTTAGCCCAACAGGCGAATTTACTGACACCCAATCATTTTGAATTTAACTACCTAACCCAACAACAAAACACATCCATCGAGCAAATAAAAAAATCGGCCAAGCCCTTGTTTAACAATGAAACAAAAGCAATTTTAGTCACCAGTTATCAAGGAAATGAAATCAAAAAAAATGAAATAGGCATGTTATTGCTAACCTCTACGGAAAGCTGGCTATTAACCACGCCAAAAATTCGTTTTACTACTCCGCCGAATGGTTCCGGTGATTTAGTGGCATCTTTTTTATTAGACAAATTTTTAAAAAAGACGATAACACCTCATGCCTTAGCTCAAATCGGACAACAAATTTACGATGTTTTTGCCAAGACAAAAGCGATGAATCGTAGAGAGTTAGCATTAATTGATAGCCAAGATTTATTTTCCCAAACAGGCAGTACATTCGAGGTGGTTTCTGTATGAGAACCAATTTTCTTAATGAAAAAAAATTAATTGTTTTTGATCTAGATGGTACTTTATTTGATAGTCAGTTGAACTTCGATAGCATACGCACTGAGTTGGGTGTCGGGCCTAATATACCTTTACTAGAACATATTAACACTTTGCATGACAAACAGAAAAAATATTTTTCCGCAGCGATTTGCAAGGTTGAAGAGCAGTATGCTGAGCAAGGAGAGCTCTACCCAGAAGTCCCTCAATTACTCAACGTGTTAGCCAAGCAGAAAATTTCATTAGCCATCTGGACACGTAACTCATCAAAAGCGACAGCAATAGCTTTAGGGCAATACCAAACATATTTTAAAGTAATCATGACACGTGACCATACTCAAGCAAAACCTCACCCTCAAGGACTAGACCATATTCTTATCGCCACTCAATGTGCCATGAACAAGGCACTTTTTATTGGTGATTCTGAATATGATGTCATCGCCGCTCAAAACATTGGTATCACCACAGGCATTATTAACCCTAAACTAAACAAAAAATTTGAGAAGGATAAACATATTGAATCACTAGACTCATTGACAGACTTAATTGGAATAATCAGCGCTTCGCTTTTATAGCTTAAATTAAGGTATAAAGATTAATTACAATACAAATACTTAAATAGGCTGTTCCGATACGTCTGAAACTGAGTGCTGAGTGCATATCAGCCCAAGTATAAATCTTGGTATCTGCTAATAACATGATCCACAACTGTATTAATAATAAGAGCAAGATAACGAATGAGGAAAAGATATTAGGCCGTAGCAAATGAATGACATCAAGAAAAAAAGGCATTAATGAACTTACGACCGCCCATAACACGACAGGGAGCGACTTCAATCTTACGCCTATTAACCAATCAATACCGGCAATAAAAGACAGTACAATAGCAATATATACTAGAATCATCAGTTGAATAGGTAACGTTGGAAAATGCTTAATAAAAAAGCACATGAGAATAGGCATGACGCCAAGAGCTGTTAAAACATTAATTGTCCGTTCAAAAGTCCACATGAGTCTATATCCTATAATCAATCGGTTAAGGGTTAATTAGAAACCAGTTGCTCTAAAAACGATGTCGCACTTTGCCTTATCAACGGCTTGGCCTGTTCATCCATAGACAGCCAACGTTTAAGAATTAAGCCCATGCGATGATTTTTTGAAAATTACTTTTCATCTATATCAATAAAGTGTCAATAAAGATAATCCAAGAGCAGGCTTTATCTCCTGACTTTTCTTTCACATCATATTGGCGGCCAGAACAATAGTTAGACATCAGATAGATCAACAAAAATAAGAGGCAAAGTTGACCCCACGCGAATATTTATGTTTTTTGCCCACCTGAATCCTTTCCTAATGGGGTTGCTATAGGACTCACACCAATATTTGGATTAATTCCACAGTCATCTAATATTTTCAAGAAATTATTGCCTTTTTTAGTCAGTGTATCCACACAATAAATTTTTAAATAACTATCTAAAATATATTTATATTCAGGTAAAATTAAAATCGCTAAGATTTTTTCTGCGCGCACCAAATGATGTGGTAAAGCCGCATCACAAGTTTGGAATAACACAGCTCCTAGCATTTGTGCAATACTTGCCCGCCTTGGTTTTTCGGCCAAGTAAAAGCGTTGGAGGCATTCATCAATGGAACGATCTTTATCCCATGCTGCCCATGCATAATAAATCATCATGGCTTCTTCTTCTGAAAATGGATGAGCCACCCCCAGTTGCTGCATCGCATAAGCCACTGGCACAATCCCTTGCACATTGGCCCATGAACAATTTCCTGTGATTTGTGGCGTAAGCGGCATCGTCAATACCGGTTCGAGCCCTAATATTTTATTAATGCTTTGGTGAAAATAATGTCTGGGTTGACGCTTATATAAAAAATCATGAACAAACTGATCGGTCAATGCCCTCGGATTTTTCATGCGATAAATATTCACCGTGCCTTCTTTAAGGCTATTCTCACCCCGATCAATTTTAGCCCACCACTCACCATAGCGCACAAAGCAAAATGCATGCCCCCGACTTGCAGCTGGTAAAATGAGTAATGGTGCTCGAATTAATTCCGAAATACGCGCTCGATGTTGCTCACTTAAAGAAGATTGACGCTGTAGTTGTAAAAGTTCGTCTGCGACTTCAAAAGCATCTATCACACCATATAACAGGGTAAAATGTCGTCGCAAATGTCGTGTTGAATAACTACTGGTAAAACGCATTAAAGAATCACGAATAATAGCCACAGTAAATTCTAAAATAAACCCTTCGTAATTGACTTCAATAAACTGATTATTAGCCGTTAAAATATCAACATCACCTTTCAATTCAAATCGATGACCCAATAATTTAGCTGCAATAAAATCAAGAGCAAAATCAAGCTTACCCCCATATTGATACAAAGCATGCTTAATATCATGCTGTCCACGCAACACAGGATAAACCAAAACAGACAGCCCAGCACGTGTAAATGCATTAGGATTAGCACCTGCTTTCAATAACGCTTTAGTAAATTTTAAGTCATCATTATCAACAGCCCAGTGCAGCGCTGTTCGTTTACTGACATCCTGCTCATTAATATTAGCACCACGCTCTAAAAGCGCTTTTGCAATAGCGGGTTGTTTTGCAATTACGGTTTCAATCAGGGGTGTAAATCCATATTCATCCATATCATCCAATGATTCTCCCTGACGAAGATAAGCCTCAAAATCTGGCATCTGACCTTGGAGAATATCATTCGCGATGGTCATTGTTTCACTCCCTAATTATAAGCCTGGGGGTTTAAATTCTGGCCTATTGGTCAACCTATCTTGTAGCTCATTCCGTTTTTGCATTTTCAACTGCTGCTCTAATTGATACTCTTCTTGTCCTTCAGGTGTTGTTAAGTCTGGCAATGGATTAACATCAGGCTCCAAACCATCATATTGCTGCTTATTTCCCAAAATAGGGTGCTGTGGACTACCTTCCAAATTTTCCTCAAGACCCGGATCTTGTTTACGTTGAACCGTCCTATCACGACGCCCTTCCGAGCCAAGCCCTGTTGCGGCTACAAGGCCTGCTATTTCTAGTTCTCGTCGTGCATCTTCGCGCTCTGGCGTATCATCGCCTAAATAACTCTCTCGTCTAGGTCGCCTGCGTCCACGCCCAGATCCACCCTCGCGCCCTGCACTGCCTTCATCTTCTTCATCTGAATCCGTGTCAGCTCGCTCTCGCTTAAACCCACGCCCTGATTTAATTTTATTCCAATAACTTTCTTTTTTGCGCAAGGCATCCTCACGCTTTAACGCATCATCGTCCAAAATATTAACGGGTCTCTTCGGTGTTTTAGCCATAATACTTATGAGTATAAATCATAAATAATCACGTTGCAGGATTTCAGCAATTTGTATTGCATTACTTGCAGCTCCTTTTCGCACATTATCGGCCACAACCCATACATTAAGCCCTGAAGGATGTGAAATATCTTCTCGAATGCGACCCACAAACACATCATCTTCACCTGTAGCATGAGCAAGCACTGTCGGATATTTTTTCTTGCTCGGTGTATGATCAACCACTTTAATACCAGGTGCTTTTTTCAAAAGTGCACGCGCCTTAACCGCTGTAAGCGGCTTTTTGAGCTCTAAGTGCAGGGCTTCCGAATGACCATAAATCACTGGTACACGAACTGCGGTTGGGTTAACTTGTATCGTATCATCTTCAAGAATTTTCTTTGTTTCCCAAACCATCTTCATTTCTTCACGCGTATACCCATTCTCTTCAAAATCATCGATATGAGGCAATACATTAAATGCTATCTGCTCACTATAAGCCTTAGGTTTTTTAACCGCGCGACCATTCAACAGTTCACCCACTTGACCAATCAATTCATCAATTGCTTCTTTACCTGTTCCCGAAACCGATTGGTAAGTAGCAACATTAACGCGTGTAATACCTACTGCATCATAAATAGGTTTTAAAACAACCAGCATCTGAATCGTCGAACAATTAGGATTCGCAATAATGCCACGCTTTGTATAATCTGCAATACGCTCAGGGTTTACTTCAGGCACAACCAATGGCACATCTTCGTCATAACGAAAATACGACGTATTATCAATCACGACACAACCTGCAGCCGCTGCCTCAGGCGCATATTGTTTTGAAACCTCACTACCCGCTGAGAAAAATGCGATATCTGCATCTCTAAAATCAAATTTTGCGACATCTTCAACATCAAATGTTTTTTTCCCAAAAGAAACGGTTTTACCAGCCGATCGTGCACTTGCTAAGGGATATAATTCCGCAACTGGAAATTCACGCTCATTTAATACCGTCAGTAATGCCTCACCAACTACCCCTGTTGCTCCTACAATTGCTATATTTAATTTTCTCATGATTCTCTCTCTTACAACCCATTTTGCGCCCTATGGCGCAATAAATGATCCATCAAAACCAATGCCATCATGGCGCGTGCTACAGGCACTGCTCGAATACCTACACAAGGATCGTGCCGCCCCTTGGTGACCACTTCTACTTCTTCCCCTGCTGTATTTAAACCACGTGCAGGTATCACTAAACTTGAAGTGGGTTTTATCGCTAAGCTTAGTTTAATATCTTGGCCAGTACTAATACCACCTAACAAGCCACCTGCATGATTACTCAAAAAGCCTGTGTGATTCATTTCATCGCGATGCACACTGCCACACTGCTTAACTGCATCAAATCCGGCACCTATTTCAACCCCTTTAACCGCATTAATCGACATCATAGCATGTGCTAACGTTGCATCTAATTTGTCAAATACCGGATCCCCCAATCCAATAGGCACACCACGTGCAAGCAGGCCAACACGGGCACCGATGGAATCACCTCGCCGGCGCAACCTATCAATTTGGGCTTCTAAAGTTTGAATTTGATCTGCATTGGGACAAAAAAATGGGTTATTATCAATTTCAGCTTCAGATTCAAACCTTAAAACTTCATGCCCCATTTGCTCTAAATAACCCACAATTTCAATTGCATACTCCTCGCGTAAGTATAGTTCCGCAACAGCACCCGCTGCAACACGTGCTGCAGTTTCACGTGCTGAGGCACGCCCACCGCCTCGATAGTCACGGTGTCCATATTTATGATGATAAGTAAAATCTGCATGTCCTGGGCGAAACTTATCTTGAATCGCATGATAATCAGCTGTGCGTTGGCTGGTGTTTTCAATCAAAAGCATCACGGGTGCACCTGTTGTCACGCCTTCAAATACACCGGATAGGATTTGTACTTGATCAGCCTCTCGTCGCTGGCTAGTGTATTTAGATTGTCCTGGCCGACGTTTATCTAAAAAAGGCTGGATGCGAGCTTCATTTAATGCAAAACGGGGTGGACAGCCATCTATCACACAACCTATCACCGGCCCATGGCTTTCACCAAAAGTTGTGACTTTAAACAAAGTTCCAAAGCTATTTCCACTCATGCTTTAAAGTGCTCTGCTAACTGCTCTGCTGTGAGTAAGAATACGCCTGTACCACCTGATTCAAAATCAATCCACGTAAACGGTACATCCGGATACGCTTCAGTTAATGCTTCCTCACTGTTTCCCACTTCCATCACCAAAATGCCCTGTTCACTCAAATATTTTGAAGCTGAAAAAAGCATTTTCTCAACAATAGCAAGACCATTCTTATCCGCATACAAAGCAAGTTCTGGTTCATGTTGATATTCTTTAGGCAACGTTTTCATTTCATCCGCACCCACATAAGGCGGATTACTGATGATTAAATTATAAGTTGCATGCGGTAATGCGTCAAAACAGTCCGATTGTAATAAACGCAATTGCGCTTCAACACCATGCTGCACACGATTCATTTGAGCCACTTCAAGTGCCTCACGAGATACATCCACCGCATCAACCAACGCATCAGGGAATGCATGACAACATGCAATGGCAATACATCCACTGCCTGTGCCTAAATCTAAAATACGCGTCACTTGCGAAGGCTCAATCCAAGGAGTGAACTGTGTGGCAATACATTCAGCAATAGGAGAGCGTGGTATGAGCACACGCTCATCAACATAAAACGACCAATTTAAAAAATGCGCTTCGTTCGTTAAATAAGGTACGGGAACCTGCTTAATCATTCTTTGTTCAAGTTGTTTGGTAAGATATATTTTTTCATCGGGTGTCAGTTTTGCATGCAAAAGCATCGCATTCATATCTTGAGGGAGTGATAAACTGCCTAAAACCAATGCCAATACATCATCCCACGCATTATCGGTGCCATGCCCATAATAAAGAGGGGTCTTATTGGCTTCTGACAAACCAAATCGCAAAAAATCAATCACTGTCTCAAACGATGCTGTGGCATCACGGTAAGATTTCACCCATTTGCTCCCAAATGGTTTATTATACGCAAACAAACCTCACATAGGTAGACATGAGACAAACACATGGATTCAGATAAAAAATCACTGTTCGAAGAAGCCATGAAAAACGTCAAACCACTTCGTGCATCAAATAAAGTACACATCAAAAAAGAAAAAACACCAATCACCACACCCAGAAAAAGCACACCGCTCAACACGCCTAAACCGCACCATATCGCACTAAGTAATCCATGGGATATATCTGATATTCATGCAAATACGAGTTTAAGCTTTGGCAAAGTACACATACAAGCAAAGCAGTTTAGAGCATTAAGACACGGAGAGATACGCCCAGAGGCATCGCTTGATTTACATGGGTTTTACTTAAACAAAGCAGGAGATGAGCTGCTTCAATTTATTCAACATGCATATACACAGAATATGCGTTGTGTGTTGGTTATTCATGGAAAAGGGGGTCGCTTTCACGAGCCCCCTGTTATCAAAGCACATGTCCACCATTGGCTCAAGCAATTACCCGAGGTACTTGCTTTTCACAGTGCCAAAGCACGTGACGGTGGTTACGGTGCTGTATACGTATTGCTTAGACGTTAAACAAACGCCATATCATAAGAATCATTCACCTCATCATCAGCACCACTTGTTACGACAGCTTCTTTAGCCACAGGCACATCAAATCCAACAGTACTCATAGCGGTTAATCCAAGTCTTGCTACCAATGAACCAACCTGAAGCAGAGTCTCTACAGCCGCTAAAGTAGCCAACACAAAAGTTGCTATCAATGCTTCTGCCATATCAACCAGCTTATTCGCAAAACCTGTAGGTGAAAATTTAATCACTTGTGTTAGTGCTGCTAGAAAACTCAACCTAAACTTTTGGACTTCATTCGCAGCTAACGTTGAAAAAATGTAAGGCTTTAAAATAAGTCCTGTCATATCATCTGAAAAACCGCTATACGCCCTAAATGCAGAAAAGTCAGCACGTCCACTGGGTGAGAACCAATGAGCATTACTACTCATCATTTTTTGATGAGGCTCACCATAATGATTATATAAATAAGTGGCCATTCTTGAGCGTTCTTGTTGTGACTCACTAAGGTGACCTTTTAATTGCTGGAAAAAAGTTTGGTTCGCTGGCATAACATCAACTCCCGACATAAAAATAAGAAATTATTGTACACTAAGTATTTTAAAAATGCAATTATAAGCCAGGCATTGCCTCTGCTGTTTGATCCATTTGATAAGCCTGATTATCTGCATTCATCGTGTCTGAACCCCAAAGTGCCGACAAGCTTAATGCAGAACGTATTGCAAACGAACCGATTTGGAGTATCACTTCTAAAAAGGTATAAGCTTCCAAAATAGGTGCTGCAACCAACGCCTCAAGTGCATCAAACCCAGCATCAACCGCTTTTGTTGGCAAACCCGTGATTGCATACACAAGAAATGAAGCTAAGTAATAGAAAAAATGAACCGTTTCCAATAACCGCAGTCCAAAAAAAATAATCGGTTTAAAAATAAGACTTTTAAGATCCTCAAGTACTTCACCTGATTTGAATGATTCGAAACGTGCGCGCTGCAACGGATTAAACCATGATGCTGTTTTATCTAATGGTTGACTCGGCGTCGAAAAAAAATGATACGCTCGATTTGCATGCTCAGCACGTATATCCCACTTTTCCGAAAAACGCTGATGTGTTCGTTCTAAGAAACTATCACTTGTTATGCCCATAAAAAACCTTCCATATAATTAGATCAACATTAAACATCGTGCCTCTTAATAAATCAATTATTTTAAAGCAAAACGCTTGTTTTTGTGGTGAAAACCTCGTACTATCTGGTCAAATTTTTTTAGATAAAATGAAGTCAAGTCCATGACCAAACAAACTATTATTTTAGGCATCGCAGGCCCTTCTGCTTCGGGCAAAAGCTTACTCGCAAATACCATCGTAAATGGTCTTGGTTCCGACCAGGTTGTTATTATATCTGAAGATTCTTATTACAAAGATAACAGTCACTTGCCTTTTGAGTCCCGTGAAAAGATTAATTATGACCATCCCGATGCATTTGATCATGCTTTGTTAGCCGAGCATATAAAACAACTACAAAATGGTAAATCTGTTCAAATTCCAATTTATTCTCATTCAAAACATGTACGATTACCCGAAACACGGCAAGTGGGCGGACACTCTATTATTATCGTTGAAGGCATTTTGCTTTTTAGCGAAGAAACACTACGCGAACTCATGGATATACGCATTTTTATGTCCGCGCCACTTGATGTATGTTTAATTCGACGACTCAAGCGTGACGTGGTTGAACGCCACCGCTCTGTTGAATCAGTATTGCATCAATATGAAACCACAGTACGCCCTATGTATTTACAATTCATAGAACCCTCCAGCCGACACGCTGACTTAATTGTACCTCGCGGCGGTGAGAATCATATTGCGATTGATACGATTCAAGCTAAAATTCGAGAATTACTATCCAGTACACCTTAGATTAAAAATTAGTTCAATACATTCAAACCATTTCAGATTAAGGAGAAGTTTGTGGGCATTTTAAGTGGGAAAAAAGCACTCATAGTCGGACTCGCAAGTAACCGCTCGATTGCTTACGGCATTGCCAAGGCATTCCATGCTCAAGGTGCATCGCTTGCTTTTACTTATCAAAATGAAAAACTGCAATCACGTGTACAAAAAATGGCTGCGGAATTTGAGTCGGACTTGACGTTTCCTTGTGACGTTGCACATGACGATGCCATTGCTCATACCGTGACCGAACTCGGTAAGCACTGGGATAGCTTAGACACACTGGTACATTCAGTGGCTTTTGCTCCTGCAGACCAAATTGGCGGTGACTTTACCGACAACGCTAATCGTGAAGGCTTTCAAATCGCGCATGATATCAGTGTATATAGTTTAATTGCCTTAACCAAAGCTGTACTTCCTATGATGGAAAATACAGGTGGCTCTGTCTTAACTTTGAGCTACTTTGGTGCAGAAAAAGCCGTTCCTAACTACAACGTCATGGGTGTTGCTAAAGCCAGCCTAGAAGCAACCGTTCGTTACCTTGCGGCAAGCCTGGGCTCTCGTGGTTTACGTGCAAATGCTATCTCGGCAGGCCCTATTAAAACATTGGCTGCAGCTGGTATTAAAGACTTTCGTAAAATACAAAATGCTTACGCAGGTGTTGCTCCCTTGCAACGTAATATCACAGCAGATGAAGTGGGCAATGCTGCAGCCTTCTTATGCTCAAGTATGGCTTCAGGCATTACCGGTGAAATCATGCATGTAGATGCTGGTTATCATGCTGTATCTGGCTGTAATCTGAACGACATTTAAACGCTTAAAAAAGGCTTTGCTACAGCCATACTATTATACATAGTGCCGTGATGATTGTTGAACATACTCCTCATAGCTAAGCGGTGGTGCGGCAGAGCCTGTCGATTGAGTGAGCTTAACTATCATATTCCCCACTTTAATTTCATTAGACTTGAACTCAGGTCTATCCATAATATCGCCTGCTCTTAATGCACGAATACTTTCTAAATGCTGCTGCTGTTCTTGTGTTCGACAAGACTGACTAAACAAAGCATGATTACCATATTTACTGGGAACTGCTCCCGCTCCCATCTCATGCCTTAATAATGCAATTGCAATATTCACTTTCATCGGATCAAGTTGCGTATTCTCTCGTAAATGTTTTTCCTCTGCTTCAGTAAGTTGGACACGTCCAAAATCTTTAGCAACAAAACCATCACTCGCAAATGTTGCTTTAAAGCTTTCATCGGCAAGCATCGTTGGCAAATTAGATAATAAAGCATGTGACAGGGAAGTAAAAACTGCCCCTAAACAAACAACACCAAAAATACTCCATCCGACAGGATTGCTTGCTCCTGCAGCAAGTAAAATAAGGGGTAAAACAGCTGCGGCACCTAGAAAAGACCCTGCAGCACTGAGACCCAAGACACTCAATGAAAACAGCGCATACCCACTGCCTTCATTGTGCATCAGCCGTTCAATAATATCAGCCATTTGGCCAAACAAATAAATAGCTGCAATCACAGCAGATAAAATCGTCATCACCACCGTGATAAAAATAATAATACCGAATATCATTTCACTTGTACTTTCTTTTTTAGCATTGTCATGATAATGATGATGATGCTGGGTTCCACCTGAATTAAACAAGTACATCCAAAACCAGAATGAATCTGTTGATCCGGAGCAACGGCAACAAGCATGGCGACACCGATGACAATGTATATCCGCGCTTTCATAAGGATAGCCACTACGCCGTGATAGTCGACTATCTTCGACAGGAACACCTACAGCAAAGACAGGTTCAGCATGTATTTCAGACACAGGTTCTGCTTTTTTCAGTGATCCAACAAATCCGCGTAATAAATCATTCATCCTCGAAGAGCCAATGCCCCCCAACTGTTGAAGATCTTTGCCTAAACTCTTATTTTGGAGTGCTACGCCTAAACGATACAGAAGATATTCTTCATTTCTCCAGCCTAGTGTCTCATCTTTAAGTTCATCCATGCACTCAACCAAATCAGCTACTAACCGGTAGATGCTATCATTATCATGTACTTTTGGCATCAGCATATACTCCATATCATCAATTTAAAAACTGAAGAAAGTATATCAAAAAAACATAATTTGATCAAATAAAGAGCATAATTGGGGTGTGTTTAATTCATTCTCTACTTGATGTTTATGGAACATTCAAAGTAAATCAAGTTAAATGTATGAGCTCTCACTCACACACGCATTCTTTTATTTCATGACATCTCACGCTTCAATTACTGCAGGTAGCACATCAGCTCCCTTTCTTGCGGTTTTTCACATTCAGCAATCAATTCATCTGTTGTTCTAGGCTCCCAATCTGGAAATTCTTTGGCTATTGCTGACTGTGATTCATGATATTTCATATTATTTTCTTGAACGCTTTGCTGCGAAATAGTAGCATTTACCCTCGTACCTAAGTGAGCGCCGACAGCAACAGCAGGCGAAAGAAAAATAAAGAGGATGACTAATCCAACACCAGGAGCCATAACGCTACATGCTGTAACAAGTAAACTCAGTGCTAAGAGATAACCTAAACAACGTAAGGCTGTATACACGCGTAATTGATTATCAGAAATGTTATCTACTCTCTCCTTATGATCATGATATATTTTTTTAAAACGATATTCTAAATCAGCAACAACCTCTTCCATACTGACTTCATCTTTAAAAAGTAATGGAAACTCTCGTTTATTAGGGGTATATCGTGATATTTGAGTGTGTAACGTCTCACGTAAAGTTGCTAAATTAAGTTCTTTTCTCACTTCTTCGGATAAAGAATCTAACCATCGACACCAACATACGGCCACCAAATACATATAGTCATCACCGATAAAAAAAATACCATCATGCTCTGGAGTCAGAGGATGAGCCTTGAAAAGACCCAAATTAGTATAAAACTCATGGGTCTCTTCAGTGGAAAATGGTGTGCCTTCATGATGACTCAAAAGAATTTCACATTGATTCCATATGGCTATTAGCAATATTTCATCCGGTGAATACTAATAAGATACGTTTATTTTTGCTGAAGTATTCCCTTCTTTCCCTGATCCTTGAGCCTGAATTTTCGGCTTCAATAAAGCAAGTGGTTTCGACTCATAATTCAAGGGATGTGTATATCTAGGACTCGAAAAAAACGCTTGATTAATATGAACAAGCTCCCTTTTCATTCGAAAAGATGACGTTTTATTTTCTGGCATAATATTAGCTCCAAAATCTAGAAAAAATAAAAAAAGGAGCTAATTGTATCAAATTAAGTCATAAAGTTCAAATTATTAATTTCTATAGCGGAACATGACTTCTCGGTATCGAATCACTTAATGCTTCACAATTTTAGCTTTGTCAAGTAATTGATTCACATACAAATCATAATCAATAGCACCGTAGTTAGAGCCTATCTGCTGCGAGATACTTGCAATCTGCTCAGGATCAAGTGAGCTCATTTTTCCATCAACCACTTTCGTTAACTCAACCACAACATAGCCTGAATCACCCTCGAGTGACAATCCTGCACGTTTTTTTGCATCCGATAAAGTAAATGCTAAGTGGTTGACTTCTGTGGGGGCCAAACTCGATTCACGCGTTGCTTGTGTTACTGTCTGCCAGGCCAAGTGGCGCATTAAAAAGGGTGCATTGTCTTGTGCGCTGCCCTTCGTATGTAATAACGTTTCGCCCATATGTGCAGCCTTTACTTGTGCTTTCTTATGGCGTAAATGGTTTTTGATTGCTGATGCGACTTGGCTCAATGGCTTTTGTTTTGCTTTAAGATGTTCTCGCACACGAATAACAACCACAGTATCTTCATCGAACTGGATAGGGGCACTGTTATTACCCAGCTCTAATACATCATGACTAAATGCAGCCTTAATCACTTCTGGCGACTGAGTGAGTGCGTCATGTCCTCCATCACGTGAAAAACGCTCTGTTTGTTCTAGTGGCAAACTTAATGTTTCTGAAACCAGTGTCAGCGAATCTGGCGTTTGATAACTCTGATCAGTCAGCTCTTCCAAAAGCCGTGAATATTCTGTTTGTGCATGTAAAGCTAACCAATGCTCTTGCACTTCTGTCTTAACTTCTGCAAAAGGTCTCACTTTTGCAGGCTCATAGGCAATTAACTGAAATAGCTCATACCCTGAATCTGTTTTGATGGGACCTAATAATTCACCCTTATGCGTTAAATGAATCAGTTCCGAATCTAACTCTGACTCCCCTGCAACAATCCACGGTAATACACCAGCAACAGTTGTGCCTGGCTTCTCAAGCGATACAGCCTCCTTTCCACGTGCTTCAAATTCAGCTGGAGAAGCTTGTACTTTATTATAAAAAGCTTCTGCACGTGCGCTAACTGCCTCCAGCTCTGCTTTTGAGGCATCTTCTGCCGTGTTAAATAAAACGTGTCGTACAGACCATTTTGCAGGAGCCATATAATTATTTTGGTTATTCTCATAATAGGTTTTTAAAGCAATATCCGTTGGTTTAAATCCTTCACGAATAACTGACATTGAAAGTTTAACGACATCCAGTTGCACAGCTTCTGGTGACAAAAACTCATCGGGATGCTGCTCATAATATGTTTTAACTTCATCTTCAGATACTTGGGCAGCATCAAAAAATGCAGTGGAAGGAATACGAACATAGCGATAATCACGGGACTGTCCGTATAATTTCACAAATTTCTCTATTTCTTCAGGCAAAGCAAATGCTGTTCCCATAAAAGCAAAACGCTGCTGATTTAACAACATACCTTGCCGCACTTCTTCCTGAAAAGACTGTGCTGTAAATAAAGCATTACTCAATGTTTGTTGATAGCGATCAGGAGAAAAATGCCCATCTTGTTGAAACTGTGGAATTTGAAAAATAGCCGCATTCGCCTGAGCTGCATCTAATCCAAATCCATAGTGACGTGCAGCACGCGTATTCACTTGTGTTGCAATCATATCATCTAAAATTTGCCGCTTTAATTCCTTCTCGGCACCATCAGTCATGCCTGATGCTTCTTGCGCTTGACGCATACGACGATATTGAAGTTCAAAAGCATGTTTGGAAATTGACTGCCCATCTACTTCAGCTTCTACAGCTGAGGCATGATGCGCCTGAATATAAGAGTCCACACCAAATAAAGTAAATGTGAAAGCAACTAGGCCTATAACCACCCAGGCTATTACTCCCTGAATACGTTCGTTTAATTTCTGCAACATGTCAGGTTTTCCATATTAAAAAAAACGCGCCTAAAGGCGCGTAATATTGGCGGAGTGGACGGGATTCGAACCCGCGACCCCCGGCGTGACAGGCCGGTATTCTAACCAACTGAACTACCACTCCTATTCGTGGTGGGTGCTGCAGGGATCGAACCTGCGACCCTCGCCTTGTAAGGGCGATGCTCTCCCAGCTGAGCTAAGCACCCGAAAACTTAATGGTCTTGAACTGCTTCTTTTAACAACTTACCTACTTTAAATTTAGCAACACGAGCAGCTCTAATTTGAATCGGTTTCCCAGTACGTGGATCACGGCCTGTACGCGCAGAACGTTCACCCGTTGAAAACGAACCGAATCCTGTTAATACAACCTGATCGCCTGCTTTAAGCACATCAGTAACAGTTTCAGTAAAGGTCTCGAGTACACGAGCTGCATCAGCTTTTGTAACCCCAGAACGCTGAGAGATTGCATCTACCAATTCACTCTTATTCATAGCTTTCCCCTTTTGTTATGTTTCCCTTCAAATTCGAAGTAAATTTTTTAAAAAATCTACCGCTGCTTCGTCAATAATATTCATCTCCGAAGCCCCGCCATTCCTGGGCAACAACGAGGAAAAATATACCGCTTATTGCGCCACTTGTAAATCTTTATTTTACTTTTATTTTGTACTTTCTTTAGACTCAATGTTCTTTGTTGCATTTTTTGTTTTCAAAACCGAACTAAACGGATCACTTTGAAGCGCAAACTTTAACACCTGCTCAATTGTCTTCACTGGGTGAACCTCTATTTCTTGTAAAATATTTTCCGGGATCTCAGTTAAATCTTTTTTATTTTCCCAAGGAATTAGTACAAACTTAATGCCGCCTCGATGCGCTGCTAATAATTTTTCTTTCAACCCGCCAATAGGCAAGACTTGTCCCCTCAGCGTTATCTCCCCCGTCATTGCAACATCTGCACGAACCGGTATTTGGGTCAACACAGAAACCAGCGCGGTACACATCGCAATACCTGCACTAGGACCATCCTTAGGGGTCGCTCCTTCAGGCACATGCACATGGAAATCATGTTTATCATAAAAACCATCTGAAAAATGAAGCGCTTTAGCACGACTCCTGACAACGGTCATGGCTGCATGAATAGACTCTTGCATCACTTCACCTAACTGTCCTGTATGCAGCGTTTTACCCGTACCTGGCATCATGGTCGCCTCAATCGTCAACAATTCTCCGCCAACGCTTGTCCATGCAAGACCTGTAACTTGCCCGACCTGATCACGAGACTCAGCAAGACCATAGCGGAACTTTTTGACACCTAAGAATTTTTCAACTTGCTTTGGAGAAAGTTTTACTTTTTTAAGACGTTTATGCGTTAAAATTTCTTTGACTACTTTTCGACAAATACTCGATATTTCACGCTCTAAATTTCGAACTCCTGCTTCACGTGTATAATAATGAATAATTTCTTGTATTGCTTCAGATGAAAAACTCAGCTCCTCTGATTTTAATCCATTTAATTTTAGCTGCTTTTCTATCAAGTAATACTCAGCTATGTGCACTTTTTCTTGATCAGTGTATCCAGGCAAACGAATCACTTCCATTCTATCTAGCAAAGGTGCTGGAATTTCTAAAGAATTAGCCGTTGCAATAAACATCACATCACTCAAATCATAAGTGACTTCTAAGTAATGATCCGCAAACGTATCATTCTGTTCAGGATCGAGTACTTCTAATAATGCAGAAGCAGGATCTCCCCGAAAATCCATCGCCATTTTATCCACTTCATCCAACATAATCAGTGGATTTTTAACACCCGCCTTAGCAAGCTTTTGAATAATACGACCCGGCATAGAACCAATATAAGTTCGGCGGTGCCCTCTGATTTCAGCTTCATCTCGAACACCACCTAAAGCGATACGCACAAACGTACGACCGGTAGCATTCGCAATCGATTGACCCAGAGATGTTTTACCCACACCAGGCGGCCCAACCAAACATAAAATAGGGCCTTTCAAGCGCTTCACACGTTGTTGGACTGCAAGATACTCAAGAATTCTTTCTTTGACTTTATCTAAACCATAATGATCTTGATCAAGCATCGCTTCAGCTTTATCAATATCAAATCGTATCCGATTACGTTTTTTCCAAGGCACCGCTAACATCCAATCTAGATAATTTCGGATGACTGTTGCTTCAGCGGACATCGGTGGCATTAATTTTAACTTTTTAAATTCAGATTGAGCTTTTTCTTTGGCTTCTTTAGGCATGCCTGCATCTTCAATTGCTTTTTCTAATTGATCAAGCTCGCTACCTTCTTCACCTAACTCACCCAGTTCTTTTTGAATGGCCTTAATTTGTTCATTCAAATAATACTCGCGCTGACTTTTCTCCATTTGTCTTTTGACACGATTTCGAACACGCTTTTCAACTTGGAGTAAATCAATTTCACCTTCAATCAGCGCCATTAAACGATCAAGACGCACACCAACATCAAGCGTTTCTAATAAGGTCTGTTTGTCTTCAACTTTCAAATTAAGATGCGCAGCAACTGTATCAGCCAAACGGCCAGGCTCCTCAATACTGGTCAGAGAACCGAGTACTTCAGGCGGAATTTTCCGATTAAGTTTAATATATTGCTCAAACTGAGACATAAGAGAACGCATCATGATCTCAAGTTCAGGCTGCTTAAATGCTTTTGAATATTCGTCTACTTGCTGGCACGTTGCAGACATAAATCCAGTATGCTCCGAACTGGATTCAGTGTCATCAGCTTTGGCCGCTTTATCAGCCTTGTCTGCTTTTTTATGCTCAGCTTTCTCAGCTTGCTCATCTAACTCAGAAATAACCTGCTGGTAATCACTTGCTGTTGCGCGTGCTTCACCTTCTACCAATACTTTAACTGTACCATCTGGTAATTTTAAAAGTTGTAATAAACTTGATACGGTGCCCATAGAAAACAAATGTTTTGCATCAGGTTCATCATCGCTCGACTCTTTTTGTGCAACCAAAAAAATACGTTTATCATCTAGCATTGCTGCTTCTAACGCACGAATAGATCGTTCACGCCCTACAAAAAGAGGTATTACCATACTCGGGTAAATCACCACATCCCGAAGTGGCAAAACAGGCAACTGCAGGGGACCGACTACTTCTGGTAACACAACTTCTTCTACTTGCTTGTGCTCATTCGACTCATGTTCACTCGCCATGTTTTTATCCCTTACTTATCACCACCTGCGGCAACTTGTTTGGCTTCTTCCTCGCCCCCATAAATCAAAACCGGTTCTTGATGCTCTGTAACGGTTTTTTCATTCACTAAAACACCCGAAACATCCTCTAAAGAGGGTAACTCATACATGGTATCTAACAAAATATTTTCAAGAATTGAACGCAGGCCACGTGCACCAATTTTTCGCGCCAAAGCTTTTTTTGCAATCATTCGCAAAGCCTCATCTTGAAACTCAAGTGTTGAGCCTTCCATCTTAAAAAGTGATTGAAACTGTTTCACTAATGCATTCTTAGGCTTAGTCAAGATTTCTATCAAAGCGTCTTCACCCAGCTCATGCAACGTTGCAACGACGGGCAAACGCCCAACAAACTCAGGAATCAAGCCATATTTAACCAAATCTTCTGCTTCTAAACCCTCAAGTACTTTTTCAGGTGCGATCTCGTTTTTATCTTTCTGTAATTCAGCTGAGAAACCAATACCTGATTTATCACTACGACCTCGAATAACTTTGTCTAAATCAGCAAAAGCACCACCACAGATAAATAAAATATTTGATGTATCAACCTGCAAAAATTCTTGTTGTGGGTGTTTACGTCCACCTTGAGGTGGAATCGATGCAGTTGTGCCCTCAATTAACTTTAATAACGCTTGCTGCACACCTTCACCAGAAACATCACGAGTTATGGATGGGTTGTCCGCTTTACGAGAAATTTTATCAATTTCATCAATATAAATAATACCACGCTCAGCTTTTTCGACATCGTAATCACATTTTTGTAAGAGTTTTTGGATGATATTCTCAACATCTTCACCGACATAGCCTGCTTCGGTTAAAGTAGTTGCATCTGCCATCGTAAACGGTACGTTTAACAAACGTGCTAATGTCTGAGCAAGAAGTGTTTTCCCTGACCCTGTTGGGCCAATGAGTAAAACATTACTTTTACCCAACTCAATGCCATCCTCAGACTGCCGATGCATACGCTTATAATGATTATAAACAGCCACTGATAATACTTTTTTTGCATGCTGTTGACCAATCACATATTCATCTAGAAATGCTGCAATCTCTTTAGGAGTAGGCAACTTCGTTTCTTGAATTTCTTCTGTCTGAACTTGCTCTTCTCGCATGATGTCGTTACATAAATCAACGCATTCATCACATACAAAAACCGAAGGACCGGCAATTAACTTTTTAACTTCGTGCTGGCTTTTGCCACAAAAAGAGCAATACAACACTTTATCTTCTTCACCACCTTCAGATTTACTCATTTAAGCTTCCTCCAACGCCGCTGCATGTGCTTCACGCCCATGAAGTATCCCATCTATTAAACCATATTTTTGCGCTGCTTCTGGGCTCATGAAATTATCACGTTCGGTATCGCGCATAATTTCATCCGGTGTTTTTTTAGCATGGTGTCCCATAATGCGATTTAATTGCTCCCGTACAGCTAAGGTTTCTCGCGCATGAATCTCAATATCTGTTGCCTGCCCACGATATCCACCAAGTGGTTGGTGAATCATAACGCGAGCATTAGGTAAACAATAACGCTTCCCATGAGCTCCTGCGCACAAGAGCAATGCTGCAGCACTGGCAGCTTGCCCAATGCACAAAGTACTCACGGACGGTTTAATAAACTGCATCGTATCATAAATCGCAAGGCCTGCTGTCACAGCACCACCTGGCGAGTTAATATAAATCGAAATATCTTTTTCTGGATTTTCAGACTCCAAAAATAAAAGCTGTGCCACAACTAAATTAGCCATGTGGTCTTCTACTTCTCCTAAAAGAAAGATAATTCTTTCTTTTAGGAGTCGTGAATAAATATCATACGAGCGCTCGCCACGCGAGGTTTGCTCAACAACCATAGGAACCAACCCACTGGTATTTCGAATCACCTCTTGCCCGTACATATCTATCATGCTGACTCTCCTGTGTCTTCGTTAGTTTCTTCTGCTAATGCTTCTGCCGGTTGTGGCGGATTCATAACAGCTTCATAGTCCATAGACTTCCATGTTATCTTCGCATTTTCAACTAATTTATCAGCTGCTTGCTCTTCAATGACTAACGCTTCTATCTCAGCCATACGTTTTGCATCTTCACGATACCACTTACGTACTTCATCCGGATCATCATATGATTCAGCCGCTTTTTCAATCATCGCAGTAACTTGTTCTTCTCCAGCAGTAATATTTTGTTGCTTCACATACTCTGCAAACAATAGGCCTAAATGAACGCGTCTAGTTGCTCTATCTTCAAATAAATTACGTGGGAAATCAGGAATTTTTTCATCTTCTGAATGCTCGTGCCCAAAGACCTGATGGAAAAAATCATGCTTTAAATGTTCTATTTCTTCGTCTACCAAGCTCATTGGCAAATCAAAAGCATTTAACTTTAGAAAAGCATCAAAAATTGATTCTCGATTTAGCTCATTTACTCGGCGTTGTAACGCTCGTGCCATATGGCCTTTCACGTCTTCTTTTAACGCTTTAACACCACCTTCTTTCACATTTAATTTTTCTGCTAATTGCTCATCAACCGCAGGTAGAGTACCTTCAAAAATTTGGTGAACAGTTAATTTAAATGTCAATGTTCTGCCTGCAAAATTAGCGTCATGCCAATCTGCAGGAAAATCAACGGTGTATTCTCCAAGCTTATCTTTTTCAGCACCTACAAGTGCTGTTTCCAGTGCTGGCAGAATGTCGCCTTTTCCTAAAATAATGTCAAAGTCTCGTGCTTCACCTTGTCCATCAACAAGCACATCTCCTTCGTACAAATCAAAATCAACAACTAACTTATCACCTTCTTTTGCTTTTCTAGACACCTCTTTCCATTCTTTATGCTGCTCACGCAGTTTTTCAATGGTCGCATCAACATCACTATCGGTTATTTCAGCCTGAATCAACTCAATATCAGACTCACCCAAAGGCTGAATGTCAAATTGAGGAAACACTTCAAAAATTGCAGCATATCCAAAGTCTTGATTGGCTTCAATTGGGCCTGGATCAATTCGAGGCGAAGCAACAGGCGTTAATTCTTGCTCTTTTAAAGCATCATAAAGCGATGGTTGTAATAAATCGCGAATCACATCAAGACGAACATCATCTGAATAACGTTGCTTGACTAATTGCATGGGCGCTTTACCAGGACGAAAACCATCCATCTTGGTTCGACTCGCCATATTTTTAAGACGTGAACTTACTTCACTTTCGATTTTTTCAGAGGGAACTAAAATATTTATTTTACGTTCCAAACCTTCTAAC
Organism: Legionellaceae bacterium; assembly: GCA_029210085.1. Lineage (GTDB taxonomy): Bacteria > Pseudomonadota > Gammaproteobacteria > Legionellales > Legionellaceae > JAALKW01. Next base: position 21,673 of record JARGPP010000016.1, on the reverse strand, counting down.
ACTTCAACAGAAACAGCCATCTCATCACCTCATTGGCGTATATTTTATCTTAAAATTGGTGCGAAAGGAGAGACTCGAACTCTCACGGGTTACCCCACTGGATCCTAAATCCAGCGCGTCTACCAATTCCGCCACTCTCGCAAACAGGTGTGAATTATCAAACAGGATGAGGTATCTTGTAAAGGATTTATCGAAAAACAATGAATAAAATGGGGTGAACGATGGGGCTCGAACCCACGACCACCGGGATCACAACCCGGGGCTCTACCAACTGAGCTACGCCCACCATAATTATTCATGCTACACCAAAAACCACACTACAACTACTTGACGTTTGGTACGCCCGGCAGGACTCGAACCTGCTACCCTCGGCTTAGAAGGCCGATGCTCTATCCGGATGAGCTACGGGCGCTCATTTAATATTGGTCGGGGTGGAGAGATTCGAACTCCCGACATCCTGCTCCCAAAGCAGGCGCGCTACCAGGCTGCGCTACACCCCGAAAAACCATCACCAGGACAGAGCGGAGAATCATACCTAAAGGCTAAGATAACGTCAACCCAGAAAAAGAGGCTTTAGCAATAAAGTCATCTTTCCATCATAGCAACCAACCTGGCTATCTGGTAAAATCAAGAGCAAATTTATGCTAGTCGAATAAGCCAATGACGATATCTGCCGAAATACGTTATAAAAAAGCAAAATTTATCACATTACTCGGTGCCATCATTAATGCCTTACTCGGTATTAGTAAACTCTTTGGTGGCATATGGTTTAACTCAAGCGCCTTAATTGCAGATGGATTTCATTCTCTTTCTGATTTATTCACGGATGCCATGGTGCTCATTGCTTCTAAGTACGGCAGCCAAGATGCCGATGACTCACATCCTTATGGCCATCAACGCATTGAAACGGCTGCTACTTATGTCTTGGCTTTACTGCTCATTTTAACAGGTATTGCTATTGCTTGGGATGCACTCTCACACTTACGCCATCACGAGCACGAACATCCTGGTATTTGGGCGCTCCCGCTTGCTGGATGCTCAATTATCGCAAACGAAGCACTCTTCTGGTATACAAGATTTATCGGTCGTACGATTCAATCACAACTCATTATTGCTAATGCCTGGCACCATCGCTCTGATGCTGCGTCATCTTTAATTGTATTTGCTGGCATTTGGGGAAGTATTGCGGGCATCACATCTCTCGATGGCATCGCTGCTCTACTCGTTGGCCTGTTAATTGTTAAAATGGGGGTTAATTATGGCTGGAAAAGTATTAAAGAACTGATCGACACAGGGGTTGAAGCTAAAACACGTATACAAATAGAACATATTATTCAAAAAACTGATGGCGTTGTTAAAGTGCACCAGCTTCGTACACGTCTGATGGGCAGTGATATTTTTGTAGATGTTCACGTTCAAGTTAACCCCATGATCTCTGTCTCAGAAGGACATTTTATTGCACAAAAAGTGCATCGAAAACTAATCGATGATTTATCCGGCATTAAAGACGTAACCGTTCATATTGATCCAGAAGATGATGAAGTTACAAGTCCTTGCTTGCACCTACCTAACCGCTCTACACTTGAAGAAAAACTCCTCAATAACTGGTATAAAACTTTCCCTGAAATAAACACTTGTCTTCTGCACTACTTAGACGGTAAGCTCACCCTCGATTTAATCGGCAATTTTAATGCAGAAACACAAAAAAAACTGAATCATTGCGTGACTGCCGATATTAAAAGCCTGGGAGAACAATATGGAGTCTTGTCTGTTCGCATACAACCTCCGGTTCAAACCATTTACAAGAGTAGCTTATCATGATGTTAACCACCGCAACCTTAAATCTTTTTTTTGCATTAAGCGCACTCACAATGATTCTTGTTGCCGGTTACTTCCCCTTTAAAAAACGCTTTACCCAAGAAACACATACCGAGTTTCCTATTGGTGAAACTCTAGCTACAGGTGTTTTTTTAGGCGCGGCTCTTTTACATATGCTGCCCGAGGCTCAAGCACTCTTTGGAAAACTCGGTTATCACTACCCGCTGGCATTACTTGTTACAGGCATCGTCTTTTTATTGTTTTTATGGTTTGAGCACTTAGGTGAAGTGCTTTATCATCACCATGATGATCGCACCACACACCCAGCCTTTGCCATTATTGCGTGGATTATGCTTTCACTTCACTCGCTTGTACTGGGCACAGCGCTTGGCCTGAGCCAAGAATACTCTATGCAAATTATGCTCTTTTTAGCCATTATTGCGCATAAGTGGGCTGAAAGTTTTGCCATTGCCGTACAACTCAATAAAAGCACCTTACGCCCTGCTATTGCCATCATGCTTTTTTTATCATTTGCATTAATGACACCGCTCGGCATTGGCATTGGCTGGTATTTTGGCCGCGATGTTTCAACCAACTCTTTTATCGACCCCCTCTTAATGGCTATCTCAGCAGGCACATTTTTATACCTTGGAACACTCCATGGCTTGGAACGATGTGTCATGGTCCAACGCTGTTGTAACCTACGCGACTTTAGCTTTGTTATTGTTGGATTTTTACTTATGGCTGCTGTTGCCATATATGTATAGTCTATATTACTTCATATTTTTTGTGCTTTTATTCAAACCATTTAAAGAGAACTTATCATGAAGTTTTTTGAGCAGATTCAAACCACAGCATCTGATTTAATTCCTACCTTGCCAGTACGTGCAGCACTTCAAGCAGCAGCACTGCCCACGAGTGTCATGCTGAGCGCAGCCGTCCTTACAAAAGCAGTTACTTATGCCTCTGGCTGTGATGATGTTGATTACACAACACTTTGGGATACTGGTATTGAAGCCTCGACTGTAACTATTGGCCTTGTGGCAACTGCGTTGGCACTAAAAGCAGCCAATAACGAGTGCACGCCCCAAAAACGGCTACTGACTATTGCGGGTGTTATCAGCTTTAATCTCATGATTCTCAAAGGCATGATAGATACGGGTGCAATTGACTGCATTGACGAAACAGACACTGACTATACTGATAGACCTTCACTGAGAGGTGGTTAGCCCATCATCACCAAGTGTTACATTTTCTCTATCTTTTTTAGGCGACGCTCTGAATACAGTGTATAGCGGGTCCATCTCAGATCAAACTCGATGAATTCTACTCCATCATATGCACACGCCTAACATCGTCATCTTAAATGGCGAAAAAATCACACCTTTTTTTGTGATCTGTGATAACGCAATGAGAGTGTTGTATTATAAATAAAGCCCAATACAATTTCTAAATTAACTTTTGCCAGGCTCAATCACTTGAAGCCCATTCATATAAGGCTGTAGTATCGATGGAATATGAATAGCACCCGCTTCATCTTGGTAGTTTTCAAGTAAAGCAACCAAGGTACGTCCAACTGCAAGCCCAGAGCCATTCAGCGTATGTACAAACTGCGTATCACGCTCACCTGAGTTACGATAGCGTGCTTGCATGCGCCTTGCCTGGAAGTCTCCCATATTGCTACAAGATGAGATTTCGCGATATGTATTTTGGCTAGGCAACCACACCTCTATATCATAAGTTTTTTGAGCGCTTGCGCCCATGTCACCCGTACACAAAGCCACTGTTCGATAAGGTAAATTAAGCATTTCAAGCACCACTTCGGCATGACGAAGCAATGTCTCGAGGGCTTCATCAGAAGCCTCAGGCTTAGTTACCCACACTAATTCAACCTTTTCAAATTGGTGCTGCCTGATCATCCCCTTTGTGTCTTTACCATAAGAGCCTGCTTCACTACGGAAACACGGTGAGTGACACACATAACGCTTGGGTAATTCAGCTTCTGATAAAATCGTATCACGAACAGTATTGGTTACAGGCACTTCAGCTGTCGGAATCAAATAATAAGGAAACTCTCCCTCAAGCTTAAATAAGTCTTCACCAAATTTAGGCAACTGCCCTGTACCTAGTAAACTGGCTTCATTAACCATATAGGGCACATAAATTTCTTGATAGCCATGCGTGTTAATTTGCACATCGAGCATAAATTGAATTAAAGCACGATGTAACTTTGCAAGAGCACCTGTCATGACTACAAATCGACTTCCCGTGAGCTTAGCACCCATCGCAAAATCCATTTGGCCTGATGCTTCTCCTAATTCATCATGTGATTTAGGCTTAAAATCAAAAGATCTTGGCTCACCAAATCGATGGATTTCTTGATTATCGGCCTCATCACGACCAACAGGAACAGATGCATCGGGTAAATTGGGAAGACTTAAAACCAAAACCTCCAGGTCTTCAAGCAATGCAGCCAATTCCTGCTTTTTTTTATCAAGAATATCACCAAGGCTCGCAACTTCTTTAAGTAAAGGTGCTATATCTTCACCGCGTGCTTTAGCTGCACCAATGCCTTTTGAAGCTTTATTGCGCTCAAATTGTAAGCTTTCTGTTTCAACTTGTAATTTTTTTCTCGCAATTTCAAGTGTGTTAAATGTGGATACATCAAACGTAAATCCACGTGTTTTTAAACGTTGAGCAACATCGTCTGGAGAAGCTCTGAGAATATGAGGATCAAGCATACAAAAAATCTACCTTACAATACCGCGTGTTGATTGCGTCAAAGATTCAATCATCAATGAAACTTCTGGACATTCGCTCATCATTAATTCTAAATCAGCGATAGATTGTTGTACCGTTAATCCTTTACGAAAAACAATCTTGTAAGCACGTCTTAGTGCATCAACCGCTTCAGAAGAAAAGCCTCTACGTTTTAAACCAACAACATTAATACCATAAACAGTTGTATCTTGGCCTGAAATAATAACATAAGGCAAAACATCTTTCTTGATATAGGTAGCACCTGTAATAAATGCATATGCCCCTACTTTGCAAAATTGATGAACTGCTGAATATGCACCAATGGTTGCATAATCATCAACTTCCACATGCCCTGATAGCGCAGAATAACTCACCATCGACACATAGTTCCCAAGCTTACAATCATGTCCTACATGAGAATAAGCCAAAAACAAACAATGATTTCCTATGCGCGTTATTCCACCACCGTTCACAGTACCTCGACTGATCATACAAAATTCACGAACGGTATTATTATCGCCAATTTCAAGACGTGTCGGCTCACCTTGATAGGTGATATCTTGTGGTTCATCACCCACGGAGGCAAATTGAAAAATTTTATTGTTTTTTCCAATCGATGTTGGGCCTTGAATTACAACGTGTGGCCCCACCCAAGTGTTCTCACCAATTTCAACATCAGCACCAATAATGGTACCTGGACCAATGGTCACACCTTTTCCAATTTTTGCAGATGGATCAATCATTGCTTGTTCACTAATCACGATAAAGCTTCCTTTTTCACTTCCTTTGAAGCACTCATTAAATCAGCTGAACAAGCAAGTTTATCCCCCACATGCGCTTCACCGTGTAGGCGCCAAAAATCACGTCTTTGATTTGTAAGCGTCACATGCAGCCTTAGCTGATCACCCGGTGTCACCATTGTTTTAAATTTCACGTTATCTATGCTAGCAAAAAAATAAAGAAACTCATGGCCATCAGCAGGCGTTCTTGATAAATTAGACAACAATCCACCTGCCTGAGCCAAAGCTTCAATCATGAGTACGCCCGGCATAATAGGATTTCCTGGAAAATGCCCCTGAAAACAAGGCTCATTGACCGTCACGTTCTTAATTGCAACTAAATAATCAAACGCTTTATAATCCAAAACTCGGTCTACAAGCAACAAGGGATAACGATGCGGTAATGATTTTATAATCGCATTGATATCAATTTCAGAGGTCATACAAAAAATCCTTACTCTACACTCAATAATAAGCAGTACTTTATCGCATTATGACTTAGCTGCATCACGTGCGACTTCAATCACTCTATCGGTTACATCTAATTTTTCAATACTAAATGGTGCTGCATCTTTTTGTAGTACTAAGTCATATTTTTTTTCTTGCGCTACTTTTGAAATAGCCGCTCGAATTTTATTATAAAATTGCTCCATGGCTTGATTATGTGCCGCACTTAACTCTTGCTGATACTGTTGACCTTCACGCTCAAACTGTTGTTGTGTTGCCACAATTTTTTCTTCCGCCGCTTTGCGCTTAGCTTGATTCATCACTGCACTATCCCGTTTAAACGCATCCATATCTGTTTTCAAATCGGCTTCCATACCCATTAATTTATCACGGCGCGGTTTAAACTCTTGCTCAAGCTTAGCTTGAATTGTTTTCATTTCATCAGAGGTCTGCATGATTTTTTGTAAATCAACCACTGCTATTTTGGGCGCATCAGCAAAAACACCTGCTGCACCAACAGAAAAAAACAATGCCAATAACACACCACTTAATCGCTTCATGAATCCACTCCTAATTTTAAAATTAAATTTAATCAGCCAAACCAGGCATCATGCTAACACATTTCTAAATAACTTACAGACCATCTAAAACCCAGAAGCTAATGTAAACTGGAATGGCTGTGATTGATCAAAGGGTTGCTTGTTCAATGGCTCAGCCACACTAAATACCAAAGGTCCAAAGGGTGAACGCCATTCAACCGAAAGACCCGCAGAATAGCGCATAGGCCCAGGGTTTGTACCCGATAAAATTTGAGGCGTTCCTGCAACAAATACATTACCCGCATCCACAAACAGAGTTGTTCTTAAATTATCACGACTCAGTGGAAAGGGTAAGATTAAGCCCGCACTACCGTTTAACAATAAATTGGCACCAATTGCTGTTCCATTACTATCTCTCGGACCTAATGAGTAACTTTCATAACCACGCACTTGGCCAGGCATCGCAATACCCCCTGCAAAATAATTCTCATAAAACGGCAAGCCCGTGCTATCAAATTGATTACCATATTGCGCATTCACAAGTACTGTGGCAATAAACCCTTTTCCAAGAGATTGATAGGAATGGGCTTGATAAGCCAATTTAAAATATTCAAATGACTTAGACGTTGCAGGCAGTGCAAGCAAAGCACTTGCTTGTTGATTAATCCCTTTATTCGGATAGGGCATTTGGTCATAACTATTTTTATTCCAACCCCCACTTAAACGAATCTGATAAAAATCTCGCCCATAAAGACTTTCAAAAGCTTGAATTTGGGAAAGATTTCCCGTGCTTTGGATATTGAGCCCTTGATAACCATAGCCAAATTGCGCACTACTTCGCTCACTCAATAAAATATTATAATTAACATCACCACCAAAACGATCTGCACTATACTGCGCAACATCTAACTTTCGAGGATCAACGGTTTGAAAATACAGGGCTAGACCACGACCAACCCCTGTATTTGTGTAAAAAGGATTATAATAATTAAAGGCATAATCAAGCCCCCAATACGTTGCATTAAACGTAAATCCAACCGTACGCCCAGTTCCCATAAAGTTATATTGATTCACTGAAGCATTAAACTGTGGCCCAGTTGTTCCGTAACCTGCAGATGCACTGGCTTCAGCTGAAGGTGTCTCTTCAAGACCGACATCCAAATCAACTAAATTATTCGCTTTAGGCACAGGCGTCGTTTTTACATTAATATCTTTAATATAATTTAATAATCGCAATTGCCGTTCAGATTCTTTGATATTATGTAATGAAAGCAGTCCACCTTCATCTTGATGCATCATATTTCTGAGCACATAATCGCCCGTTTTTGTATTACCATGAAAATTAATACGTCGCACATACACATGACGTCCCGGATCAATCATGAAAGTAATAAATACGGTCTTATCTCGCTCATTGATACGTGGGTCAGCATTAATCGCAGGAAAACCATATCCTAAGTCGCCTAAAGCAAGACTAATTGCTGAAATACTCTCAGTGACTTTTTTACGAGAAAAAACGTCGCCTGATTTAATATCTACTAATGCTGTTAGTTTCTCTTTTGTTAAAATCGTATTGCCTGAAAAAGAATAACCTGAAAAGTGATATTGTGGGCCTTCTTCAATATGAATATGGATAAACACATCTTTTTTATCAGGCGACAATAGAACTTGTGATGATACTAGCGTGAACTTTAAGTATCCACGGTTTAAGTAAAAAGAACGGAGTGCCTCAACCGATGCATCCATGGCAGCTTTTGAATACTGATCTTTTTTAGTGAAGTAAGTAAATACATTACGGCCTGCAAGGGATATTTCAGACTTCAATTCTTCTTCTGTAAAATCATGATTACCAATAATCTTCACTTCTTTAATCCGTGAAACACGCCCCTCAGAAATTTCAACTTTAATATCCACCCGATTTTCAGCAAGCGGTGTCACTGTTGATTGAATACGTGCGTTGTATTTTCCGCGTGCGTTGTAGGCTATTTTCATTTCTTTTTCGAGCCGTTCAAGTGACGCTCGCTGAAAAACACGTCCTTTGACAAGCCCCAACTCTTTCAAAATATCTTTCATTTTATCACTGGGAATATCTTTGTTGCCTGTCACTGAAACAGAACCAATCGTTGCTCGCTCAACGACCTGTATAATCAGTGTGTTTCCTTCACGCTCAAGCACGACGGATTGAAAAAAACCCGTATCATATAACGCACGAATAATGCGGGGTGTCGCCTCAGGGCCAATCTCTTCCCCAACTTGAACAGGTAAATAGTTCAGTACGGTCCCTGTACTCACGCGCTGCAAACCCGATATTTTAATATCACGTACAACAAAACGATACGACGAAGCTGCTTGAAGACCAAAAGAGCAAAAAAGCATCACAAAACAACACCACATGATCATGGTCTGACAACTTACTTTTTTTATACTTCTCATATTTTTCATATTATTTTATTACATCCAAAATACGTCATGACCCCATCATCCGGGTCACATCATTTTTTAATGCAACGGCCGTCAAAGCCATCAACATAATCAACCCAAGTAAAACGCCTGCCATTTTGGAGCGTTCAGACAAAGGACGGCCTATTATCCATTCAACCAAGGAGTACATCAACTGCCCTCCATCCAAAATAGGAATAGGCAATAGATTAAGTACTCCGAGTCCAATACTCACTAACGCTAAAAAGGACAAATAATAAGCCAGTCCTCCTCGCGCTGAATCTCCTGCCCCTTTTGCCACGCCCAAGGGACCACTTAAATTTTTAATCGGCATATCACCAGACAGCATTCGTCCAATCCATATCACCGTTGCTTCCGTAAAAAGCCAGGTTTGTTTTGATGCCATCACCAATGCATCTATCGGACCCTCACGCTGAATACGAAGTAAATCTGTCGGCCAATGTCCGCGTTCTGACAACACCCCCAACATACCTTCTTGTTGTCCGGCTACGACCTGATGGCCCAACAAAACCATAAGCTGCTTTTTACGTTCCCCACGTTTCACTGTCAGTTCTATTGTTTGATCTGGGTGGTTTTTAACATAGATAACCAATTCGCGCCAATCACTTATTCCTTGTCCATCAACAGCCAATATTTCATCTCCAACTCGTAAATCCGCTGCCACTGCTGGCGTATCTGGGTATACTTTTGCCACACGCGGTACAATCGTTGGAAAAAAAGGCTGCAATCCTAGCTGTGCTATCGGGTCAACTTCAGGCAACGGTGTTGCCCAATCCCCCAAAGGCACCTTCAAACGGCGCTTTACACCACTTTCCCTTGAAACCACTCCAACATCTAATGCACCATGTCCCCCCATATGAGGCATCAAAGCATACCGCACATCGCGCCAACTCGCGACTAATTTTCCATCTACCGTTACGATTTCGTCTTGCTCAGCGAATCCAACTTGTTCTGCCGTGCTATGCACAGCAACCTGACCCACAATAGGTGCTAAAGTCTTCATGCCCAGCATTGAAACACACCAAAAGGCTAAGAATGCCAATAAAAAATTAAACGCCGGTCCCGCTAAAATAATCAACACTCGTGCAAATAATGGCTTTTCATGAAAGGTAAGATGATTCTCTTTGGCACAAACCTCTTCGCCTGAATCTCCGAGAAACTTAACATAACCACCCAGTGGAATCAGAGACAATACAAATTCAGTGCCTGTTTTATCTTGTTTCGAAAACAACACGGGGCCAAAGCCAAATGAAAACCTCAAAACTTTGACACCACACCAACGTGCCACAAAAAAATGCCCTGCCTCATGGATAGTCACGAGTAAGAAAAGCGCCAAAATAAAATAAAACACAGTCCAAAGCATGCTTAAAATCCAGGAATAAAATAATACAACCCAACATAAAACCAAGGTAATGCGGCCAATATGCTATCCAACCTATCCAACACTCCCCCATGTCCAGGCAGAATCGAACCTGTATCTTTTAAATGCCTTCTACGTTTCAGCATACTAATCGATAAATCTCCAAATATAGACACAATAACCGTCACCAAGGCCAGTCCAAACCATTTGAAATATGCACCAGGAGACCAAATCCATGCACCAATCGAGGCAACAATCATAGGGAATAATAAACCGCCTAATGCTCCCTCAATTGTTTTGCCTGAACTCACACGAGGAATCAGTGCGTGCTTACCTATCAGATTTCCTACAAAATATGCCCCTGAATCTGAGACACTCACCAATGCCAGTACATAAATAATCAGCCCTGCTCCATGTGGTTGCTGATAAAGCCCTATGGCTGAAACACCCATCAGTGGTAAAAACACACACCCCAAAATAGCCACAAGCCAAGGTGCGCCCCACACACGTTGCGATGCAGGGTATGTTAAAACAGCACACATCACTAAAAGCCACAAAAACAACCCCATACTCAGCCACACCGAAAACCACATCAAACAGATGCAAGCACTTGCAATGAGTCCTCCCCAGAAAACAATCTGATGAGACCTATTCAAAATTGGAATTAAATTTTGCCATTCATAAGCAGCAAGACCTACAGTAAATACAAGTAACCCAAGCAACACAAAAGGATGAGCATAAAGAATGGAAAATAAGAGTAACGGGACTAAAACTGCTGCCGTAATGATTCGTTTTTTAAGCATTTTCTTCCTTAGTCATTTGTTGGGATGTTTTACCATACCGCCGTTCTCGCGAGGCAAACCAAATCAGTGCTTTATCAAATTCATCTGCTGTAAAATCAGGCCAAAGCACATCCGTGAAATATAATTCGCTATAAGCTAACTGCCACAAAAAAAAGTTGCTAATTCGTTGCTCCCCACTCGTCCTAATCAGCATGTCAGGCTCAGGAAACGTCGATGTTAACAAAAACTGAGAGAAAGTTACTTCATTAATTTCATCAGGCTGCATATGACCCGATTGAACTTGATGTGCTAATTGACGGGTCGCTTGCGTAATATCCCAGCGACCACTGTAATTCATGATAATGTTTAAGTTCAAGCATTGATTATCTTTTGTGAGCGACTCAACCGAGCACATCAAAGCTTGAAGAGCATCATCTAACCGCTCTCGCTCACCGATAAATCTTAAGCACACACCTTCGGCATGCAGTTCAGCCACATCATGTTCAATTGCTTGGAAGAACAATTCCATTAAATAATTAACTTCCGCTGCTGGACGCGCCCAATTTTCTTGACCAAAAGCAAAAATGCTCAATGTCGAAATATTTCTATCTGGGCAAACTTTTACAACTTGCCTGATTGCTTTCACACCTGCGCGATGTCCTTCAACTCTCGGCAAACCTTGAGCCTCAGCCCAGCGTCCGTTACCATCCATCACAATCGCAACATGTTGTGGTATTTTTTGCTTCAAGGCACTTCATCCATTGAAAAAAATGGCCTATAGTCTAACCTCTTTATCTAGAAAGTTTAAGAGCTAACATGTCAAATACCCCTCCTTTGGTTTTTATCATCCTTGATGGCTTCGGTTATTCCGACCATACCGAGCATAATGCCATTGCAACAGCTCATACACCTCAGTGGGATACTTGGTGGCATCATGAGCCACATACATTGCTCAAAGCCTCTGGTGAGCCTGTCGGTTTACCAACGACACAAATGGGAAACTCAGAAGTAGGCCATATGCATATTGGTGCTGGCCGTATGATTGCACAAGACTTCACACGAATTAATCATGCCATCACAACCCAAACATTTAATACACAGCCTATATTCATGAACACCATCAAACAACTTAAAAAAAACAAACATACCCTACATGTCATGGGACTGCTTTCAGTAGGTGGCGTGCATAGTCATGAAGCGCATTTATTTGCTTTTTTAAAGCTCTGCCAGCAACAACAATTTGAAAACATAGCCTTACACCTATTTCTTGATGGCCGCGATACCCCTCCGAAGAGTGCCCTTGAAAGTATTGAGCGCCTAAACACGGCTCTTAAGGGCACACCGAGCATCACCATTAATTCTATTTCCGGTCGCTATTATGCAATGGATCGTGATAAACGATGGGAACGATTAGAGCCTGTTTATCAATTACTCACGGAAGGCTATAGCGCATCACATTTTGAAACTGCTGAAGCTGCTATTCAATTTTATTATCAAAAAGGTATTTTTGATGAATTTATTCCACCCACACAAATTGGTGAAGCTAAACCCATTCAGAATAACGATGCTATCTTTTTTTTCAACTTCCGTGCTGACCGAGCAAGGCAACTCACAAAAACACTGACGGCTTCAGGCTTTGATGCATTTCCTCGAAAAAAAAACCCTAACTTAAGCCACTTTATCAGCATGACACGCTATGCAGATGATTTAGATACAGAGGCTGTGTTCCCACCATCTGATTTAACAGAAACATTAGGTGAAGTTTTATCCCAACACCATTTACGCCAACTACGCATTGCCGAAACGGAAAAATACGCTCATGTCACTTTTTTCCTCAATGGTGGCACAGAAGCACCATTTCCAGGGGAAGATCGTGTGCTTATCCCATCCCCCAAAGTGGCCACTTATAATTTGAAGCCTGAAATGAGTGCACCCGCTATTACCGAAGTCATTGTAGATGCCATTCAAAATAAAACACATGACGTGATTATTTGTAATTATGCCAATGCTGATATGGTCGGACATACAGGAGATTTTAAAGCAACCTGTGAAGCCATCACTTGCCTTGATAAAGCAATTCAAACCATTGGTGAAGCCCTTAAGCCCGTACAAGGCCAATTACTCATTACAGCAGATCATGGTAATGCTGAATCTATGTTTAATGAAAGCACGCAACAACCACATACAGCACACACAACAAATCTTGTGCCTTTGCTTTATGTCGGAAATAAGCACTGGCAGTTTAAATCGCACATCACAGGTTCACTCATTGATATTGCACCCACACTCTTAACTTTACTGGGTATTCAACCCCCTCAGTCTATGAGTGGACACGCTCTTCTAATACGTGATACCGCCCAATGAATGCATCCTTACTGATATTGATTCTCTGTGTTTGTTTATCGACTAACGGATATGCGTCATCAACAAAAACGCAGCTTCAACGACTCGAAGAACGTATGCGAAGCATCAAAAAACAACTTTATCAAGATGAAAGTTCACGGGACAAACTATATAAAAAACTAGCGCAAACAGAAAAAGAGATGAGTCATGACTTGCATGCCTTACACCTTTTAACACCCAAAGAAAAACAAAAAAAACAAGATATTCAATCCATTACACAAAACATTGAAACACTCAATCAACAGCTCAAAACTCAAGAGCTCATTTTAGCAAATCATGTACGTGCAAGACACAAACTAGGTGCCATTCACCCATGGCAATGGCTATTACACCAAGAAACACCTAAAACAATGTCTCGCTTATTTGTGTTTTATCAATATCTTTTTCAGGCCGACAAGCATGTCATAGAACAAGTACGAAAAACCAGTCAGCAACTGCTCACGAATCAGAACACTTTATCGAGCGAGCAAAGAAAATTGCTTGCCTTACAAAAAAAACTCACCCTCCGTCAAAAACGCCTGGCTATTATGAAGCAAGAGCAACAACATTTAATCGATACACTCAACCAAAAAATTCAGACCAAAACCGAACAACTGAAAACCTATCATAACGATAAAGCACGCCTACAATCCTTAGTCAGAAAACTCAGCATACGCCCACAAACAAAACTCAACACCCCCAAACTAAAACTTGAAGGAAAACGCTTGAGTAGCCCTTTAGATAAACCATCGAAGCAAACAAAACCACTGAATCAAGGGCTTGTTTTTCTTGCAACTGAAGGCACACCGGTGTTATCTGTTTTACCTGGCAAGGTTATCTTTAGTGACTGGCTTAAAGGATATGGATTACTTCTTATTATTGATCATGGCAATGGTGTCATGAGTTTATATGCACACAATGCGTCACTTTTTAAAACCTTAGGTAATACGGTTAAACAAGGCGAGCAAATTGCAACAGTTGGACACACAGGTGGACTCCGAGAAAACGGTCTATACTTCGAAGTAAGAAGACGAGGAAGGGCCGTTCCTCCTCGCGAATGGATGTCTTGATACCAAGAATACTACCTTCGTATCGGGAAAGGAGAACACCATGCACTATAATTTGATATCCCGCTTCAAATTTGTTGTTTTATTCGTCACTATTGTATCACTCCCTGTGGCCAGTTATGCATTGCCTACGCCTCTACCTCCCAAAGAATCTGAACCTGCTGGTATTCCTATGGAGGATGTGCAGCGGTTTTCAAATGCCATTGCACAAATCAAGCAATATTATGTGAACCCTATCAGTGACAAGGAACTCTTTGATAATGCAATTCGTGGCATGCTTGCAGGACTCGACCCTCACTCTAACTATCTTAATGAAGAAGAGTTCAGCGATTTACAAACCGTGACGAGCGGTGAGTTTGGCGGCCTTGGCATTGAAGTCACCATGGAAGACGGTTTAATTAAAGTTATCACACCTCTGATTGATGCACCAGCCATTAAAGCCGGGATTAAATCAGGTGACTATATTGCTAAAGTTGACTCTCATGCCGTTCAAGGCATTGATTTAAGACAAGCCGTTGGTTTAATGCGTGGTAAAATTGGTGAGCCGGTTACATTGACAGTCTTGCGAAAAGGTGAGAAAAAACCGCTTGTGTTCAAATTGGTTCGCGAAAACATTCAAATTAAAAGTGTCGACAATAAGCTCCTCGATAATAAATACGGTTATATTAGATTGGCTCAATTTCAAGCACTCACATCTAAAGATATGCTCAATAGCATTAGTGAACTCAAGCGAGAATCCAAAGGTGAATTAAAAGGCCTGATTCTTGACTTAAGAAATAACCCAGGGGGCTTACTAGATTCTGCTATTCAAGTAGCAGATGCTTTTATTGATAAAAAAGCAGGTAGCAAAGAAGAGCTCATTGTTTACACCGAAGGTCGTCTGCCAGGCTCGCGCTTTACCGCGGTTGCAAACGCGGGTGATGTCCTTAAAAACGCTCCTATGGTTGTTCTCATTAATGGGGGTTCAGCCAGTGCCTCTGAAATTGTTGCCGGTGCATTAAAAGACCACAAGCGTGCGGTGATTGTGGGTAAACCTAGTTTTGGTAAAGGCTCGGTTCAAACCGTTTTGCCGCTGGATACTAAAAGTGGGATTAAACTCACCACAGCCCTATATTACACCCCATCAGGTATTTCAATTCAGGCACAAGGCATTAAACCTGATATTAATATCGATGAAATCGCCGTACCTAAAAAGGAAAAAGACAATCCACTAGCCGACTTTAGCGAAGCAGACTTACATGGCCATTTAAAAAACGGTACAAAAAAAGAAGTCGTCATTAAAAGCCATGATAAAAAATCTAAACTGGATGAAAAAGCATTGCTGTACGATGATTATCAACTCTATGCAGCACTGACTATCTTAAAAAGCTTAGCGCTTACAAAGCGCTAAGCAACACAGCCTCCAGAAAAAAGACGAATGATTTTAAGAGGAAGGAATAGGCCGACCACAGCGTATAAGGTTGTACGCTGTCTTTAAGTCCTCAATCTGCTGGTCATAATTAAAATACTGGGCCCAGGCATAAAAATCATCCTTAGATGTATCGACCGACTCGGTAGAACTCCAGTAATAGCGCCCCGTTACAAAGGTACCCAGGTGCGCTTTATTCAGATATACACAGTTAAGCTGTTTTTTTGCTAGCAAGAACCAATCATAATAACCACCTATGGGTGAATCATTACACACTTTTGCAGCATAATTGGTTCCGTCATTATTTCCTACAACCTCAACAATTTTTTTCGTATTGGTAGCACCATCGACATCACTGTTCGCGGACGTTATTTTACGATAACCTCCCCAACGTTCACCCAAACCAACATCAGTAGACGTTACAATAAAATTTAAAAAATCATCCGTTTCACTCACACAAGCGATGATGCCTCCTCCATAGCTCTCTCCCACCTTATATACACTGATGTTCACAGGCTGTGTTGTGCTATCTTTCTCCTCTGATTCAAGTGTAGCTGTTGCGGCTGCAGCACCGGGTTCAATAGACAAACGACGTGCTGAATTTTCGGGTATGAGCCGAATTCGACAATATGATTGTGCTGGCACATCGTCGCAAGTATTACTCACGGTTTTAACCTGACCTTGCAGCGGAGTACCTTCAAAATTAAGAAAAAGATTGTGAGCTGCGAGATTCGTAGACGTGTTTTTAATCGTAAGCGTGCTAGGTCTTCCTGCAACAAAAAGATCGAGTGACGGATTCAATACTTGTAATGATGCAACCGGTAAAGCATTCTCAACGGTTACTTTTAAACTCGCCGCAGCACTGGGTTGGTAACCTTGCAATGTGCTTCCTGTATCATATACTTCGGGACCTGAGGTCACATCACTCACGAGCTCACTGCCATTAATTTCAAGTTCTAATAAACAAGAAGCACCTCCCTCTAGTGTAAATGGACTCGAACACCTCCCTATTCCTGTGGTGGTTTGTGTGATTCCTGTAACCGTTTTCATCGCTAATACATGTGTCTTTGATGATTGATTGGTTACCTGATACTGAACCGTAACTGTGCTATTTTTCGGTAACGAAACCGTTGTTGGACTTAACGCTTCAAAAGTCCAAAGCGCTTTTCCTGCATAGCTCTGACTCGCAACCAAAAGAACCATTGCACTTAATGCTGTCTTATATATCATAAACACATCCTTATGTTAAAAATATATCTAAAAACCACTGTTTTTGATACAATCCTAGGCGTCAGTGATATTTAAAATATATATAAAGTTCATATAGCTCATCATAAATTCAAATTCTATACTCATGAAGCCGACGCGATGTGAATCATGCGCTCTTACCCCAATTTTAAAATGCAGGTAAATACCTCGTATAAAACAAGGCACTTAGGTTCACTACTTCATCACATAGGTCGACTTTTCATACGTTACTTAATCGTTTATACATTATCAAGTTGCGTGAATCTAAAAGTAATGCAAACCTTACATGCGCATAAATTTTAAATCTTTCAGCTTTGTTACTATTCATCGAGTTGTATCGCATGCAGCGATTGTTTTAACGATTAAGAATAATCACGCCATTTGCACAACTCAATATTTACACCTTCTCATTTCACACAAGATATCGTATTATCATTTAAGCGAATCACTCTAGGAGAAGACATGCCCGCCGCGACCTGTTCAACTTCTCTCATCACCCAATTTACCAAACCAGGTGCCCTAAAAACACAACCTGGCTATTATCGCTCTAAATTGTTTAGCACACCGACCACTTCCAATGCCTTCTTAGCTGCTGCAGGGCCTCTATTTTCATTGCTTGAGAGACTCGGTACAAGTCATACCCTTCCGCCGATTCAAACAGCATGGGATAATCTTGAGCATGAGTTGAAAGCCTTTCAAAGCAGACTTTCAAGCTTTGAATGTGCTGATGAACTTTCAGCCATCGCACAATATTTAATCCATGCAACAATTGATGAGTTACTTGGAAAAAATTACATGCGTGTGTTTGAAAAAGCTGCCGAATTTTCAGCGTTTACCCCCCCTTCTAGCGATAATATCGGCCCTGAAAAACGCTTTTTTGAATTAGTCGATTATATTCAAACACGACCCAATCAATATTTGGACTTAATTGAACTCGCTTATTATTGTTTAATTTCAGGATTTGAAGGCGAGCACCACATCAGCACCACCGGTCGACAAACACTCGATAACCTCATTGAGACGCTTCATGAGCTCATTCAAAAAAACCGAGTCCAAAAGCCAGTCAGCCTTTTTACACCACCGAAACCCACAGCGAGCGAAACACGTATTGATCATAAACCTTGGATTAAAACGCTTTGTTTAGCATGTGGCGTACTACTCGGCACTTATATGATTAGCCAGGCCTTGCTCGATCACAAAGCAAAAACGATTTTAACAGAACAATTTCATCAACCGATGCATGTAGGATCTTAATGGATAAGTCACTTGTAACACTCACAGATGCACTTAAAAAAATCCTGACGAGTTTAAAGAGTAACCGAAAGACCCTTTCTTTTCTGCTACTCATAGGAAAAACCAGACACGGAAAAACAGCATTACTCCGTCAAAGCTCATTTGAACATATCCTAGTTGATGCAGAGCGAAGCTGCGAAATTTATTATAATAACCAGGGTGTTATTCTTGAACTCAACGAATTTTGGCTTCATGACAGCAAAGCTCTACTCGAACAAGCTTTGAAGCAACTAAGTCAAACCTTACGTATTAGCGGCCTTTTGCTGACGATAGATATTAATGATTTATTTGAAAATGACCCCACTCAAATTGCTAAAAAAACCCTAGAACACGCCCAGCTCGTACAACGCTTTGGAAAAGCACTCGGTTACTTAGTAGAGACCGCTTTTGTCTTTACCAAACTAGATAGCCTAGCAGGATTTTCTGATTTTTTTCAGCAAGACAAACGGCTGAACCAAGGTGATCCACTTGGATTTTCACTCGACTGGGGAAAAAAAGGCGATAAAATTGCGAATAATTATCATGCCCGATTTGACAACTTACTCGAGTCCTTAAGCCAAGACGTACTCCAAAAAATTCACCCTGCTCGTTCAAGTTTAAAACGCATGCTAATTCGGGAATTTCCACTACAGCTTGCTAACTTTCATTTAGCGATTCAAACATTAATTAAACAAATTTCACCAAAACTTTGCAAAGTGTCGGCTATTTATTTTACAAGTGCAGAACAAGGCGGCATGAGCCAAGATCACCTGAATCAAAAAATTTGTCGTGAATATGCACTTACTTTGCCCGACCAAATTCCTCAGTCTAGTAATTATCGCGCTTATTTTATTGATGGTGCTTTCAATGCCTTTCAAACACAAACCCAACGCCCTATTCCAAAACCAGCACTCTCGCAAAAACATGTCATTCGCATTACAGCAACCGTTGTTGGCCTTTCCCTCGCTTTTATCGTACATCATCATACAAGCTCTTCACGTATCCTTGATAATGTCACCCAAGAACTCCTGGCCTATGACACACAAACCCAACAAAATCCAGAAAGAAATCAAGCATTGTACCATTTAGCGAAAGCATCTGATGCGATAGACAATATCCCATTACATATTTTCTCTTCTCCAACACTACAACACTTACAAACCACCTTACAAAACAATGCCAGCCAACAGTTACAAGATAACTTTCTGCCAAATACATTAAAATTGGTTGAAAACACTTTGCGCAATCCTCAAGAAACGCCTATGGCACGTTATCATGCACTCAAAACCTACATAGCTTTAAGTGACCCAAACAAACGAACCGATAATCACATTGTCACCTGGTTTGAAAAAGAATGGACAAAAAACTCACCTCACCAAGACACAAAAAATCGCCGTGAACTCTTAGAAAAAACATTACTTAGGCCTAAAAATGCCATTGCAATTAACCAACAGTTAGTACGGGATAACCGTAATTACTTAAATGCCTTACCTGCAGGTTATTTATATTACTCTCTATTGAAAGAAACTTTTCCAGCAGATAAACAAGCCATGAAGTGGAGTGGCTTCATGCTCGGAGCGAGTGATGTTCCTATCTATTTCACAAAACAAGGGTTTCAAGCATTAAGTCCAAAAATTTCAAATCAAGCCGTTCAATTTCAAAAAGACAACTGGGTGCTAGAACGTCAAGACTTAAATCAATTGCCTACTTTACTTGAACAAGCTTATGCTCGTGATTATGTCACTTGGTGGAATAAGTTTATCAAACGAACAACTCCTAACCATGTTCAAAATTATGTTGAAGCACGCGAAAGATTAAATGAACTAGACAAATCCGATACACTTCGTGAAATAGCCCGTTTTATTCAAATTCAAACACGACCCGATTTAGACCACCAAAATACCATTTTTAATCAAATTATTGCCAGCCAATTTACTGAGCTTAATCTTATCAGTGAAACCACATTGCGCGATCTTTCATTTGATATTCGTGAACTCCGTCAGTTTTTGAGCACACTCTCAGTGACACAAGATGATGGACGTACAGCTTTTAACCTCACAAAATCACGCTTTCAAAACGAGGGGCCACGTAATGCGCTCTCGTCACTTTATCTCACCGCAAAACAATTACCTAATCCTATTGGCTTGTGGAGTAAACAAATTGCTGATGATACTTGGTTTTTACTCATTAGTGATGCCAAACAGTTTATTAATATGCAATGGAGACGTCATGTATTTCCTGAATATCAACGTGCTATCTTAAATCGCTATCCTTTCAGTAGCACGGCAAAAGATGATGTTGCTATTAACGATTTTGACCGTTTTTTTGCAACCCATGGTATTTTAAGTAGCTTCGTTAGCGAATACATTAAACCATTCCTCGATACATCCCGTGCAGAATGGCCACTTCGAGAAGCTGATGGACTGGTCCTACCTTTTTCAAACAATACAATTCAACAACTTATTCGCGCAAATGTGATCACAGCAATGTTCTTCCCTGCCGGTCGTGAAAGCAGTCATATTGGATTTAGTCTCCAAAAAATGAACTTAGACCCTGTGATTGCTCAGCTAGAATTATCCATGGGTGGTACTCATCTCAAAGACACACAAACAGATGAAGCAACCGTTGACTTTGAATGGCCTGAATCAAATGCCGAGCTGATTTTACATTCAATCGAAGGTCAAAAATATGAACTGGCTGAAGAAGGTCCTTGGGCATTCTTTAAGTTACTCGAAAAGCTCAATGTGCTGATGGATAAAAAAGACAGTTCAAGTCTGCATGTATTATTTGAAATCAATGGAGACTCAGGTCGCTACTTGCTCCGCACAGAAAATGGATTGAACCCTTTTACCCCAGGTGTTTTAGCAGACTTTAGCTTGCGAGATTCAGTGGCCTAACTTTGCTTAGATTACACTTTCTTTACATTTATCATTGATTCCTTTCTTCAGTCTGCTAGCATCAATAGTGTCTTAACTCATGCAATGGATTTGTAATGTTTGATTCACATAATCAAGATATAGAGCACGGCCGTAGAACATCAACGGGCAGTCATAGAGCATCAAGCAATCTCTACAACAGTCTCACAAGACCCTCACCCTCAAATACACATTCAGCTGAAGAGCAGGTGCAACTCAGTACATTAGGTCGACGTCGAAATGATACTGAAGGCGAAGAGCAGCCTTGGGGTGAAAGAATGAAGCATGCAGGCAATGTATAGTCGATTAAATTTTAAATGATCGATTGAAAGGCATAATCGACGGCTTCAGCCAAACTCCCGCATCCCCCAATAATTTTTTTAATTTTATCTTTCAAATTTGCCCAGCATTTCTCAATTGGATTTAGATCTGGTGA
>JARGPP010000008.1 GCA_029210085.1 Legionellaceae bacterium | reverse complement strand
AAATTAATTACCGCAGCCTCTTATTTAGCGGGTTTAGGCTTCTCGATTGGGGCTATCATGAAGTTTAAGCAACATAAGGATAATCCGACTCAAATTCCAATTGGTACACCGATTGCCTTGGTCTTTATTGCCGCGGCATTGCTATTCTTGCCATCGATTCTGGGTGTGGCTGGAGCAACTATGTTTGGCAGTGATGGTGGTGAAGTTGCGGGTCCTTCGGGAACTGTTTATGGTAGCGATAGTTAATTGATGATGAGCCTGATATATGCAAGATACTGAAGCCGCTCTTATTCGATTAACGGCGTCCGCGGGTGCTTGGCGGTTATATTCTGCTAGGCAAGCGGACCCCCGTTTTAAAGCTTTTGAAAAAAAAGTATTTGAACGAGATCAGTATACTTGTCACTTTTGTGGGTTTCAGGCTCATACGCTGCAAGAAGTCATTAATCTAGATGGAAATTACACGCATAATAAACTTGAAAACCTTGTCACTTCTTGTTGTTTTTGTGCTCAATGTTTTTTTATTGAATCGGTGGGTGTTGGAGGATATGGTGGCGGATCTCTGATTTACTTGCCTGAATTATTGCAGTCAGAGTTGAATAGCTTATGCCACGTTCTATTTTGCGCCATTACAAATGATACTGGATATAAAAGTACAGCTCAGAGTATTTATCGAAGTTTAAAGTTTCGCACGCAACCTGTGGAAGAAAAGTTTGGGGAGGGAACGAGTGACCCTGCTATTTTTGGCCGGTTGTTAATTGATTCAGGTAATGCTGAAATTGAGCAATCAGAGCCTATTTTTCGAGATATACGATTGCTTCCTTCTAGAGCAAAGTTTCGAAAACAAATCGAAAGTTGGGCAGCCGGCGCTTTAGAGGAAGTAGCAGGAAAAAAAGAAGCTAAATAAACTTGACCCAACGTTAATCTGGAGATAAAAGGATGGGGAAGTGGGCTGAATCATTTTTTGAAGGGGTTGATACTTTTTTTGCTTGGCTAAGCACCTCTTTAAAGCAAACAACAGAGTCTTATTGTGAGTTAGAAACGGCTGATGCCCCGACGGTTTTAGTGAACCATGATGGTTCTTTAGTTTCCGTTTTGGAAATTGATGGCATTACAGCATTATTGGGGAACGAAGAATTTAAGCGTTTGATTGAAGGGTTAACGAACTCATTTCGTTCGCCCATGAGTCGTGCTGGGCATGTGTTACAAGTTTATTTTGATCATGATAAACAGCATATTAAACAAATGATTCGAGATATTTATGCACCTGCCGCTGCAACAGCTAAGCGTATTAATCTTGATCTTAACGATTTATTTGAAGAGCGAGGTGGTTTTTTAGGACAATATTGTGCAGCAGAAAAAGTGTATTTCGTTTTAATGACGCGCCCTTTTAGTTTGCCACAGGATCAACTCAAAGTTGCAAATAAAGCCAAGCTTAAAATGTTAAAGGACAAAAAATCACCTTCATTTAAGCATACACAGACGATTTATGCTGCAGTTCCTGAATTAAGAGATACACATGATGCTTATGTACGTTCAATTAAAAGTGATCTTCAATCGCTTAATGTTGTTTCAGAGTTATTAGATGTACATAGTGCTGTGCATGCCATTAGAATGACAGCAGACCCGGATTTTACAGCAGATGATTGGCGTCCAACTTTGCCAGGTGATGAGATTCCAGTTCGTGAGTTAAACTCGTTTGAAGGCGATGCGTCCGATTTGTTGTGGCCGTCACTTGCGAAACAGGTGTTACCACGAGATGCTGAAATCATTGATAGACGAACAGTTTTAGTTGGAAATCGCTTATATTCAAGTGCTTATATTGATTTATTCCCTAAAGATATTCGTCCGTTTGTGACTTTGTTTTCGCGTATTTTGCCCACGCACATCCCTTGGAGGATTTCATTTTTAATTGAAAGCGAGGGTTTAACCACAATTAAGCTAAAAGGCTTACTTGCTGCAATATTAACATTCTCATCAGCACAGAACCGTTTAATCAGTGATTCGGTTAACTTGTTAAAATATTTACAAATTAATACAGATGAAGCGATTGTTCGCTTACGTGTTGTTGCCAGTACTTGGGCGCCTGAGGGGCAATTACCGCTTTTACGCCGTCGTAGTTCTGAGCTTGCTAAGGCAATTCAAGGATGGGGTTCAACAGATGTATCTGAAATTTGTGGAGATCCTTTTGCTGGGTTTGTCGCTAATATGTTGGCTGCGACAACTGTTAGTCCAGCAGTTGCGGCAGTTGCGCCACTGACGGATGTAGTCACAATGCTGCCCATAACGCGCCCGGCCTCACCCTGGAAAACAGGGGCTTTATTACTGCGTTCACCTGATGGGAAGTTATGGCCTTTTCAGCCGGGCTCGAGTCAACAAACCACTTGGATTGATTTGGTGTATGCACGTCCTGGTTCGGGTAAATCGGTTTTATCTAATGCCCAGAATTTAGCGCTATGCATGTCGGGTGGTATTACACGTTTGCCACGTATTGCGATTATTGATATTGGTCCATCAAGTAGTGGGCTTATTTCTTTATTGCGAGAAGCTCTGCCTGAAAATCAGCGTCATTTGGTGGCTTATCATCGT
Source organism: Legionellaceae bacterium (assembly GCA_029210085.1). GTDB lineage: Bacteria > Pseudomonadota > Gammaproteobacteria > Legionellales > Legionellaceae > JAALKW01. Next base: position 25,279 of record JARGPP010000008.1, on the reverse strand, counting down.
TTGCGTATGTTACCTGAATATTCAATTAATCCCTTTGACACGCAACTGGGGTCGCGTTATCCGACACCATCAGAGCGTTCTTTTTTAGTTAACTTCTTAACTTTATTGACCACGCCATTGGGTACAGAAAAACCATATGATGGTATGCCTGATTTAGCTGGAATGGTTGTTGATGAATTATATAAAGGTCTCGCTGATGAATATAACCCAACACCTTATGCGCCAGGTGTTGAAGAATTTATTGATGGCATCTTAGAAGAGATTGGATTTGTCCGTGATTCAAAGTCTACTTGGTGGGAAGTAACCGATGCATTGTTTTCTGCTGGATTTACACATGAGGCTCTTTTAGCGCAGCGTTACGCCATGCCTCTCTTAGCGGATGCTGCCTCAATTTGTCGTACACCCTCTATCGAAGATTTGTATGAGAAAGTAACAGCACCTACAGGGGAGTCTTTGATTGCTGCTTTTTCTCGAATGGTGTCAAGTGCTGTACGAGAATATCCTATCCTATCTCGTGTGACAGCCTTTGATATTGGAGATGCACGTGTCGTTTCTTTAGATTTAGATGAAGTGGCCAAAAGTGGTGGAGAAGCGGCAGATAGGCGGACTTCGGTGATGTATATGTTAGCGCGCTATGTGTTAGCACGGCATTATTATCTAACCGAAGAAAGTATGAATAATGTCTTTGAGCAGTATCATCCTTATCATTTGGAGCGTATCCGTGAGATTAGAGAAGACCCTAAGCGGATTGTTTATGATGAGTTTCATCGCACGGCAAGTTCTGCGGCTGTTCGAGAGCAAGTTATTATTGATATGCGGGAGGGACGTAAGTGGAACGTTCAAATTTCGCTTTTGTCACAGTCGTTAGATGATTTTGATGCAGTGATGGTTGAGTTTGCTACTTCTGTGTTTATTATGGATGCAGGACCTGCGCAAACCATCAAAAAAACCAGTAATATTTTTGGTTTGTCAGAAACAGCTCAGGTGGCTTTAAGAACACGTGTACATGGCCCAAGAGAAGGCGGCGGTACGTTTCTCGCACAATTCTCAACAAAAAACGGCGTGAGTGTTCAACTATTGACTTTAACGCTGGGTCCTATTGAGCTTTGGGCTTTTAGCACAACAGCTGAAGATGCAGCGGTTCGTAATCAACTTTATCGCCATTTGGGTCCTGCAGAAGCACGACGATTTTTAGCATTACTGTTTCCAAATGGGTCCATTACAAAAGAGCTGACGGAGCGCCTAAATAATTTGAAAGAAGAGGGTGGTTTGATTGAAGAAGAAAATAAATCAAGTGCGATGGATGATTTGGTTGAAGATATTTTGGCGACTTATGCTAAAGATCCAAACAGTAAGCGATTAGCAAAATCAGGACGTTAGTTTGTTTTCTATCACGTGCCAATCTTATTGCCCCCTCAGTAGTAATATGCTGGACTGAGAGTGAAATGTTCTGATGAGGTCTGTGTGCAGCCTTATTTATCTACGCTATCAGGTACTGATTTAAAAATGAGCGCTTGATAAAGCCATAGATAGGCTTTGTGTGCTGCGGAGTGAGTTTTATCCCGCAGCTGTTGGTCCGTTTGTTGTTCTAGAGGGCTCTACTGCGTCGAGGCCTTCTGCTACTCGTCCTTTATTGAGTACACCTTTCATGATATTTTGGCTGGCAACCCGATTTTTCATATAATTGGGGTCTGCACGGTTTGGTTCTAGTTTTTGCTGAATGTTTTGTTCATGCTGCGCTAATTCTTCAGAAACATCCACATTGACTTTAGGTGGGTGCTGATTTTGGTAGTTCACTTCATTTAAAGTTTCTTCAAATAGTTCGTCAGGCTTCATGGTGCTACCATGCATTTGAATGGTAATTTTACTACGTGGAAAACCAACTTGCCGAGCTGCTGCAAAAGCTTCTTGTGCGAGCTGTTTTGCTATCGCAGGATTTTCATGGGTAATGTTCGTGACGATGCTTTCAGCTCCTGTATCATGGACAAGGGCTGCTTGAAATACGAGATCAGCTTTTGAATTATGCCTTGAATCCGTATAGTAGCCGCGTCCCCTAAGTAAAGGGGGAAACTTGACAGAAAACAGTAAATTTCCTTTGTCATCTTTACCAACGATAATATCAAGACCCGATGGGGTGCGGATGCCACCTGCATCTTGTATTGCTCGCTCGTCTTTTGCTTGGATGGCTTGATGCAATTGATGTACTTTGTCTTGAATTTCTGTGGTCATCAATACCGTATAATCTGTAGGGATTTTTGAAAACTGGGTTTTGTGTTTTAGCTTTCTTTGTGCGCACTCTGAGGCAAGTAACCAACCAATGAGGTCGCGTTCTCGTTTCGCTGCTTCATGTAGTTCAGTGACGGTTTTGTTCAAATCATTTTTAAGTGTTTCTTCTGATTTTTTTTGAGCTTCTTTGAGTTCTGTTCTAATTTTATCTAAGTCGAAGGTGCTTGCTGCTGGCGATTCAAGCTCGTCTTCAGCATCAGGGTCAAGAACCTCGACATCTTCATATATATCTTCATATTTATAACCATCAGGAGCAGCTGGGGCATCTTTTGCTTTTCCAGGCTCAATTCGGCCGAGGTTTTCTGGTTCACCTTCTTCCTCTGGTTCATCATCATCTTCTTCTTCCCAGTGATATGTGCTGATTGCTGCTGCGGCGCTTGCTGCTTCTACTCTCTTTTGTTCTTCGGCAGCTTCTTTTGCTTGCTCTTCAGCAACGATCTTAACCAAATCAGCGGGGTTGAATTGCTGGAAATCCGGGTCATTATCTCTGGCTTGCCCTATCTGTTTAACGATGGCTTGGTGTTGTCTTATGACTACGTCACGTACTTTGTTTTGAATGTCTTGTTGAAGTGCTGCTTCAAATGCATCGCCACTGATTGGCGCATCAGGGCTGGTTTCTTTTAAATACTCAATAAAAGCTTCTCTGAATCGACCTTTATATTCGGAAGAGTTAAATCGTTTTTCTAAAGTTTGAATAAGCGCTGAATATTCAGCTTCTATTGCCTCTCTTTGAGGGCTTAATTCTGCTGCTCTGAGCTCAATCTCTGCCTGAAGAGTTGCTCTTTCTTCGTGTTCTTCTGCTCCTAGTGCTTCAAGTCGATTTTGCATATTTGCTAGTGTTTGATGAGACGGTGCTTGTTCTTCTTGTTTTAAGATGAGTGTTTGGAGGTTTTTAAGGCGATTAAACCGAAGCAACTCACCTTCACCATTAGGGTTTTCAATAAATGCATGAACAACAGCCTTTGGGCTTGGTTTGGGGGGAACTTTTGGGGGCGGCTTGGGGCGTCTGGGTGCAGGAGGTGGATTCTCTGGATCTATGACTAATTTTTTCCCTGCATGTCTTTTTTCTATTTTTGTTTTAGGGGGGGGAGGCGTTTTGGGGTCGCCATCGAGCAGTGCTTGTACTTGTTGTAATAATGGGTCTAAGTTAAAAGTGCCTACTTCTTTAAGAAGTCTGTTTCTTTCGGTATGGATGCTGTCTCGAAAATCGCTGGGATGAACTGCCGTTGGGGCTTGTCCTGGAACAGTTTTGTCAAATGCTAAGGCGCTGCCGGTAATCGGCGCTTGCATATGTTTGAGTTGCTGTTTCAGTTGGTTTTTTTGTTCATCTGTCAGCGGATATTTATCTAGAATATTGTTGAATGCTTGCTCTTGTGCGGTAAAATGTTTTGCAAGGTGTTGGTTGAAAGCACTTTTTTCTGACAGTCCTAGGCCATGATAGTACTTTTTAAGTAAACTTTCGCGCACCCGAGGGGAGAGGTCGGCCATTGCTGACTCATTGTAAATGTATTTACCTGCTCTCCTAAAAAAATTGAAAGAGTCGGTTAAGTTAAGAGCGCTAAAGTAACCATAACTAATTGGACCACTTTCATTGTTTTTATCGGTCATCGCCAATCCCCATTTGAGCCACTCGACACGAAAGGCTTAATTTGATGATATAGTTGTTTAAAAGTATAACATATTTTACCAGGAAGCGACGGCAGAGTCGCCAAAAATGCTTTTTGCTTGATGTTTCACTTCATCAGAATGCATCGCTTTTACAAAGAGGTCGAGTTGCGAGCGTTTAGGTGTGTTTGTTTTAATGACAATTAAGTTGGCATAAGGTGAGGTTTTATCTTCACTTATCAAAGCATCTTTTATGGGGTTAAGACCTGCTGGAATAGCAAAGGTTGTATTAATCACTGCAGCATCAACATCAGGCAAAACTCGGGGTAATTGTGCTGCGTCCAGTGTTTTAAAGCGGATTTTTTTAGGATTCGCCTGAATGTCTTGGAGCGTCGGGTTTTTACTGGGCTTTAGGGTAATGAGTTTGGCTTTTGTGAGCAGAATGAGCGCTCGAGCCTCGTTGCTTGGGTCGTTAGGAATGGCAATTTGTGCATGCTGAGGGAGGTCATTAATCTGTTTTATTTTTGCTGAATATAAACCGGCTGGAAATAAAAAAGTGCGAGCAATGGGTTCAAGGGTGTAGCCATGTGCTTGTTGAGCTGACTCGAGATAGGGCAGGTGCTGATATACATTTGCATCTAAACTACCATCTTGAAGGGCTTCGTTAGGTAAATTGTAATCACTAAACTCAACAATACGAATATTTAAATCATACTGGTTTTTTGCAACAGTTTGAGCTGTTTTCACTAAATCTGTCTCGGGACCTGAAATGGTACCAATGGTTAATGTATTGGGTGAAGACGGTTGTTGGCAGCCCAGTAAGCTTAAGAAGAATAAAGGCAGTAAATAAACACAGCGCATGCTAGATTTTTCCTTGTGATAAATAACGACAAAGCCGGTCACCAAAAGCTTGAAAGAGTTGAACGATGATAACCAAAATTAAAACCGTTGCAATCATAACGCTTGGATTAAACCGTTGATAGCCATAGCGAATGGCTAAGTCGCCGAGCCCACCGCCACCTACAGTGCCGGCCATGGCTGAATAATTGACCAGTGTTGTTGCGGTCACAGTGAGTGCTTGAATGAGCGCACTTCGTGCCTCGGGAAGTAAAACATGTCGAATGATTTGAGGCGTTGTAGCTCCCATTGCGTGTGCTGTTTCAAATAATCCGAGAGGAAGTGTTTGATACGCATTATCAACAAGACGAGCAAAGAAAGGCGCAGCACCCAATGTTAAGGGTACAATTGCTGCATGTAAGCCAATAGAGGTTCCAACGATTAAACGCGTCATAGGAATTAAGGCGACCAATAAAATAATAAACGGGATAGAGCGCGTGAAGTTGATGAAACCAGCTGTGATGCGGTAAAGTAGCGGATGTGGCTTAATGGTACGACTTACAAATAAGCAAGTGCCAAGTGGTAGGCCTAATAGCGCTGAAAAGCAGGTGCTTAAAAGTACCATATAGAGCGTTTCGCCTGTGGCGACGAAGATGTCATAAAGCATCATTGTTGACATATCCGAGTGTCTCCACAATTAAATGAAAGGGTTCGCAGTGCTTTAGAAAGGTCTGCATGTCTGCAGGACTTGCTTCTAATTCAATAATAATAACACCACAAGTTACACCATCAATTCGGTCAACATTTGCGAGTAAAATGTTGATATTGATATGCAATTCACGACTGATTTGGCTGATAATAGGGCCATTGACAGCTTCTCCTTGGAAAAAAATTCGAAGCAATGGCTTATGAGTCATAGTTTGAGATATATTTTTTAATAAACAGGGTGGTAACTCAGGACTCAATTGTGCACATAAAAGTTGTTTTGCCGGTGTGCTGGGTTGTTTGAAGAGCGTGTTTAAGGCAATAATTTCTGCGATGCGGCCTGCTTGCATGAGTGCGACACGATGGGCTAGTTGTTTGACGACATCCATTTCATGGGTAATTAAAATAATCGTGATGCCGTAATCATGATTGATTTTTTTTAAGAGCGTTAAAATAGACGTTGTGGTTTCAGGATCGAGTGCTGAGGTTGCTTCATCACAGAGTAATATTTTAGGAGAACTTGATAGTGCACGTGCAATCGCAACACGCTGCTTCTGGCCTCCGCTTAAAGCTGCAGGGTAGGCGTTGGCTTTATCCGTGAGCTCAACTAAAGCCAGTAGCTCGTGAACACGTTTGTGTATTGCTTGCTCGGGTTGGCCTTGGATACGCAGAGGAAGTGCAATATTTTCAAACACTGTTTTTGCTTGGAGTAGGTTAAAGTGTTGAAAAATCATGCCAATTTGATGGCGTGCTTGACGCAATGCATCGGGAGAGAGGGCTAGCATATTTTGATGATTAATCATAACTGTGCCAGAGTCAGGGCGTTCAAGTAAATTAATACAACGAAGCAATGTAGATTTGCCGGCGCCACTTCGCCCTATGATGCCAAAAATTTCTCCTGCCTCAACGGATAGACTAATGCCACAAAGGGCATGATGTTTACCATAGTGTTTGTTGAGATCTGTTAAGTTTATCATGTGTTCGTGTTACCCAAAAATCATGATGATGATAAAAAAATCATCACCAATTAAGGTTTGAGTATATCTAAATTTATGCGTTTTCGATAGGACTTGCTAAAAGCTCAGGCCTATTTTTAAAGTGTTCAAGTGCTTCGGGGTTTTCAAGAGAACCTAAGTTTTGAACTGTTTCACCTTGTACGGTTTGGCGCGCAGCAACTTCAACGATTTTGCCGTTGATGGTTCGAGGAATATCAGGGACCTCTAAAATTTTATCAGGAACGTGGCGAGGAGAAGCTTCAGTCCGAATAATTTGGCGAATTTTGTTGCGCAGTGTTTTGTCGAGTTGTATACCCTTTTGAAGTTTCACAAAGAGTACGACACGAATGTCTCCTTTCCAAGGTTGTCCAATCACAATGCTTTCTAAAATATCAGGCAATTTTTCAAGTGGGCGATAAATCTCGGCTGTACCTATACGAACACCACCGGGATTTAAAACGGCATCTGAGCGACCATAAATGGTTAGTCCACCCTGTTTTGTGCGTTTGGCTAAGTCACCATGAGCCCAAACACCAGGAAAGCGTTGAAAATAGGCATTTTTATATTTTACGCGTTCAGGGTCATTCCAAAATGAAACGGGCATGGAAGGGAAGGGGTTTGCGCAGACAAGTTCACCGATTGCATCGGTGGTTGGTAGGCCTTTTTCATCTAATACTTGGACATCCATTCCTAAGCCTAAGCATTGTAGCTCGCCCCGGTAAACAGGGCTAATGGGATTCCCAAGTGCAAAACATGAGATAATGTCGGTACCACCTGAGATTGAGCTGAGCTGGATTGTTTCTTTGATATGATCACGCACAAAATCATATTGTTGCGGTAAGAGAGGTGACCCTGTTGATAAAATAGTGCGCAGTTCTGAAAACGTTAAATTTGCATTGGGTTGAATACCTCTTTTTTCAATAGCAGCTAAAAAACGCGCTCCTGTACCAAAAATACTGATAGATTCCTCTTCAATCATTTTAAAAAGGCTGTGGGTTTGAGGGTACATAGGAGAGCCATCATACAGAACAAGACTTGCACCAAAGGCAAGTCCGGACACCATCCAGTTCCACATCATCCACCCGCAGGTCGTGTGAAAAAAGAGTGTATCCTTTTCATTGAGATCAGTATGCAGCCCAAGTTCTTTTAAGTGCTGGAGTAAAGTGCCTCCTGTATTGTGCACAATACATTTAGGTTTTCCTGTTGTTCCTGATGAGAATAGAATGTACCAAGGGTGATTAAACGGCTGAGCTTCTGTTTGAAAAGGTGCATTGGGAACCAAGAAATCATGCCAATAACAGGCTATTTTTGAGGGCGCTTTATCGTATTGAATCGGCTCATGACGATTTAAAACGGGACAAATCACATATTGTTGAATGGATGGGATAGACTTGAGTAATGCCTCTGTTTTTTCTTGGAGATCATAATGTTTGCCATGATATGTGTATCCATCACAGATAAATAAAAATTTAGGGGTGATTTGAGCAAGTCTATCCACAGATGCGGCAATACCAAAGTCAGGTGAGCAAGAAGACCAGATTGCACCGATGGATGCGGCTGCAAGCATAGCAATGATGGCAAAGTGACTATTAGGAAGCATACCAACAACACGATCGCCTGATTGAATGCCATGGTTGCGTAGTCCAGCAGCACAACTCGCCACTTTTTGTCTTAAAGCATGATAAGTCAGTACGCTACGTTGGCCTGTTTCATCGATACTAATGAGCGCAGGATGATCATCATCTCGTTTTAATAAGTGTTTTGTGATGTTAAGTGTTGCACCTTCAAACCAGGTTGCGTCTATCATCTCAGGCGCTTCTTTAAGGATGGTTTTAGGAGGTGTCTCAAAGCTTAGTTTGAAAAAAGTTGTTATGGCCTCCCAAAATAAAGCTGGGTGTTGGATGGACCAGGTGTGAAGAGCTGTATAGTTAGGGAGTTCTAGGTTGTATTGTTGCTCGAGTGTGCGCATGAAATGTGTCATGGCCGTATGATTTATATTTTCTGGCATCCAAACCGGTTTATTCATGAGCATCTACCTTTGCTGCATTGGAGGGAGTATGTGATAATTAAGACCCTGGCTATTTTATACGGATGAACCAATGGAAGACAATAAGCAAAAAGCCCTTAATGCAGCTTTATCTCAAATTGAACGTCAATTTGGAAAGGGCTCTGTGATGCGAATGGGAGATGGAACAGCTGTTCGTGATATTGAGGCAATTTCAACTGGATCATTAGGGCTTGATATCGCCCTTGGAATAGGTGGCTTACCTAAAGGCCGCATTGTTGAAATTTATGGGCCTGAGTCATCAGGTAAGACGACCTTGACACTGCAAGTGATTGCAGAGTGTCAAAAAAATGGTGGAACAGCTGCGTTTGTTGATGCCGAGCATGCACTTGATCCAAGTTATGCCAAAAAATTGGGTGTTGATGTTGATGAACTGTTAATTTCACAGCCTGATACGGGTGAGCAGGCACTCGAAATCACAGATATGTTGGTGCGTTCAGCAGCCGTAGATGTTGTTGTGGTTGATTCTGTAGCAGCTTTGACACCTAAAGCTGAAATTGAAGGTGACATGGGAGATACCCATGTGGGATTACAAGCTCGCCTCATGTCACAAGCGCTTCGAAAATTAACAGCCAATATTAAGCGCTCAAATACATTGGTTATTTTTATCAACCAAATTCGAATGAAGATTGGTGTGATGTTTGGAAATCCTGAAACAACGACGGGTGGGAATGCTTTAAAATTTTATGCTTCTGTGCGTTTAGATATTAGAAGAACAGGTGCGATTAAAAAAGGGGATGATATCCTCGGTAATGAAACACGTGTTAAAGTGGTTAAAAATAAAGTAGCACCTCCTTTTAAGCGTGCAGAGTTTGAAATTCTTTATAACGAAGGGATTTCGCACGAAGGTGAAATTATACAATTGGCAGTACAAATGGGCCTCATAGAAAAAGCCGGTGCTTGGTATAGTTACAATCAATCAAAAATTGGCCAAGGAAAAGACAATGTTCGGCAATATTTGAAAGATAACCCTGAGATTGCAGCTGAACTAGAAACTAAAATTCGCGCAGAATTTTTGTCGGATACTACTGGGACGGTTGATGTTGAAACAGGTGAGCTTGTTGATGCCTGAGGGATTTGATGTTGCTGTGCGCTTGCTTGCGAGAAGAGAGCATAGCGCACAGCAGCTTCGTATGAAGTTAAAGCAGCGTAATTTTACTGCGGATATTATTGATGAAGTGCTTGAAGATTGCGTGAGATTAAACGTTCAAAGTGATAGACGCTTTGCGGAAATGTTTTGTCGAAGTCGTATTCAGCGTGGTTATGGACCTATCGTGATTCGACAATTACTGCGACAAACAGGTGTTTCGGTTGATATTATCGATGATGTTCTTCAAGACGCAGAATCAGAAATAACCTGGGGCGATGAAGTTGCACGTGTATGGCACAAAAAATTTCAGGCAGTAGAAGATGTCTCGATTCAAGCGAGACAAAAGCAAAGGCAGTTTTTAAAATATCGGGGATTTACTGAAACAACCATTGGGGCATTTTTTAAAGCGCTTGAGGTTGATAATGAGAACGTGTAACTGGGTGTTTTGATGAAAATGATGAGTAGTGCAGCAATACGACAAGCTTTTTTGGATTATTTTAAGCAAAGTGCTCATGAAGTAGTGCCTTCTTGTACATTAATTCCTGAGAATGATCCGACTTTACTGTTTGTGAATGCGGGTATGGTTCAATTTAAAGAAACATTTTTAGGGTTAGAAAAACGTCCATACACACGTGCCGTGAGTGTGCAGCGTTGTGTGCGTGCAGGTGGCAAACATAATGATTTAGATCAAGTTGGATATACAGCAAGGCATCATACGTTGTTTGAAATGCTTGGGAACTTTAGTTTCGGAGATTATTTTAAGCGAGAAGCCATTCAGTATGCTTGGGATTTTTTAACGAAAATTTTGAAGTTGCCCGAAGAAAAGCTGTGGGTCACTATCTATGAGAAAGATGACGAAGCAGCTTCTATTTGGCTAGACGAAATGAAAGTTTCACCCGAGCGTTTTTCACGCTGTGGGGATGAAGATAATTTTTGGTCAATGGGAGATACGGGACCTTGCGGGCCATGCACCGAAATTTTTTATGATCATGGACCATCTGTTGCAGGTGGGCCACCGGGCACGCCGGAGGCGGATGGCGATCGGTATGTTGAAGTATGGAACTTGGTCTTCATGCAATATAATCGTGATGCAGCAGGGACACTTCATCCTCTGGATAAGCCATCAATCGATACGGGTATGGGGCTTGAGCGAATTGCAGCTATCATGCAAGGCGTTCAGAGCAATTACGATACGGATATTTTTAAAGCGCTCAAAACAGCAATTCAGGCACTCAACCATTCTGGTGAGCCTATTTCTTCAACGCATACTTCTCTAAATGTCATTGCAGACCATATTCGAGCGACTGCTTTTTTAATCATAGATGGTGTTTTGCCGAGTAATGAAGGACGAGGATATGTATTACGTCGGATTATTCGACGTGCTGTTCGGCACGGTCATCGCTTAAAACTGCCGATGCCATTTTTAGCACATTTAGTGGATACACTTGTGCAACTGATGGGTGAGGCATATCCAGCACTTAAAACACAAAATCAGCTGATTAAAAATACGCTGCAACAAGAAGAGCAACAGTTTGCAAAAACACTTGAACATGGCTTGCGTTTATTAAAAGAAGCGGTGGAAGGCGTGACTAATCAGGTATTGCCGGGTGATGTTGCTTTTAAACTTTATGATACCTATGGGTTTCCGCTTGATTTAACGGAAGATATTTTAAGAGAGCAAGGTTTGTCTGTTGATAGTGCAGGGTTTGATGCTTGTATGGAGAAGCAGCGAACGTTGTCCCAGTCTGCGCAAGCATTTCGAGTGGATTATACAAAAATGCAGCCATTTACAGAAGTATCTGTATTTGAGGGTTACACGAAAAATAGGTTAGAAAGTCACGTTTTGGCATTGCGTGTTGAGGGTGACTCTGTGGATACAGTGATGTCTGGAATGCGTGCATCAGTTGTGCTCGATGCAACACCTTTTTATGCCGAGAGTGGTGGGCAAGTTGGTGATTCAGGCGAGATAAAGGGGGTATCCCAAGATGCCGTTTTTCGTGTTGATAGTACACAACGCTCGGGGCAGGCCATTATTCATGAAGGAGAGTTGTTGTCAGGTGTTTTAACGCTAAATCAAACTGTTTCAGCACATATTAATGTAGATGCACGTGATAATGCACGCCTCAATCATACGGCAACGCATTTATTACATGCAGCATTAAAAAAGTTACTGGGTGACCAAGTTGAGCAAAAAGGTTCATTGGTTGATGTGACGCGTGCACGATTTGATTTTACTTTCAATAAAGCACTGACCCAAACAGAACTTGTTCAAGTTGAAGACTGTGTGAATGCCGAAACGCGCAAAAATTATCCTGTTGAGACAGCAGTGATGTCAATGGATGATGCAGTACGTGACGGTGCTGTTGCTTTGTTTGGTGAAAAGTATGGTGATACAGTACGTGTGCTCACAATGAGTGACTTCTCCAAAGAATTGTGCGGGGGTACACATGCACGGCAAACAGGAGATATTGGGCTCTTTAAGATAACTGCTGAATATGGCGTTGCACGCGGCGTCAGACGTATTGAATTTGTGACAGGGCAGCATGCTCTGAATTGGATGCGTGAACAATTGGGGTATTTAGATAAAATCGCATCACAGCTGAAAACCTCAAATGTAGAGGCTCCTGAAAAGCTGGGACAATTACTTGATGAAACCAAGCAGCAAGGGCGTGTTTTAGCTGACATGAAACAGCGTCTTGCTGCTGATTCATGTCGTCAACTGATCACGGAATTTCAACACATAAGAGATGTTCAGATTTTATTAAAGCGTTTTGATGATATTTCGCCAAAAGAATTACGTGGCATGCTTGATGAATTAAAATCTCGTGTGGAGCAAGCCGTAATTGTACTGATTGGTGTTCAGGATTCAAAGATGCATGTGCTTGCAAGTGTCAGTAAAGCATTACTGGCAGCAGGAACACCTAAAGCAAGTGCTTTTGTACAAGTGCTTTGTGGACGTGGTGGAGGACGTGATGATATGGCACAGGGGGGTGGTGCATTGCCCAATGATTTGGATGATAAAATGAAAGCTGTGCTTGAACTGCTCAAATAATTCACGATATTTAAACTATTGGCAGGCTTAACGTTGGGTTGGAAGATTGTCTTTAGGATTTAGGCGGGCCACTTGCCCGTTTATTTCACTTAAGTCTTCTTCCGCACGTGTTAAAATCGCGTTGAACGTTTGTGTTTCATTCATGGTTGCTTTGGGTGTGATTTCAGACAGTTCAATGCCTGTATTTTCTTTGTTTTCAGGAGCGGGAGAGAAATAAGCTTTAATATAGTCGATGAGTTTTTTGATTTGAAGCAAGAAGTGTTCTAATTGTGTGGTGTTTTTAATGAGAGGTCTTGTTTTTTGAAGATATTGCTGGTTTCTATATGCAATGTAATTTTCTAATGAGCCTTTAAATGCTTTATCTTGGTGAGATGTTTTAAACCAAGGACACTGCATCACACCTTGATCATCCATAAGTTGAAGGTGTTTAAATTTACGTCGGTATTGCTCAGTCAGTGCTTCTAAATCACTGATTTCGTGAGTCAGTTTTTCATCTAACTCAGCTTGTAATATCATCATATGGCCTGCTTGGACGGCATTTTCAGCATTTTTTTTGATGAATGAATCGATGGCCTCAAAAAATATTTTAACTTTTTGTTTGTCTGTGCTGTCTTGTGGAAAAAATTGTCCTGTAATAGCATGATGAATTTGATTAAATGATTTAAGGACGTAAGCTTTACTTTCATCATCTTCTTCACTTTGTTCAATCAGTTCAAATAGTGTGGTAAATTCTTGCTTAGCTGCGTCTAAACCTTCTTGTTGAGCCACTTGATTTTCACCCACTTCAATTAATGCTTCTCCTAAAAGCTTAGATGGTAAAAACCCGTGATAATCACGCCAAAACTTTGAAATATCTCCGCCGGGCCGTGCTCCTGCGACACTGGTGCGATTAAAAAAATCAAAAATAGGATTAACCGGTGTTTGAATACTCCCACCAATCATGGATGGCGCATGAATTAAGTCATTAAAGGCATGTCCAAAATCAATGATTGCAATTTCAAGCGGGCTGTTTTCCTGTTCAATAACCATGCGATTTCCTGGATTGAGATCATGATCACCAAATATTGCTGCTGTGGCATGGGTACGAGCGAGTGTTCTTGCAATAGGCGTATCAGGATGTATATGCCACTCGCCTGCGGGAGCTGAAGCAGATTCTTCAGTGGTTAATACAGTAAAAACATGTTTTCTTTTTCCAAATGATGGATTTATATGCTTTTGATAGTATTGATCCATCGTACATGACGTATTTTCAAGATATTTTGAGAGTACTTCAACGCGTTTTTTTTCAGCATCATAGTAGGCTTCTACTTGAGGTGCGTGTGCTTTTCCTAGATATGCTTGGGCGTAACATGCAGCAATAACTTCGCCTAAATTTTCACGATCAGTGTGTGCTGCTTTTAAATTTCGTGCATTGAGGTAACTTTTGTCACGTAAAGAAGGTTTTTCTTGATAGGTTGCATCATCAAGTTTGATTGAGTGACTGCCGGTAGCGCCACCAGTGTTTTTTTTGACATGCTCTCCAGAGCCTGATTCTGGATATATTTTTCTTTTGACCATCAGATAAAGTTTTAAGGGAGTTATTTTTATTTAGTTTAGACGAGTTTTGAGATTTATTTGTCTGACAAGGTGTTGCGAGGTGTCTTGTAATAGCCGATACTGTTCTTATACAACGCGCAAAAACAGGAGCGATGCGCATATATGGATATGGATAGTCTAAAAGATTCAGTGTCTAGAGGTAAAACCACAGGGACCCAGCTTGATGAACAAGCAAAAGAGACATTGGTTAAAACGCATGCGCTATTAATTAAGCGTATTGCATATCATTTATTAGGGCGGCTGCCACGTTCCATTCAACTAGAAGACTTGACACAAGCGGGCATGGTTGGGTTACTTGAAGCTGCAACGCACTATGATGCAACAAAAGGGGCCTCTTTTGAAACGTATGCAGGTATTCGCATTCGAGGCCATATGTTGGATGAAGTGCGTCGTAATGACTGGGTTCCACGATCCGTTTATCGAAATGCTCGCTTAATTGCAAAAGCTGTTCGAGAAGTTGAAAATATGAATGGCCGCGATGCCAAAGATAAAGAAATTGCAAAAGAACTGGGTGTTAGCCTGAATGATTATTACCATATGTTGCACGATGCAAATGGAGCACATTTATATGGGTTTGAGGATTTAGGCGTTACGGACGATAGCTTAAAAAGTGAGGGAGCGGCTCAAATGCCTGAACCACATGCGCATGCATTAAAAGACGAATTTAAAGATAGATTGACAAATATTATTGAAGGACTGCCGGAAAAAGAGCGGTTGGTTTTATCTTTGTATTATGAGCATGAACTCAATTTGAAAGAAATAGGTGACTTGTTGGAGGTGAGTGAGTCACGTGTTTCGCAAATTCACAGCCAAGCAACACATCGTATTCGTGCACGTATCGGTGAGTAGTTGTTCTGATTTTGGTGTTTAGTTGGTCAGTAGCTTGTTTTCGATGTAAAATAACTCATTTGATAGCCTAAAAGGCCGCTTTAATGTTAGAAGTGAACCAAGTCAACCTGACGTTGGATGATTTATCGTTACGAATTCGTTCATTAAGTGAATTTTTATCACTCGATGTGAAAGCTGAACGTCTTGAAGAAGTTCGGCGCGAACTTGAGTTGCCCAGTATTTGGGACGAGCCTGATAAAGCGCAAGCTTTAGGGCGAGAGCGTGCACAATTAGAAGCTGTGGTTGATAGGCTGCATGCACTCGCGGCAGGGGTAGCGGATTTACGTGACTTATTTGAAATGGCACGAGAAGAATCTGATGAGCAGGCGATTCATGAATTGGCTACAGACCTACAGACGATTCAAAAAGAAGTTGAAACCCTTGAGTTTAGACGGATGTTTTCGGGTGAGCTTGATCAAAATGATGCGTTTTTAGATATTCAAGCAGGTTCCGGCGGAACTGAGGCCCAAGATTGGGCGGAAATGCTCCTTCGAATGTATTTACGCTGGGGTGAGCAGCATGGGTTTGAAGTGAATCTGTTAGAGTGTTCTGCTGGTGATGTTGCTGGTATTAAAAGCGCAACCGTCCATATCGTGGGTGATTATGCATATGGCTGGCTGCGAACAGAGACCGGTGTGCATCGCTTAGTTCGAAAGTCTCCGTTTGATTCAGGCAACCGTCGACATACTTCATTTGCTGCTGTTTTTATTGTGCCGGAAGTTGATGATGCAATTGAAATCGAGATTAATCCAGCAGAGCTTCGTATTGATACTTATCGTGCTTCAGGTGCGGGTGGTCAGCATGTGAATAAAACAGATTCTGCTGTACGTATTACACATGAACCAACTGGTACAGTTGTACAATGTCAAAATGATAGAAGTCAGCATAAAAATAAAGATCAAGCGATGAAGCAGTTGCGCGCTAAGCTCTATGAGCTTGAACGACAAAAACAGATGACAGAACAAGTCGCACTTGAAGCCACAAAATCTGATATCGGATGGGGCTCACAAATACGCTCTTATGTGTTAGATCAGTCGCGCATCAAAGATTTGCGTACAGGAGTGGAGAGTACAAATACACAAGCCGTTTTAGACGGCGATTTAGACCCTTTTATTGAAGCCAGTTTAAAGGCAGGAGTAGATGATAATGAGTGATATACCTGAAGCAGGTGATGTGGCTGATGTATATGAAGTGCGTAAGCAAAAATTAGACACACTGCGTGAGCATGGATTTAACTTTCCAAATGCATTTAGGCGTACGCATTTAGCGGCTGATATTGCAGCGGCACATGCAGGAGATAGCAAAGAAGTGCTGATGGAAAAATCAGTGAAGGTTTTAGTTGCTGGGCGTATTGTATTACGTCGTGTGATGGGGAAAGCCAGTTTTTTTCATAT
Organism: Legionellaceae bacterium; assembly: GCA_029210085.1. GTDB lineage: Bacteria > Pseudomonadota > Gammaproteobacteria > Legionellales > Legionellaceae > JAALKW01. The sequence goes on along the minus strand of JARGPP010000008.1, from coordinate 8,766 downwards.
CCAAGATGTGTCAGGACGTATTCAAGTTTATGTTCGTGAAAATGAATTGCCAGAAATGTATGCGCAGTTTAAGCAGTGGGATTTAGGCGATATTGTGGGTGTATCCGGAACTTTGTTTTTGACCAAAACAGGTGAGTTGACTGTGCATGCAGATGGTTTGGAGTTACTAACTAAATCATTACGACCTATGCCAGACAAGTTTCATGGTTTAGCCGATCAAGAGCAGCGTTATCGTAAGCGTTATGTAGATTTAATTGCAAATGAGGAGACAAGAGAAACTTTTATTTTGCGTTCGCGTCTCATTCAAACGTTTCGTCGTGCGATGGAAGCGCATAGTTTTCTCGAAGTTGAAACGCCTATGATGCATCCTATTCCAGGAGGTGCTTTAGCAAGACCATTTGTAACGCATCATCATGCACTTGATATGGATATGTATTTACGCATTGCGCCTGAGCTTTATTTAAAGCGTTTGGTCGTGGGTGGTTTTGAGCGTGTGTATGAGGTGAATCGTAACTTTAGAAACGAAGGCGTTTCAACCCGACATAATCCTGAGTTTACTATGGTTGAGTTTTACCAAGCATATGCCGATTATCAAGATTTGATGAATTTTACAGAAAAGCTATTACATACTCTGTGTGATGATGTGATGGGAACACGTCAAATTAAATATCAAGACGTTATGATTGATTTTGATAAGCCCTATGCACGCTTGAGTGTTAAAGATGCAATTTTAGAGCATCACCCTGATTTAGTTGAGCGTGATATCAGCAGCGTTGAGGCTTGTAGCGCTATTTTAGACAAATTAAAAATTGCTTATAACAAGACAGATGGCTTGGGTAAGTTACAATTAATTCTTTTTGAAGAAACGGTGGAACACTTATTGATTCAACCGACTTTTGTGATGGACTATCCAACAGAAGTGTCCCCTTTGGCGCGCCGTAGTGCGAGTGATCCTGAAGTAACAGATAGGTTTGAGCTCTTTATTGCCGGACGTGAAATTGCGAATGGTTTTTCTGAGTTAAACGATGCAGAAGATCAAGCCGAGCGTTTTAGAAAGCAGGTTGATGCAAAACAAGCGGGTGATTTGGAGGCCATGCACTTTGATAGTGATTATATTGAAGCGCTGGAATACGGCATGCCACCTACAGCGGGTGAAGGCATTGGTATTGATAGGCTTGTGATGTTATTTACCAACTCACCCTCTATTCGTGATGTGGTTCTTTTTCCGCATATGCGTCATGAAAATACACCTTCGGATTGATTGACTGAAATCTTACATAAAAAAGCCCTGACGTGTCAGGGCTTTTTTATGTTTTTAATTGCTCACTAAAGGCGCGGCAATCTAGGTTTTATTGTTCCCCAAAGATTAACCCGAGGTCTAAAGGCATTGGACCTGAGAACTGAGTTGGGGCTGAGTTCAATTCAGATAAGTCGACTGTATAATGCTGTTTCACTGGGCCACTGAGGGTATTTGCATCATATGTTACGGATAGAGTTGAACCTTTTTTACAAAGTGCTTTCAACTGTTTAAGCATTTTGATTTGCATCAACATTTGTTTGTCTTTGGGTAAATGCTTAATGTCTTGTACTTCTTTCTCGAGTTGATGCACGAGCATTGCATCTAAGTTTTTGAGTTCAAAGACGAAATGACCGGGTAGATTATTGGTGTTGATTTCTTTGCTTTTGAGAGGGCTATAAATGCCTTCAAGCGAAATATTAAGGCTATTTCCTTGTTGGATTTGATTTTTCTCAACGACCATCGAGTTCATGGTTGCAATGACTTGATTGTCTCGTTTCAATGTAATCGGTTGATATAAACGCACTACATTATCAGCTTTTGAAGCACTGAGGGCATTGTTGAGAGGCATATTTTCTTCAGCACTTAACCACGCGGTATTTTCAGCCAACTGTTGTTGATTGCTCGCAACAGGCGTCAAAGAAAGCGAGAAAGGAGTATTTGCTTGTTTTGCTTCATCTATGTTTTCAGGTAAATTACCGTGTTCATCTTTCTCAGCAAGTAAAGGCATGCCAAAATGGAATCCACCATTGAGTCTCATATGGTTATCCGGCTTAACGGTATCCCCTGCTCTTGTGTAATCAGAGAATGGTAAGCTCAATTGAAAATTACCTCCTGCCTGATGAGCAGTTTCTTTTTTGTTCCAGTTGACACTGAAGACGGCGGCATTAGTCGTTGGGATGGGCTCAATACGTTCAGCTCTGAGTGCGGCGTCTTCGACGTCCTCACTTCTAAAAATAAATGCTAATAGGAGAATAAGTATGGCAAGAAGCATGACAAATAATATCTCTAGGCAGTCCGCTTCTTGGCACGCACCACTACAAGCGGCTAGAATAACAGGGGAGACTAAAAGGAGTGATTTCCAACCGATATATTTTCTAAGATTTTTTAAAAAAGATAAATTCATTTTAATTAGTTCCTTTTAATTAAGTTGATGTAAGCTATTTGAGTGTAACAAGATGGAATAATATGTCAAAAAGTACTATTTAAGTGCCTTAAGTAACTTTCTGATGAAAGGTGTAACTTGTATGCCATTACATTCATGATAAGCGGACCATCCCGGCGAGGGGTTCGCCTCTAAGACAACATAATGTGATTGGGCTTTAATAAAATCAATGCCTATTAATAAATTTTCCTCAGTTTTTGAGACTGAGCATGCAAACTTTTTGAGTGCGTGAGGTAGGGTTTTAATGTTTTTTAACTTAAAAAAATTTTTATCGTATCGATAATCAATACTATCTTTTGATAAAGATAGCTTTGAAAAAGTATGGTTATGAATTACATGGACTCGCAAATCTTGACCGTTGATTTTTTCTTGAAACAAAACCGGTAAATGTTCGATATTTGATGGGTTCCAATGTTGATATTGTTTTTGGTCAACAACGATAGAACGAATACCGGACAGTGATTTTACGATACATGATTTTTGAGCTATTGTTTTTTGATACTGTTTTAGGCCCTTGATGATATAACTTTTTCCAATTGAGATGGAGGGACTATTCTGAGCTGCTTTTTTGAGTGAATGGTGAAGCTGGTAGGGTTTTGATTCATTTGAACATTGCCTTTGAGGTGCACATAAAATTTTATTTTGCCAACTATTTGTGAAGCTATAAAAATAGCCCAGTGTTTTCCACATATTCGTATGAGGTTTAATATAACATCCTCGAATGTATAAGCATTTTGGATGAATAATTAAGGTTTCGCTTGTGCTTTTTTGATAAATGAAATAACTGGTGCTATCCGTTTTTACATAATTCCAGCGTTTATGTATATCTTCGTAATAAAAAATTAAGATTTTGTCTCGCTGAAGTATCGCATGCTCAAGATTGACTAAAACTCTATCTTGTTTAGGACCAAAGCAAATGGCATGAATGTTTATGTGTTGGTTGCCTTGATTGTTTAAGATAAAGCGTACTTGGTGGTGCTTGTCGAGCATTGCGCCGTGAATATCAGGACGAAATCTATCGCTAATAAATGTTTTTAATTGAGACATTTAAAATATTCCTGGATGAGGTGCTTAGAGATAAAGTCATCGAAGTACTCTTGTTTTGAAGTGTGAGTGAGTTCAAGGTTAATGCATCCAAAATAAATCTGGGATGGGTGAATAAACAGCAGAGTCTCAAATATAAAGTAGCCAAAGCATCTTTGAATATTTTGAAGTATTTGATAAATGTATTGTTTGGTTTGTACTGATATTTGACATGATTGGGTTATCTGTATTTTTTCACCGACAGATAAAACAAACAAGGGATCGCCGGGCGGTTTTTCAAAACAAAATATATGCGACTTTTTAGGTTCTAAAGTGGTTGGTGACCAATTGAAGAGATTATATATATCAGAATAAACAATATTTTTTTTAAGATGACAATGGTCCTTAGGGCCCCAGTAATAATGAGGTGTTTTTAATTGAGAGTGGGATGTTATTTTTTGCCACTGTTCAGGGAGAGAAAAAAGGGCTTCACATAAGCCATTTACGGTTTGGGTGCCAACACTTTTAAATGAATTGAAGCTATAGCCCAGGTAAGCTTCAAATTCTCTTTTTGCATATTCACGATCTTTTTTTATAAAATTTAAAAATAAGGTATCGGATACAAGCAGTGTTCTGTTGAGTAAAAAATGCGAGTGATTAGAAATAAATATTTTATTATTTTTAAACCATCGTATCACTGAACCTTTATCTGAGAGTTCATCATTAATTTCGAAGTCCATTAAGATTTCATGAATGAGTACAATGTCTATATCAAAAGGCAGTCGGCGCTTGTGATTTAAAATACAGCGCGTCACTGCTTCATCAGGAGATGATGAAGCAATGAGTAAGTGTGTTTTTTTAGGAGCCATGATTAAAAAATATAATCGTTACTGATGTTGTCATGGGTATTATGAATATAAAACCCTGTTTCTTTCCCATCTTTGTGGCTGTCTTTACCGCCTTCTTTGCCGTCACTGCCGCCTTCTTTGCCATCGCTTGAGAAACCAAAGAATATTTCTATTTTTTCTTGAACATCGGTGTACATGGTATAATTCCTTTTAAGTTAGGTTGGACTATCGTTTGATTACTTATAAATAATTTCGCCGCCAATGACTTTGCCTAAAACATTAGACTTGCCTCGCACAATGACCTCCCCATGTCCATCATCAAAAATAATGTCCCCAGAGACGATAGCATTTTTTTCAAGATGAACCACTTGTTTAGGATTATCAGTATGGTGGACATGAATGTTGTTCTCTACTTTTGTATTAATAAAACGGGATAGATTAGAATAAATATCGAGCGAATCTTTAAATTGACTGGAAGATGCTGTAACGGTGCCTTTAAAGTCGGCTGTATGATTGATAATGCACTCACTTAAAGAAGCCGTTCCATGCACTTGTAATGAACCAAATTGTGCTTCGTTCGCTTTTAAAAGCCCATTTACAGTCGTTGCTTCAAGAATGGTTGTGCCATTCACTGTGACCATACCGTTTCCTGAAAGGTCAGTTACACTGCCTTGGCCACAAGTGACACTACCGGGCTCAATCGTACATACGCTTGCAGAAGCAATGCCTGCACTGCCAGCCAGTAACATCGCGGATAATAGTGTTTTCTTATTCATTTTAATTGTCTCCTGGTTGAGATTGGTGTTGATCCATTAAGTACTCAAGCTCAAACAAATGTTGACACATGTTTGAGGTAATCCATGTCACATTCGACATATTTTTAATCACATTTTTTTTGATATCCTCCTTGTGAGTGGGTTCAATGGAGCCATCTATTCTTAATATACCGCTACCAATAAGGGTATGAATAGGAGGCTGATGGTTGATATTTTTGTTGAGCTGAAGCAACCCAATGGCAAGTGGTAGTCCTGCACTTCTCGCATCTTTAACAAGCCATGGTGTTTCTTTACTTTCGAGTTGATATGTTTGTTTCAGTAGAGAATGCCAGCATGGGTTGATAGAGGACATGATTTCTATCACTCGCCTAAGAGAGCGTTTTAATGCAATAGCAATATTACCCTGTGCTTTTATGGTCAGTTTTTGATGAGGTGTTGCTTTTAGCTTAAGTGTAACCAATAAGGCTGTGTTCTCTGCTGTGTAGGCAGGAAGGTGTACTTCTGTGAAAAGCGTTGTATTTGACATATCGTTCCGTCGATTTAAGTCAGTTTTAGGAATGAATATGTTATTCCCTCATATTCAGTGTTGTTTACAATAAACTGAAATTTTCGCCAAAGCAAGTCTTTTTACAATTGATAGTGAGTATGTCTTTAGGCTTGAGAGTCGTTTATTAATTGTTTTCTATTTTTTTGACGCTGTCATCATCATTGCTGTGATCATTGCCTGAAGCCTTGTTATTTGCGGTATTGTTGGTTAAATCTCGCAGCTTACGCAAAGCATTTCTCATGTTGCTCATGTTGCTCATGTTTTCATGAGCCTGTTTGGCTGGAGTAGGCCTTAGTATATACGCCATGTTCGGATATTCGCGAGGAAAAAATGACTTGATAAAATTTAAAGCCATATTTTTTATCTGAGTGATAAACGTATCCAATGAATGAAATGGCTCTTTTTCTGGGAGGCCTTGAAGTACAAGGGAGTTTGAATTAATGCATTTCACTTGTGTGTCATTGAGTGTGGACTCACAACTTTCAATAAAATTTTCTAGAGTTTGAGGGGTTAAGTCGTTCTCCATGAAAGTATTTTTATGCTGATTGAAAGCCTGATACATGGGAAGCAATATATCGCATATTTCCATATTTCCATATTTCTATTGTTTTTTTTATCTTGTTCAAGGTCTGCGATTGCTTGTTCTATATTTAAAGTTTGGTCAAAAAAAGAAAAGACCATGCCTTTTAGTGCTTGTTCTGTTACTCCAGAACTAGAAGCAACGGCTTCTCCAGAGAGTTCTTTGTCATAGTTGATTCGTTCTTCTGGATCAGTGAGAACTTTATACGCCTTATTGATGGCTTGAAACCGTGCTAATTTTTCTTCGTCATTGGGAAATTTATCAGGGTGGCATGTGAGTGCCAGCTTTCGATAAGCTACTGTTATTTCCCTTTGTGTTGCTTCAGGAGCAACACCCAATTCGTCATAATAAGTTTTTGGCATGATTAAATCCTCATTGTTTTATTCAATATTATTTATCTTCGTAATATCAATGAAGTTGAGCGCTGTTATCTGGCTCCTCTAATAATTCGGCTAGTTCGTCTAGGTGTTTTGTAATACGTTTTAATTCTCTAATTTCAGGGTGTGAATCTGATAGTGTATTAATTGCTTCTTGAAGTTTTTCTACATCAGATGCTTTGATACTTTGATGTTCTTCGAAGGCCCTTTTTAGCCCATGGATGAGAGTTTCTATTTGTGTAACTGTTTCATAGTCTTCTTCGAATAGAGGAGTGACTTTATCTTGGGTAGAAGTAAAGTTTTCTTCTATTGATTCAATATGGTCTTTGATATCATCCTGGTTTTCTTCTTCAATAAGAAATAAGTCAGCTTCGAGTGTTGCTTGCTGCTCTGCTTCACGTACACTTGAGAGCTCTGCTTTCATCTGTTGTTGAGGGGTTGTTGGACTTTCAATTGCTTCTTCAGCGGGAGCTTTAAGCACTTCTTGATGTGCTATTTGGGGTGTAGGAGCGTTTTTATGCTGTTCAAAGTACACCTCATCTGTATCTTCAAGAGGAGCGGTTTTAACTGCTTTAGCTCGTGCTTCTGTCCATGAAGTGTTGGGAGGGTCTAGATTAGGCGCATTCACTTTTTCCTGAGATACGTTTAAAAAATGTGCGCTTACCTCTTTTAAGCCGGGCAAAGTGGTCATTATTTCAGGAATATCTTCAGCAATCGCAATGAAATGATTCAGGTGTTCAGCGCATTCTTTTAATATGTCCTGCAGTGCTTCTGGCGTATCTACTATATCAACGCTCTGGCTGTGCTCTTCTAATTGTTGAATAAACTGTTCGAAAGATAAATTTTGTTCTTCTGTTAAAGTACCTTGAAGTGTATTCCTTGCTTCTGAAATAAACGATTTTAACGTGTCTAATTTTTCTTTTTGTTCAGCTTTAGCTTCGCTTATCACATGGCTCAATTGTGCTCTTGCAACCTCTTTTAAACCTTCAAATTTTGTATTGGTTTTCTTTTCAGCTTCCCTACTGTCATGTTCAACTTGCTTGTATTTATCAATGTGTTTTTTTAATGCGTCTGGATGTCGCTGAAATTTGTGTCGTATTTTTTTGCTCACTTGAGTATTAATATCCATCATTTTTTTTGCAATATCTTGTTTTTCCTCCACATTGATAGTGCCATCCTTATTTAAGCAAAGTTTTTGATATTCGGTCTCCATAATAGTTAATTCCAGAAGAACTTCTTGGTATAAGTCTTTAAATTCATCGCGAATCGATTGCTCGACAGATACATCATCGATAACGTTTTGAAGTGCTCTGAGGAATCGTTTCATTATCTTCATACGGTTTTGAGATTGTTCTGTTGCATGAGCATATTCTAATTGCCGTAAATTTTCTTGTAAGATGAGCCAGCGATTAAGCTTGGGCTGCTCAAGCTTTAGAGCTTCAACGTGTTGGAATAACGCTTCAATTTGCTGAGTGGTAATAGCCATTACTGTTGTGGTAGACAATACAATTTGCTTTTGTAATGGCGTCTTTCGGGTTTCATTTTTTGAATTGCTTTTTTTCCCATTTTTTTGTTCGAATTCAGCAAATAGTTCTCGTAATAAATCAAATCGATTGTGAAACATCAGGTTAAAAATGAGATTATGCTCACATAAGAAAATAATCTTTTGATATTCAAGTAAGTTTTCTTTTTTCACGTCTTCAAGGGTTTTTATGCCCAGTTGCTCCCTGGTCCACTCATTGAATGCTGATGCAATAGGGGAGTCAGTACTATCACTTATCGATAACTGTTTTTGCAGCTCTTTTTGATAAAGCTCAAAAAATGTATTAAATGGACTTTCTGTTTTGTTAACGCGGCGAATCATTTCAGTTTCCAAATAACTATCTTTGATTCAAGTATAGTTATTTTTGCGCTATTTGCTTTTTTATGCCGCACCTGGGGGTAAGTCTTTTATACGAATGTAGGGGCTAATTTTAGCCCCTAATTTAGATATTTATGATATTTAGTTGGGGGTATATACCCATCACAGTTCAAAATGCGAGTTTTAAAGTCGCTGAAAATTGTCATTGATTCTGCTCGACAAAGAGTCTCCTATATCAGGCAACACCTCTTCAAAAAATCTATTAATTTCTGATCGAAAATCTTTAGCGCTT
>JARGPP010000021.1 GCA_029210085.1 Legionellaceae bacterium | reverse complement strand
TGCGGCAGTTAGCCTTGAATTTGATAAAAAAGGAATCGGATTCAGATTTTTCAGTACCGAGAAAAAGACGAAAAGCAGGCCTTTATGATGAATACAGAGAAAAAGTGTTAGGATTTTAGACTTTGATGCTCTTGCCCTGGTTTTATGAATAAAAGGTAGTCCTTTTTCTAAGGTTTTATGTAATAATCTCATCAGTTGCATGGCAGCGTTGCTCTAATAATGTGTGGAACGCTATTTGATCATAGTTGTCATGCAAATTCAAATTAAATCTTATTATCTTTCAAATGGTTAACCTCGGATTTTTTGAGGAACTCTCAGGGTCAAGCCGCAGCACGTCGGCGGTGGGGGCAAATGTCAACAGGCCCTAGAGAAAACAGAAACAAAAAAAATTTAATGCTCCAAATAATCTGGTGACTGCATCTCACGCAATCGACTCAATGTCCGTTCAAACATGCCAGCCATCGGGCCTTTTATATAAATCATCTCAAGTGGAACTTCAGCTAATAGAATCAATCGAATGCCTGCATCATACATCACATCAACGAACCGAATAAAAAGCACAATACGTGCCGGATCGTTTTCTCCAATGGCCGGCAGGTGACTCACAAAAATCGTATCAAATCGCGTTGAAATTTCCAAATAGTCCAACTGACTTCTGGGTAAGTTACAAATCACATCAAACTCAAACCACACCACACGCCCAGCCTTTCGAATATAAGGTATGTTTCGTTGCTGAATCACAACCTCTCTCGCCTCTTTTAATTCAGCACCTGAAGCAAATACCATAAACTGCGACAACATTTCAGCCTCATGCTCAGCATTCACTGGAAAAAAATATGCTTCAGGTAATATTTCTCGTCCCGTCCTATAATCACGCTTGTCATCTAAACAAATCACGTCACAATGTTGCTTCAATAACGCAATTGCGGGCAAAAAACGTTCTCGATGCAAGCCATCCAAATATAAATCATCTGGCTCTGTATTCGCCGTTACCACCAAAATAACACCTGCCTTAAACAGCGCATTCAAGAGCTCCGCCAAAATAGACGCATCAGCAACATCTTCAACTAAAAATTCATCCAAACACAACACATGCGCATCCCTTGCAATTTTTTTTGCAATTTGTTTCAGTGGATTCGCACGCCCCTGGTGTGCCCGCAAAGCTTCATCTACATGTTGCATGAAATGATGAAAGTGAAAACGCTCTTTATGTGCTTCTGGCAGATGCGTATAAAACAAATTCATTAAATAAGTCTTACCGGCACCAACCGGCCCATGCAAATAGAGTCCTTGTGGATTCTTAACACGCCGCGACCACCAGTGCGCTTTCACATGAGAAGCATCAACCACATCCGTAATCACTTGAAGCTTCGATAAAACACCACGCTGATTATTTGAATCTACAATGTCACCTGCGGCAATTGCTGCTTCATAATAAGCAAGTAACTGTTTCATACGAGTATATCTTCCAACACCTTGGACACCCGTGTTTTAAGTTCGGTAAGCTTCCCATGAAAAAAATGCCCCGTTTCTGCAAATTCCAACACAGAGATAGGATATTGCGCAGCGAACTGAAACACTAAACTTGGGGGTATCACTTCATCTTCATCACCCTGGAGCAATATCCATGGACTGGGCATCACATCAAATGCTTCAAAATCAAAATGATTAACGGGCGGTGCTACCGTTAATAATAACGCATGCGGTGTTTGTGCAGCCGCCCGATACGCCACAAACCCACCAAAAGAAAACCCTGCAAATAATAATTTTGTTGCAGGCGCGAGATGCTGTAACTGTTGCGCAAGCACCAGCATGTCTTCACTTTCGCCAATACCCGCATCGTATTCGCCTTCTGATAATCCAACCCCCCGAAAATTAAATCGTAAATTTGGAATGCCTAATACTCTGAACATGCGTGCAAGTGTTGTCACCACTTTATTTTGCATGCTGCCGCCTTTGAGCGAGTGCGGATGCCCTAATAATGCAAAGTATTGTGTTTTCGGCTCATCAGGAATCAACAAGCGCGCTTCAATTAAACCGACTTCACCTGAAAGCATGCCATAGTGCTCGCCAGGCGTGTTCATACACGCTTTCACATCCAACATTGGTTCTGTCATATTGCCGTTTTCCACTTAAACTCGCACATCATAGTGATCATGATACCAAGGTGAGCGCGTTGAGACCATTTGCATTTTTTAAGCAAAGCATTATGATGCTCATATGCATCGACTCATTTCTTGAGCGGTGACTGACATAAGGATACACCATGAATATTCACGATTTTAAACGTAAAAAACTCGCGTCCGAAAAAATAAGCTTTATCACCTGTTACGATTACCCATCTGCCCGTATGGTTTCAGACTCAACCATCGATGCTGTTTTGGTGGGTGATACTGTTGCTATGCTCGTTCACGGGCACCCAACCACCGTGATGGCCACTATGGACATGATGGTCATGCACACCGAAGCCGTTGCCCGTGGTTTAAACAAGCAGTTTATTGTGGGCGATTTACCTTTTTTGGCATATCGCATCTCACATGAAGACACCATGAAAAACGTAAAGCGACTCATGCAAGCAGGTGCTAATGCCATTAAACTTGAAGGCGCTGATGCAAAAATTTGCGAGACCATTGAAGACATCGTCACAGCAGGTGTGCCCGTTATGGGGCATATTGGTTTAACGCCTCAAGCCGTTCATCAGCTTGGTGGTTATAAAGTACAAGGCCGTGAATCCGAGGCTGCTCAGAAACTACTTGCAGAAGCACAAGCACTTGAAAACGCAGGCTGCTTTGCCATTGTGCTTGAATGTATTCCTGAAACACTCGCACGCCACATTACAGAAGCCCTGACCATTCCCACGATTGGTATTGGCGCAGGCGTTGAGACCGATGGGCAAATTCTTGTATGGCATGACTTGCTGGCACTTCAAACCGAGTGCAACCCCAAGTTTGCCAAGCAATTTGTCCAAGGAAAAATATTACTCACAGAAGCCATTAATGCTTATGCAAGTGAAGTGACAAACAAAAGCTTCCCGGCACCTGAGCATACTTATTGTAATAAGCCACTCAAACTGGTGACGCCCAGCGACAACCCTATCATCCCGAGCGACATTGAGGGTTCCGCTTAGCATTATCACGCCGTCTTTGCGAAAAAGTGACGCCAACCGAGGCAAAATAAAACGTCGCCACACCAGCAATGACGGCAAGATAGTCTCTCTGATTTGCCCCAAATGACGCCATTAAAAAGAAGGCCTAACAGATGAAAATTTTTGATGAAACACTCAACTCGTGGCGTACCATGCGCGCCACACTTCCTCAAAACACATCCATTGGGTTTGTTCCCACCATGGGTGGTTTACATACAGGACATATGGCACTTATACAGCAAAGCCTGAATAATAATAAAACTGTTGTCAGTTTATTTGTTAATCCAACACAATTTAACCAAACTTCTGATTTTGAAAACTACCCTAAAACACTCGAGGCTGACATCCAAAAACTCGAACAAGCTGGCGTCGACTATTGCCTTATCCCGGATCAAACCGAAATGTATGCAGATAATTATCGTTATCAAATCAATGAAAACAAAGATAGTTTGCTGCTAGAAGGTGAGCATCGCCCTGGACATTTTACTGGCGTGCTCACCGTTGTCATGAAGCTATTTAACTTAGTAAAACCAACCCGTGCTTATTTTGGAGAAAAAGATTACCAGCAACTCTCACTCATTAAAGATATGACTGATACATTTTTCCTGGATATAGAAATATGTGCCTGCCCAACAGTTCGAGAACCAAGCCAACTTGCCTTAAGCTCTCGCAATGCTCGCTTAAGTGCCGAAGGTCATAAAAAAGCGCAAACATTCGCAAAGATTTTTCATAACGCAAACTCATGTGAACAAGCAGTGAATGAACTCAAAAAAATGAATATAACCATTGAATATATTAAAGAACATCAAGGCAGACGCTTTGCAGCCATTTTTATTGATAACATAAGGCTAATTGATAATTACGCCATAAGATGATATTATCACCAGATTGTTTTTGTTTTAGATGTTGCATTCATGGCCCACACGATTCGCGCCCTTTCTTTTGATGCTGATAATTGTTTATTCCATTCAGATTATGACCCAACCTGGAGCGAAATCCATAGTGGAGAATGCTTACAAGTCATTACTAAAAACAAGCGCCTTTTAGACGTCCTTAAAACTGAAAAATCTCAGTTTAAGCAAACCATTGTGCTGGTTGGTTCACTTCGCCAATCGGTTGCAACAGACAAGCTCAATGCGCGAGCAAATACAACTGAGTCTATCTTTGTTGCAATACAAAAAGTTGCCCAATATCTAGAAGCAACACTCGATAAATTTTTATTATCCGATATTTATGCACAGGTAGCGCCTGGAACCTCTTTCGACCTTGCTATCGATGCTCCCAAGAGTCATCAAAATACATGTGTTAACGATACAGGAAAAGCTGCACTTTTATACGCCCAAATGCATAAACTCGCTAACCAATATCCCAATGAACCTATTTTGTTTGATTTCTATGACGATCGTGGGTTCAATGCATGGAGTCAAGGAGATGATATTCTTGAATATTTGCGTGTGTTCTTTGAAAAAAACACTGAACTTTTACCGCAGAATGTAACGCTCCGTTTAAACCACTATGAAGGTAGCAAAGTCACATCTTATAACAACATCAAAGGCACCGGGTTCATTGATGTCAACTATCCACAAACGACCCAAGATATTGCACTAGTCAGCCAATATGGAGCCGACCGTATTACTGAAATTAAGCCCTCAGATTTACTAAACAGAAAACAGCTTGTTTTGCACACACCCAGCCCTGCTACTGACGTAAGAGAGAGCTCTTTTCCGACATCAGCACCTATCCCCGATGCTGAAGAAAGGCAAACAAGCCCCATCCCGCAATTCTTAGGTAGCCTCTTTTACCAGTTAGGCTTTAAAACCGCAGACCTGCAACCTCTTACAGCTGAGATTGATAAACTTTCAGACAGCCAGACCCACCATGTAAAGGGCATAACTGGACTTTAAAAAACACTCCGCTTTGGTTCAGAACAAATCATCTTGAAAGAATAGCTTCCCAGTCGGATATTTTTTTGTTATGATGGGCAAATCTCTCAATAGGAGTTGTAGGTTATGCGCCGCTTTACTGTTGCAGAATTAAAAGAAGCTATAACAGCTTTAAACGCGATACGGTTAACGGTTTTATCTAATCACACACCAGCTTTATCTCTCTCTATCCATCAACTTGATGATATCAAGAAAGGCCTTGACCCCAATACCGGTGGTATACGCTACACACTCGCACGTTCAGGCCAACTCTTTTTCGGATTAAACCATAAATCAGAAGAAACACTTGCCACAGGTGACATATTCTTTAACCAGCAAGGTAAAGTGACGGGTCTTAGCAATTACACGACCAATATCAACCACCTTTTTCTTGTTGTATTAGTACTACAAAAACACCAAATTAAATGTGTTCCTGATTTACAATTTTTGCAAGATGACCCACCCGATACACTTGTCGTATCAGAGTCTGAGCTGTCTCATATATTCAGTGGACTCTCTTCTGATCGTACTGAAGATCTCATTGCAGCCAACAAATTAACACTCAGCAATGCGCCTGACTCAGAAGAAGACGAGCTATTTGAAGAAATCTGCTTTCTCGAAAACTACTATACCCACATGAGTAATAAATGGAATCAAGGAAGCTCCGCCTCACCAAACGGTCTATTCAGTGAACGGCGACATAACAACACCCCCGTAAAACCACAGCTTCAAGAAGATGAAATAACAACACCAATAGACCTCCTGCCCGGGCAATAAACATCAACAGCCCAGTGTTTGTTTTTTAAGATAAGATCCTATAACAACCCCTATTCTCCTAACTCACTGTAGTCGCTAAAAAACGCTGCTGTCGTGCTTTTATCCATGACCAAACCAATGGCGGTATGGTCATGACAATCAGTCCAATCACTAATGTTGTCTCATAACGCATAATGCTACCCACCTCAATACCGTCTGGAGGCATAAAGCTCACACCGAGTGTGATTAATACACCCACTAAACCAAGCCCTGCAACAAACAAAAGCCCCGGCATTCCGCCTGGCACACGAAACGGACGCGCTTGATGAGGCGCTTTAATGCGCAGCATAATTGCAGCTAAAAACATCAACAAATACATCAACATATAAAGCTGAGCCGCCAGTGCTGTTAACAACCAATAAGACCCATTAACACTTGGCATAAATAAAAATAATGTGGATAATAATGTCACCAAAATAGCTTGCCCAATCAGTAATACAACAGGTGCACCATTCTTATTTTCACGCTGAAAGAATTCAGGCAAATTACCATCTTTTGCTGCAACTAAAAGCCCTTTCGTTGGTGCAATAATCCAATTACTCACACCACCTAAGCCTCCCATCACCAGCATAACAGCAATCACTGGCATCAACCAAAGCAAGTGATATTGAGCAAAGAAAGCATCAAAAGCCTGCATAATACCTGCCACCAAATTAATCTCTGACTGAGGCAGGACCACCGCGATTGCCAGTGATCCCAAAATTAAAGTACTCAGAATGATAGCTACAGAATAAAATAAGGCTTTAGGAAAAGCGCGCTGTGGATCGCGCACATCGTTCGCATGCACAGTTGCAATCTCAATCCCACAAAATGAAAGCATAATCGCAGTCAGTGATACCCACATGGTATGATCATGCCAATGAGGCAAAATACTGGGTAAATCAAACTGAATCTGAATCGGATGCCCACCAGAAACCCATAATGCGCCTAAGCCAATAATAAAGCTCATCGGTAATATTAATCCAGATAAAGCACATATATTGCTAAACAGTGCCGACGAGTGCATACCGCGTAGATTAATCAGGGTTACTCCCCAAAAAGAAGCCACCACAACACTCCATAAAAAATATGGATTAGAAGCAAGCTTTGGATCAATTAAATAACCAACAGTCCCTGCCACAAAAGATAAAATTGTTGGATACCAAATCACATTTTCAATCCATTGCAACCAAATCGCTAAAAAGCCAGCGCGTCGCCCAAAAGCCTCTTTAACCCATACATAAACACCACCTTGCTTCGGCCACCCTGAAGCGAGCTCCGCTGAAACCAAGGCTGCAGGGACTAAAAAGCACAGTGCACCCAAAATAAAAAAAGCAATTAGCTGGCTTCCAAAAAGCGCTGTTGCTGGTAAATTTCGAATACTATCCACTGATCCTACGGTTATCATGGTCAAACTAAATATAGTTAATGCATGTTTTTTTTGCTTCATTACGTTCCTTTAAAATCAAAAACTTACATTCAATACAGCAAATATTGTATCATAAATAATTTGATATTGATATAATATTGAACATAAAAATTAAATTTAAATCAATTCCTGAGGTTCGAACCGTCCAATATATTATAAATCTTACTCACTGCAAAATGTTTCCCTAAGTCTCCGGCCATAACACCGGAAACACCTTCAGGAAAAAAATCAGATAAAGCCTTCATATCACGCGCAGGAGGCGTCCCAGCAATATTTGCACTGGTTGAAACAATCGGACCTTTTGCACATAATGCACGAGCCACAGAATGTGCTGTCATCCTAATCGCAACCCCTCGATGTGCACCCGTTAACTCATCAGAAAGATGTCTCGACTTTGGAAAAACCCATGTCACAAAACCTGGCCATGTTTTTTTAACGGCTTCAAGCCGCTCCTCTGATATTTGCTCCATATCAACTAATGGCCATAATTGCTCCCAGTCAGCAATTAAAACAATCAAGCCTTTTTCTTGTGCACGTTTTTTTAAGTGCAGAATATGTAACACAGCATTTACATTGAATGCATCGCACCCAAGGCCATAAACAGCTTCTGTTGGATAAGCAATCACCTCCCCCGCATCTAGCAGAGAACGTGCTGTATCAATAGATTCAATCACTTTCATCAGATAGCACCTAACATCATTAAATTGCGCATTTGTGTACACACTTCATGTAACACAAATACATTATGAATACTCGCAAGTGCAGTAAAACTAGCCGCCTTTTGTTTAAATAAATCATGCATAAACGCACGAGAATAATGCGTGCACGTATAACACGCACACCCAGGCATGACGGGCGCCAAATCATCAGCAAAACACGCCTTTTTAATTTGAATACGCGCCCCTTTATGCTCACTTTCAAAAGCAAACCAGTTACCCCGCCGAACTAGTTCACCCGAATAAAGGGCTCCATGACGTGCATTTCTTGTCGGTGCCACACAATCAAACATATCAACGCCCTCAGCCACCACATCCAATAAATCCTGTGGCGACATCCCAACCCCCATGGTATAACGAGGCTTCTCTTCAGGCAGTAACTCATGCACCCAACGAATCACTTCAACCGTTTTTTCCATATCAAAACCAACGGTTTCCCCTCCCAATGCCACACCATCCACAGGCATGCTTGCAACATATGCAGCACTCTCACGCCGAAGGTTAGGATAAATACCACCTTGCACAATACCAAACAAAGCTTGCCGGTCACCATAACGAGAAGTCGGATGTTTTTCATGATACGCAACAGATTGCCTAAGCCAGCGATGGGTACGCTGCATAATAAAAGCAACCTCCTCTTCTGAACAACTATCGGGCGTACACTGATCAAAAGCCATAATAATATCAGCCCCAATAATTTTCTGAGTCTCCAATGACATTTCGGGTGTCATATGAATAATTTTTTGCGAATCTGGCAACGTAAAGTGAGCACCTTCATCATCAATGCGGCATAACTCTTGGTTTTTAGATAGGCTAAACACCTGAAAGCCACCGCTATCTGTCAACATAGGGCCATTCCAACCCATAAAACGATGCATGCCTCCGGCAGCTTCTATCACCTTCATGCCCGGCGCACACAACATATGATACGTATTTCCACCTAAAATAATCTGACTACCTGAGTCCTTTAATTCTTGAGGCATCATATTATTCACGCCCGCGCGAGTCCCAACGGGCATAAAAACAGGCGTTATAAATGCTCCATGTGGTGTTGTCACACGAGCAACACGCGCTCGAGTATGTCTGTGCCTTGCAATAATTTCTGTTTTAAACGCGTTCATCTCGAAACAACTTTACCCCTAAAAAAACACTCACAATCGCTATCAAGCTAAAATAAATCAACGACCATGCAGCCATTGATAATCCTAAATAAGCCCAACTGACTTCACCACAACCTGTCTTACTCCCCCAAACAAAAGCATGCAACACTTCGTGCCAAGGCAGCTTATAAATCAATGATTCTATACCCGGCAAACACATCCCGGTATCTGCCACAGGTAAAGACTGAAGCCAGAGTTGCCTTAAAGCAAAAAAAGCACCACCTATCGCAAACAATAACAACAGGCTTAGCATTATCCGCTGCCTCAATGACTTACTGACAAAAAGCCCTATCAGTGCGCATAAAAAAATTAATATCGTCATACCACGCTGCATCAAGCACAAAGGACAAGGCAAAAGCGCTTCAGTATATTGCAAGTAACAAGCAGCGCCCAAAACCAGCCCTGTGACCACGAGAATAAAAGCCATTCCCCGCCGAAAATTTACATTCATGACACCTCCCTATTTAAATGGCGTTGCATAGGGCAACGATTGCATTTCATGAATTCGTAATAATTGATTATATTTGGCAACTCTATCCGTTCTACACAATGACCCTGTCTTAATTTGTCCTGCGCCCGTTGCCACAGCCAAATCCGCAATAAATGCATCTTCAGTCTCACCTGAGCGATGCGATAGCACACATCGATAGCCATGTGCCTTTGCAAGTCGAATTGTCTCTCGTGTTTCTGTCAGTGTTCCAATCTGATTCGGTTTAATCAAAACCGCATTCGCAACAGAGGCCTCAATTCCTTCAGCCAATATCCGTGGATTTGTCACAAATAAATCATCTCCGACCAACTGCGCAACACTTCCAAGCCTATTTGTCATGTGCTTCCAGCCCTGCCAGTCTGCCTCATCCAAGCCATCTTCAATACTCACAATCGGATAACTTTCCACCAGAGTCGCATAATAATCGACCAAATCATGGCTTGTTAATTTCAAACTTTCCGACTTCAAATCATATATACCATCAGCAAATAGCTCTGATGCAGCAACATCTAACGCAAACACAATATCCTTTTGCAATTGATACCCTGACTGCTCCACAGCCTCCGAAAGCAAATCAAGCGCTTCTCGGTTCGAGCGCAAATCAGGCGCAAATCCACCTTCATCTCCAACGGCAGTGTTCAGACCCTTTGCTCGTAAAACGGTTTTTAAACCTTGAAAAATTTCCGCCCCCATCTGAATAGCGGTCGGGAAATCTTTTGCGCCCACCGGCATAATCATGAATTCTTGAATATCAACGTTATTATCAGCATGGGCCCCACCATTCAATACGTTCATCATTGGCACGGGCAAAGTCATGGTTTCTGCTTGATTCAAAGCTTCAAATAACGGCTTTTCTTGTGTTAAAGCTGACGCTCGCGCAGACGCTAGTGATACCGCTAAAATTGCATTCGCACCCAGGCGCGACTTATTTTCAGTCCCATCCAACTCACACAGCCGTTGATCCAGCACTTCTTGATCATCAACCGACACTTGTTGCAATGCGTGTTGAATATCCTGATTAATATGTTCAACCGCGTCTAAAACACCTTTACCGCCAAAACGTGATTTATCTCCATCTCGAAGCTCACATGCTTCAAGTTGCCCGGTTGATGCCCCTGAAGGAACGCTTGCACGCCCCAACACACCATTGTCTAAAATGACATCAGCTTCAACCGTTGGGTTACCGCGAGAATCTAAAATTTCGCGGCCTTTAATACTCACAATTCGCATGACTTATCCTTGTTGTTCTTCTCTATCATTTCCCAACACATTCCCAAGGGCTTCCCCCAATCGAATGCTCATGCCAGCTTTAAGTGCTGGCGTCCAATGAACTTGCTTCTCAAATAACAAAACTACCGTTGAACCTAACTTGAAGTATCCAAGCTCATCTCCTGTTTCAAGTGTTTTCTCAGCATCAGACCATACTAAAACATCATGATGATAAGACTTAATTTTGGAGAGTCGTGGCAAATCACCTTGCCAGCATGTACCAATTGCTCCGACAATTGTCGCCCCCACAAAAACAACTGCCACAGCTCCCAGCTCAGTTTCAAACTGCAAAACCAACCGCTCATTTCTTGCAAAAAGCTTAGGGATATGGCGTGTTGTTGCCGGCTGCACAGAAAACAATGTGCCTGGGACATGAGTCATATCTTCGAGCTTACCTGCAAGTGGCATATGAACGCGATGATAATCTTTAGGTGATAAATAAAGCGTAATAAACGAGCCTTTCAAAAACACGTCACTTTGTGACTGTTCTGAAGCCAAAAATTCTTGTACTGCATAATACTTGCCTTTAGCTTGCAGTAACTGACCTTTTTCAATACGCCCAAACTCACTCACAAACCCATCTACAGGAGACACAATATCGGTGTCTGCAATAGGCCGTAAACCGGGTTTTAAATGCCGGATAAAAAAATCATTGAAACTTGCATAGGCTTGAACCGATTCATGAACTGCTTCTTGCATGTTGACCGCATGATTTCTCAAAAAATAACGAATTAAATAATTTTTGATCCAAACTATTTTTATATTCGCAAGCAAGCCACCAAACACAGTCAGTGCTTTCTTAGGCAAAGTATATTGAAGCAAAAGTTTTACTTTAACTGAGCGCATATCAACTCATCATTAAAAATCTTATGCGCATGATACCGATAAATCTAAAAGAGCACCAATACCCACTTAAAAAACACACATAAGCTTACTTTTTGACAATAAAGGTTAAATTAATTACAATATTGCTCTATATCTTTAAGCGAGGTGTTTCCAATGCCATACCAAACCAACCTAGAAGCCATCCAGAAATATGATACTGCTCTATCGAATGTAAGAAACACTTATTTGGACAAAGCCAAAAATAAAGAAACAACAGGCGAGACGCTTACAGCAACATTCGATGTATTATTCACTTTAGACCTTATAATTGCGTCTAACGCAAAAACCATCAAATTTTTAAACTTTTTAAATAATACAGACAACAATCGAGCCACTGAAGCCTTAAAAACACTGCTAGACGAATTAGATTTAAGCCAAGCAGGCTCCATTCATGCCTTCATGCAAGCAGTTAACGATAAAATCATAACCGATAGTGAGAAAGCAACCGCTCCTTTAAAAAGCCATTACTTGATAATGGCTGCACTCTCAGGCTGGGCCTCAACTGCGGGCTTAATCGGTGGCATCATAGGTTTAACCGCACTTGCAATAACCTTAGAAAGCACACTACCTGTTGCTGGTTTTTTAGCACTTATCCTTGTGGGTTCATTTGTAATAGCGGCATTAGCCATTTGCTCAATCCATATATGTGAACAATCTTTAGGATATCATGGCTATTTAGCCCGTCACACAGCCTCACTACCCTCTGACCCTAAAACAGCTTATGAAGGAAGTTACAAGCAAGATTATGATATTGAGGGGACATCTTCAGAGGGTGATATTTCAGAATCTAGGCATCTCAAGACTTCAATGGAAAAACCAAAAACTGAGTTGCGTGATCGCTTTTTTACAAGCAATAATGGCGTCAATATAAGCGATGAGGTCGAAGCAGAGTATCAAAAGCTCACTCAACAGGCTTAACTTAAAGGGCCCTTGAGCCCTTTTTTTTCGCAACCATTTGTACGCTATCTCAAATTATGTATACTCAGCACACATCTATTTTTTGTAGCCGACCATATGACAAAGCAACTGCCAAACTTCTCAGATTTTGACGCTGCGACTTTTCCGAAAACATTTGAAGCATTACTTGAATCCAATCAAAATAAGATTGATGCATTACTCAAAGCAAATACAAGCTTTACATGGGATAACCTCATGCATCCTTTAGATGACTTAGATGATGAGCTCTCCAAACTCTGGTCACCTCTGTCACATTTACATGCCGTGATGAATTCACCTGAATTACGCGAAGCTTATAAAGCCTGCTTGCCTATGTTATCGGCCTATGAAGCGTCAATTTCACATAACCAAGCGCTTTATCAGGCTCTGGCTTCTATCAAAACAAACACGCTTAATCCAACACAACAAAAAATCATGGCGGATACTCTGCGTAATTTTAAACTTGCAGGAGTTGCTTTAGCACCCGAAAAACAAAAACGCTTTGAAGCCATTAATACGCGGCTTGCTGAGTTATCCAACCAATTTGAAACACATATATTAGATGCGGTGGATGCATACAAACTGGCTATTACCGACAAAAATCGCCTGAAAGGCCTGCCGCAGCATGCTATTTTAAGCGCACGTGAACGAGCCAAAGCCGCGCATCAAGAAGGATTTATTTTAAACCTTGAAATTCCTTGTTATTTGGCTGTTGCCACATATGCCGATGACCGAGCACTTCGGGAAACACTCTATGAAGCTTACGTAACACGCGCCTCCGATCAAGGTCCAAATGCGGGTGAGTTTGATAACACGCCGCTCATTCAAGAGATTTTAGCACTTCGAAATGAAAAGGCAGCATTGCTTGACTTCAACTCTTATGCGGAACTGTCGATTGCCCCTAAAATGGCCGAAACCCCTGATGAGGTTTTTAAGTTTATTGATACCCTCGTAAAACAAGCGCTTCCCCAAGCCCAAAAAGATGTAGAAGCACTCAAAGCCTTTGCAAACACAGCATGTAATATTTCAGAGCTACAACCCTGGGATGTTGCCTATGTCTCTCAAAAAAGAAAAGAGGCTGAGTATGATTTGAACGATGAGGCGCTCAGGCCTTATTTTCCGCTCCCACATGTAATGGATGGTATTTTTAACATCACGCACACACTGTATGGCATGCAACTGACAGATATCACTGAATCAACTGATGTTTGGCACCCTGATGTAACCTGCTATGCAATTCATGACAAAAAACAGCAACTACGTGGTTACTTATATATGGACTTATTTGCACGTCCTAATAAACGAGGCGGAGCGTGGATGGACGATGCTCAAAGTCGTCGGAAATTAATCGATGGTAGTATTCAGCCTCCGATTGCATTTTTAACCTGTAACTTTGCAAAATCAGCGTCATTTGATGTACCAACCTTATCACATGATGAAGTCGTCACACTTTTTCATGAACTCGGTCACTGCTTACATCATGTTTTAACACAAGTTGATTACCTCAGTGCATCTGGCATTCAAGGTGTTGAATGGGACGCGGTTGAACTACCCAGCCAGTTTTTTGAAAACTTTTGCTGGGATAAAGAAACATTAAAGCAACTTTCAAAACACGTCGAAACAGGTGAGCCTCTGCCCAAAGCTTTATTTGACGCTTTGCTTGCTTCCAAACAGTTTCAAGCAGGCTTGCATTTAATGAGACAACTCGAATTTGCTTGGTTTGATTTTCTACTACACGAAGCGTATCCAGGTGATAAGCCAACTTGGCTTGAAAATACTTTGACATTAGTCCGTGAAACCACCCAAGTCCTTCCAGTCGCGCCTTACAATCGCTTTGCCCAAAGCTTTTCACACCTTTTTGCAGGTGGTTATGCCGCCGGATATTACAGCTATTTATGGGCAGAAGTACTTTCAAGCGATGCTTTTTCACGCTTTGAAGATGAAGGCATTTTAAACCCTGAAACAGGCCATGACTTTTTAACGCATGTCCTTGAAGTCGGTAGCTCAAAAAAAGCCGCTGAATTTTTTGAAGCCTTTCGAGGGCGCGCACCCACAACCGATGCTTTTTTAAAACATCATGGCATTCATGCATGACTACCATTTATGATATCCCACTGAAAACTTTAAGTGGCATGGACACAACACTTAAACAATATCAGGGGGATATTTTATTAATTGTAAATGTTGCAAGTCGCTGTGGTTTTACTACTCAGTACAAAGCACTTGAGGAACTCCATCGCGATTATAATAATCAAGGTGTTCGTGTACTTGGCTTCCCATGCAATCAATTTTTACATCAAGAACCAGGAGATAGTAAAGCGATTCAAGCATTTGCTAAAAGCTGCTTTAACATCACCTTCCCCTTATTTGAAAAACTAGATGTCAAAGGTCCTCATCAATCCCCTTTATATGCCTATTTAGCTCAAAATATTCAAAAAAAACCGTGGATTTTTGTCCCATGGAATTTCACCAAAATTTTAATCTCACGAGAAGGGCATGTTTTAAAGCAGTTTTTACCCACAACTGCCCCTATAAAAATTACTAAAAATATTCAGCAACTCCTTCATAAATAAACGTCTTTTTTCATTTGCTTTACACAAGTTCACCTCGCTAATCATAAAAAACCTCGCTATAATTGTATGGCTTGTTGCATTGCACAAGCATGATTCTCATTTAACATTGGAAAGGAAACATGTCAGCTAAAGAAACTGGCCACGTTAAGTGGTTTAATGATGAAAAAGGGTATGGCTTTATTAGCCGTGATAGTGGTCAAGATGACGTTTTTGTTCACTTTAGATCAATCGTGAGTGAAGCCGGTCGAAAAACACTGTATGAAAATCAACGGGTTGAATTCGCTGTAACACAAGGGCCTAAAGGCCTCCAAGCAGAAAGTGTACTTATTACAGAAGAATAAGTGTCACTCAATGCCCAAACGAGCAGGTTGAAAATCTGCTCGTTTTGAATCATATTCTCATAGATTGATTTTCTTGATATTTTATGTGATGCCTATCAAAACATTTGAAACAATCATTCATAATATCCAAACCACAGATACAGTCATTACATTAACAGGTATCTCTCTGAGTGACGCTCAAATTATACAACTATGTGAAGTGCTCGCAGCATGTCCACATGTAACATATGCCTATTTAAATCACTGCAACATCAACGACACAGGTGTCAAGCAACTTGCAAGCAATACAACCCTAACTCACCTTGACTTGGCCAATAATAACATCTCGGATTTAGGCGCCAGTGCATTTTTACACAATCAAACCCTTCAAGCCCTTAACTTGGAAAACAATGGCCTAAGCACTGATATTATCCAGCGACTTGAATATCATAAACCATTCGTCACCCTAGACAGTAAAAAGAATATTGCTTATGCATCGTGGTCTACCGCGCTACTCTCTTGGATTGAAAATCCATCCGAATATCTTTGCTCCCCCCGGACGCGCCCATCTGCAGATCTTAGATGGCTTGCTTTTTTCCCAGGGGTATCGCCTCTAAGTGTCCGACCAGATCCCATTGAGAACGCCTCACCACATACAACAAGTGAGCGCAAAAAAAACAATTAGTGCTAAAATACTAGAGCGGCGATTCATCGTTCATTGTATTGACTTAACCTGAATGGTAAAAATAAAAAATACAGAGAGAACAATAAAACCTTTAAATTCGCTATACTAAAAAAAAGGGCCAATCGGTGTGTCGCCAATTGACCCAGTGGAATGACACATAGCAAGTCCAACCTCGCAGCGCAAATATCGCATAGCTTAATCCTAACTGTCAACGGTTTAGAGGGAGGAGTACATGATTAATTTAGATGACTTCCAATATATGTGGCGAGGACAAGCCATGCGGCCCCTCCTTGAAACAGAAGTAGAACGCCTCGCTCCCATCGATAAACGCAATAAAGGTAATGACCGTGCACTGCTCCTACTTCATGGTTTTTCATCTTCACCTGCTGTATATCGTGCTATTTGGCCGGCACTCAAAAACTATGACGCACTGGTTTGCCCAGCCCTCCCTGGACATGCCGAAAATCTTGCCGCTTTTACAAGTGTCACGCGTGATGAGTGGATAGCGGCCGCAGAAGCTGCTTGTGAACCCCTTATTCAGCAATATAAAACTGTCGAAATTGTTGGCCTTTCGCTCGGAGGCTTACTTGCTTGCCATCTTGCAACGCAATTTCCAATACAGCATCTTTATTTACTCGCTCCAGCGCTCAAGCTGCGCTTTAATATAAATCTTGCAAAAAAAGCCGCTCGACTACTCAATGCTTGTGGTATGAAACACATCAAAAATCATGCAGGTAATTTATTTACACATGAACATGAAGAGCTTGCCTATAAAAAACTGCCGCTTCGAGCACTGATTGAATTATTTACACTGATTGAGCAAACAGAACTTAAACAACCCAAATGCCCAGTTGATTTATTCTTAGGATCGCACGATGACGTCGTCGACTCACCTTTCGTCACGCAACTGTTTAAAGACAATAACAACTGCAATACGCACTGGCTTGATCATTCAGCACATGCCATTCCACTTGATGGCGATATTGAGACCATCATTAATTGTATTAATCATGATTAATGTGATAAAATTAAGTCACATTAACTGCAGATACTGCTATGATCATCACGAGCACTTTCAAACCGGCCTGGTGGCTTTCCAACTCACACGCACAAACTATTTTTCGCTCATTCACCAAACGCCAAAAGGCACCTATTACACAACTTGAGCGCTTAGAACTTCCAGATGGTGACTTTATTGATTTAGCTTGGGCAACGCATCGTCTTCCAGCAACTGCGCCACTCGTCATTTTATTACATGGATTAGGTGGAAGTATTGACTCATCTTACGTGGCCGGCCAACTTAAAGCCTATAATCAACACGGATGGCGTGCTGTTTTCATGCATTTCAGAGGGGCTAGCCAAGAAGCAAACCGTTTACCTCGAGCTTACCATTCAGGTGAGACAACAGATCTTGATTTCTTGCTCAAAACCTTGAATGCGCGCGAGCCCAATACAAAAAAAGCGGTGGTTGGTGTTTCTTTAGGGGGAAACGTCTTACTAAAATGGCTTGGAGAACAAGGTGAACAGTCGCTTATTGACACTTCCATTGCAATTTCAACACCATTTGAATTAGGACTACTTGCAACACATATGAATCAAGGATTTGCTCGTATTTATCAGCGCTACCTCATCAATAATCTGCGAGTAGTATTTAAACGCAAGCTTAAAAAGCACCCCCATACTATTGATAAATATTTAAAAAACATTGACTCATTACGCTCTTTTTGGGAGTTTGACGAACAAATAACAGCACCGTTACATGGCTTTCCTGATGCAAAAACCTATTACGAAGAATCGAGCTCACGGCAATTCTTAAAACAAATCAAAACACCAACCCTGATCATTCACGCATCAGACGATCCATTTATGCCACTTGAAGCGATTCCTGCTCTTCACCATCTCTCGCCACAAGTTACACTTGAGCTCAGTGCTAAAGGAGGACATGTCGGTTTTATTTCAGGAAAAATACCCGGAAAACCAAGGTATTGGCTCGATGAGCGAACACCTCAGTTTTTAGCCCTAACCCTTAATGGTCGTAAACCGTATCAGGCTGAATCAGCTTTAAATCTTTAGACCGCATGTCTAAAACAGCACCATTTCGTGCCATAAAGTCTGTTCGAAGCGACGGTAAGTGATAATAATAAATATCGCTTCTATCACGTGCCAATGTGTGCTGCGTCTCAATCACTGCAATATCAGAAACAGCTTCATCATTTGTTTTTACAAAAGCTTCCTTAACCCGTAAATGACGCCCATTAAAGTGGGCTTTACCTGACACCACGCTATCTAATCGATTCACAGTACCGGCAAGCTTCAATCGTGAAGTGCCTTTGAGCCGAACAATCAAGTTATTACTTTTGACCCAATACAAACGCAATGTCCCACCACCTTCCATATCTAGGCGTTTTAAATTTGCTTCCCCTTTTAGTTCAACATGAGGTGAATCAATCAACTTAACTTGCAAGTTTTTACTATGAATGCCGGTGATTTTTGTGGTTCCATTCCCGGCTACAGTCAACCGTCTTAAATTTATCCATCCACTAAAAGTAGATTGTTTTTTATTCATAATCCAAATATCGAGCAAACTTGAGCGAATATGACGCGCCGAAATAACCCCTTCACCTTTGTAAGTAAATCCATGCAAATGAGGCACGTTAATATCTAAAGTAGCCTCTTCCATTCGTAACCGACGTTTGCCAATATGTGCTTTTTTAGAGCCGACAGAAACATAGAGGACGCCGCGCTTCACATAAGATTGAATATGCTTTAAATCAATGGTGTCACTATCAATTTTAAGGCTTGGCTTCTTATTACTGTCTGTATGCAAGCGAACATTAAACGGCCCTTGAATATATACTTGGGTAAAAGGCTGCACAGTGCGGACTTGTTTGGCCGGATGAATCAACTTAGGCTCGGTCAATTGCTTAGGTGCATATTCTTGAAATAAACTACAACTTGCCACAAGGCAAATGAAACACATCAAAGTCAACCAACGTGTGAACATGATTGATTCTTCCCCAAACATAGATTCTTCTAACATAGAGCAAGTTATCCCGGGAAGCAAGCAAAGCCAAGCAAAACTCTTAAAACCCTCTAGCAGAAACATCACAGCACTGTTATGATCGCGAATATTATTTGTGATAAAAAATCTAAGGACACATGCGATGGCATGGGAAAAGGCAATTGCTTTAAAAACCCTTCAAGATGCAGGACGCACCACACTAACGCTTAATCAACACAAATTGTTGTTCATTTGGCACGAAGGTAAGCCTCATGCAGTGCAAGCACAGTGTCCCCACTTAAAACTGCCGTTGAAGAAAGCAACCATTACCCAACAGTGTGAATTGGTTTGTCCTTTTCATAAAAGCACATTTGATCTTGATACAGGTGCCGTCGTATCTTGGTCACCCTGGCCACCTATTGTTGGACCTTTGCTCGCAAAAGCTTCTTGCCCCAAACCATTAAACGTTTATCCAGTGCGCATAGATGGCGATGATGTTTTTGTAAACACTGACTTAAAATAAAAAAGATAACAGGAGGGAGCGTGAGCTCTTTTTATAAAAATAAATTAATATTGGCCTTCATTGTAATCCTCACATGCCAAATGCCACTGCATGCAGATGCGCTCAAGCTTAATGGTGGATATTACGCTGATTACCCCGAAACCAAACCTGCGCAAGGAGAAAAAGCTGCTCAAATTAAGCGTGGGGAGTACCTCGCAAAAATGGGTGACTGTATGGCATGTCATACCAATGTGGCTGAAGGTGGCAAAGCTTTTGCAGGAGGCTTATCCATTGCCACCCCCTTTGGTACCTTTTATAGCCCTAACATTACGCCTGATAATAAAACAGGTATTGGTGAGTGGACTGAGGCCGATTTCATTCGTGCACTCAAAGAAGGGAAAAACCCCAAAGGACAGCCTTATTTCCCTGTTTTTCCTTATCTTTATTTTGCAAATACCACTGACGAAGATGCTCGCGATTTATACGCTTACTTCATGAGTGTTCCTGCTGTTGAACGTCAAAACACACCGCTTCCATTTCCATTTAATGTACCTGGCGCACGTTATTCTCTTTTCGGTTGGAATTTACTCTTTTTCTATCCCAGTGAACCCTATAAAGCAAACCCAGCGCAATCAGATGAATGGAACCGCGGTCAATACATCGTTGATAGCCTTGGGCATTGTAGCATGTGTCACACCCCTTTAAATCCGCTCGGCGCACCTAAAAACAAATATTATCTCACCGGCACATTTATTGATGGGTACTGGGCACCAAACATCACAAAGTATGGTCTTGAATCAGCAACACACCAAGAAGTCATCGATGTATTTGCTAAAAATGAACTCATTAATCATGCGGGTCCTGTTGCAGGCCCTATGGCAGAAGTGAACCACAATAGTTTGCGCTACCTAACGCCTGAAGACCACCTTGCCATTGCAACTTACATCAAAACCGTTGTGAGTGAAGAGCCTCTAGGTCTAACACCTTCTAATGACCCACCAAGCCTTGCTCGAGGTAGACAGGTTTATTTGCATGCATGCACCATCTGCCATCAAAATGGGGAGATGACTGCGCCTCGCATTGGTAATGGTTCAAACTGGACCATGCGACTCAAAGATAACGGGTTAAAAACACTTTATAAAAATGTGATTGACGGCTACAACAGCATGCCGCCTAAAGGTGCTTGTGTTACCTGCTCTGAAAACGATATTATATCGGCCGTTGATTATATTCTAAACGAATCGTTATCACGCTCACAGTGGCTAGATATTGAAGCTCAGAAACTCGAAACACAACCTAAATCGGGTAAAATAATTTATGAAGAGAAGTGTAGTGCATGTCATAATAATGGCCACTTAGGGGCGCCAAAAATCGGCGACAAAGCTGCCTGGAAGCCGCTCATTACCAAAAACATGGATGTGCTTGTGCAATATACGATTGATGGGGAACATCACCCTAAAGGAGCATGCAGCCAGTGTACGACTCGTGACATTATAGAAGCTATTAAATATATGATTGCTGAGTCTGACCCTAAAGGAAATTACAGCCTGTGGTAACGCAATACGATGCCATATAGAAAATAAGATTAAGATAAACTAAGGAACGAGGATGTTAAAGCGATTAAACGCCATTAAATCATTAATTGTCAGCTGTTTACTGACCCTATATTCAGGGCTTATTTGTGCTGCCGAAACCGCACCCCCTAACCATTGGCAATTAAATATGCATCAAGGGGTCACACCGATTAGTAAAGACATCTATTCGCTGCATATGATTGCCATGTGGGTTTGTGCAGGCATTGGCATCGTTGTTTTTGGCATCATGATTTATTCTTTGATTCATCATCGAAAATCTCGAGGGCACGCGCCTGCTTCCTTTCATGACAATACACGCCTTGAAATTATTTGGTCGATTATTCCTTTTATTATTCTAGTAGGACTCGCCATCCCGGCAACACGCATTCTTATCAACCTTGAAGATAGCTCAAATGCTGATGTAACCATCAAAGTGGTCGGGTATCAATGGAAATGGCAGTATCAATATCTCGACCAAGGCATCAGCTACTTTAGTGTTTTATCAACGCCTTATGCTCAAATTCAAAATAAAGAAGCTAAAAATCCTTGGTATTTACTTGAAGTTGATAAACCCCTCGTCGTTCCTGTAAACAAAAAAATACGCTTTTTGGTAACCTCAAACGATGTCATTCATTCATGGTGGGTTCCTGAGCTCGGCATTAAACGTGATGCTATCCCAGGATTCATGCACGAAGCATGGGCACGTATTGAAAAGCCAGGCATCTACCGTGGCCAGTGTGCTGAACTATGTGGCGTCAATCATGCGTTTATGCCTATCGAAGTTCATGCTGTAACTGATGCTGATTTTGATAAATGGGTAAAAACACAATCAGAAGGTACTTTACCCTCTACACACACGCACCTTAACTATCTAGAATCCAAACCCGTCTTAACTCGAAAAGCGCTTATGACGGAAGGCAAGAAAAAGTACGACATTGTTTGTAGCGCCTGTCATCAGCCAGATGGTACGGGTATCCCTCCCCTTTATCCAGCACTTAAGGGCAGCTCTGTTGCTGTTGGACATCCCATATCAAGACATATTGATATCATATTAAATGGTGTCCCTGGTTCGGCTATGCAACCCTATCGTATGCAATTAACAGATGAAGATATTGCAGCCATTGTCACCTATGAGCGTAATGCCTGGGGTAATAATACAGATGAAGACGTGCAGCCCGCTGACGTTGCTAAGGTTCGTCAAGAACTTGAACAACCTGTCGTCAGGGTAAAACAAGCACATGCCGGAGGTTTAAAATAATGAGTCACAGTACAGCACCTGAATCCATTCACAATGCCCACCATGATCATGATGACCATGGCCCAGACCAAAAACGTGGTGTTTTTGGCTTTATCAAACGTTGGGTTTTTACCACCAACCACAAAGATATAGGCACACTTTATCTTTGGATTGCCATGCTTAGCTTCTTTCTTGCAGGTGCTATGGCACTACTGATTCGCGTGGAGTTGTTTCAACCCGGGCACCGCTTAGTTGACCCTAATTTTTTCAACCAAATGACTACCATGCACGGCCTTGTGATGCTCTTTGGAGTCGTCATGCCCGCTTTTGTTGGCATGGCTAACTGGCAAATCCCCATCATGATTGGAGCGCCTGACATGGCACTCCCAAGGCTTAACAATTGGAGCTTTTGGATTTTACCTTTTGCATTTACGTTGCTCTTATCAACGCTTTTTCATGCTGGAGGTGGGCCTAACTTTGGCTGGACCATGTATGCCCCGCTCTCAACCCGCTACGCACCACCCAGTACAGACTTCATGATTTTTGCGGTCCATATGCTCGGTGTTTCATCTATCATGGGCTCTATTAATATTATTGCCACTATTTTGAATATGCGCGCTCCTGGGATGACACTCATGAAAATGCCAATGTTTGTCTGGACTTGGCTTATTACCGCATTCTTACTCATTGCAATTATGCCCGTACTCGCAGGCGCAGTGACAATGATGCTTGCTGATAGACACTTTGGTACCAGCTTTTTTGAAGCTGCAGGTGGTGGCGATCCAATTCTATTTCAACACATCTTCTGGTTTTTTGGACATCCTGAAGTTTATGTTTTGGTTTTACCGGCCTTTGGTGTTATCTCAGAAGTTATTCCAACGTTTAGTCGTAAGCCTTTATTCGGCTATCATTTTATGGTGTATGCAACGGTTAGCATTGCTGTATTATCGTTCATTGTGTGGGCTCACCATATGTTTACAACAGGTATTCCTTTGGGTGCCGAGTTGTTTTTTATGTACGCGACCATGCTGATTGCTGTCCCTACAGGTGTCAAAGTGTTCAACTGGGTCAGCACCATGTTTAGAGGTGCAATGACATTTGAAACCCCAATGCTATTTGCTGTCGCTTTTGTATTTTTATTTACCATTGGTGGCTTTACCGGAATTATGCTTGCACTCGTACCTGCCGATTACCAATATCAAGATACTTACTTTGTCGTCGGACACTTTCATTATGTATTAGTGCCTGGTGTCATTTTTGCGCTCTTCTCTGGCACCTATTACTGGTTACCTAAGTGGTGTGGACGCATGTATAATGAATGCATAGGCCGTTGGCATTTCTGGCTATCCGTCATATCCGTTAACATTGCTTTTTTCCCTATGCACTTCCTAGGACTTGCAGGTATGCCGCGTCGTATTCCTGATTACGCATTACAGTTTACTAATTTTAATGTTGTGGTATCTATTGGAGCCTTTATGTTTGGTTTATCACAACTCTTATTTTTGTATAACGTCATTCACACCATCAGAGCGGGTAAAAAAGTAGATGGACAAGTTTGGGAAGGTGGTACAAGCCTTGAGTGGACTTTGTCGTCCCCCCCACCTTATCACAGCTTTACTACGCCACCTGAGATTAAATAATAAGGTGACACTCTGATGAAGAAAAAAGTACGGCTCTCATGGCTCTTAACAGGCTTAGCTGTGGGTATGTTTGGCTTTGGCTTTCTGTTGGTTCCCATTTATAACAGCCTTTGTAAAAACCTCGGCATTAATGGAAAAACCAACCCTAAAGCTGTCGCTTATGACCCATCCAAAGCGACAATTGTGAAAAATCGCGAGGTATTCGTGGAATTTATTGCAACTAATAATTCTGGCATTCCTTGGGATTTTTACCCTAAAACGTCAAAGCTCAAAGTACACCCGGGAGAGATTGCACGCCTCGCTTTTTATGCTGAAAACAAAACAAAGCATCGTATGACAGTGCAAGCGATTCCAAGCGTGACTCCCGGCATTGCCGCAAAGTACCTCAAAAAAACTGAGTGTTTTTGCTTTGCGCAGCAAACATTAGAGGGCCATGAAGGCATGGATATGCCTCTTTTGTTTCATTTGGATACAGACCTTCCTCCCCAAATAAAAACCATTACACTCGCTTACACGTTATTTGATGTAACCGGACGCGTTGCAAATTAGGAGATATATATCATGGGAGCACACCACAGCACCTACTACATTCCAAAACCAAGCCACTGGCCTTTGGTTGCCTCAACAGCCCTTACAACAACCCTTGTAGGTGCTGCTTCATGGCTACATGATGATTGGTATGGGCCTTATGTCTTTGCGCTTGGGTTGGTGCTCTTAACGTTTATGCTCTTTGGCTGGTTTGGTCAGGTCATTTATGAAAATCAACAAGAGCTCTATGACTTACGCGTGGATCGATCCTTTCGCTGGGGTATGTGTTGGTTTATCTTCTCTGAAGTCTGCTTTTTTGCGGCTTTTTTTGGCGCCTTATTTTTCTCACGTTATTGGACTCTGCCTATGCTGGGTGGCGAACTATCGCTACATCCAATATCGCATATCACCCTGTGGCCCGATTTTAAGCTAAGCTGGCCACTCTTAAAAAACCCAGATAACCAAACCTTTGCCGGTGCATATGAGGCTATGGGCGCTTGGGGCCTTGCCGCCATTAACACCCTTATCTTACTCACATCAGGTGCTACGATTACATGGGCGCACTGGGCTCTTAAGCTCAATAAACGCCGTCAACTCCACATTGGACTCGCAATCACAGTTGCTCTTGGTCTTTTATTCTTAAGCTTACAAGCCTATGAATATCACGAAGCTTATACCGAAATGAACTTAACCCTTGATGCTGGTATTTATGGTACAACCTTTTTTATGCTCACTGGATTTCATGGCCTACACGTGACCATTGGTACCATCATGCTTATAGCAATCCTTGTTCGCACGCTTTATGGACACTTTACACCTGAGCGTCATTTTGGCTTTGAAGCAGTCGCTTGGTATTGGCACTTTGTCGATGTAGTATGGTTATTCTTATTTATCTTTGTATATTGGCTGTAAATCATTCAATAGAGGCTAGTTTATGAAAAATATATTGCTCGGATTATTATTAGTATGCTTTTCTAAAGCTTACGCAGGAGAGCTTAATACATTCAATGACATTCGAAACAGCATTCTGAATGGGAATAATATTAAACTCACAATCGATTTTAATGCTTGTACACCTAAAATAAACGACCTTGTCATCTATACGGTGCCACATGATATTGCTTTACATAAAACTTATTTAGAATTTGCTGATATTCCTTATATCACGGACATATCAGCGCATGAGCATACGGGTGTTGATATTGAAAACGTCACCTATAAACTTACAGATGCAGATGAACTGCACTTTCAGTTTAAAAGCATTATGCTAACTGGTGGACAAACAACGGTTCATGAATCCGATGCTGTCTGCTCATTGCACACAGCAGTTAGAGTGTTTAATTGAGTGCACCTCCAGCTCAACCAACGAACAGCTTTAATTACAGGTGCAAATCAGGGCATTGGTCAAGCTATAGCAAAAAGACTGGTTCAAAGTGGAGCCAATGTTGCTATTACCTCCAATCAACCCAATGAATTAGAACGATTCAAACAAAGCCTCAGCCAGACATATGCCGGAAAAGTATACTCAATTGCTGGCGATTTAACCTCTGAAGCTGACACGCAATATATTGCCGAAGCAGCCATTCAGCATTTTGGACAAGTTGATATTTTAGTCAATAATGCAGGTCTCATTGGCCGTGTTGATGCATTTGAAAATATCGGCTCTGATGAATGGCATGATTTATTTCAGCTGAATATTATGGGTGGAGTTAATCTGACAAAATATGTTCTGCCTTCGATGAAATCAAATCAATGGGGTCGCCTTTTATTTTTATCGTCTGAAAAAAGTATCGAACCTGGCACCCATATGTCGCACTATGCCATGACCAAAGCTGCTTTATTGTCCATTACTAAAAGCCTTGCCAACGAGCTAGGACCCTTTAACGTCACCTCTAATAGCATTTCACCCGGTGTTATTCTAACCCCAGCTTGGGATAAAGCAGCAAAACACGCAAATACTTCGCGCGAAGCCTTTGCCGCTCAATATTGTCGCAATGTATTACAAGAAAAAAACTTAGGGCAACCAGAAGATGTTGCGTCTCTTGCTTGTTATTTATGCTCTGATGAAGCCCGATGGATTACAGGCAGTAATATCAGAGTTGATGGGGGCTCTGTTCAAAGTCTCGCACTTTAGATAAAATCGACTGAGCTTCCCCACAAAAGGCAACCTGACAGATGTCATCAACCTCAAGCCAAGATCCGTATCAGCCGCAAAATATTGCATTATTTGAAGCGCTCTACGGCAAACACCTAATCTCTCTTGGTGGAACAACTGCTATCGATAATATGTTTTCTGACATCCATATTGAAAACACTCAAGCATTAGATATTGGGTTTGGCATGGGAGGCGTTGCTTATTATTTGGCTCAAAAATATAACACAAATATTTCAGGTGTTGAGCTTTATCGCTGGATGGTCGACTATGCAGAAAAACACACACCATCAGGTATCTCGTCTCAGCTTGCCTTTAAATGCTATCTTAAAAATGGTGATATGCCCTTTAATGCGGATAGCTTCGATATAGCCTACAGCAAAGGCGTTTTAAATCACGTCAAACATAAAACAGCTTTATTTAAGCAAATCTACACTCAACTTAAAAAAAATGGTTTATTTGTAATCGCTGACTGGATATACCCTGATGAAATAGCCAATCAAACAGGCCCTCTCGTCTGCGAAACAAAAGCATCTTATGAGCAAGCATTAATTCGCGCTAACTTCAAAACAATCACTTTTCGAGATGATAGCTCACAGTTTCTTGCCTATGTCCAAAATTTTTTAAATAACCTCAGCATACAACGCACTTATATTGAAGAAAATTATGGGCAAGAACTATTTTTATATCTCAAAGATGATCACATAAAACTACTTCATCATATCAAAACAAAAAATAAAATCGCGATACGCATTACTGCAAAAAAATAAGACCGATTAGATGTGAATATCAGTAAATACCCCGCATAACGCAAAGTACGTAAAAAATAGTTCACCCGTTCAATCAAATCCATTATCTCGGCTGCAATAGCTGCTGTTTCAGTGCAAGTAATTGATCTCGTACCACAGCAGCTTCTTCAAATGCCAAATTTTTTACATGCTTTTTCATGGCTTTTTCTAGCGCATGAATTTGCTGCATCAAACTCTCCTGAGAAACTAAAATAGGTTCATCTGATACGTTGGGGGATGCCTCAATCACCTCGTCTACTTGTTCACGCTCCAGAATATCTGTAATTGCTTTTTTTATTCCTTGAGGTGTAATACCATGCGCTTGATTAAAAGCCTGCTGCTTTACACGCCGACGCTCTGTTTCATCGAGCGCTCGTCGCATTGAGCCTGTAATTTTATCTGCATATAAAATAGCGCGCCCCTTAAGGTGTCTTGCCGCACGACCAATCGTTTGAATCAGCGATCTATCTGAGCGCAAGAATCCTTCTTTATCCGCATCTAAAATAGCAACCAAGGCAACTTCTGGCATATCTAGACCTTCACGAAGCAAATTAATACCAACTAACACATCAAACACACCTAATCGCAAATCCCGAATAATCTCCATACGCTCAACTGTATCTATATCAGCATGCAAATAACGCACTAAAATGCCATATCCTTGCAAGTATTCGGTCAAATTTTCCGCCATACGTTTTGTCAGCGTTGTCACTAATACCCTATCTCCTGCTTGAATCGTGATACGAATTTCAGACAGCAAGTCATCCACTTGATTCGTTACGGGCCTAATCTCCACCTCAGGATCGACTAATCCCGTCGGGCGTACCACTTGCTCTACAACATTATCAGCTACATCCATTTCACGAGGACCAGGCGTGGCTGAAACATAGATTGTTTGTGGCGAGCGCACTTCAAACTCTTCGAGCTTAAGTGGACGATTGTCCAATGCTGATGGCAAACGAAAACCATACTCAACGAGCGTTTCTTTACGTGACCTATCTCCTTTGTACATGCCACCTATTTGCGGCAACGTGACATGTGACTCATCAAGCACAAGTAATGCATCGTCAGGTAAGTAATCAAAGAGTGTTGCGGGTGCCTCCCCCTCTCCACGCCCTGACAAGTGCCTGGAGTAATTTTCAACACCACTACAATACCCAAGCTCTTGCATCATTTCTAAATCAAACCGTGTACGCTGCTCTAAACGCTGTGCTTCAACAAGCTGATTATTAGCCGTCAATGTTTTTAAACGCTCTTGCAACTCGGGCTTAATTAAATCGATGGCTTGTAACATACGCTCACGTGGTGTTGCATAATGCGTTTTTGGAAAAACAGTAATCCGAGGCAAACGCTTTATGATTTCTCCTGTAAGTGGATCAAATAGGGCAATACTCTCTATTTCATCATCAAATAGCTGTACTCGTATCGCCTCTTTTTCTGCATCCGCTGAAAAAATATCAATCACATCTCCATGGACACGAAATTGTCCTCGCGATAATGTCGTTGGATTGCGCGTATATTGCAATTCAGCCAAACGCTTTAAAATATCACGTTGATTAATTTTCTCACCACACGACAAATGCAAAACCATTTTCAAATACGCAACAGGATCTCCTAATCCATAAATTGCAGATACAGACGCAACAACAATGGTGTCCTCTCGCTCTAATAAGGCCTTAGTTGCTGACAGGCGCATTTGCTCAATATGTTCATTGATAGAGGCATCTTTTTCAATAAACATATCCGATGATGGCACATAAGCTTCCGGCTGATAATAATCATAGTATGAAACAAAATATTCAACCGCATTATCAGGAAAAAATGCTTTAAACTCTCCATATAACTGTGCTGCAAGCGTCTTATTAGGTGCCATTATCAAGGTTGGCCTATCGAGTGCTTGAATCACTTGCGCAATCGTATACGTTTTACCTGAGCCCGTAACCCCTAAAAGCACTTGACGTGCAAGCCCATCT
Source organism: Legionellaceae bacterium (assembly GCA_029210085.1). GTDB lineage: Bacteria > Pseudomonadota > Gammaproteobacteria > Legionellales > Legionellaceae > JAALKW01. Next base: position 89,422 of record JARGPP010000021.1, on the reverse strand, counting down.
TGAAAGCCGTCAACCAAGCCTTGAATTGCACGCGGCTGATCACCTTTTGGAGAAAAATCAGAACATAAATGAAATCGTGTACTCATGAAAAACCTCATGCAATTTGCTTTAATTTCAGGTTAAATAGCATGAATCATTTTATTCTAAAAGAGATAGACTCATGACCCTACTTGCTCATCGTATACAACCTGTTAAACCGTCTCCTACACTTGCCGTATCAGCTAAAGCACAAGCCTTACGTAAAGCAGGCCAAGATATCATTGGGCTTGGTACAGGTGAACCCGATTTTGATACCCCTCAACACATCAAACAAGCTGCTATCGAGGCCATTCAAGCCGGCTTCACAAAATATACCCCTGTTGATGGTATTCCTGAACTCAAAGATGCAATTATATCAAAATTTAGACGTGATAATGGATTAGCATATACACCCAGTCAAATTCTTGTTTCAGCTGGAGGTAAACAAAGTATTTTTAACCTCTGCCAAGCTTATTTAAATCCAGGCGATGAAGTGATTATTCCAGCTCCTTATTGGGTATCTTACCCTGATATTGCATTACTTGCAGGAGCCAATCCCATTATAATTGAAACAAGTATTAACAACCGCTATAAAATCACAGCAGAACAACTCGAGCAAGCAATTACGCCTCAAACTAAATTGCTCTTTCTTAATAGCCCCTCAAATCCATCGGGTATTGCTTATACACATGCAGAACTGAAAAGCTTAGGAGAAGTTCTTTTAAAGTATCCGAATATTTTAATTGCAACAGATGATATGTACGAGCATATCCTTTGGTCAGCACCATTCGTCAATATTTTAGATGCTTGCCCCGAACTCTATCCACGAACCGTGGTGTTAAACGGTGTATCGAAGGCATATGCAATGACAGGCTGGCGTATTGGCTTTGCAGGAGGTCCTGAAGATTTAATCAAAGCAATGAAACTGATTCAGTCACAATCCACCTCAAACCCTTGCTCTATTTCTCAAAAAGCTGCTGTTGCAGCGCTCAATGGCCACCAATCCGTTGTAAAGAACATGGTCAAAGCATTTCATGAGCGTCATGATTATCTGATACAACGTCTTAATACCATGCCAGGAGTACAAGTCATTCCTGCCGATGGCACTTTCTACTTGTTTCCCAATATTCAAGACAACATCAGCCAACTTGGCTTTTCTAATGATATCGCGTTTGCTGAAGCACTCCTAGACAAAGTTGGCGTTGCACTTGTTCCTGGCAGCGCTTTTGGAACACCTGGCTGCATTCGCCTTTCTTTTGCAACCGATATGAATACACTTAAAGATGCGATGAATCGGCTAGAAGAATTTATTACCGTTTAGATTTTTCGTTCGAAACCTCTTGAAAAATGTCGGGAATCCATTTAAGATTCCCGCTCACTTATCCCCGGTAGCTCAGTTGGTAGAGCGGATGACTGTTAATCATTAGGTCACAGGTTCGAGCCCTGTCCGGGGAGCCAATAAAGCACAAATACAAATCAACTTGACCGTAAAAAAATATTAGCGTACAATTCGTTCACTTTAATTGAGCCTGGATAATATTTTATGTCTGCTTATGAACACCTTCGCACATTAAACCGTATAAAAAATACAACCGTTTATGCACCTCTTGATTTAACCTACTCTACTTTTTTTAAACCCGCAGAAGAGAATATTCTTCTTGCAGCACTCGGCGCCGAAAGAGTGGACATCGGACTCAATCAAAAAGGTCCTTTTGTTTCCACCACATACCCTAAGCGCAACAAGCCATCTAATTTGGTGGGAAAATGTGTGATTCCGGGTCATATCAGTTTATTTCGAAGGCCTTCTTTTGACTCAGCATTTATGTCGCTTAATGATATGCTTAACCACATAAAAACACCTATCCTGATGGCTATTGTAGCCGGAGTACAAGCAGCTCAATCATTATTGAATACACTCTTATACTTGCCTTACAATATGATTGCTGGCTCAGCAAATATCATGGTAGGAAATATTGACAAAAGCTTTGCATACTTTCAGCAGGCTGGTTTTAATGTACTTCACACGCTCTTTTGGGTATTCAGTGCCTTTATTGATCCGTGCCTTGAACTCGTCTCATGCATAACACGTGCTGCAGCAACCTGTATATATGGCATCTCCACCACCGAAAATGAGCAACAAAAAGCCATCGCCTCCATGAAAGACATGATGGTTAAAAACTTAAAATCTTTCTTAGAAAACAATCCGTTTATCTTGAGCCTATTCAAAGCCAAAGTTGATGAATTAAAAGCAACGACAGCAGGACTAAGATTCGCTGTCACAATGGCACAGAGTCACCCAGAAACACAACAAGTCATTAATCAAGGGATTCACACAATCAATGCCCAATTAAATGCATGTTGCGAACAAACAAAAGCACTTCAAGATTTTCTAAAAAATGGACAGTTTATGGATGAAATCCTGAGACCCTTGCTGGCACGTAACAGCGAACTGATATTGCCTATCATACAAGAAGCAGCAAAATCCATGATCGAAGGAGCTGGAAACGGTTTCAACGCTACTCCTGCCCCTCTTCAAAATGCACTACTCGCTCTTCAGGGGGATGGCCTAAACACAGATACTGTGATTGAGCATCTAAAAACACTCGTTAATATCATACCTGAAGATATCAAAACAGCATCCGTTGATAACATACAATCGACGATAGCATATGCAGACGTGCTCATCTCGATATCAAAATCTTGCCTCAACAGCGTTCCCGATCTTATCTCATCTACAGGTAACATATTAGAAGGCACGAGTGATATCTTAAGTCAGCTCGATGACGCCACAAGAATAACGGCATCACTCTAAAAGCCTCTAACCACGATACTAGGGGCTGTTGACTATACCCTTTGCTCAGCAGAGGGTATTTTTTTAGAAGCAGATGCCTCTAAATTATCTTGTCGTATAAACTGCGTCAGCATTAAGCGTCCTAAATGATACTGATACTGTATCTGATATGTTGCGGGCTCTTCATGAAAAGCGCGTGTCTTTATCGCTTGCTTCAGTTTTCCTGTTACCGTGCAGCGCAAACTTTTTTCATCTAATGCTATTTTTTTTATTTCAAAATAACTCGAGATCTTTTTTGTACTAACAATACGTGCTTCTTTATTGAGTGATTCCAAAAATTTGGGATAATGCTTCGTATCAACAAAAGACAATAAGTGCTTATGATTTGAACGAACCGTTTCAGGTGTGACATTGAATCGAGCATAAATAAAATTTTCTGTCATCATCGATAAATAATCACGACCGGGAATAAGTGCACTCTTTTGATAAGCTGACCCACCTAAGAACGGGGTCACCTCTACTTTCTGATGAAATATACCATACCATGCAAGTGCGCCTGTTAGCAGGTTACTTAACAATAATCCTAAAACAATAATAACCATGATGTTCAAACGCTCAACAAGAGGACCAAGGCGATGCTGATGTTTTGTAAAATCCATTTTAGCTCCTAATCGATACCCATAAAAAAGCAACCGATCTTAGATCTGCCTATCGATCGGTTGCAGAGGTTGGACCTACTCACTCAATGACGAGTAATATACATTCCTTTTTACTCAACCCATTGAGTGCTACTTCATTTGATAATAACCCTCCCTGTTAATGTGATTAAAATTTTTAAGCATTCATAACATGTTCCATTCCATTGCTTGTTATTTGCTTAAAGCCTAAAAACAAATTTTCTTTACATTAATCGATTCACCAACACAGCAAACTTAACCAAAATATGATACATTACTCACGTTTGACAGCTAAAAACCAATAAATTTATTGGTTTCATGGTATGATATATTCTCAACCTATGTCAATACTTTATTAATAATTTTATTGGTTTATTAAAGTCTATGAATCTTGCGCTACAAATTAACCTAAAAAAACTCATGATAAAGCACGGCAACATGAGTGTGAGTGATTTAGCTAAAGCAACAGGGCTGCCGCAACCCACCCTATACCAGCTTTATACCGGTGTCACAGAAAATCCTAGAAAAAAAACGTTACTCGCTCTTGCTCACTACTTTTCCGTCACGGTCAATCAACTGCTTGGGCAAGAAGCGCTTCCAGCGCACCTACCTGAAAAAACAAAAATTCAACTAGAACTCAATGCCGCTCCACTCTTATCTTGGGATGATCTATATGGGTGGCCAAACAATATTAACTTTGATAATAAAAAGGAAATTTTTCTAGAAACAAAATCAAATCAAACCACTTTTGCAGTTCACATGCCAGATTCAAGCATGGAGCCTATTTTTCCAAACAATTGTCTTCTTATCTTTGATGCATCAAAAACAATTAAAGATAAAGATTGCGCACTTATTTTTTTAAACGAACGCGGCCAATTCTCTTTTAAAAAAATATTTAAAACAGGCCACTTAACCTATGCCAAATCAATAAACCCTAAGCATAACGACACAGAAAAGACACTACTCACTGAAAAAGACATGATTTTGGCAACACTACTTGAAGCACGCCTGACTTTTTAAGCGTTTAGATGTGTCTCGTATTGCTGATGCTGATGACGCTCTATTTCTAATCTAAATGGATTAAAGTTCGTATTAATATCAAAATAATCCACTCGCTCTTTTTCTTTTAGTTTCTTAATCACAACCCATGCAGGAAATGCAAATAGTGCTGAATACATCATTTTATATGAATACCCAGACACCATCATCCAAACTAAATGCTGACCACTCATCTTTCCAGAAAAAGCTAACAAATCAACAATAATCGTTAATGCGGCCTGCCCAACTGCCGTTGCTAAAAGCGAGCGAATAACAAATGACTGACCTCGTAACTTCACTTTCCACTTAGCCAGAAGGTATACATTCAAAAATTCGCCAATCATTGTCCCTAAAAGACTCGAAAATACAAATCGAATCGTTGGATCAAAAACAATACGATAAGCCTCAACATAATGAAAATAATCAGGATAAGGAAAATAAGCGACACTTGTTACCGCAACAGCAAATAATAACTCACACAGACCTCCAATCCAAATAAATAGTCGGGGATAAGAATAGCCATAAACCTCTCCCATAATATCCAGAATAGGAAAAATCAATGGAAAAAAATAAATACCTCCTGGCTCCAGTAAACACCCCAGCATTGTTAAGCGATTAGATACAATCACCGTAATTAGTAAAAACGTAATATACAGTCCCAACATCAGAAACGGATACTTATAATATCTATTTTGTGTTGGTTCACTTAACATAATGTTCTTGAATAGAATCGTTAATACCGGCCATATAACCAATTCTATTGGCATCTTCAGGAGAAAGCTTTTTAACTAAAGAGCTATCCTTAGAAACCTGAGATGCAGATTTTTTTTCAATAACATCATCTGTATGGTTTTTTAAGGTCACAATATATTCCTGTAATTTCTGATTGAGCTCTAGACTCAATATCTGAAATTCAGGTGCTAACTGCTCTAAAACAGCCAAATAAGTAATAGCCCTAACGGCCTTTGGCGATAGACCTTCAATCATTGAATCATCTAAAACAATATCTTCGGGTCTTTTTCGCTTAATCAAACGACCTTCTAATTGAATCACCAGTATTTTCTTGTTTTCCTTCGTTTCAATACCAACCACTTCATAAGGATATTTTTGCTTCCCTTCCTTGGTAAATTCATTCAATAAATTTTTTACACTAAATAGTAAATTTCCTTTTTTACTCATCACACTACTCCAATTTTATAGCACTACAACCTACACTCTCTTGCTGTTTTTCTGGCATAAGGATAGCCGGTGGAAATTGTCCAGCCCTATTCATATATTCAACATGAAAACCTTCTTTTTTAAAGCCAGCTTCAAGTAATGCTCTCTCTAAGGTTTCTTTATCAAAAAAATGAATTTTATCGGGTAATGAAGCCAAATATGTTGTTCCCTTTTCATATTCAGACGGATCATTAATTAAACCAGGCCACCTCTCGCCGCTTTTTTTACGACGCTCATATTCGCCTAAAAAAGCATGCCAATTTGATAAGAAAGGCGTTTCATTGACAAGAAATAGACGGCCTTGAGGCTTTAACCATGTTCTTGCTGTTTGTAACGCTTTTATGACTTCTTCACCACTAAAAAAATGTAATACCCGTGAAATAAAAATGGCATCAAACGACTGGGGCTTAAAAATAAATTCATCTGGGAAAGCACCTGGAATAGCTATTAAATGCCCTTTTCCAAATTGCAGGTGGTCTTTTTTTACAATCGCAAGATGTGCAGGTTCAAGATCATTACAAAAAACCGTTGCACCATGACGCAAAGCTTCCAAGCTAGTCACACCATAAGCTGCGCCTATTTCTAACACCTGTCCCCCTTCGAGAGCGGACTGCTTTGCAGCATTAATAAAAGCTTTCGAAAAGGCATCAATTGCTCTCGTGGTCATAAACCCTTGATGATTCATGGTTGGTACAAATAAAGCCGATTGATCAACAGCTGGGGTATGATAAGTCTCGTATAAAAATGCCCTATCATTTTTTTGTAACAAATTTCGATACTGTTTAAATCTTGATGAAAATAAGTCTGATAAATCTGCTTTAGGCTCATCTAAAACAGAGATTTTAACTTGCTGAATCAGTGTCTGATTAAATAATAAAAAATCTAACGTTGGCACACCAAAATTTGCTTTCCAAAGCAATTGCCGTAAAGATAATTGGGATCGAGAAAGCTTCGGACACATACTCCGAGTGACCTCGACAAAAATCTGAATAGTAAATAATATTTTTTCCGCTGAAAATGATCCGCCTTCACCTTGCTGTAATTTATCTAAAAACAGCTGTGGGGAATCACAATACTTGTTGAACAAAACCCAATCCATTATGTCGTCCAATAATACGTCTAAAACAAAAAATCCTAAGATCAAAAAAATTTTAACACAATTTCATGCAAGAAATAAAACTTTTTTGATCTAAAATAAAGCTCTTTTAGATTAAAAAAATTTAATTAAGTACAAAAAAAATACTTTTTATTTTCTATGATCAACAAGCGTTTGTAACAACATTTCGACATCTGAATCAACCCAAGGAATACAACGATGTACTTTTGATAAAAAACCTGCCCCCTCACAAGACTCAATAAATTTAAATAATAAATCAAAATAACCCGCTTGATTAAAAAAACCAATCGGTTTATCAAGCACTCCTATCTTAACCGCATTCCAAGTATCAATAGCCTCTTCAAGTGTGCCAAGGCCGCCTGGCATCACTAAAAACATATCCGACTCATCTTGCAATTTTTGTTTTCTTTCAAGCATTGAGTCAACAACATATAACATGTCTAATCGTTCTAGTGGCTTCTCTTTAGGAATCAAATGTTTTGTAATCACACCGAGTACTGTTCCTCCAGCATCCTTAACTGTGTTTGCCAAAAGCCCCATCATCCCTTGACTAGACCCTCCATAAACAAGACGAAGATTCAGTCTAACGATTGCCTGACCTAACAAAATGACAGACTTCGAAAAATCTAAACTATCGCCTTCAGATGCTCCTAAATAAACACAAATCGATCGCATACTCTACCTTAAAAAAACCCTGTATCTAATTTAGATACAGGGTTTGATATTCAATACCGAGCAATTTTTATTGTTCAGCACCTGTCATACTTTTAACAGTATCTTGTGTACCTTGACCGACAGCATCAACCGCTTTGCCAGTACCTTTAACAGCACTATTTGTAGCCTTGCCTGTGCGATCTACGGCTTCCATAGTTCCTTGACCCGCTTTCTTAACAGTCTCATGCGTTCCTTTAACCACTTGATTAACAGGGTTTTGTGCTTCCGCAAAAGCACCTGCACTCAAGCCAAGTGAAGCAACCCCTAATACGATAGCAGGTAATAAAGTTAACTTTGTCATAACAAACTCCTCTGATTAATATCAACTAATCTTCTCATGATTAACATTAGACCATGTTATTTAATTAATCAACAACACCTTATTTGTTATGACTTTGTTTGCTGGCTACGAATAAATTGTATAATTGCCGAAAAGTCTAAATGGCCTATTGTCTCAAAGGCCTCCTCATATAACGCTCTTGCAAAAGCGCCAACTCCAGCCTTCAGCCCTGTCTCTTCCGCAGCATCTCCTGCCAAACATAAATCTTTAAGCATCATTGCACTTGTGAATCCCGCTTGATAATTCTGGTTAGCCGGCACATGAGGTAAAACACCAGGAACAGGGACATAGGTATCCATCACCCAACAATTTCCTGATGCTTGGCTCGAAATCTCCTGCAATTTTTCCGCAGACAACCCAAGTTTTTCAGCCAAAAGAAATGCCTCTGAAACAGCAATCATTGAAGCGCCCAAAATCATATTGTTACATATTTTTGCAGCCACTCCATTTCCAATAGGCCCTGCATGTATCACCAGTCTCCCCATACAGGCTAATATCGATTTTGCTTTATCATAAGATTGAGTGGAACCACCTACCATAAATGTTAAACGTGCATCAACAGCACCTGCAACCCCACCTGAAACAGGTGCATCGACAGAGAATAATTGTGCTTTTTCAGCCTCTGCATGTACAAAACGTGCCGAATCAACATCGATGGTCGAGCAATCAATAAAAAGTGTTCCGGGTGACATCACTTGAAAGGCACCTGACTTCCCACAGCATACCGTTTGAACTTGTTCACCCGTTTGCAGCATTGTGATTAAAATATCTTGCTTTAAAGCCACCTCTTCTAAATTTGAAGCAACACGCCCACCAATATTTTTTAATGCACGCATAGGGGCCGGCTCATTATCAAAGCCAATGACTTCGTGTCCTGCTTTCAGTAAACACTCAGCCATAGGTAAGCCCATATGACCCAATCCAATAAACCCTATATGCGCCATCTGTCACTCCTCTGTCTGGTGTGTTGGCATAGAAAATGTATTCTCTTCTTGCTCTCCCATTTGAGGCCAACGTGCTGTCACTGTTTTACGTCGTGTATAAAAATGAATACTCTCTGCCCCATGCATATTTGTATCACCAAAAGCCGAACGCTTCCAACCACCAAAAGGATGCGTCGCAACAGGTACCGGAATGGGTATATTAACCCCAACCATACCCACTTGAACCCGCCGACTATACTCTCGTGCATAATATCCAGAACGTGTGAAAATTGCTGTTCCATTTCCGTATGGATTTCGATTAACCAATGCAAGTGCCTCTTCAAAATTGTCTACACGTAACACCACCAGAACTGGCCCAAAAATTTCACGCTGATACAGTGCCATCGACTCACTGACTTCATCCAATAAAGATGGACCTACAAAATAACCATCTGGATACTTTGGGTGCTCAAAAGCTCTTCCATCAACCACTAACTTTGCACCCGCTTCAACCCCTTCCGTTACTGCTTGTAATACGCGCTCTCGATGTTGTTGACTAATCAGTGGTCCCATTTCAACACCGGGAACATCTCCAGCATCAACGCGAATTGCCTCAACTGCTGGCTTCAAATGTTCAATTAAACCATCTGCTACTGATTTGCCAACCGCAACAACAGCTGAAATAGCCATGCAACGCTCACCTGCCGAGCCAAAAGAAGCTCCCATTAAAGCACGTGTAGTTTGCTCCAGATTTGCATCAGGCATAACAACGGCATGATTTTTTGCACCTCCAAATGTATGCGCTCTTTTGCCCTGACGTGTCGCTTCAACATAGATAGCTTCAGCAACAGGCGTAGAAGCAACTGCCGTAAATGCTGCAATCCCAGGATGTGCTAATAGATGATCAACCGTTGTTTTATCTCCATGCAGCACTTGAACCACACCAGAAGGTAGCCCTGCTTCAATCAATAACTCAACCCAATAATTAACCGCCGATGGCGTTTGCTCCGATGGCTTTAAAATAAATGTATTGCCTGCAGCAATGGCTGGAATCATCATCCACGTTGGTACCATCACTGGAAAATTAAACGGCGAAACGCCCGCACAAACACCTAAGGGTTCATTTGTGGTCCAGCAATCAATCGATGCCGCAACGTTCTGAGAAAAGTGCCCTTGAAGCTCCGTTAACACACCACAATGCACTTCAACAACTTCCATGGCTCGTGCAATAGAACCCAATGCATCATCCGTTGTCTTGCCCTGTTCACGTGTCACAAGCATTGCAAGTTTAGCTTGATTTTTTTCAAGTAACGTACGAAATTTAAAGAGCACCTGAGCTCGTTTAATCGCCGGTGTTTCTGACCACAGGTGAAAAGCCTGTTCTGCAGCATGAACAGCTTGATTGCATAAAGCGCTATCTGCACTTGAAATATTCGCAATCACCTCCCCAGAAGCAGGATTATTGACTGAAAGAAAAGGGCCTGTTGAAGGCACAACGAACTTACCCCCAACACAGTGAGGAATAACATCAACCATACGCAATAAACTCCCTATTATAGAATGTGATCAAGCCCATACACCAATCCATTGAGTGTCTGCACTGTTTGACAAGCTAAGCGCAGCCCAGGCATAAATGAAATTCTATCCATTGTTTGATGTCTAATCGTTAGTGTCTCACCCGTCTGCCCAAACATAACATTTTGCTCGGCGAGTGTTCCTGGAAGTCTTAATGAATGAATACGAACATCTTGATACTGAGCGCCTAGTGCACCTGGCAGTATCTCTTGGCTTGTAGAAACAAGCGGTGACTCTTGACGCACCTTTGCAATTAAATCAGCTGTTTTTATCGCTGTTCCAGAAGGTGCTTCAGCCTTTCCTGGATGATGTGCTTCAATGATTTCAACATCAGGCAAATAGTGCGCTGCCTGCGCTGAAAAACGCATCATAAGCACTGCTGCAATAGAAAAATTAGGGACAATTAATCCACCTAGCTTTTGTTCATCACATAACTTTGAGAGCACTTCAATTTCAGGCTCCAATAGCCCACTCGTACCAATCACTGGGCACGCGCCTTGCTCTATAATCGTTCGGCTATTTTTATACGCACTGTCTGCACGTGTTAAATCAACAACAACGTGCGCATTCATGTCAATAATAGCCTGCGCTAAATCATCTGTTCTCCCTAACCCTGCGAGCAATTCAAACGCAGGATCTGTTCTCAGCATATCACATGCAACCTGCCCCATTTTACCTGCAGCACCATTTACAATCACACCTATTGGGGACACAATTACTCCTACTCCGCTTTTTCAGCTGGTCCAGATTCTTGTTTTGCTTTTTTCTGTTGTTTTTTGAAAAAGCTCAGATTATCACGATGATTAAAGGCAAGTATTGTCATGGGTAACCAGCCAATAATGGTCACTTGAAATGCCATGGCCAGGAAAGCAAGGCCAATCTTTTCTTCTAAAAGAAACACAACCCATGGAAAAAAAAGTGCTAAAAATGCAAATAAAATCCTTCTCATAATAAGCTGCTCCGTTAAAAGATCACCTTGTAATTATATACACCCAGCGTATACTTGCAAAACTTGATTTATCAATTCAAAAACGTTTTATCTAAAACCAATCTGAAAGAGTTAAAACAGCATGAAGAACCAACCCTTGCATCCGCGCACAGCCGCTATTAACGACAAACAAAAAAATCACTCAAAAATAGCGCGTCATCATGCTTTAAACTGGCTTGCTCTACGCTTTCCAAAAGCTTTTGATAACAGCACATGTATTCAACCCCTAAAAATTGGCATCACTTCCGATATTTTAATGTACGCAGAAGAGGCCAAAAAAGCGGGGGTTTCTAAAAGTAAATTGCGTGAAGCCGTCGTCATTTTCACACGAAGAATTGATTATCTCGCATGCCTTAAGGCACGTGAAATGCGCATTAACTTAGATGGTGAACCCACCACACAAGTCTCAACTGAAGATGCGGAATGCGCTGCTTTAAAAATAAAACGTCGCATAGAGAAGAGTGCTAAAAATACACGTACAACACCTACTAAAAAACAATATCCTCTCAAACAAACTCCATGCGACACACATACAACACTAGAACATGCTCCCGCTTTTAGTGCCCAGCAACCCTCCGCCAGTTCACGAACTAAGCCCGTTACAATCAAACACAAAACCGTTCGCACTTTTGACCCCAGTGCTGTTGCACGACTCAAAGAAAAACTAGGGCTCGCTCAAAAGGAAGATGCTAGTATAAACTCGTAGTTCTGGCCATTCACTCAAACATCACATTCATGAAAAAAAAATCTATCCTCATGATAGCAAGCTTCATAGGGCTCGCATTTGTTGTTCACGCTAAAATACCCCAATTAAGTCATCAAGTTCAAAATTTAGGAGCCCTTGCTCCTATTTTTTTTATGCTGGTTTTTTGCTTAAGTGGGCTATTATGCCTACCCACCATGCCTTTTGTTTTAGCTGGAGGCGCACTATTTGGCCCTATCTTTGGAACGTTACTGAGTTTACTGAGCGCCACAACTAGCGCTATCTGCGCTTTTTTAATCAGCCGTCATTTAGGTACAAGTTGGCTTTCTTCTTGCAAAAACACATCTATTCAACACTTAATCAAACACATCAAGTCACCAAGCTGGAAATCTGTCGCTTTACTTCGACTGATACCCGCACCTTTCAGTTTGGTTAATTATGGATTTGGACTCACCCAGATAAAACTCCGCTCCTATACCCTAACCACGTTCCTTTTTCTCATTCCCTACAAAGTCATGATTACCTACTGTGGATACGCAGGTAGCTTTTAAATTTCAACGCCTATCGTCATATGAAAATCAACTGCATATGATTGAAAACAACAATATTCAGGCAAACCATATTGTTGTCTTAAAGCCACTAAAGCATCCGATTTAACCCTTAACACATAATATGTTTTAGCACCAAGCACCGCCTTACAAAAGCCTTTAATTGTAAAATCATAAACTTGGTTTAAATCACTTTCCTCAATGAGGATCTGCTCTTGGGGATAAATTAGACTAATATGAGCACCAACTCCCTCTACCCCAAAATAATCTGGCTTTTGAAGCAAATCATTCTGGGGCAACAAAGGAAATAGTTGATGAATCATTTGATCATCAACTTTAAGATACGTTAAATTATTTTTAGAAACAGCCGTTTTGCCGGCTAACTCAAAGCGCATCGCTTCCTGAATAAGTGATGAATGATCAAACGGTAAAAGCGTTGGTATCTTCACTGTCTCTGAGACCTAATCTAGGTCAACAGACACTTTATCAGGATTATTCGCACGCGCTTCTAAAACAGCAACAGCCGGTAAAGTTTGTCCTTCTAAGTACTCAAGGAATGCACCACCACCTGTTGAAATATAAGAAATTTGATCCGTTAAATCATATTGGTCAATCGCGGCAAGTGTATCTCCACCGCCAGCAATACTAAACGCATCACTTTTTGAGATAGCAATGGCAAGTGCGCGTGTACCATAAGAAAACTGAGGAAATTCAAACACACCCACAGGACCATTCCAAATAATTGTTTTAGCTGTATCTAAAACATCCAGGTAACGCGCAACTGTTTCAGGTCCAATGTCCAAAATCATGTCATCTTTGGCCACTTGCGTTAACGTTTTATTAAATGCCGGGCAAGTATCACTAAACGATTTACTCACGACAACATCTGATGGTAAAGGAATTTCGCAGCCCACTTTTTCTGCAAGTAAAAGAATTTCTTTTGCTTCATCTAATAATTCATGCTCACACAATGAAACACCCACTTCATAACCTTGTGCCTTTAAAAAAGTGCTTGCTATGCCACCACCTGGAATCAATACATCAACCATCTTGACTAATTGTTTTAATAACGACAGTTTTGAAGACACTTTCCCACCACCAACAATCGCAACAATAGGCTTTTCTGGCGCACGCAATACACGCTGCAAGGCATCTAATTCTCGTAACAACAACGGTCCTGCAACTGCAAGAGGAGCATATTGTGCAACCCCACACGTTGAAGCTTGTGCTCGATGTGCTGTACCAAATGCGTCCATGACAAATACATCACATAGGGCGGCTAAACGACGAGCAAGTGCTTCATCATTTGTTTTCTCACCATGATTAAATCGGACGTTCTCACACACCACAAGTTCACCTGGCTGGCAATCCACTCCATCGAGATAATCCGTTACAAAACGAACCGGATATTCTAATTGCGCAGCCAAATAATCAGCCACCGGCTCTAATGAGAACCGCTTATCATAAATGCCTTCTTCAGGGCGTCCCAGATGAGACATAACCATCACAGAAGCACCCGCTTGCAATGCTTCAATCAGCGTTGGCAAACCTGATTGAAGGCGCTGATCGCTATTAATAATACCTTCTTTAATCGGTACATTAAAATCTTCACGAATTAACACACGCTTATCACGCAGTTCAATATCGCTCATTTTAATCATATTCATGGTCATTCCTTAAAGATTCATCATATATGATGCTGTATCCAGCATTCGATTAGAAAAGCCCCATTCATTATCGTACCATGCAACAACCTTAACTAACGAACCCAATACCTTCGTTTGTGTTACATCAAAAACAGCTGAAGCTGGATAATGATTAAAATCACATGATACTAAAGGCTCTGAGTTAATGTGCAATACATCACTCTTTGCATCAAGCATCACGGCGTTTACTTCATTAACTGTCGTTTGTCGCTCACTGACAAAGGTCAAATCAATCACAGACACATTTTGCGTTGGAACACGCATAGCGAATCCGTCCAGTCTACCAGCGAGCTCCGGTAAAACCAACCCAACCGCTTTTGCCGCACCTGTCTTGGTTGGAATAATTGAATGTGCTGCTGCACGTGCACGGCGTGCATCAGAATGATGTCCATCCAATAATAATTGATCTTTTGTATAAGCATGTACTGTATTTAATAAGCCTGACTCAATACCCAATGCTGCATGTAATGGCTTCACAACCGGCGCAAGACAGTTCGTTGTACAAGACGCAGCTGAAACAATTGTATCGGTTGCTTGCAACACTTCATGATTCACACCATATACAATTGTTGCATCCATCTCAGTGCCTGGCGCAGAAATTAAAACCCTCTTCGCGCCTGCTTCCAAATGCTTTGCTGCCTCTACATGTGATGTAAAATGTCCTGTACATTCAAATACTAAATCAATCTCTAAATCTCTCCAAGGAAGCTCCCTTGGGTCACGTGAGCCTGTGATTTGAATCCGATGCCCATCAACCAACAACTCCTCTCCCTCAACGACTACATCATAAGGAAAGCGGCCATGCGTTGAATCATAACGTGTACAATGTGCTGTACTTTGAACCCCTGATGAGTCATTAATTGCAACAACCTCAAACTCATCCTGGCGTTTTGATTCAAAAATTGAACGCAATACACAACGCCCAATACGCCCATACCCACTAATTGCAACACGTTTTTTCATGACTTACATTTCTCCGAAAAAAAGACTTGAACAATTTCTAAAATGCTCTGAACTGTCATATTCAGTGCTTCAAATACATCATTAAGAGGCGCTGATAAACCGAAAGTATTCAATCCAACCACAGCACCTTCAGAACCTACAAATCGATACCAACTGTCACTAACAGCCGCTTCAATTGCAACACGTCGTGAAACCTGTGAAGGCAATACAGCTTCTTGATAAGTACGGGATTGCCTCAAAAATTGCTCGACACACGGCATAGAAACAACCCGGGCCCGAATACCATCCTCTAATAATAAATCAGCTGCCTTTAAAGCTAATTGCACTTCAGATCCTGTGGCAAGCAAGATAACATCAGGAACACCTTGAACATCCTTGAGGACATATCCACCACGCTTCACCTCACCAGCTTCTGCATGAGGTAATGCAGGCAATGTTTGGCGAGATAATAAAATACACGACGGACCCGCAGCACGTAATAAAATTTGTTGCCACGCAACCGCGGTCTCTACCAAATCAGCAGGTCGCCAAACATCTAAACCTGGTATCATCCTAAGCGTTGCTATTTGCTCAATAGGCTGATGAGTGGGACCATCTTCGCCCAAGCCAATTGAGTCATGCGTATAAACAAACACCACCCGTATTTTCATCAAAGCAGCCAGTCGAAGCGCCGCTCGCGCATAATCAGAAAACACTAAAAAGGTCCCACCATAAGGAATCACACCGCCATGCAACGCCATGCCATTCATCATGGCAGACATACCAAATTCACGAACCCCATAATGTAGATAGTTGCCATCCCACACTGTTTTTGATAATGCTTTACTCCCTGACCAGTCTGTATTGTTCGAACCAGTTAAATCAGCTGAACCACCTAAAAGCTCAGGTAAATAAGCCGCATAATGGTTTAAACACTGTTGCGATGCTTTACGTGTAGCAAGTGCTTTTTGTCCTGCTCGGCACTGTTCAATAAACATATCTGTCTTTTCACACCAATTATCAGGCAAATCACCATTTGCAACACGCAACAACTCATAATAAGCCTCAGGATAATGTAACTCATAGTCATAAAGTTGTTTAAGCCATGCATCTTCTTGACATCTGCCCGACTCAACCGAAGACCAAGCCTCATAAAGTGCTTCAGGAATCTCAAAAGGTGGATACGACCAATTTAAACGACGACGCAATTGGGCAATATCATCTAAACCGAGTGGTGCACCATGCACGGACTCACTTCCTGCTGATTCTGAACCATAGCCAATCACCGTCTTGCAAATAATCACACTCGGCTGATTACGTTCAGCACGCGCGGCTTCAATTGCTTGTTCAATGGCTAACTCATCATGCCCGTCAACAGCTTCAATGACATGCCAATCATAAGCACGGAATCGTTCCGCGGTATTATCTGTAAACCAGGCATCAATATGACCATCAATAGAAATACCATTTGCATCATAAAATACAATCAAACGCCCAAGCCCAAGGGTTCCAGCAAGCGAACAAACCTCATGGGAAACACCCTCCATTAGGCAGCCATCTCCCACAAAAGCATAAGTAAAATGGTCAATTATGTTGGCATCATGTTTGTTAAAACGTGCTGCCAATTGTTTTTCTGCTACGGCCATACCCACGGCATTCGCAAGCCCCTGCCCAAGCGGACCTGTTGTCGTTTCAATACCTGGCGTTTCAAGATATTCCGGATGTCCCGGCGTTTTAGAATGAAGCTGCCTAAATTGCTTTAAATCTTGAAGGGTTAAATCATACCCCGTCAAATGTAATAGCGCATATAAAAGCATTGAACCATGACCATTAGACAACACAAACCTATCACGATTAAACCAGTCTGGATTTTTAGGATTATGTTTTAAAAATTTGGTCCAAAGAACAGTCGCAATATCTGCCATTCCAAGAGGCATTCCAGGGTGTCCTGATTGTGCAGCCTGAACCGCATCAACACTTAAAAAACGAATGGCTGAAGCAAGTTTATCGGAAGAAACCACAAAAACCCCATATATAAAAAAGGGCTTTATTGTCGCTCAGAACCTAAACCTCAGCAAGTATCTCCATGAGAAATACGTGAGAGCCATGTTTTTTTTGACTATTTATGATACAATAAGCGCACTATATAAAACGCAGGTGTTGAATGACTCTTATTCTTAAGCAACTTGAGATACAAAAAGTCGTTTTGCAAGGCCAAAGCTTGGAAGCAGCTGATTTTACTCGACTTGCTGAAAACGCTTGGCTGTGGCGTGTCCAATATCGCGCACACTGCGCGCACCTCATCGCTCATATTAATCAATCAACACAAGATACCAAAGAAACCAAGGAGCTCATTCAATCTGCTTTATTTATGGCTGAGCTGCTTGAGTCACTTCATGGGCGTCTTAATGAAATACCGGCCAAGGCCAAATTTAGTCAAGATAAAATGATTTTAAAACAGTTGCTGCGACAACCAGCAAGTGAATCAAAAGACAATGTTTTCAATTTTCCAGGAATTGTTCAAAATATCACTTATAATACAGACACGACCCGATTATTAATTGGAAATATTCGACGTATTTGCCTTGGATTAATCGCGTTCCCCGAAACATTCGGCCATGATTTGACCTGGGCTGAGCGATTCGCTAGCTTCCTTGGCCCTATTTTAACAATTGCGGGGTTCTTAATTTATCTGCCACGAACCATTGTCAATGGTCTGATACTGCCCTCACGTCTTTCTGAAAATCAAACGATTCCCCTCCAATCACGCCTCCAAGCACACGCAGAAATTGATGACCGTTTATTTAACTTAATTAATGATTCGCCTTCTGTGCTTGCCGGATTTATATCCGTTTTTATTTTGACCAGTGCAACCCTGTGGCTTGCTGTTTACATCACTGTCGCTGTAAAACTTTGTGAAGTTATCTTTGCAGCCTTAAGAAGTCATTATGATGTCTCACGCCTTTATGCCATGCGTGCCGAATACAGTCAGCATGAAAACTTAAGTGACACAGAAAAAACTTATTTAAAACACCTTGACTCAAGTATTGCCTATACAAGAGGTGTTCGTAACACAAACACAACCATGCACGCTCTTTTATTGCTTTGTCTTGCCTCTTTCACACCTCCCATCATGATGTTACATCCAGCCGTCCCTATTGTTGCTGCTATTTTTGCCATTTCATTGGTATGTCTCCGATTTGCTGAGTTTCGAGACTTCTGGATTACCGAGCCACCCCCGCAAGATAATTTAAAAGCACTCAGTACGAACCCTCGCTTTTTCAAGTCGGCAACAGAGGAGCTACCAAACAGTGAATATGGCGAAGACTCAAACCTCGCATTTTAGACGGTTAGAAGTTAATAAACGGTTCTGGTTGAGTAGCACCCAAGCTTTTTAACTTTAAAAAAGGTAAGCCTCGGCACGTTAAAATACTCAAATAGATCAAACATATTGAGACGTGCTTTGTTCATAAGTATCTACTCTCTCACTTCCCGCCTCCACGGGCCAAACAAGCTACGCATGAGCAGCTATAAGGCTACTTTCTACATCGCTATAACCACGCAGTCTATTTTTATAAGCATCTCAATGATCAATATAAAGATATTTAAAAATCCGGTCACTCATGTACTACAGAAACAGATAGTCCATTTACTCTCTGTAACTTAGCATTTTAGACTTGACAAGACAGGTGCCTCCTGTTTCAATCAAAGGCAATCTAAATGGTCTAAGCGTCGTTCATGAAATTTAAGCACTGTCTGCTTTTCGTGTTACTTTTTTCCATGGCCGCTTGTACGTCTATAACGTACAAAAAGCCACCATACAATGCACCCAGCGATGACGCTACCATCAGATTAGCGGAAGCTGCGAGCTCGGTCAGTGGCTCGATGCTTGAAATGGCGAGGGTCGAAAAGGTTGTTATTCCACCAAGTGCTGATAACCTTCAGACCATTCCAAGTACACAAAATTTGTTAACACATGCATCGGTTGATTGGGCAGGTCCTATTGGCGAACTCACTGAGCGCATGGCGAAAGCAGCCAATTATAAAATACGCGTTCTTGGCCATCCTCCTCCTATTCCTGTTTTAATTAGCTTAAATGCAAAAGATCGAACACTGGCTGAAATTTTGCGTGACATTGACTATCAAGCGGGCAAAAAAGCCTCCATTCATGTTTATCCTAACAATCAGGTTGTCGAATTGCGCTATGCGAAAACTTATTCGTAGTCTTCTGATTGTCTTATTTGCAGGAATTGTTGCCTGCACGCCCAGAACCTATGGCACCATGGGTGATACAACTTCTTTGGCCGGATTAAAGTCAATGGGCTCAACAAAAAAAGCCAGTGAACGTCGAACAACTAAAGAATCCCAAAGTAAAATTCGCAATATGGCACTCCGTGAAACCGCATTAAGCCTGGGAGCTCAGTCAGGGCTTGCTGCACGCGCAAAAAACATCGATGACCAACTGGTTCGACAGACACGTAACCTCGATGCAATTTTTGACTTTAAAGCTTTGGTGCTCGATAACAATGTGTTACCCCCTGTGTTATTACAAGGCAATAACACCCTGAACCTTGCTAGTGGCCAAGCTATCCGCGTATCAGACCGAACCTATAAACTCGCTAAACAAGCACGTTTTATTACCACGCCCCCTAACTGGAGACAGTATCTCTGGCTTGATTATGCAAAACCTGACGAGCCTCATGTAAGCATGCTGCCCAATACCAAAGAAGAACGCCAAGTGTGGTGTTATTATGTTGAAAAAGGCTGGCAAAATGGTTTAGAACAAGCTGATACTATTCTCAGTGAAAATATTGCCCGCATCAAAGAAGACTTTACTGGCATGATTTTATATCGGAAATTATTAGCGATGAATATGGTCTCAGCGCCTTATGTATCTCACACCGATCTTGGTGTCACAGGTAATGGAGACGAACTCCATATTGATGACCGAGTCCTTCGTATAACAGCACTCCCAGCCTTAAACGTTAAAAGTGACGAATGGCGTGCGGCCATTGCAAAAGACGAACGAAGCTTAAAAGAATTAAGTCAAATGGAGCAACGCATTAACGCAGCTAAGGTTGCTGTGAATCATAATGCTTGGCAACCTGTTATTACTCCTATTAATTAAATTTGGCCATCATATAATGACTGACGCGCACTCTGAACATGTTAATTTAATGCCAGATGAACCCACACGGTTCACACCTGTTTTTATGGAGCGCTTACTTGAACATGCCGAAAGTCTCAAGGCATCTGATGTTACCATCCAAACTGGCTCACCTATTTTTGCAGAGGTTTATGGCAAGTTGCTACGCCTCACCAATCGGCAATTATCGAACACAGAGCTTGGTGATCTTATTAATGGCATCTATGGCCCGAATGCAACCACACAGCTTTTATCTGGAAAAGACATCGATACGCATTATGAATTTCGCCCTAATCGCGGTGTTCGTTACCGCTATCGTGTCAATGGCACGGCATGCTTAGTTGAAGGTCATGACGCGATTCAAATCACGCTCAGAACCATTCCAACAACCCCTCCCAAACTAGACACCTTAGATTTGCCTCAGAATATTTTGGAAGCTATCGCACCACAAGAAGGCATTGTTTTTGTTACAGGAGCCACTGGCTCCGGAAAATCAACACTACTTGCATCAATTATTCGCGAGCTCATTGAAGATGTTGACTCAAACCGTAAAGTGCTAACTTATGAAGCGCCAATTGAGTTCGTTTACGACGAAATAGAAACCATTTCGGCCAGTGTGAGTCAATCTGAAATTCCACGGCATCTCCCGTCTTTTGCAGAGGGCGTTCGAAACGCACTGAGGCGCAAACCTCGCCTTATTATGGTTGGGGAGTGTCGTGATGCTGAAACGATTAGTTCAGCCCTTGAAGCGGCACTCACAGGACACCCAGTCTATACAACACTACATACTTCAGGTGTAGCCGAAACCATGCGTCGTTTAGTCACTTCTTTTTCAGGCGAAGAGCGACTAGGCCGCACCATTGATATTTTGGAAACCATTCGGCTATGTATCTGGCAAAAACTTGTGCCCACTGTCGATGGAAAACGGGTCCCACTACGTGAATATCTTATTTTTGATGAAGAAGCCCGTGATATATTACTTGAAAGTGATCCTAATGAAGTCACTCGGGTCACTCGAAAGCTCGTACGCCAACGCGGGCAACTCATGACTATTGATGCCGCTCATAAATTGGAAGCAGGTATTATTGATGAGCGCACTTACAAAGTTATTGTTGCTGGAACCAAAGAAGCCTAATGCTTTCCCTCGAAGCTTTAAAACATAGCGAGCTCACTCAGATGCCTAAAACCTCAGCTTTCGACTTTACATGATGTTGAGAAAAGATTTTTATATCTGACACAAGCTCATTCAGCAATAGATCATCATGCCCTTTGCGTACTACCACCCGAGCAACCTGTAATTCGGACTTTGTTCCTGGCAAAGAATAAACGGGTAAACACCAGCCTTTCTCTTTTAGATTACGTGACAAGCTGCACATATCTATATTATTGATAAAAAATATTAATCCTGGCAAAGAAGCGCTATCGCTTCGAACAAACCGGATGTTTTCTTGCGTATCAGCTAACGCTTGCTTTAATCGTTTAGCATAACCAAAAAGTTGAAGAATAATTTGTTTATACCCTGCATATCCTAATGTTCGAATATAATAATATTGGGCCATTAAGTGCGATGCAGAATGAGAAAACTGCATTGAAAAGCATTTTATTGATTTTCCTAAATAACCAATCTCATCTAAAAGCTCCTCTAAACAAGGCGTGTTACGCATGAATAACCAACCTAGACTAGGATAGACCAATCCATATTTATGACTGGATACATTCATAGAAAAAACATGCTTCAAACGAAAGTCACACATCAGCTCTGGATTTACAAACGGTATAACAAATCCACCACTGGCAGCGTCCACATGGATAGGAATAAATTGCCCTGTTATCCTATGATGGTGGGCCAATTTAGTATCAAGACCCATCACATCATCGGCAAGCAAAGTTGTTGGCGCTCCTATCGTACAGCAAATACCTACTGTATTTTCATCAATTAAAGTCATTATTTCGAGGTTATCCATCACCAATAAAGTATCACTTCCAGCAATACGCACATCAACTTGTAAATATTTTGCTGCCTTAAACCAGGCGACATGGCTGTTTTTACCAATCACAATATTAGGCTTAAAAACACGATAATGATTTAAGTGTTGATGCTGGGTTTTTAACACTAAAATTGCAAGTAACACTGACTCAGAGGAACCTGATGTTGTAAAATATTGAAAATCTTCATCACCTTTTGCATTCAGCAAACTTAGTATAAATTCCGCACACTTCTTTTTAACTTGTTCTATCTCAGGATAAGCGTAACTATCAACTGCATTCACGCCCGCATAATCAAAAAAAACATTCCGTGCATATTCATCCATTAAATGGGTATTAAATGTGCCTAAATTTTTTCTCGCGCGAACTGAAAAATCATATGTACATGATAACTTTTGTTTTACCATTCAACATCTCACAATAAGCATAACGACAACAAAGACTACACAACAGATTTCCACACAAGATAACCCGATAAAATTAAAACCGATTTAAAATAAAATCCATTTTTGTTACTTGCTCGGAAAAGCCCCGAAAGGTAAGCAACTGGATGCCGCATTATCAGTTGGCGTAAGATTACTTTACTCACTCGCGTGCGAACTCCTGTCATGGGACTTTCATGAATCGTAATATCAGGATTGTGATTTGCCTCAATGATCACCCCACGAGAAGACTCAATGGGGGTAAGAATATCTTCACAAGCCACATCAAAGCCAACGATATTCAAATCGAGTGCTCTAGCGGCATTACATAATAATTTAGCATTTTCTATACATATTTTTTTCCCTAAAGAGTGCATTGTGCCACCTCGTGTTGAGTTACAGGTGTAACAAAGAATAACGGTTTCTTCTGCTTTCGGAATAGTTTCCAGTGTCATTCCAAGCTCATTCAAACGAATATCAACTTCTTCATCCAGCTTGATAGGCCCCAATGACACTGTTTCCTCAAGCACTTTACGTTTTATATTTTCAAGCGCAACCAACTCTCTGATTGTATGTCTATTATCTCCTACAACTCGAGCTGAAAAACGTTGCACAACACCAATCACTCGATTATAAAAAACAAGCACTCGATAAGAATTTAAACCCGAGTGAAATGCTTCAACGGATAAATACTTATATCGTTTATATCGCTCTTTCATACAAGCGCGTAATTGTTCAATCGTTGTGATATTGCATATCACATCAGTTCCTGTAGCTGTACCCGACATCGGCTTAACAACCAGTGGAAAGTTCAAATCTTTAATCAGAGAATCAAGATTCGTATTTTTAAACTCATACCGATTAAATGCATTTCCTTCAGGCACAGGAAAGCCTGATGCAGCAAGCATTTTATTCATGCAATATTTATTACTGGCAACACCTAAACTACTACCACAGTTAAACGGCGTTTCTCCACCACGAAAAAAATAACGACGCTTACCTAGCTTAATTTCAAAACCATAAATGTATTCAAGCGCAGCCACTGAGAGTCTTAATGCTTGTGCACTTTGATAGTATAACCGCGCGTTTTTATCCATCACTTATCCCTGAGTGAGTTGATTACAGCTAATTTAAGTTAAGCTTCGAACCAAAATTTCAACATCAATGTTAGATTAACGTATCCACCATGATGATATGAACAAAAAAGAACACCACTAAGTCCATTATTCTTTAAAAAGTGATGCCTTTCGATTTTTATCTACTCCAACCCTATGGTTGATATACTTCAATTAAATAACGACACTTTCAAGCCTCAAGAAAAGCTGTATGGATATCTAAATACACGCACAAAGCCTTCCATGGCCCATGAACAAACATACAACCCTAAACTAACCAGCACCACCAGCACCACCTGGTGGTTTACTATCACCACCTGGTTTAGACTCAGAACTACCCTCGCCTTTATCTGCTCCTGACTCTGGAGCCTCTTGTCCCAACTGGCCTGCGGCCTGTTTCTGCATAGCGGCACCCGCATCTATTGTTGCTTTACCTGATTCGCCTACTTTACCTTTTGTCTCTTCACCCCATTGCATTGTTTCCTGCCCAACGCCTTCGGGCTGGCCTCCAATCCAACGCAACACTTTATCAGGTAACACAGCAATCAGCGTAAAGGCTTTCTGAACAATCGTTAAGTACAGCATGGTATAAACCAATGCACCAAAAAAATATCCGAAGAACTGCGTCCATGGTATAGGACTTAACGTGCTGAGCGACCCCCACATCTGATCGCTTTCTAGGTAATTAAAGACATTGCCAAATCCAGCATTCATAATCCATACACCAACAAACGACAATGCAATGGCTGCAATATATCCAACAACCATCATCCCTGGCCTTAAAAACACATTCAGTAAGATCATCAGCCCAGCTTCACTTTTACCCAAAGCATCATGCCCTTCTGGGTGAGCAACACCCAAGGCAACAATAGGAGCTGCTACCATGGCTTCAATCACTGAAATCATCCACGCAATTGCTCCAAAGGTAAAAATCATATAAGGCAAGAAAGGTACAAAATAAGCCGTTGTAAAGCCAATACCCACCATGATTCCAACCCAGGCAAGAAACAGTGGCGCAATCACCATATATAGCGCATACACTGCCGGTGCCATCGAGCCAACAACAGCTCCTAGTGCTGCCAGTATCCAAATATTCATTGAGAAATCAATATAAGTCGCACCCATTTTAGCAAGTGCAACAATTGGATTTACTCCATCCTGACCCAGAATGCGCATCCCCGACATAAAGATATAAGCAAATCCACTCAGAGGATAAATAGCAAACACTTTAAATGTCATCTTAATTGCTTCTTCAATCATGCTGATATAAAAACTATATAAAGGCTTAAAGTAATAATCATACATCGCTTGCATCACATCACGAATCATACATTTAAGACCTAACATCGACCAGTAATTACCGGTACAACTCATTTTTAAATCAGGAAGGTTCCATTCCAAAGCTGATAAATCTAAATCTTTTGTAATTAAAATATCAGGGCCTGAAGTGCCTTCTTGCTCCGGCAAATCAATTAATGCAGCATTATAGCCATAACCAAAAACGGTTGATGACGCGATTCCTTTTTTAGGATTAATCTCTGATTTTGAATAATCAGCAGGCTGTAAAGTCGGGTCGACAATGCCATCACCATCAATTAAAGTCGCAACCTTTGAAACAGGGCCCGAATTTTTAATCGTAAAAATATCACACAATAACTTATGGGTCACAGAGCAATCTGTATCAGTTGCAGAACTTCCCGTACACACATCAGATTCAAATGGTTTTCTTAAGCTCGCTATTTTAAAACAACTATCTCCAAAACCACTATTTGTATCCGTACTGGTGCTACTCGATGCTGAACCATTTAACCGTGCCAAATCAAAAAAGTAGCTTCCTGCCATAATCCAACCGCGCTCTTTTGCCTCGCCAATGAAGGCACGTTCATTACCTGCTTCTTTGCTATTTTTAGAATCTGATATTAGTTTCAGCGTTGGATTCATCACAGCATTATAATCAGCCACTGCATTTTGGAGCTCTGTTCCTTCAAGTAAAACAGGAGCAGTTGAGGACAAGTCCGGATCAGGCCCCCAGTTCGGGCAATCATCATTAACACTACTACAAGGTGTTTGAGACGAACTATAAGCCAAACCAAATTGATCATCGGCAACTGCCGAAACATCATCTGAAGAAGCCCCATTTGAGTTCATTTGCGGATCATTACTAACCATTGTTCTTGCCGTAACCGATAAGGTAATATAAACCTGTTCAATAGCTGCTGCTCGTGACTTTTGAATGGTTTCTATATCACTTGAATTAATGGTTGAGATATCTGAAATATTCGCCATGTCATTTGGATCCATGCCATTCCACTTAATTGTCCCACAAATACCATTCAGCGGAGCATAAAGCGAGTCTTGATCAAAATTAGGCATTGTTACATAAAATTTTTCTTGTGTTGTTACCGTTGGGTCGTGTTGATCATCATAGGCGGTAATGGGGTCGACTGTATTGATAAAATCTGGTACCGACTGCTCACAAAACTTCTTGAGCGTATCCGACGGTGAGCCAGAACACTCGCCTGTACCTTGGTCTTTTGCATCTAAGTAATCTTCTCGTAATTTTTCAAGCTGAGTTTGAAGCCCTACCATACATACTTGTCCATACAGTATGGTTGCCGAGCCACTCATAATACCGCCACCATCAGCCCCCATCGAAATATCTGGCGCCATATTGCCTTGAATGATCACACCTCCTCGATTCAAATAATCAAGTGCAGCCCCCCAAATTTTATCTGCAACACCAACCCCCTGAAGGACCACCCACATCACAAAGATTTGCATCATGCAATAACCGGATGCTTTAGGAATCAATAAAGCCAAGCCAGCAGTTGCGCGCACAGGCACCCAAATAGAAGACCACTTCTGGCCTAACATTTGCCCTTCATGCGCCGTATTCATGGTTGAAACCAAAATAATATACATGATGACAATGCCACCCAGCGCTAATACGGCAGCATTGAAAACACCAAACATGGTTCCCATAATTTGACTACCGGTACCATGTAGAACACCATCAACCACCCCAAAAATATTACCTAAAAAAGTCACCGAAATGTCGGTTGTAGGGGGGGCAAAACTCATGGTTCCTGATTCATCAGCAAATGCAAGAATAGGAAAAAAAACAGATAATAGGGTGAAGAAAAATCCTTTCCATCTCAACCTCATGATTTCTTTCCCCCAAGTAACCCTTCGTTTAGCCAAATTTTCCACGAACATCCTAATTTTTTTTCTTTAATTTGGAAGTGCCAAAAGTGGTATCGGAACGCCATTGTTAATGCAATTAGAATAACAACCAGCGTTAAGAGCACACCTAATGTGCCCCCATAAAGCAGTTGATAAAAACCATAAAAAAATAATAAACCTGCAAGCACAAGCATTAAAATGCTCGTTCGAAGTAATGCTTGCTGTCGTTTTAAAAGTTGTTCGTCCGTGAGCTGCAAACGTGCCTTCGCATCGTTGAAAGATTCCTCTGCTTTTTGAGGCTGAGGTATAAATACTTTTTTCAAAAGCCCCGTAAGGTATTGCGTAAACCCTTTTAGACGATCTACATCGAGCCATAAGCGAAAATGAAACACACGTGCAAAAAGTAGCGCTAATCGTGAACCGGGCTTCTCTGACATAGTCGACCTCATCAATCAATTTATTAATTATTATTAATCAAATAGATTACTTTTCATTGACATCTTCCAGTATAATAATAGATTGAATACTTGACATGAATCAATCTATTATTCATAAACTGTAATTATTGATTAATCTCTAACTGAGTAAAGCATGCCTAACCTAAGTCATCAAGCTTCTGCTGAATATTGGTTTAGTTACAAAGACCCTATTATTTATCGAGTTATCACTTTTATGGAAAGTGTAGAGAACTGGACACTCGATGGAGATGCTGATCTTGAGCAAGCAATTACCTTGCTTGGTGAGGCACTAGACAACTTAGCATCCGTTGATCTTAATCAACTTAACGAGTCAAAACGTTTCGTTGAACTTGCTGCAAATATTAAAACTGGACGTGGATTACGACTTTTACAGGCACTTGATACCGCACACCCCGGCAGTGCATCTAAAGTATTAATGTATGCCGAAGAAAATAGCTTAGGCGGACAGGACCCTGCTGGTTTTTTTCTGAAACGAAATATTGTCTTTGAACGACTGCGGTTACTATCACGCACTTTTTCTAAAGACCGTTTAAAACTTGTTGCTCAAGCACTAGAGGGAGAAGAATAATGCGCTTGCTTCATTCGATTGTATCTGGAATATTACTCATTGGATCACAAACTATTCATGCCGAATCCTCAGGCGAGGAGGGCTCAGAAACACTCACTGAATATCTGCAAAATTTAGGGGCCTATCTTGGGTTTGATATCACTCAAGAACTTAAAAACCCCGTCGCAACATTACTCGATATATCAGGAACAACGCTTGCGCAACAATACTCGTTTGTCACCCTACTCGGTGCTATCCCTGTAAATGCTTACAGCGAAGCACTCGCCTATTTTGTGCCCTCAAACACAGATAATTATTCGCTTATTAATGATATGGCAAACTATACTTTTCAAACGCAACCAAGCTCTTCAAGCTATGATAATCCTTCAACCGGTGAACAGGGTGGTATTTCAGTCTCAGCACTCATTGATCAAGAAACCTATCAGAAAGACCCTGTCTCACAATCGGTTCTTAACCTATTAGCAACCCCTCAAACGACTTTTTGCATGAATAATGATGTAACAGCTTGGACAGATTGTAATTTGCTATATGATTCTAAAATTATGGCTAATGTCATTGGTACAATTCCAGATCCCAATACATTCTTTACCTTTGATTACAACAAAGACATCATGACACAGCTCAACAGCAATACATTATTAAGCCCCATGTTATACACAACCACAGATAGCTCCTCGGGTACATCCAGTAATGATAGCAAAACAGATAACTCAGATGATGGTGAAGGACTCACCGCAAACAATCAGGCACAAGAAGCTGAAAATTTTATTCGCTATGCCACACGCCTAGTAACACCTCCTCCTTTGCCTAAAAGAGGCGAATATAATGCACTTTATACCGATGCAATTTATGATGGAGACGACGCGAATAGCCTATTTAAAAAGCAATTAGCCCAACAGAAAATATCGAGATACCTTACAAAGCTGCGCACTTTTTCAGCACAAAGTTCTGTGCCAACAGCAAATCTTTATTCAATTTTGTCTAAACGCCTGCCTCAAGCCCAAAGCTCCGACAACTCGAAACAAACAAGCCAAGCACTGAGTGAATTTCAGATGGCAACCCGCCGTTTATATGATCCTTCAAAAAAGGACTCTGACAGTAGCAAGCAGTGGATTGACCAAATTAACGAAGCATCTACGGCAACCGTCCAAAAAGAAATTGCTATTTTATTATCTGAAATAAACTATCAAATGTATCTCTCACGTCAACAAGAAGAGCGTACACTAGCCACACTATCAGTTATGCTGATGCAAAGCTTAATTGCACCCAATTTTGCAACAGATGCAGATATAGAAACAATATCAAGCAGTAATAATGACTCTTAACTAAGAGGTATTAGCCTTTTACACGTTTCATAGGGGCTGTTAACAATTCATCTCCGCGGCACGTAGACGCTTAGGGGAGTTGTTAACAGCCCCTAGATAACTCGAATCCATCGGGTCATCTAGTGATTTTCAAATCTCAACACCTTCAACAAAAAAATGATTCAGTCGCGCTATAACGGCATCAACAGATACAAGGGTCATAGCCCAAGGTTCATGAACTTGCGTCCCCCATGGCACAGAATCAACTGACTGATGATTTCTCTTAAGCGCATCAGGATAGGCATTAACCGCTAATGTTCGATAGGTATAGGGCCCAGAAACATCAACATTAGTTACAGCATGCAATGCAATAACAGGTGTCTCCATTGCTGCAGCCATGTGTGCAGGCCCTGTATCAGGACACAAAACAAGCGTTGCCAAATCAATTAATGCTAATAACTGCTTAGGAGTGCTCTGTCCAATCAAATTCGTCACAGACACGTTGGCTGAAATCTCATCTCCCAGTGTCTTATCTTGTACACCAGGCCCTCCAATTAAAATCACTTGCATGTCCCATCGAGATAAAACAAAACGAATAACTTCAATATAAGAAGCTGCAAACCAACTGCGCTCTGGCTTGCTTGCCGCAGGGTTAATCACTAGGATGGGACGATTCTCTGATTGAATATGTGAGCGTGCCCAAACATACGCGGCATCATTAACCGGTAAATTCCAGACAGGTGAGGCATATGGCACATCTAGTACCGCTGCAAACTTCAAAAAACCCTCTAAAGTATGATCTCTCCCAGACTGAATTGTTTCGTTCACAAACCAGCGGTGACCATCATTTGCACGCGCTTTATCATACCCAATTTTTCGTGTTGCTCGAATAAAAGGATATAAGCAGTTCGCACGAAAACTGGCTTGCGCTGCAAGCAGCACATCAAAATGTCGATCCTTCATCCGCTTTTTAAAACGCAAGTAATCCGCTAAAGATTTAGGCTTATCTAAAACAATAAACTCAATATTTTCAATCTCTTCAACCAAGGTATAAGCAAACGGTGAAATAATCCATGTGATATTTGCCCGAGGATAATGCCGCTGTAAAGCGCGCACTAACGGTACAAACATTAGAACATCGCCCAGTGCTGACAGACGAACCAAGCAAATAGAATCAATCATTTTTTAAATAATAGAATGTTCCACAATACGGACAAACCTCTTCCCCTGTCTTATCTATTGGCAAATACACCTTAGGATGTGCATTCCACAAAACAGATGCGTCTGAAGGACAACTCAGCGGTAAATCACGCTGACGTACTATTTGTTTTTTATTAGAACAAGATTTTTTGCCCTTTATTTTAGTCATTATGCATCCTCTTTTTAATCAGCCTAATTATCCAATATCAAATGTAAGAGCTCAAGCATTCGCTCAAAACATGTTTGATTTTCCGGGTCAAATCGACATGCATTTGGCCACGCTCGAAGCCATGTTAACTGACGTTTCGCAAGCTGGCGCGTGGCGGCCACTCCTTGCTCACAAAAAGTTTTATAATCACACACCCCTCTTTGATAATTTAATGCTTGCCGATAGCCAACACTTCGCATTGCTGGCATATCGGGTGTTAACTCAAATCGACTTTGTAATGCACAAACTTCTTCCAAAAAACCCATCTCTAACATATTATTAAAGCGCATGGCTATGCGTTCATGTAACCATGCGCGCTTTTCTGGAAATAAAATGAGGTTAATCCAGCGATAAGTAGAAGCAAAAGTCGGAGTGGCCTTTAAAACCTGAGACAATGGTTTTCCTGTTGTATAATACACTTCTAATGCCCGCTGAATCCGTTGTGCATCGTTTGGATGTAATCTTGCTGCAGTAACAGCATCAAATGTTTCTAACTTGCTATGCAAATACGGCCAACCCTTTTTTTCGGCCTCCAGAAGCAACGCTTGTCTTAATGCCGGATTCGCTGACGGTAAAGTGGATAATCCATTCTGAAACGCTCGAAAATACATCATACTCCCCCCCACTAAAAGTGGTATATTTCCTCGAGCTAAAATAGCATCACATAAATGTTTTGCATCTTCACAAAATGCTGCAGCCGAATAAGGTTCTATGGGCTCTCTAATATCTATCAAATGATGTGGTGCTATATCAAGCAAAGCGCTATCTGGTTTCGCTGTGCCAATATTCATGCCTCGGTATATCATTGCTGAATCAACACTAATAATTTCACATGGAAATGTTTGCAGAAGCTTACAAGCTATATCTGTTTTTCCTGACGCGGTCGGCCCCATCAAGCAAATCACTTCACGCACAATCAAGCACCTTACAACAATTATCTGAATTTAAACGTATGCTAAGACCACTGTGCTTATGCTCTATGTTTTTCCAATAAACAATCAGGGCATGTTGCTCATCTTCAGTCATCGCCATTAAATTAACTCGCTCAGAATGAATCAAAATATCCAGTAAATTTTGATCATTCCCATCAAATGACGTACAAAAAACACTCAAAAATTGGGTCAAATCTAAACCGGGTAGAGCACATGGAATGGCACAAACACGCACAGAGTGCTCTTGAATGTCGTCAAAAGTCAAACCAAAATTTTGTAATTCTACCTGATAATTAATCAGACGAGCACGTCCATTTGGTGGCAGTTCCAGTAAAATAGGCACCAAAAGAGGCCTAGAACGCCAAGGAAATGGCGTTTGCTTCAAATCTCGAAGACGTGCTAATCGATGCAATCGTTCAACATGAATCAAATACGCTTCTCTTTCATGCATCAGAACAGCAAAGGTTGAGTTTAAAGTAATCCAAGGTTGCGCATGACTCACTTCAGATTCAGATATTTGATAACCTCTTAAAGAGGTATGGGTTAAATCAGTTGATGAGACAGAGTCTAGGTCGGAATGATGCGTAGCAAGCATTTCCGTAATCACTAATCGAATCATATCATGTACCGCTCTTGCATCAGAAAAACGCACCTCAGACTTACTAGGATGAACATTAATATCAACTTCATCCAAGGGTAAAGTCAAAAACAGCACACATGCAGGATAACGGCCTGGAGGTAAAATATCAGCATAAGCTTGCTTTAAAGCATGTAAGATAAGCTTATCACGCACCATTCTTTGGTTAATATAAAACCATATTTTGTCTTGCTGACTTCGTGCATATTTCGGGCCACTGACCCAACCATGTAAGCGTATTTGTCCACGGCTCATATCAACTAAAACAGCCTCATCCACAAATGATTTACCCAATAATTTAGTTAAACGAACACGCTGCATATTTTCCGAAGGCGCTGCTGGCAACTGTAAGCAAACCTTCCCATTATGTCTCAATATCAACGCAACTTCAGGCTTACTAAATGCCACACGTTTTACAATTTGTTCAATGGCTTGATATTCTTGAGTCTCTGATTTTAAAAATTTTTTTCGAACTGGCGCATTAAAAAACAAATCTCGCACTTCAATTGTTGTACCTTGATTTCTAGCACAGGGGACTAAGCGAATCCCTTGCTCATCACATTCTAAACCACTCGCATATTCTTCTGTAGCGGCATGTGATTGGATAAAGACATGTGCAACAGAGCAAATACTCGCGAGCGCTTCCCCTCTAAAGCCCATACTTTGAATCACATACAAATCATCTAAAATTTTGAGTTTGCTGGTAGCATGTGATGCGATAGCAAGCGGTAGGTCCTCAGCAAGAATGCCCTCTCCATCATCACTTACTTTTATTTGATTAAGCCCCCCAAAACCAATCTCAACATCAATATTTTTAGCGCCCGCATCGAGCGCATTTTCAATCAACTCTTTAACCACTGAGGCAGGTCTTTCAATCACTTCTCCTGCTGCAATTTGATTAGCAACATGTGGCGAAAGCGTTTGAATTCTCACACAGACGCCTGACTTGGAATATGAAGTTTTTGACCTGACACCAGATATTGGCTTGATAACTGATTCAAATCCTTAATATAAGCTTCTGCGACTTCATACTGCACGGCAATATGCGATAACGTCTCGCCTGAACGGACTACGTGCAAATGTGCATTTGCCATCGCTTCAAGACGTGTACCATGCGGTGGATGATTCCAAAAGTATGTTTTTAATCCTTCAAAAATTGCTTTTGTCAAACGCATTTGATGCTTAGAATCATTCAGGTTTTTTTCTTCTTTGGGATTTGAAATAAAACCAAGCTCAATCAAAATAGAGGGAATATCCGGTGATTTTAACACCACAAAACGAGCCTGCTCCACCTTACTACTATGCAGACTGGTGACATGATCAAGACGACGTAGCACCTGTGCCCCCATTTGCAAACTTGCAGTCGTTGTTGCAGTTTGGGATAAATCAATTAAAACGGTTCGAATTAAATCATTTTGATCATCTAAACCGGACAGGTTAACCCCTCCAAGCTCAGAGTAATTTTCTTTTTCTGCAAGCCAACGTGCTGCTTCACTGGTTGCTCCTCGTTGAGATAATGCAAAGACCGAAGCACCTTTTGAATGCGGATGAATAAATGCATCAGCATGAATTGAGACAAATACATCTGCATCTTGTTTTCGTGCGAGTTCCAGGCGCTCACGCAACCCAATATAATAATCTCCTTTACGCGTCAATATTGCTCGCATTCCAGGTTGCTTATCAATTTGTTGTTTTAATTTATGTGCAATCGCCAAAACTACTTTTTTTTCTGTACTTTTTTTTGCCCCAATTGCGCCAGGATCTTTTCCTCCATGCCCAGGGTCAAGTGCAATGACAACATCGCGCAATGACTTCGGAGGACGCTCTAAACGCAAGGCTTTTACATTTTGAGGC
Source organism: Legionellaceae bacterium (assembly GCA_029210085.1). GTDB lineage: Bacteria > Pseudomonadota > Gammaproteobacteria > Legionellales > Legionellaceae > JAALKW01. The sequence goes on along the minus strand of JARGPP010000021.1, from coordinate 55,090 downwards.
TTTAATTCAAGCAATAAATCATTTTTACCTTCCCCTCCAGCAGGTGTTACGTTTGCCACTCGCATTGATTCGGTCATATCAAAAACGAGCCGCAATGTCCGAGGTTTAGGATGACCAAACCGCAGTTTCGAAAAAAAATGGGGTTCACCTTTTCTTTTTTCATGCCGTACAACTTGTTTAACCCCTGGAAAGTCGAGAATCACACGGCTGGGGCTAGATAAAGTAAACGCATGATAATGAAAAGCACCTGACAATTTACAACGAATCAAAACGCGCTCGTTTGTTTCTTCAAGCACCACAGAATCAAGCGTTGTCGCCCATCCAAATGAAGAGAAAAAAAACAATAACAAACATCCGAGGGTTTTCACTTTAAAATTCTCCGAAGACCATCAACTAAGATTTCTCCAGGCGCGCTTAAAGCTGTTACAGAAAGGACACGCCCCTCACCGCTTACCTCAAATGAAAATACCACATCCATATAGGGTTTCAAACTAGGAGCACGTTCGGCCCACTCAATACAACAAATTGAATCGGGAGAAAAATAGTCTCGAAAACCAAAATCATCAAGCGTTGTCTCGTCTGAAAGACGATACAAATCAAAGTGGTGTAACACACAACTTGAAAAAGTATAACTTTCAACCCAAGAAAAAGTTGGGCTCTTTATGGTGCCCGTTATGCCCTGCGCGCGTAACATCGCTCGAATGAATGTTGTTTTTCCCGCGCCCAAGCCCCCTTGAAAACTTAAAACCAAAGGTGCGTCCAAATAAGGAGCCAAAGCACGTGCTAAAACAATTGTTTCTGCTTCATCTGCTAAATCAAAGCAGGCTTTCATATTACTTCACTAACCTTAATGCAGGCTTACGTCCTGCGCCAGTTTTTGAGCCGCCCGTGCCATCTGATGGTGGTAAGTCAGTATCATCTTCATCAAACTCCATACCACGACCATTTTCTTTTGCATAAATAGCCAGTACTGCAGCTGGGCTTAAAGCCAATTGAACTGTTCGACCAGAAAAGCGCGTTGTTAAAACAATTCTGTCATTCTCTAGATGTAAGCCACGACAAGATTCAGGTGAAATATTTAAAATGACACGACCTGCAGTGACATACTCTTGCGGAATTTCAACCCCCGGATATTCTGCATTCACCAAAAGATACGGGGTTAAATGATTATCAACAATCCAATCATAAATAGAGCGAATAAGATAAGGTCGGCTTGACGTCATTTCCGTTATGGTTGTCATCTCTAAGCTACCCTTAACTGCCTCTCAGCATCAGTTAAACTACTCTGAAATGCTTCACGCTCAAACAATCGCTGCATATAAGCATGCAAAGCAACAGCTTCTTCTGGCAAGGTTACACCAAGCATCGGCAAACGCCATAAGAGTGGTGCAAGTGCGCAGTCAAGTAACGAATGTTCATCACTTAAAAAGAAAGGTTTATCCGCAAAAACAGGATCTAAACTTGCTAAGCTATCGCATAATTGTTGACGAGAAGCATCCGTTGCTTTGCCATTTTGATATTCATGCAATAAGCCATACCAGTCTTGCTCAATACGATGCATCATTTTTCGTGTTTCTGCACGCGCAACAGGGTAAACAGGCAATAAGGGCGGATGAGGGAAACGTTCATCCAGATATTCCATGATAATTCGTGCTTCATACAGCACAAGTTCTCTATCAATTAAAGTTGGAACTGTACCGTAGGGATTTACGGTTAATAAATCATCAGGTATCACATCTTTCTTAACCGAAATAATATCGACATTAACGCCTTTTTCAGCTAAAACAATACGAACCTGATGACTATAAACGTCGTCACTGTCAGAATATAACGACATGACGGTGCGTTTTGCAATAATAGCCATCCTCACTCCTCAGTAATATGTAACAGCAGGGAGGCTTATTTTACCACAATTGATCAAGAAAGTGGTAAAAAAAACAAATTATCGCTTAGAGTACTGTGTTGCACGACGCGCTTTGCGCAATCCAACCTTCTTCCGCTCTACCTTTCTTGAGTCACGTGTTAATAACCCACGCGCACGTAATTGGCGTCGATAAGAATCAGGATGAAGCCCTGCATCTTCAGCAGCATCTTCTTCATTGTAAGCAACTAGAGCACGCGCAATGCCTAGCCGAATTGCACCCGCTTGACCTGAGATACCACCACCTTTAACGGTTGCATAAATATCAAACTTCCCAAGCATATCAACGGTTTCAAGGGGTTGCCTTACTAACATACAAGCTGTCTCACGACCAAAATACTCATCTAATGAGCGCTTGTTAATCATGATATTGCCTTTACCTGGACGCATAAAAACGCGAGCTGTTGAGCTCTTACGACGACCTGTTCCATAATGCTGCGCTAATTCAGCCATAATACTTATTCCTCAATCACAAGTTCTTTAGGTTGCTGTGCTTCATGCGGATGCTCAACACCTGCATAAACTTTAAGCTTACGGTACATATCACGACCCAAAGAATTTTTAGGCAACATACCTTTCACAGCAAGCTCAATAATTCGAGCCGGATTTTTTTCCTGCAACTTATCAAAAGAAATTGATTTAAGTCCGCCAGGAAAACCCGAATGCGAATAATAAGTTTTATCTTTAAATTTACGTCCCGTCACACGCACCTTTTCGGCATTTGTCACAATGATGTAATCTCCGGTATCCACATGGGGTGTATACTCGGCTTTATGTTTTCCACGTAAACGACGTGCAATTTCGGTCGCAAGGCGACCTAATACTTTGTCGCTTGCATCAACGATATACCAATCACGATGAATATCAGTGGCTTTGGCACTAAAGGTTTTCATGTATTCACTCCGTACGCCTAGTGTTCAATAACTTAGTTTTCTAATAATCTGGACGGGCGATTCTAACTAAAACCTGCGCAAGTCACAAGAGATTTCTAAATTATTTTTATAATGTGGGCCCATTCGTTAATAATAAAAGGGGGTCTTCTGGTCGCTCTTTAGTCTTTCCAAACCATGTTAATTCAAAACACGTCTTTGGAATAACCATAGGAAGCTCAGGTAACTTTGACAAAAGTGACGTTGACTGTCCAGCCTGATGCACCTCAAAACCCTCTTGCCACTCCACATCTTCTTGGCACAAAAACATATTCTTACTCACCCATTTAGAAATCGTTTTTGGTCGTGTACCTTCAAATCCAGATGAATAATTATACATCGCATTAGGTTCGCACTTTAAATCAATCTCAGTCCCAGGATTTCGATACGCTTTATCTACACCATAAAAATAGCATTTGATGGTTGCTAATATATTTTGAAACAACCCCAACGCCTCTTCATCCCAAGCATTCGGTGAGTCTTCACCCAACGTCCGAGCAGCACGCGGCAAATGAAATGCACTTGAGACCAGAGCAATTGAACGGTAATGATTTTCAGCTAAAAAAGATTTAAAGCTCTTAATCTGGCCCACTGTTGTTTCTGGATAAATAGACTCAATGCTGAAAAGCCTTTTAGGATAAGGCAGCATGTTCTTTTCTAGAGCCTCTTTAAAAACCTCGTTCTGAAGGACGGTCCCATTATATAAAAGAGGAATCACACGGTCTGCATCCGTTAAGTCTTCAATTGCTTTACCAGCACGAAGTGCGTTAATCTCATCAGCAACTTCTATGCCACGCATCACCCTTAAATAATCATCGTTGGGATCAAACTCCCTACCATCAAGCTTCTTTGTCACCTCATTTAGATATCTATTCGATATTACACACGTCCTTCCAGATAAAACCCAAACCAACTCCATATCAGGTATAATACGCGGCTCTTCTGTGAGCTGTACTTTCCTAAGATCATCAATAAACATTTGCTCTTTCATGCACTTCTCTCTCAAAAAATACCGTCTAATGACAGATAGCAAGCTCTTTCACTACTATCTCAATCATATAAAGATAACCAGCTTAATTTTTATCTGGGTTTTCTCGATAAAGAATGGCGATATGTCCAATTAATTGTATAAAATGAGCATTTAATGCATCACACAAAGACATCGCTATCTCTTCTCGGCAATGCTTATCTTCTCCATTAACTTTGACTTTGATTAATTCATGCGCCTGCAGGGCATAATTCGTTTCTTCGATGAGTGCCGGCGTAACGCCTTTCGCGCCAACAATAATTACTGGCTTTAATTGATGCGCCTCAGCTTTTAATTTCTTTTTTACTAATTTATCCATGACTTTCCCAGTGTTATCAATACAAAAATAATGAGATTAATATTGCTTTAATCATATCAGTGGGCAATTATTGCACGTACAAACACACAAATATATATTTTGAGTCAAAAACACCTCAATATCTTAATTACCAAATCTATAGGCACCACACAAAAATTGTGCTAGCATTTCTCAATCTAAAAGATTATTATAAATGCGTGCAAGGCGTCTAGCCAAACATAAATACGATATTATTAAAAGAAAGCCATCGTCCCTAATACGATACTTCTCGTAAGATAAATTCTGGATACCCATTGCATTTAATCAAAAATTTTTAATTAACAACCCCAAAGCGAGCCCTATGAATCTGAGTGAATTAAAGCGATTACCGATTGCTGAATTGGTAAACATCGCCCAAGAAGCAAAAATTGACAACACCTCTCGAATGCGTAAGCAAGACATCATTTTTTCCATATTAAAATCACACGCAGCAAAAGGCGCTGATATTTATGGCAATGGTGTGGTTGAAATTTTACCTGAAGGTGGCTTTGGTTTCTTACGCTCACCCGATGGCTCATATCTAGCAGGTCCTGATGACATTTATGTTTCACCTAGCCAAATCAGACGTTTTGGCCTGCGCACAGGAGATACCATTTCAGGAAAAATTCGTCCGCCTAAAGACAATGAGCGCTATTTTGCATTACTTAAAGTCGACAAGATTAATTATGACACGCCTGAAAATGCAAAACGTAAAATTCTGTTTGAAAACCTAACGCCTCTTTTTGCTTCTGAACGACTCGTCATGGAACAGGGAAATGGAAGTACCGAAGACTTAACTGCTCGCGTCATTGATCTTGCAGCACCCTTTGGACTTGGGCAACGTGGCCTCATTGTCGCGCCTCCTAAAGCCGGTAAAACCATCATGCTGCAGAACATCGCACATTCCATTGCAAAAAACTACCCTGATTGCCACTTAATTGTACTGCTCATCGATGAGCGACCAGAGGAAGTCACCGAAATGCAACGTTCGGTCAAAGGTGAAGTGGTCGCAAGCACATTTGATGAGCCAGCCACACGCCACGTACAAGTTGCTGAAATGGTCATTGAAAAAGCCAAACGACTCGTTGAACACAAAAAAGATGTTGTGATTTTACTCGATTCGTTGACGCGTCTTGCACGTGCTTATAACACCGTTGTACCCTCATCAGGAAAAGTACTCACGGGTGGTGTAGATGCTAATGCCCTACAACGTCCAAAACGCTTATACGGAGCTGCACGTAATATTGAAGAAGGCGGTAGCCTTACTATTCTTGCAACAGCCATGGTTGAAACTGGCTCTAAAATGGATGAAGTTATCTATGAAGAGTTCAAAGGAACCGGTAATATGGAAATCCACTTAAGCCGAACTATTTCTGAGCGCCGTACCTTCCCAGCTATCAATATCAACCGCTCAGGTACACGCCGAGAAGACTTACTGCTTTCACCTGAAGAACTTCAACGGATGTGGATTTTACGCAAAATTCTACAACCTATGGACGAATCAGACGCAATTGAGTTTTTACTCGAACGCATGAAAAGCCATAAAACAAATGCTGAATTTTTTGGCGCTATGAAGCGTCAAGAAAAATAAGCACACTGGGAATATATGCATGAAGTATAGTGACTTGCGTGATTTTATAACTCATCTAGAATCACGTAAGCTGCTGACTCGTATTGACTACCCTGTTTCCCCTTATCTAGAAATGACGGCCGTTAGCGACAAAGTATTACGCAACAACGGGCCGGCTCTGCTTTTCACGCACCCTAAAAACCATCGCATTCCTGTACTAACCAACCTCTTTGGAACCGTTGAACGCGTTGCACTTGCAATGGGACAAAAAGACATTCGTGCGCTTCGGGATATTGGCCAACTACTTGCTGCTCTGAAAGAGCCTGAGCCACCCAAAGGTTTCAAAGATGCATTTCAGCAAATTCCTCTTTTAAAACATGCACTTAATATGGCCCCTAAAACCACTGAACGCGCCATATGCCAAACCCATGTTTTAGAAAAAAATGACGTTGACCTCACAAAACTTCCCATCCAAACCTGTTGGCCAGAGGATGCTGCGCCACTCATTACTTGGGGTCTTGTAACCACTAAAGGCCCTCATCAAGCCCGTGAAAATATTGGTATTTATCGGCAACAAGTACTCAATAAAAACCAATTAATCATGCGCTGGCTAGCTCACCGTGGTGGTGCGCTAGACTTTTTAGCTTTCCAAAAAGAATACCCCGGTGAGCGCTTCCCAATTGCCGTCACACTCGGCACAGATCCCGCTACTTTACTCGCAGCAGTAACCCCTGTGCCTGATAGTCTATCTGAATATGCTTTTGCGGGGCTTCTGCGTGGCAAACGCACACATCTAACGCGCTGCACTGAACATGACCTACATGTACCAGCCAATGCCGAATTTGTACTTGAAGGCTACCTTGAACCCAACCAGAATGCCCCAGAAGGTCCTTTTGGTGATCACACAGGTTATTATAACGAAGTCGAATCATTCCCTGTTTTCACCGTTGAGCGCATCACACACCGTCCAGACCCTATTTACCACAGCACCTATACTGGCCGCCCACCCGATGAACCTGCAATCTTAGGGTTAGCACTCAATGAAGTGTTTATCCCGCTCTTGCAAAAACAATTTCCTGAAATTACCGATTTTTATCTACCTCCAGAAGGCTGCTCTTATCGTTTAGCCGTCGTCACAATCAAAAAACAATATCCCGGGCATGCAAAACGCGTCATGATGGCTGTATGGTCTTTCTTAAAACAATTTATGTATACCAAATTTGTGATTGTATGTGACGATGATATCAATGCTCGTAATTGGCAAGATGTTATTTGGGCAATGACCACCCGAATGGACCCTGCACGCGATACGGTAATCATAGACAACACCCCGATGGATTATCTTGATTTTGCATCCCCCACATCAGGCCTGGGTTCAAAGATAGGAATGGACGCAACCAATAAATGGACTGGCGAAACTAGCCGCCCCTGGGGAAAGCCCATGGAGATGGACCCGGATATTTTAAATAAAATAGATAATTACTGGCCTGAACTAGGACTATAAACATGTCAATCACAATGACACCAGCCGAAGTGACCCAAGTGACCCCGCTCACCAATCGTCTTCTTCGTGTAACACTCACACCAGAACACTATATAGACTACGATGCGGGGCAATATTTAGAGATTGTTTCTTCAAATCAAGATGAAACACTTTACTACTCAATTGCCAATGCGCCACTGGGTTCAAAAACCTATGAATTACATATCCGTCACCAGCCTAATCATATTGAGCAGCAGCATGTACTTGATACCATTACAAAGCAAGGCCGCGTTATTTTAAATCTGCCTTTTGGCCATTGCACCTTACATGCACTCAACCCCAGCCGCCCGATTTTATTTATTGCCGCCGGCACAGGCTTCGCTCCTATTAAATCAATGATTGAACAATTGTTAACTGAGGGCAATACACAGCCTTTTACACTCTTTTGGAGTGCACGCACAGCAGAAGAACTCTATTTAGATGAAAAAGTACTGGCGTGGGAAAAACACGTTGCTCACTTTAACTATATTCCTCACATTACCACTACAACTCAAATGCCTCTCATTGCGCGCATTACGGAGCAACCTCTATTTACACTCAATCATTATCAAGTCGTCCTAGCGGGGCCTTTTAATTTTGTTTATACACTTCGTGACGCCCTCATTGAGCAGGGCATTCCTGCGAATCAATTATTTTCAGATGCCTTCGATTTAGAGCAACCATTAGGAGAACAGTCATGAATACTTTTTATCAAATACTTGCCTTAATCGGTGCAGGACTGATTGCTTGGTTTATCTACCGCGCTATCAAAGGAAATCCTGAGCAATTTAGCCGTGAAAACTTAAAAAAAAGCTTTTCTAGCATGGGTATTCTTGCTTTAATTCTCATCTTATTTGTTGCATTTTTAGTGCTCATTACACGACAATAGTGACTCGCCATGATTGATTGCTTATTCAGCAACCCTAAACAGAGGCAAAGCGCATGATAAAAAAAAATAGCTTATCATACGACAAGACGGTGCAATGGGACCATGCGTTCCTAACTTCAAAAAATTTCATTAATTTTTTACAGCTAGTTCCAGAAGCAGTTATCTTAAGTACTGAATCTGGTGAGATTATCTTAACCAATCAGGTCGCACAAAAACTGTTCCAATATACAAAAACTGATTTTCTTCAGATCAATATTGACGATTTAGTGCCGGACAAAATTAAGGCCATACACCCTAAACTACGCGCCTCTTTTTTTGAAAATCCAACTCCTCGATATTTAGAGAGTCGAGAGCTTCAACTTTCTGCCCAAAGAAAAGATGGCTCCACTTTTCCAATGGAATCATCTCTTTTCGCCATTCAAACCGATAAAGGCCCCATTGCCGTTAACTTGCTGCGAGATATTTCACTTCAAAAAGCAGATGAAGCACAAATGACTCAGTATGCCTTTGTTGACACAGTGACAAACCTTCCTAATCGCCGTTACTTTGATGACCATATCAAACGCCTCGCCTCAAAAGTACAACGCGATAAAGCAACTCTTGGTTTGCTCTATATTGACTTAGATAAGTTCAAACCAATCAATGACAACTATGGTCATGATATAGGAGATTTAATACTAAAAACCATCAGCTCTCGACTATCTCAAGTCTTACGCGCAGAAGATCTTATAGCAAGGGTAGGGGGAGATGAGTTTATTTTGACTATTTTTCCAATTCCTGAGCAACATTATTTAGATACAATAGCAAAACGGATTTTAGCTGCATGCAATCAATCCATCGATATTAAAAACAAGCAATATCAGTTATCGGCGAGCATCGGCATTGCTTTTAATACATCATCGCTATTTGATGAACAAAAGCTAATTCAGCTAGCAGACAAAGCGATGTATCACGCGAAAGAACAAGGAGGCAACTGCTTTGCCTATATGAAACAAACTAAATAACTCACAATACAAAGCATTCACCATTATCGCGCAACAAAATGCAACTCAAACAGTAGCTAATGGACTAAAGCTCTCACAACATCAGGTCTGTCCGTAATAATACCATCAACCTGCATCATCAATAGTTTTTTAAGCAAAGATATATCAACATCCTTTCCTGTTCGTTCAGCATTAGACCAAGTTGCAACTTTTAAACCTAACTGATGCGCTTTTTCAAATTGCGCTGGTGTCAACTCAATATCTTCCGCATCCCACCATGTACCGCCTAAAGCTTTTATCATTTCAGGAATAAAGTCATGGTAATCTTTTAATAAATAACCCGCAGTCCATTGACCCGCAATGGCAAAGTCAGCATGCCGTAATACTTTTTCATGCTCTAAATCGGTCAAATAGGCCGTTTCTATTTGCGGATTCAACTGCTGCAATAATAATAAGCACCGCCAATCATAAGCTTGTACTTTTGTCCGACCCGAAATACCCTCTTCTCGAATGACTTTATCAAGTGCGATAACAATCTTTTCGGGCAATGAACTGAACATCGGCTGCGTTGGATCCGTTTTAATTTCAATTTGAAATCCTACCGGATAATTGGCTGATGTTTTCACCTCACGAATCACTTCCTGAAGTGTTGGAATAAAAGTATGGTCTTTGGGCTCTTGTAATGAAAATATCGATGCATAATAAGTCCGAGGTCTAATGCGACCTACATCATACGTTTGTAACTGTTGAAGTGTGAGATCTTTTATCGCGATATCTTTATTTTCAACCCAGTTCTCTTTTGCATCTCGTGTGACATCTGGATTTAAAGTTAAGTCATGATGTGCGACCAAAATACCATCTTGAGTCATCACAATATCAACATCGACATAATCGACATGATGATTAAGCGCGACTTGAAACCCTGGCAACGTGTTTTCAGGAGCAAGACCGCGCGCACCACGGTGCCCATAAATCGTTAAACTCTCAACAGGAAAGCATATCAGCAGTATGCTTAAAAAAATTAATTGCCGAAAGAACCTTACTAAGAAAAAAGACATACCAGGCTCCAAGTCTATCAAACCATCTAATCAAACCATCAAGAGCGCTCCATGCCAGACACTATCTTACTTAATCGTTGGCATTTTTATCAACAATACTAAGTTAGGTTAAATTATTTACAAAAAAAACACAAATAAACGATTATTTTATGAAAGCAGTATTCAATCATTCGATACAGCAAATTAAGTTAAAAAACACTTAAGGCCCTGGGTCTTCAAGACTTAACATGCCTGAATTAAAGTCATAAGCAAAAAGCTCAGCATAACGCCCCCAATCAATCATGGTTCTTAGCACACGCTCAGCTTCTTTATCACTAAAATAGTCTTCAAGTTTTGTCAAAAATCGCTCATCCGACACACGATGCTTAGATTTTTCATCCAAAACATATCGGATATGACGCGCAAGTGGAATAGTTGCAAGTAGCTGCTCTGCAAACAGATGTTTTCGTGCTTGCAAATCAGCTTCTGAAAATTGTTGCCCTAATGCAGTCAGATGAATATCACCTGATGAAATTTGTGCAAAACCTAAAACTTCTAATGTCTCCAAAATAGGGAACAAATCATCGACTTGCATCATAATTTCATCAGCAAGCTCGGGCAAGTCAACTTTGGCTTCAAACGCCTTCATGGTTTCAATTAAACCAGATAACTCAGAGGGCTCCACCTGTGGCAAGCGGTAGCCCAAACCAATTTGACGCTCACGAGCAGCATGTTTTGCCTTGCCATCAGCACCTGTTGTCATCAACATATAGATTCTATCAACGAATGCGCGACACTCAGGCCTATCTAAATCACGTGATGATAAGTCTTTTAAGTGTAAATCAGCGCGCACAAATCCCGGATCACTGCCCAAAATAATAATCCTGTCTGCCAGTGTAACTGCTTCTTCAATATTATGAGTAACCAACAACATCGCATTGGTATTGGTTTTTTTCTCACGCCAGAGCTCTAACAAATCTGATTTCAAGTTTTCAGCTGTGAGCACATCAAGCGCTGAAAAAGGCTCATCCATTAAAAGCACATCAGGATTCACGACCAAAGCACGTGCAAATCCAACACGTTGGCACATTCCACCTGATAACTCACGCGGGTAAGCTGACTCAAACCCGTCTAACCCAATAATATCAATTGCTTCAATGGCCCTTTTTCTTCGAATTTCTCGGCTTATACCAGCAGCTTCCAGACCAAGTTCAACATTTTCAAGAACAGTCAACCACGGCATTAAAGCAAATGATTGGAAAACCATGGCAACACCAGACACAGGACCACGAATCCAATCACCTCGATAACGAACACGCCCTTTCGTCGGAGAGATAAGGCCCGCCATAATACGTAATAAAGTTGATTTGCCAGAACCTGATTTCCCTAAGAGCGCTACAATTTCTCCCTTTTTGAGGGAAAAACTGATGTCTTCAAGAACCAGCAATTCTTGCCCAGCGGATTTTTTATATGCTTTACGTACGTGGTCAAGTGAAATGATGGTTTCTGACATATCAGCCTCTATTAAGTTGAAAACGCGCCTCAGCAAGACGATACAAAGGACGCCAGAGCACTTGATTAAAAAGTAAAACATAAACACACATCATCGCTGTTCCTAAAGCAATCTGAGGAAAATTGCCCGCAAACGTATTGGACTGAATATATTCACCAAGTCCTGTAGCACGAAGTGTTGTGCCACCCCAGCTGACCCACTCTGCCACAATACTCGCATTCCATGCACCCCCGGCCGCTGTGATAGCCCCTGTAATATAAAAAGGAAAAATAGCGGGCAAAACCAGTTTACGCCACCACTGCCAACCACACACACCAAAATTAGCGGCAACCAAATTAAGATCTCGAGGAATCATGGAAGCCCCTGCAATCACATTAAACAAAATATACCACTGAGTACCTAGAATCATCAGAGGTGTCACCCAAATTTGAACGTTCAAATGAAAGCGTACAATCGCAATCACAAACAAAGGATAAAATAAATTAGCAGGAAAGGCTGCTGCAAGCTGAATTAAGGGCTGTATTTTTTGAACCCAACGCGGTCTAAGTCCAACCCATACACCAACAGGAATCCAAAGCAGTGAACTTAAAACAATTAAAATAATCACGCGCAATGCGGTCGCCATTCCCAATAACGCTACATGTCGGACATTATCAATGCTGATTGTCGGTGAAATAAATTCAAAAAGTGCATATGCTGACCAGAGAAACACCACACATACCACACTATTCCAAAGCCAATCAATTGCTCTATGTGATTTAGGCGCTTCATCTCTTGATATAGCAAACAATTTTTGATGCGAAAACCAAGACACATTAATCACTTTATCTTTTATCCAGGCAAGACCAAAGCTGACATACTCAACCAAATGACTTTTACGCAACCAGTCAAGAAACCATGATTCATAAGGCTCATCATCAGGAGCGGCATCTAATTTAAATTTTTCAGACCAAGCAATGAGAGGTCTAAAAAGCATTTGATCATAAAGGAAAATAACCATAACCATCGTTAAAATGGCATAACCAATGGCTTCTAGATTGCCCCTTTCAATCGCAAGTGCAATATATGATCCAACACCTGGTAGACGAATATCTTGATGCGAAACAGAGATAGCCTCAGATAGCACAACAAAGAACCAACTTGCTGACATTGACATCATCATGTTCCATAAAAGACCTGAAAGTGAACAGGGCACTTCGATCTTCCAAAAACGCTGCCAAGCAGATAATTGAAACATAGAAGCCACCTCACGAAAATCAGGTGGAATTGTTTTAACCGACTGATAAAAACTTAAAGTAATATTCCAAACCTGCGAGGTAAAAATGACAAAAATAGAAGCACATTCAGGCCCTAATAAACTACCTGGAAATAAATGAATAAATCCTGTGACCGTAATGGCCAAAAAACTCAATACAGGCACTGATTGAAAGACATCAATCAGTGGAATAATCACACGTTCAGCACGTTTATTTTTTGCAGCCAGCGTGCCAATCACAAAAGTAAACAATAGCGAAAAACCAAGCGCTATAAACATTCTTAGTACCGTTCTAAGGGCATAAAACGGCAAGGCTGTCGGCTCAAGTGATATGGGTAGTGGCTGCCCAAGCGCATAAGGGGTTGCCATTTGTTGCCCTGCACGCCCTAAAAAAAACAAGCCAAAGATCAAGAGCACAAGCAATAGCAAATCCCAGCCATTAATAAACCGGCTAATTGGATCACGATTTGTATTGTAAATGCGACGTTTGCCCACGCAAAAACCCCTTTTGCTTAAAAAATAAAGTAACAGATTGATTTTACCGCGCTTTCCATTAGGGATAAAGCAACCCACTACTTTATCAACAAAAATTCTATTCATTAACTATACTTACCTGAACAATATAAAAAAACAGCCACATAGGTAAAGCATGGTCAAATTAACGGGTATGCCCGATTCAAAAATACCAAATCATGTAGGCACTGAGACAACCAAAGGTTTTGAAGGCTTATCAGAGCGCCTTCTCGAAGTAAATATTAATAGAGAAGAAGCCATTGGAATGGGCGAAGATGAATTCGAAACATTCATGAAAGAACAAGAGGCTGCTCTCGAAGCATCAGGGATGGAAGGAACTGAGTTCATACAAAGATCAATGGATTTAATTAATTTAAAAAATGAAAGATTTAACTTCAGACAAGAATACAAAGGTTACATTGCAATGCTTGATGCCAAAGACGCAATAGATGAAATAACCGCACACGAAGGAAAATTCAATATTGCTTCCACTGGGCGATGTGAGGCATTTAGCAAAAACCCTCAACAAGGCATCTCTCTAAAAAATATGCTCACCACTAAAGCAGAAGCCGAGAGCCGAGGCCTATCTCTCATTGAAAGCCATGGGAAAACATCAAAATCAACCTCTTACTTAGCCAAACTCTGCGAATGGATTAAAACAACTTTCTGTGGTAAACCCGCTAAACCTGTACAATATGACCACACAAAAACACCCTCACATAATGCACTCAACCTTGACCTCGCCCAAGCAGATATAACTCAAAAAAAATCAGGAACTCCGCTACAGGCCAGCACAATTGAACAACAATATAATAATATAAGCACAAAAGAAAATAACAGCCAAACACCAAACGAAGCCTAAGCTTCTCCCGCAAACACCTTGCTCATATAAACCATCTGGGTATAATCAAAAATCCTTTTAAAATAATAAAATTAATAGGGCAATCATGGTTAAAAATACTCCTCTGCATGCAGCACACCTTGCTTCAGGTGCTAAAATGGTCGATTTTCATGGTTGGAACATGCCCCTTCACTATGGCTCTCAACTCAAAGAACATGAAGCAGTTCGAACAGATGCAGGTATGTTTGACGTCTCTCACATGACTGTTGTTGATATTTTAGGAGCGGGTGGGCGTCAATTTTTGCGTAAACTATTAACTAACGATGTAGACCGTCTTGAGCACGTTGGACGTGCACTTTATAGCTGTTTATGTAATGAACATGGCGGCATTTTAGATGATTTAATTGTTTATCAACGCACGCCTGATAATTATCGCTTGGTTTTAAATGCTGCAACCCGAGCACATGTGCTTCCTTGGATTCAAGATAAAAGTATGGGTTTTGCAACCGGTCTTCAAGAACGGCCTGAGCTTGCCATGCTTGCCGTACAAGGCCCTCATGCCATTGCAAAAGTACTAAAAGCACTTGGACCTGCTGAAGCTGACGCTGTTTCAACACTTGCACCATTTGAATGTGTTGATGTTGGCGATTGGTTTTTTGCACGCACAGGTTACACGGGTGAAGATGGCTTAGAAATTATTTTGCCCCAAGATAGCATTGAGCCGTTCTGGAACAAACTACAAGCGCAAGGAGTTATGCCTTGTGGTCTTGCAGCACGTGACACATTGAGACTTGAAGCAGGACTTCTGCTTTACGGCCAAGATATGGATGAAAGCACCACACCTCTTAATTCAGGACTTTCCTGGACCATTCAGTGGGAACCTCTCGATCGAGATTTTATAGGCATGAGTGCACTCATTTCTCAAAAGCAACAAGGTATTCAACATAAATTAGTAGGCCTAACACTTGAAGAACCCGGTATTATGCGACCTGGGCAAACTGTTTTTCTAGATGATAAAGACATCGGTGTTATCACCAGCGGTACTTATTCTCCAACACTCAAACATTCAATTGCTATCGCACGTGTTTTAACCGAAGTCAAAAACCATGCAGCAGTTGAGATTCGAGGTAAAAAATTATCTGTTTCAGTCGGAAAACCACGCTTTCTGAAGCGCTCATAGCATTCAACAAGAGGAATTTATCATGAAATTTACAGAAACCCATGAATGGGTCAATACAGAAGAAACTCCTATCCTTGTCGGTATCACCGAACATGCCCAAACATTATTGGGTGATCTCGTTTTTATTGAACTACCCGAAGAAGGACAAACAGTAAAGGCCGGTGATGAACTCGGTGTTATTGAATCTGTTAAAGCAGCATCTGATTTTTATGCACCTATCAGTGGCACGATTATTGCCGTTAATCACCAAGTCAAAGAAGATCCAGCTCTGATTAACCGTGATGCTGAAGGCCAAGGCTGGATTTTAAAAATTGAAGCCAATGATCCAAGCGAATTATCTAATTTATTGGATGAGCTACAATACAAAAATATTATTCACGAGGAGCATTAATACATGCCCTATATCCCTCATACATCTGAAGATGTTCAAGCAATGCTTAAAGCCATTGATGCACCAAACATTGAGGCTTTATTTGATGAAATTTCCCCCTCATTAAGGCAAAAAGCCTTTCAACACCTGCCTGATGGTCAAAATGAGATGGGTCTACTTCAACACGCTAAACATTTAGCGAGTACGAACTCATCTAATACCTGCTTTATAGGTGCTGGCAGCTATGAGCACCATATTCCTGCTGTTGTATGGGATATTGCCTCACGTGGCGAATTTTTAACGGCATACACCCCTTATCAAGCTGAAGCGAGCCAAGGCACACTCCAACTACTCTATGAGTTTCAAACTATGATAGCTGAACTCACAGGCATGGATGTTGCTAATGCCTCACTCTACGATGGTGCAACAGCACTTACAGAAGCAGTTTTGATGGCACTTCGTTTAAATAAAAAAAAGCATCCTCATCATATTCTTGTTCCAGAGACACTCCATCCTTTATACCGTGAAACACTTGAAACCATCTTACAACACCAAGATGTAACACTGATTACACTCCCCATGGACCCAACACTTGGCGTAACTGCCCTTCAGTCGCTTGAAGCCCATACTGATACACCTATTACTGCTCTGATTATTCCTCAACCTAATTTTTTTGGACAACTTGAACCTGTTGATGCACTAACAAATTGGGCTCATACACATCAAGTCACCAGTATTGCCTGTGTTAACCCTATTTCACTTGGTTTATTAAAACCCCCCGGACTTTGGGGTGACCAAGGCGTCGATATCGCCTGTGGCGAAGGGCAGCCTCTTGGCTCACCCATGGCAGGAGGAGGTCCTTATGTTGGTTTTTTTAGTACAAAACAAGCATATGTACGCCAAATGCCAGGTCGGTTGGTCGGACGAACAACAGATGTTGATGGACACACCGGTTATACCCTAACGCTTCAGGCAAGGGAACAACATATTCGCCGTGGAAAAGCGACCTCAAATATTTGTACAAACCAAGGGTTACTGGTCACAGCAGCGACCATTCATATGAGCTTACTAGGCCCTGAAGGCCTCTTGCGTGTTGCCAACCAATCTCATCTTAATACGCGCTTGTTAGTGAGTAAACTCACGAAAATTGCTGGCGTATCACGTGTTTTTTCAAATGCTTTCTTTCATGAGGCACTCATCCAGCTACCAGGCCCCGTTGACCCTGTTTTACAAAAACTACAAGCGCAAGGAATTCTTGCAGGATTCGCAGCAGAAACACACTACCCTAACTACCCTAACACCTTGCTCGTCTGTGCAACCGAATGCCGCACAGAGGCCGAAATAGAACATTTCGCGTATACTTTAAAACACGCGCTTGCGGAGACAACTTCATGAGCAATATTATTTTCGAACAATCTACAAAAGCACGCTGTGCTCATGCACAAATGCCCGATTACGCCACACTAGATAATGATATCCCGAGCACTTTACTCAGACAAAAGCCACCTCAATTGCCTGAATGTTCAGAGCTCCAAGTGGTGCGACATTTTACACGCCTATCACAAAAGAACTTTGGAATTGACACTCATTTCTACCCACTGGGTTCTTGCACTATGAAGTATAACCCTCGAGGTGTACATCTTGCTGCATCTCAACCGGGCTTTCTTCATGCTCACCCGCTTGCACCTGCCAGTATGAATCAAGGAACGCTGAATATCCTCTATCACCTCCAAACTTATCTGGCTGAAATTACAGGAATGGCTGCCGTCTCACTCACTCCCATGGCAGGAGCACAAGGGGAGTTTGCAGGCGTTGCTATGATAAAAGCTTATCATGAGGCTAACGGTGATAAGGAACGCGTTGAAATACTGATCCCCGATGCTGCCCATGGCACAAACCCCGCTTCTGCGGTCACCTGTGGCTTTAAGGTCATTGAAATTCCCACAGCAAAAGATGGTGATATTAATCTTGAAGCACTGCGTGAACATGTTGGCCCAAAAACCGCAGGCATTATGTTAACAAATCCTTCGACACTCGGGCTTTTTATGCGAGAGATCCAGGAAATTGCGACCATTGTGCATGATGCTGGAGGCTTACTCTATTATGATGGTGCTAATTTAAATGCCATTCTAGGCCAAGTACGACCCGGGGATATGGGGTTCGATGTGATGCATCTCAACTTACACAAAACCTTTGCAACACCGCACGGGGGTGGAGGCCCTGGCTCAGGACCTATTGCTGTTAGTCCCCGTCTTGCCCCTTTTCTGCCTCTGCCTTTCGTGCTCAAAAAAGACCACCAATATCAACTCGCAACATTAAATGACTGCCCACAAAGTATCGGTCGGTTGTCAACGTTCATGGGTAACACGGGCATTCTATTACGTGCTTACTTTTACATTTGTTTATTAGGTAAACAAGGACTCGTACGTGTCTCTGAGCATGCAACACTCAATGCAAACTATCTTCTAAAAGAACTCACTCGCATTGGTTTTACAGCGGCATACCCCAAACGCCGTGCAAGTCACGAATTTATCCTAACGCTTGCACCTCAGAAAAAAGAGTATGGTATACAAGCCTTAGATATTGGAAAACGTCTACTAGATTATGGCTTTCATGCACCCACAACCTATTTTCCTTTACTCATCCCTGAATGCTTACTCATAGAGCCCACAGAAACTGAATGTAAGCAAACACTAGATGCTTTCATTGCAGCAATGGAAACTATTTTAGATGAAACAAAAAATAAGCCTGAATTACTTAAAACAGCACCCCACACGTGCTCTATCAAGCGACTTGATGAAGTACGTGCAGCTAAATTAATGGATTTCAACTATTTTAATGCTATTTCATCATAGCCATAACTAAAAAAATAAGTTATAACAAGAAGGTTTCCGTTGTCATGGATTGACACTGTCAAAATGTCTGAACAAAGCAAGGAGCATTCAGATGAACAGTAAAGTGTTTGCACAACGCTTTAATCGGGAGTTGTCGATGTTGGGCTTCCCAGACGACTTAAATGAAAAAACAAAAGCGGTCTCAAAAGTATTTGGGGTCACTCGGCACCTCGCAAATGCTATGATTTTTGGACATAACTTACCCTCCGAAAGTCAATTGGATAAAATTGCTCAAGTGCTTGAAGTCTGTCCTCAGTGGTTAGGAGGAACGACTAATCGCCGTAAAGCTTATCCTGAGCGTGAGGCTACCCATTAAACCAATCGGATAAGATGTTATGGAGTGCTTAAGTTTTTGTGTGGCTGATTGCATAGACCTTACACGTCTAGACCATCATTATAAAAACACATTAAGTGGCTATACAATTACACGAGCGCGTGATGTATTAAAGTTATCACCTCTTGATGCACCCCATCATCTTATCTTTATTTTCAAAAATGGGACCATTGTTTCCTGGGGCCTTAAACGTCACGAAATAGATATTCACCTCAACGAAATATCACTTTTTACAGACAAACCCACCCACTTTCTTGTGCATGATGAATTTACTTATCGTACTGGCGAGAAAACCACAATTGAGCCTCATGAATATTTTGATGTTGACTGCCTTTCAATTCAAACGGCTCAAGCACACGACGATGAATTAAAGCTCAGTTTTTCTTATGGCTTCTCACAATCAGTCAAGCTGCAATACTTTGAAACCATGCTTGAAAACCTCATCGAGAAATATACACCACTCATCAAGAGCCTCTCTAAAAAAGAAAAAAAATCAATCAACAGGTCACGTATTCGTACTGTGATTGGTGAACTTATTTTAGCTAAAAGTGAAATGAACTTGACCAGTAATTTTTTATATCACCCTAAATATTTCTGGCAACATCCAACACTTGAAGAAGACTACATTATGCTCGAGCGTTACTTACATTTACCACGCCGTGTGAATGCACTCAACCAACGACTTGATACCTTAAACGATATCTTTGATATGTTTAATAACTACCTTGAAAATCGACACGCACATATTCTTGAAGTGATTATTATTATACTGCTTACTATGGAAATACTATTTAGTCTTTTAAACTTTCATTTCTAATTTAAAATTAAAAAAATGATTACAAATGCTCACCAAATATCACCATCAAATTTGAATGCTTTACAGGCATTACTCAATATCTGTCAAAGCACTGACGGCGCAAGTATTCCTGTGTATCCGCATCTTCTCAAAAATTATCGTCAAGGGCCACCTACACTGTTCTATTATGAACAAGAGCAACTGATTGGATTTGCTGCCTTTTTTTATTTTTACGCTGATGCTGCTGAGATAGCATTATTCGTTCATCCTAACCATCGCAAACAGGGTATTGGCCAAACGCTATGGAAAGCCATGCTCAACAACATACACCCCCTTATTCCTCCATTAGAATACCTTATTTTTTCAAGTCCTCATGGCTTAAAGCAAACATGCTTCAATCAAAAGGCATTCCAATTTGATCACACCGAATATGATATGCACTGCACACCCTATACACCTGATACAGCACATCATCCTGCATATAAGATTCAACAAGCCAATATAGATGATATTAAGGCATTACATGCCATAGACCATGCATGTTTTAACCCCAATCGACCCGAACCTATTGAACGCATTCAAAAGTTACTTACAACCCCCAATATCGAAATTTTCCTCATGTTTCATAAAAAACAACTGGTCGGACAAGTTCATTTGATTTTTGAAAAAAATCAAGTGCGTCTCACAGATCTTGCTGTTCTCCCTCACATGCAACGACAAGGATTTGGACATGCATTACTTGCCTATTGTTTGAAATACACGCATAAACATCAGCAACAAAAAATAACCCTCACGGTCGCTGCAAAAAACCAAAATGCTCTTCACCTCTATGAAAGTACAGGGTTTAAGATCTATAATGCAGTGGATTATCATAAACGGAGTTTTTCACTTGACAGATTTTAAATGCGCCCTTTAATATTGCGTATCTGCGCAGTGAATTATTGCTATTGAGGATAGGGCATGAAAAAAAGGGTCGTCATCACAGGTATGGATATTGCCTCCTCTATTGGTAATGGGCTTGAAGCATTTTGGAAGGCTGCCTCAAATGGCGCTTGTGGTATTGAGCGTATTCAATCCTATGACCCATCTCCCTACACCACCCAAATTGCGGGTGAAATTACTGATTTATGTTTAAACCATCTCCCCCAATTTAATAAACAAAAGCGCTACCCACGAGTAGCACAGTACGCCTTATATTGTGCGCACCATGCAATTGAGCGTGCGGGTTTAACATCCAAAGAATGTGAAAATGCAGGTACTTATATTGGAACAAGCCTCGGTGGTGCTCCTGAACTAGAAGCAGCCTACAAAACATTTTATACTGATAGCTGGCGTAAAATTCCAGCCTTAACCGTTGTGCGTGGCATGCCAAACTCTGTTGCCAATCATGTCGGTATTGCTTTTGGGTTAGGTGGTCCAAACTCAACAACTTCAAATGCTTGTGTATCGTCTGCAGAAGCCATTGGAAACGCATATCAACAAATATCCAATGGTCGACTATCTGTTGCTGTATGTGGTGGAACCGAGTCGTTGGTTTGGGAAACGATTATGGCTGCATGGTGTAAGTTACGTGTTATGTCCACTCAAAATGAAACACCCAATAAAGCTAGCCGCCCATTTGATAAAAATCGGAGTGGGATGGTCATGGCTGATGGTGCAGGTATTTTAGTGTTAGAAGATTTAGAACATGCCGAAGCACGTGGTGCAAAAATCCATGCTGAAGTTATTGGATTCGGTGCCAGTTGTGATGCATCTCATATCACAGCCCCAACCAGCCAAGGCCAAGCACGAGCCATTCATATGGCCTTAGATGACGCACGCCTATCACCGAGTGACATTCAATATATTAGCGCTCACGGCACGGGTACAATCTTAAATGATGTAACTGAAACCGAAACCATTAAGGCTGTATTTGGCCAACATGCCTTTGATATCCCTATCACAGCACAAAAGGCAATGACAGGACATGCCATTGGCGCGTCAGGCGTCATGGAAATTATCGCAACCGCTTTGAGCCTGCAAAACGACTGTCTTCTTCCTACAATTAATCTAGAAACACCTGACCCAGCTTGTGATCTCAATTACATTCCTAATCAAGCACAAGATAAGCGTGTAGATTTAGCACTTTCGAACCATTTTGCTTTTGGTGGTGCAAATGCCGCACTTGTACTTCGCCGATTTTAATCAGCACATCCATACCCAACAGCTAAGTCTTGATATAAGCTCACAATAGTCATCAACTGATCTAACTTACGCTCATTGACTTGCACTTTGATGCGATCAAACTCAATTTTTTCATCCAAAAGTTTTGCATAACTAATGATGCCTTCTTGATATAGCGCATCTTTCAATCGATAAGCTTTTCCTAAATTATCTTTAGCACCCACTGTCTCATCCAAACGTTGGGTATAGTACTCATGTGCAGATAATCCATTATCAACATCTCGCAGTACCTTACGTAGCGTATCTAAATACTTATAATAAGCGACTTTACCTAATCCTTTTGCTCTATCCCATTCACCAAAATTTGATAATGGCATAATAGTCGACTGTGACAATCCTTGGGTAAAATAAACAGGTTGACCTAACTTTGTTCCATTCGGTATCGTACCAATATCTCCTCGTGCAGCACTCAACTGCATAACAGGGAAGAAATTACCCACAGCAGCACCTATACCGGCATTTGCAGCCTTTATCTCATTCGCGGCTTGCATCATATCAGGCCGATTTTCAACAACAGCAAACGGTAAAGCACCGGTAATCAGTTGATGTGTTTTTAACTGACTAAACTGCCGAGAAAACGAAAAGTGCCCTGGATTTTCATTCAATAAAACGCGAATCATATTCTGACTCACAATTTTTTTTTGTTGAACAACTCTTTCTTCTGCCTGAATCAAATCAAGCTTACTTTGTGCTCGAACAAGCCCAATATCCGATGACAGCCCATGATGATAAGTCGCCTTGGCGATATTCATTTTTTTTCTTAAATCACGTTCTATAGTTTGTAATAACTGTAAACGTTCAGCTTGTGCTTGATAGCTAAAATAACTCCCTGAAATTTGGGCAATCACAGCAAGCTTGACTGTATCACGCATATTTTGCGTGATTTTAAGTTCATATTGAGCACGCTTTTGCTCTTTAATTTGTTTAAAAATGTTCATTGTATACGTGGGCAAAAGTACCGCAATTACACCTGGATATCCCAAATAAGGAAATGAAGAGTACCCCAATAGACTATTTAAGTTAGGCGCCCAATCCCATTGAACACGCTTCAATTCTCCTTGTGCTGCCTCAATATTTGCCACGGCCATATGAATATCATTATTTTGTGCCAAGCCTTTTTTAATCAGCTCATTTAAAGTTGGATCTTTAAACTGCTTCCACCAAGGGATGCAAGCAATATGTGTATTATTTGTTTTTAGTTGTGGGTCTTTTGCATCCCACTCAGAAGGAATTTCAGCAGCCGGAGTAGGAACATATTTAGGGTCAAAAGTACATGATGTGGTGATAATACTTGAGATAATCATGCAAATAAAAAAAACAAGTTTTATACTGTGCAAATCAATCTCCCTGAGACCCACCACCGTGACTCATTGTGGTTAACTGATTGAGCATACTCTGTGTATCTGTCACTAAACCATCCAATGGTTTATCTGTTGAAACAGACAATTGCTGTATATTCCGATACACTTTTTCTATTGTAACATTAAAGACTTCAACCTCATCAAAAAGATGTGTTCGTAAATGATAATCATGCTGTGCTGTTTTTAAAAAAGTCTGTAATTTTAAAATATTTGCATTAAATTGTGCGCTTAACTTCAAATAATGGCTACGACGGCACGGTTTAGTGGCTGCCACATCGAACAAAACACTCAACTCAGCAACAAGTGCTTGCTGTAAATCAAAATAAAATTTATGTGTTAGACTCTTTTTCTTAAAAACAAAGTATTCAAAAAAAACACAAATACTCAATGCAATGGTTGTCGCTTTTGTATAGTCAAAAAAGAACTGATCAATCGCATAAAGATTACTCTGGTAATAATCACTACCTAACCCTGTCAATGTCACTGTAAATATTGTGGGTGCCACGTAATATTTACTTAAAGAAAAGTAAGCCATAAATATAATCACAGGAATCACAATATAAATCAGATCATCATCTATTCGTATCAAGAAAAAAAGAATATATGTTAAAAACAAACCTAACATTGCCCCCCAAAAACGATGCATCGTTCGATGTAAACTTGCCCCTGAGTCAAAACCTGCATAAATCATCATCACGGCAAAACCAATCCATCCGGCATGTGAAAAATTTAATGCTCTTTGAATTAGTAACGTCGCAATAAATACAATACAAATTTGTAACGCACGTGTTGTACGATAATCTATTGTCTTCTGCATAAATAATTCCAAGAACGAATTAATTTCGTAAAAATGGGGTCTTGATTAAAGATCAAGTCACAATAAGTCTCTTGCTCTATCGCATGAATTAATAATTTCAAATTTTGTATTAATAAGACCAAATCTTCCTTTTGCATCACCATAAATGGCGTATTCACAACATCAAGTCGAGTGCGTAATTGATGCATGAGTAAGTTAATTTTTAATATCGTATAAGTAGGCAGTCTTCGAGGGAGTAAATTTGAAAAATCAACCATTCGTTTTGTATTCTCTTGTAGCAATGAAGGATGAACCACTTGCTCATCAAGTATTAACGAAAAGTCATTCAACATTTCTCGACAAGATAAAAGAAATGCGCGTAACCATAAACGATAGTAATAACTTAAAGGAAATAAAAGTAGCGATGACACAATAATCAGCATTGCAAACAGCGTTGTGAAAATATTTCCTATGACCATCCTAAAATTATTATCCAAGGTAGGATACAAGAGTGAATATGTGGCAAGACTCAAAATAATGGGAACCAATGGAAGCATCATACCCACATGACGCAATGCAATCAGATATAACGTCACTGTCGCAGCAAAAATAGCCACCGGGAAAAACAACGGATATGGCCTTAACGTATTAAATAACACGACCATCACGCATGTCCCAATGATGGTATATATAAAACCTAGGTATTTATCTTTCACCGTTTCCATCATAACTTCTGCCGCCATTGCAGTAATCGGTAAGTAGAAAAAATAAAAGTAGGGATGTGGCAAATAAAAAAACATATTAAAAACCGACAGCATAAAAAAAACATAAACAACTTTGGTTGCATTCAGTCGGTGTATTCCATACGGATCATACTGCTCGATGGTGTGTATGAGCTTTGATATAAACATAAGCACTTGCACCCGGCTGCAAAGGAAATTTAGGATCAGGATCGAGAATCTGAATTTGTAATGGCAAACGTTGAGGAATAAGTAACCATTCATTTTGATTCGCGACTTTTTGTTGCTGTGTTCGTTGAACTGTATGTTGTCTATCTGCAGCCCAAACCGTATTCACAACACGCCCATGAAATATTTTAGTGAAATAATACATACGAAGAACAACAATGGCTTCATCTCCTGGACGAATACGGCGCAAATCCGTCTCATTAAAATTGGCTTGCACCCACCAACTTGATGTATCTATAAAAGAAAATAAAGGCGTACGAATTTTAACAGGCGTTCCTTTTGAAATGTACATGTTATCAACAATTCCGTCTGTTGGAGCCCTTACAATCGTCAAATTAAAATTAACCTGTGCATTATCCATTTCAGCTTTTAATGCTTTAATTTTTTTTCGTTGCTTAACAATTTGTTGATCTTCAACTGTGATTTGTTTCTCTAATGCGTCTTTTTTCTTTTTCATTGCCTGCAAATTATAATTCAAAACTTTAATTTCAAGCACCGGTACTGCTTCGCTTACACTGGGATTATTTTTTAATCGAAATTTAATTTTTGCTTTTTCATAATCAAACGTTGCAGCATGCAATAGATCTCGTGTTTTTTCTGTTTGTCGTTCAATGACCACGACACGCTCAATAGCCTCTTCATATTTGGCTTTGGCGTACTCATAAGCTAAACGATACGGCTCTTGATACACTTTAACTAAAGGTGTTCCTTGCTTCACTGACTGACCATTTTTAACATAAATATTTGTAATATACCCACCCACATCTGCTGCAACCGGTGTAACATTGGTTGCAACAAAAGCATTATTAGTCAACGGAATCCAGTATGAAAAAACATGATAAATAATTAATAATATCGCGATACCAACGACAATAACGGGCAAATTAATCTCGTTTCTCGATACTTTGAATATTTTTAACATGTACCGACTCTATATCAACAATGAATATCTCTCTTCTTGTTATATCAGCTAAAACTTCATCAGGCTAGGGGCATATCATTACCCATAAGTATGTCCGTACGCGTTTTGAAATGCTTCACGGGCTCTTAATATGCTCACAAAGACTTCTCATGCCTTTCCACATCACCATAGACCCTGGTTCACCATCATGTTTTCGACCAAGGAATCCACCCCAGTTGCGCAATCATTTTTAAAACCTCTTGTAACGTTGGTATTTCCTCTGGCGCCGGAATGCTTTCCGTATTTCGCAAATATAATTAAAAAAATATGTTGAATACGTTCATTTTTTACTTAAAACATAGAAGAGATACTTATGGGTAATGATATGGCCGCGGCACATAGGCGAGGAGATAAACTGTCAACAGCCCCTAGTTTGGTTTTTGGTCGAAATTTTTCAGGTATTAAGATATACTAACGACGCTTTCACAGTTTGGAAAAATACCCTATGCATGCCTCTCTATATGATATTGCAGCTATCGTTCAAGGAACCATTATTGGTGATGAAAAAATCTCCATTAGTGCTCTATCTCCTATTGATGAAATCAAGTCTGGTTCCCTTATTTTTGCTGACGGCACAGACCACTTAAAGCAAGCCGAACAATCAGAAGCGGCCGCAGTGCTTGTTTCAAAAAACATTTCAACTTTAAATAAGCCTTTGATTCAAGTTGAAAACCCATTTCAAGCTTTTATTCAGTTGCTCAAGCATTTTTACCCAACGCCTAAACCAGAGCCAGGAATTCATCCTACAGCCATCATTTCTCCCAGTGCCACCCTTGGAGAAAATATTTCAATTGGCCCATATGTGATTATCAATGCAGGCAGTATCATCGGCAATAATTGCGTCATCAAAAGTCATGTACACATTGGAAACCATGTCAAAATAGGTCATGACAGCGTTATTCACCCACATGTGACTATTTATGATTACTCTGTTATTAACGAGCGGGTTATTATCCATGCTTCATCTGTTATCGGCTCAGATGGCTTTGGCTATACCGCTGAAAATGGTCAGCACGTCAAAATCCCCCACGTTGGACGGGTTATTATTGAGGATGATGTTGAAATAGGTGCCAGTACCATTGTGGATCGAGCAACTATTGGCGAAACTGTGATTGGTAAAGGCACAAAAATAGACAACCTTGTACAGGTGGCCCACTCAGTGAAGCTCGGCCAGCATAATATTCTATGTGCTTTTACAGGCATTGCAGGCAGTACACAAAGTGGTAACCATGTTATTTTTGCGGCGGGCGTCGGTGTGAGTGACCATGTTCGCATCGATGATGAAGTTATTTTGGGCGCGCGCGCGGGCGTTCCTCCGAAAAAACATTTAAAAAAGGGCTTAATCTATTTAGGCACACCGGCAAGACCACGTGAAAAAGCCATTGAGCATGAAATGTCTACCACTCGTATTCCACTTATGCGTAAACAACTCAAACGACTGAGTGAACAAGTCAACCAGTTGAAAGAACAACAGTCTGAACCCACCTCAGAATCTATTGACTAAGTGAGATAATCTTGTGACAAAAACACCATTCGTACTTGTTGATGGATCTTCATATTTTTTTCGTGCATTTCACGCACTTCCCCCATTAACCAACAGTGAGGGCCATCCCACTGGCGCTGTCTACGGTGTGGTTAATATGATTCGGCGCTTGCTCAAAGACATTTCACCCACACAATTTGCCATCGTTTTTGATGCGCCAGGAAAAACATTTCGAAATGATCTATATCCGGCCTATAAAGCTAACCGCCCCCCTATGCCTGACGATCTCAAACGTCAGTTCCCTCCTCTCATTGATATTTTGAAGGCACTTGGCTTCCCATTATTAATGATTGATGGTGTTGAAGCGGATGATGTCATTGGAACTCTTGCCGTACAGGCCGAATCGGCTGGCCTTCCTGTGTTAATTTCGACAGGTGATAAAGACATGGCTCAACTTGTTAACCAACATGTCACGTTAATTAACACCATGAATCGACAGGTTTTAAACCCTGAAGGTGTGTTTGCAAAGTTTGGTGTCAAACCATCCCAAATTGTTGACTATCTCACCCTTATCGGTGATACCAGCGACAACGTCCCTGGCGTACCACAGTGCGGACCAAAAACTGCAGCAAAATGGCTTGCAACGCACGAAAACTTAGATAATATCATTATGAATGCAGACACATTGGGTGGAAAAATTGGTGATCGCCTTCGAGAAAGCATTCCTATGCTACCGCTCTCAAAACGCCTTGTAACCATCAAAACAGATGTTGAGCTACCCTCGACTATTGAACAATTAAAGCCAAGCCCGCCTAATCGCGACACTCTACTTTCACTTGCACGAGAGCTTGAGGTCAACGTCTGGCTAAAGGAATGGGGTAGTGCCTCCGCTAGCAACACGCATCCTAAAGCGCAGCCACTACCCACCCAAAACCAAAATATTTCATTCGATATCATTCAGCACCCAGCTCAACTTGATGCTCTAATCACACGTTTAAAAAGTGCTTCTTATTGTTGTGTGGACACTGAAACAACAAGCCTTCACCCCCTCAGTGCCTCACTGGTTGGCATAGCACTTGCGGTTGATACGCAACATGCGGCTTATATTCCAATGGCTCATACGGAAAACGTACAACAGATACCTTTAGAACATGTACTCACGGCCTTAAAGCCTTATTTGGAGAGCCACACACTCAAAAAAATAGGTCAAAATCTGAAATATGATTATGCCGTATTTAAGCAATATCACATTCACTTAAATGCGATTTCTTTCGATACCATGCTTGAATCTTATGTATACAATAGTACATCTGGCCGTCATAATTTAGACGCTTTAGCTAAGCGCTATTTAAATCATGAAACCATTCACTTTGAAGATATCGCTGGTCGAGGTAAGAAAGCCATTCCTTTTAATGAAATTTCCATTGAAAAAGCAGCCCCTTATGCTGCTGAAGATGCGCTCATTACCTATAAGCTTCATGAAGCACTCTACCCCAAACTGGATGAATCCCTAAAACAAGTACTTACTCATATTGAAATACCTCTCATCCCCATTTTAGCTGACATTGAATGTCATGGCGTGCTCATTGACATCAAACAACTTGAAGCACATGGAAAACGCCTCAATACGCGTATTGAGGCCTTAACCCAAAAGGCTTACCTGCTTGCAACCAAGACATTTAATTTAAACTCACCTAAACAACTCCAAGACATTCTGTACGACACATTAAAGTTGCCCATTCTCTCAAAGACACCCAAAGGACAACCATCTACGGCAGAGTCAGTCCTTCAAGAACTTGCCCTTGATTATCCACTTCCTGCGATTATTCTCGAATATCGAAGTCTAACCAAACTCCTTTCGACATATATCGAAACCCTCCCCAAACGTATTCATCCAACAACGGGCCGCATACATACATCTTATAACCAAGCAGTTACAGCAACGGGAAGATTATCTTCCAGCGAACCAAACCTACAAAATATTCCTGTTCGCAATGAAGAAGGTCGACTTATACGAAGCGCTTTTATTGCTCCGAAAGGCTATGTATTACTTGCGTCAGATTATTCACAAATCGAATTACGTATCATGGCACACCTCTCAAATGATACAGGATTGAAACATGCCTTTGATAATGATTGGGACATACATGCAGCAACCGCCAGTGAAATTTTCTCGGTCCCACTCGAAACAGTATCAAAAGAACAGCGACGGCGTGCCAAGGCCATTAATTTTGGTCTTATTTATGGCATGTCTTCTTTTGGTCTTGCCAAACAATTAGGCGTTTCCAAACAAGACGCTCATGATTATATAACACGATACTTTGAGCGATACCCAGGCGTCTTTGAATATATGGAGAAAACTCGTCAAAAAGCACATAATGACGGTTATGTTGAAACCTTATTTGGACGACGTCTTTATTTGCCTGAAATTAACGCTTCAAACAAAATGCGACAAAAAGCCGCGGAACGTACAGCTATCAATGCCCCGATGCAAGGAACCGCTGCTGATATTATCAAAAAAGCAATGATTGCCATTGCAAGCTGGCAAAAAACTTCTGAAGGTCAATGCGCTCGCATGATCATGCAAGTTCATGATGAACTCGTCTTTGAAGTTCCAAAAAATGACATTCTAACCGCTCAAAAAGCTATAAAAAAACATATGGAACAAGCAGCTCAGCTCACTGTTCCTCTACGTGTCTCAATCGGCATAGGGCCCAATTGGGATGCAGCACATTAAAACACGTCAATACCAGACTGACGTCCAACAAGTACCATATCGGCAGGACGCTTTGCAAAAATACCATTTTCAACCACGCCAGGTAACAGTTTAATTGCAGCTTCCATGGCCATTGGCTCATCTAAATTAAGGTGAAAAACATCTAAGATACAATTTCCATTATCCGTGATAAATCCTTCTCGATAAACCGGGTCACCACCTAGTTTAACTAAAGCACGAGCCACTAAACTTCGCGCCATTGGCAAAACTTCTACAGCCACTGGAAAATTGCCTAAACGTGAAACAGTTTTGCTTTCATCAACTAGGCACATGAATTTGTTTGCCGCGCTCGCAATAATTTTTTCATGCGTTAATGCGCCTCCGCCTCCTTTAATCATGCTTTTGTGTTGAGTCACTTC
Source organism: Legionellaceae bacterium (assembly GCA_029210085.1). GTDB lineage: Bacteria > Pseudomonadota > Gammaproteobacteria > Legionellales > Legionellaceae > JAALKW01. Next base: position 24,252 of record JARGPP010000021.1, on the reverse strand, counting down.
ATCTGCACCATCCACATAAAGTGCAAGTGGGTCTGCAAGCGCTAAATCAAGTACAGGCAAGCCAGCTTCACGAAGCGCTTGAGTGGTTGCATCAGAGCTTGAAACACAGCCTTCAATACGATGTTTAATATCAGCAAGTGCTTCAATAAAACAAGACACTGTTGAACCTGTTCCAATACCCAGTATCGTAACATCATCCAAATGTTCAAGTGCTGCCCTTGCCACTGCTCGTTTCAAATCACCCATTCAGTATATTCCTCTCATACCAATAAAAAAGCCACAAAATGTGGCTTTCAAAATATACATTATCTATTTTTCTATTGACTTAAGAAAAACGATATTCTAAACCAAACAAGATTGTATTCAATGTTGGGCTTGTAATTTGAGCACTTACACTGCCAATAGAAGCAGGGCTATTTTTTATACTGGGTGCATTAATGTTCAGTGATGAACCAAATGCATGCATCCAAGAAAGCGTTGCAAGCCAATTTTGATTGATATGATAGCCTCCGCCAAGTTTAAGTTCAGGCAATGCATTCACCAGAATTGTTGACGCCGTATAATTACCTCCCAAACGTGCACTAATCCCTGATGTGCCATTTCCTCCAAGCCCGTCTGGACTGAGTGAGGCTTTAACACGAAGATTCTGAATCAACGCTCCCACCTTAAAGAATAAATCATACTGTGGTTGCGTATAGAAAAGACCTGCTAATATATCAAAACCGTATTGATCCATCTTTACCTTGAACGCATTAGTATTCACAGTAACCGTTGTATTAGGATTTAAAGCAATGCTTGGGTTCATGTCAACCGAACCATAATAACCCCAACCAATCTCTGCACTACCGGCCCATGTTTCAGTTAAAGGATGAATCGCACCTGCCGCAAGCCGACCACCCCAACCTTGCTTATCTTGTTTAGATGTAAATGTTCCAACATTATCGACACCAATACGAAAACCATCAATATCAGGCCAAGTATACATCCCTTCACCAGCAAAAAACGGAATAAGCAGCGGTAAGGGTTTTGTATCACCCATTGTTCCTGCATATGCTGCTGTGGTACTTGCTACTAATAGGGCACAAGCTGAAAAGGCTTTTTTTGTCATGTTTATCTCCATTTTTCTTTGTCTTCACTTCCAAATTATGATGCCCCGCTCTTCATAATTAACAAAAGAAAAACCGAAGCACAAAAACTCTCACAATCATTAGCTTAAGTCACCCTTACTAATAAATCAAACAAATTCAAGATAAAATACCGAGGAAATTTATTTCAGCATAAAACCGTCCAATTACAAGAAGGTCTTGCCTAAAATTGCACATAATGTTATGCTTAATGGCTTGATTTTTTATGATATGAGGCATCTAATGGCAAGCTCCTCTTCCGCTTTTATGGATGAAAAACACCTTTTCTTTTCCTCTCCTCCACATCCCGATGGAAGCACCTCATCAAAATCACTGACATTCTTGAATCAAAACCATGATGCCATTACTCAAGAAAAAAACCTTCTAAAGAAGGCATTAGACACTTTAGAAATAGATACAAACCGCACAATTACGAGCAATGAGGAGCAAGAACAATATCGCTTATGGTATCTGCATTGCTGTGACTTACTAAAAACATACCATGAGAAAAGAGGTGAGCCCGAAAAGCCACCCGAAAACTGGACAAACTACATCCATGACAACCTCGGTTATGTTCATGGCTTTCGTATTCTTTTAACTTTTTCACGTATCACAGACGAGCTGCTGATTCGCATCATGAATGATGCAAAATGGTTTGATAAACTTAATCAGTCAATTGCACCTATCTTTAATTTTGATCAATCAATCACTATTTTAAATTTGCCCGTCCAAGCATTTTATATTTTAAGCTTTTCATTGCTAGGCTTACGCTTTCTTATCGAGTTGGCACAAATTTTAAAACATACGTTCAACCCAACCGAGCAAGAACTAGCTGCATTGACCACTTGGGAACGTTTCAGTCATGAAATATATAAATATCGATTTAACATTGCAAACGATATTGTATGGGGGGTACTGAACGCCATTAATAATAACCCCCTAATGCTCGTCTGTATTCTCTTTGACTTAAGCTTAACACTTTACCGCCAACGTGAAACACACCATGCTTATCTTGAGAAAAAAACTGAATATGAGCAACTACTTGCGCTCAAAAAGCAAGATGAAATCATTCAGCAGCAATTAAAAGAACTTGAATTAGACCATATCCAAACAACTGCAACGCTAAAGCTTGCGTTAATTGCCACCACCGATATACTCATCGGTTTATCGATGCTATTAGCAGCCCCTATTCCAATCGTGGCTCCAATTGGCGCTTTTTTATGTGTTATCGGGTTTGCCGCCCATTTATCAGCTGATATGTACGGTAATTATCAAAAGCAAACTTATCTCTTAAAGCAATTAGAGGATAGCGGAGAAAATACCGACATAGAGAAAGTGAAAAAAGAGCAACAGGCTGCTTGGAATGAAGGCTGGTCTTCTTTTACTAAAAATGCCGTCTTACCCACATTATTCATTGGTGTATTCTCTATTTACTGGCCTGCCGCACTGCTTCTTGTCGCCGCTTACACCGCTTATGAAATGTATCCAAAAGAGAAAGCTGAAACATTTCAACTATGCCCAACTTAAAAAATAGGCTCGCGATTTCTTCAAGGATGGAGTATTGTTTTTACATATAAAGAATTTGAATTTTAGGAGCTAAAGGATGAGCACTGAAGAATTACTTAAAAATTACATCGATCGCTACACTGAAGAAAAAGAAGAAGAAATAAGCCTAGGAGATTACTTAACACTCTGTAAAAATGACCCCTCCGCTTATGCAAACCCTGCTGAGCGCTTATTAATGGCCATCGGTGAACCCGAGCTTAGCGATACAAGACACGATCCTGTCCTTTCACGTCTTTTCTCAAACAAAGTTATTCAATTGTACAATGTTTTTGATAATTTTTATGGTTTAGAAGAACCCATTGAACGCATCGTTGGCTTTTTAAAGCACGCCGCTCAAGGCCTTGAAGAAACCAAACAAGTCCTATATCTGCTAGGTCCTGTTGGTGGTGGAAAATCTTCTATTGCTGAAAAGCTCAAAGACCTGATGCAAAAAGTTCCATTTTATGCAATCAAAGACTCCCCTGTTTTTGACTCACCTCTCTCTCTTTTCAATCGAGAAGAAGACGGTCAACTTTTGCTTGAACAATATGGTATTCCAAGCCGTGCTCTACGCTATGTAATGTCTCCTTGGGCTGTTAAACGACTCCATGAATACAACGGTGACATCAACCAATTTAAAGTCATCAAGGTTCATCCTTCTCGTTTAAAACAAATTGCGATTGCTAAAACTGAACCAGGAGATGAAAATAACCAAGATATTTCATCTTTAGTCGGAAAAATTGACATCAGAAAGCTCGAAGAGTTCTCCCAAGATGATGCCGATGCCTATAGCTATTCAGGTGGTCTTTGTCATGCAAACCGAGGCCTACTCGAATTTGTCGAGATGTTTAAAGCCCCTATCAAAGTCTTACACCCTCTTTTAACGGCAACGCAAGAAGGCAATTACAATGCCACAGAAGGCCTGTCATCTCTTCCTTTTGAAGGCATTATTCTTGCACACTCAAATGAATCCGAATGGAAAACTTTTCGCAACAATAAAAATAATGAGGCCTTTATTGACCGTATCAATATCGTCAAAGTTCCTTATTGTCTGCGGGTGTCAGAAGAGCTACGCATCTACAGAAAACTCATTGAAAATAGTTCACTGAAAGACGCACCTTGTGCACCAGGAACATTAGATATGCTCGCAAAATTTTCTGTATTAACACGCTTGAAAGAGCCTGAAAATTCAAGCATTTATTCAAAATTAAGGGTCTATAACGGCGAAAGTCTAAAAGATACCGACCCCAAAGCAAAATCATACCAGGAATACCGTGATTTTGCAGGTGTCGACGAAGGTATGGACGGTATCTCTACACGATTTGCTTTTAAAATTCTCTCTAAAGTATTTAATTTTGACCACAGTGAAGTTGCAGCAAATCCTGTGCATTTACTCTATGTATTGGAGCGACAGATAGAGCAAGAACAATTTCCAGAAGAAATTAGTGAGCGTTATTTAAACTTTATTAAAGAATTTTTATCTCCAAAATATGTCGAATTTATCGGTAAAGAAATTCAAACAGCGTACCTTGAGTCATATTCCGAATATGGACAAAATATTTTTGACCGTTACATTACGTATGCTGATTTTTGGATTCAAGATCAAGATTATCGTGACCCTGATACAGGAGAAATCCTTGATCGTGGTGCTTTAAATACTGATTTAGAAAAAATTGAAAAACCTGCTGGCATTTCAAACCCGAAAGACTTCAGAAATGAAGTCGTTAATTTTGTACTACGCGCACGAGCAAATAATCAAGGTAAAAATCCTCGCTGGAACAGCTACGAAAAACTAAAAACAGTCATTGAGAAGAAAATGTTTACGAACACGGAGGATTTACTCCCTGTTATTTCTTTCAATGCAAAAGCAACTGAGGAAGAAAAAACAAAACATGCAGAATTTATTGCTCGCATGGAAGACAAAGGCTATACAGCAAAACAAGTACGTCTTTTATGTGAATGGTACTTACGTGTTCGTAAATCACAATAAAGGCAATTATTATCTATGAGCCAATTGATTGATCGACGTCTCAATGCGGGTAAGAAAAGTACCGTTAACCGACAGCGCTTCTTACGTCGCTATAAACATCAAATCAAAGAAGCCGTCTCAAAAGCTATCGGTAAACGCAGTATCACCGGCATTAACCGTGAAGAACAAATCAGCATCCCTGCAAGAGACATTGCCGAACCTCGTTTTACACAGGGCCCTGGTGGCCATGTAGAACGTATTTTACCGGGCAATGATGAATTTCTTGAAGGGGATCGTATCAAGCGTCCTTCAAATGAGGGCCAAGGTGGGGCAGGTGGGCAAGCAAGCAATCAAGGCGAAGGAAATGATGATTTTGTCTTTGAACTCTCACGCGATGAATTTCTTGAACTTTATTTTGAAGATTTAGCACTTCCAGATCTCATTCGAAAAGAACTTGCTAAAATGGATACTCCTAAAACTGTACGTGCTGGTGTCACAACCAGCGGAATTCCAACCAATCTAAACATTGTACGTTCGATGAGACAAGCAACAGGCCGGCGGCTAGCTCTTGCCGCACCCTACAAACGTGAATTACGAGCAATCAAAGAAACACTCAAAGCATTATCTACGCAAAAAAAAGAAACCGCAGCGCATCAAAAAAAACGTGCCGAACTCACAGAACGAATGGATTTTTTAAAGCGCAAGATTAAAAGCATCCCTTTTTTAGATACACTCGATTTGCGTTATAACAATCGCATTAAAATTCCAGCACCCACCACGCAAGCTGTCATGTTCTGCATCATGGATGTTTCAGGCTCCATGGATGAAACAAAAAAAGACATTGCTAAGCGCTTTTTTATTCTCCTCTATCTTTTTCTTACTAAAAACTACCAAAAAATTGAGCTTGTCTTTATTCGTCACCACACATCAGCCAAAGAAGTCTCCGAAGAAGAGTTTTTCTACTCTCGAGAAACAGGAGGTACTGTGGTGTCGAGTGCCTTAGAATTACTTGATGAGATTATTACAAGTCGCTATCCGCCCAATGCTTGGAATATTTATACGGCTCAGGCATCCGATGGAGATAACTGGAATGCTGACTCTCCTAAATGTCAAGAATTACTTCATGACCGCATTATGCCACTGTTACAATATTTTGCTTATGTCGAAATTATGCCACGCCATCACCAGAGCTTATGGGAAGTATATGAAACCTTAGCTCAAACCCACCCCAATTTTTGCATGGAGAGTATTGACACTGTCGCTGATATCTATCCTGTTTTCCGTGAACTTTTCAAGAAGAAGACAACCGCATGAAAAGAAGAAAACCATTATCAACCACTGCAGAATGGACGCCTGAACTCCTTCAAGCATATGATCAAGAAATCGGGAGACTTGCCCGCGACTTTAAATTAGATACTTACCCCAATCAAATTGAAATCATCACTGCAGAACAAATGATGGATTGCTATGCCTCTGTTGGCATGCCTATTGGCTATCATCACTGGTCTTTTGGGAAACACTTTGTCAATGTTGAAAAACGGTATAAACGTGGAGAAATGGGACTGGCTTATGAATTAGTGATTAACTCAAACCCCTGTATTTCTTATCTAATGGAAGAAAATACCATGGCCATGCAGGCCCTTGTAATTGCGCATGCTTGTTACGGCCATAATTCTTTTTTCAAAAATAATTATTTATTTAAAATGTGGACGGACTCTGAAGGTATCATCGATTATTTAGTGTTCGCACGAAACTATGTCAGCCAGTGTGAAGAAAAATATGGTATTGATGAAGTAGAAGCCATCCTTGATGCCTGCCATGCATTAATGAACTATGGTGTTGATCGCTATAAACACCCCCCTCCTATTTCATTACAAGAAGAAAAAATTCGACAACAAAATCGTGAAGCATACCTACAGTCTCAAGTAAACGAACTATGGCGTACACTGCCACAAGAAAAAGATCAGAATGTCAATCAAGAAAAACCCCGTTTCCCGGCAGATCCTCAAGAAAATATTTTATATTTTATTGAAAAAAATGCTCCTTTATTGAAGCCTTGGCAACGAGAACTCATTCGTATTGTTCGCAAAGTCGCTCAGTATTTTTACCCACAAGGGCAAACCAAAGTGATGAACGAAGGCTGGGCTAGTTTTTGGCATTACACCCTCATGCATGCACTTTACGATGAAGGCCTTGTGACTGATGAATTCATGCTTGAAATTTTACAAAATCATACCAATGTCATCACTCAACCAGCATACAATAGCCCTTATTTTAGTGGTATTAATCCGTATTGCCTCGGTTACCATATGTATCAAGATATTAGGCGTATTTGCGAAACACCCTCTGATGAAGAAAAACAAGATTTTCCTCTTCTTGCCAACACAGATTGGATTCAAAGCCTTGATAATGCAATGAGAAATTATAAAGATGAAAGTTTTGTCTCACAATTTCTATCCCCTAAATTAATACGTGACTTAAGGCTCTTCATGCTAACGGATAACGACCAAGAGCCCGAAATGTGCATTAATGCAATTCATAATGAAGGAGGCTACAATCGCGTAAGAGAAACATTATCGAAGCAATATAATTTAGGCAGTTTAGACCCTGATATCCAAGTGTTTGCTGTTGATTTAGAAGGAGACCGCTCTCTTACCCTGCACTATACTCAGCATAACCGCGTTCCTCTTGCCAAAGATGCAGAAGAAGTCTTAAAGCATCTCTATACACTCTGGAAGTTTCCTGTCGTTCTTAAGACCATGTCACTAGAAGGCGAACCGTTAAAAACATATCGATGCCCTATGATAGAAACACCAGCTGGCGCAGAAAAAATACCGGTTACAGATTCAGACACATAGCAAGCACAGCCTAAACAAAACCATGCGATAATTGCAAATCGTCTGAAATAACCGACGCATCATCTTTTTTATGATTTCTAGCAAATAAACCATGTGAATTATTCGCCACAGAAACTGCTGGACTTGCAACCGCCTTCTCTGACTGGACCGGCTTTTTTTCTATCCAAAAATCCATACCCAATATGAGCGAAGCACTACCTGCAAAAAAAGCAGATGCTAACGAGAGAGCTGTTATTACAGTAACCGGTGGTAACGCTACTTCTGCTGTAACTAACAGTGCTGTCAATAACCCTAATGCTGAGTAAGTTAATGCTGCATTCACAAAAGCATTCGTAAGCACGCATATAACACCCAGTAATGCGGAAGGTGCTTCCAGCATTAAATACCAGTTATCTACAAAATTTTCACAAAAGGCAGCCAAATAAAAATTATAAAAATAATACTCAGTGAACGCGCCGAATGTAAACGCAACAAGTGCGCCTATGGCGAGTGCAGGCAGTGCTGTGACATTGAACAGCATCAACCCTTCAGCCAAACTAAGTGTAAATAACAAGCTCAGCGCAACTACGTTTCCTATAGCAATTAAATGGCCACACCACTTACCTAGCGTCTGGAGCAAACTAAGGGGCTGCGCTTTCTCGACTGCCTTTGCGTCATAACTACTCAGCCAAGTTTCTATTTCTTGAATGGTCATAATCGCTGCAACAAAAACACCCGCAGCTATCGATAAAATAGCAAGGGGCCCTTCCATCGCAAACGTAAAGGCCATCAGTCCAAAAAGAATGCCCGTTACCGAGAAAACAAATATGCCTCCAAAATACTGTATCTGTTGCCATGCCGTGAGCTTTTGATATTGATACTCTTTGTCAGAATTAATTCGCTCAAAAAAACCTTTTAATAAATCGATATTCATCCAAAGATTTACCATACCACTACATGCAGCACCAGCGCTTAAAGCTACAATTTGAATCAACGATTTAGACCATTGACTCACTGGAATAATGCCTTTAAGAAATAACTCAACCGCTTGATAATTTTGCAATGCAACACCCAAAGCACCCAAGCCAGAGAGCAAACCCGAGAATACGCCCGTATAGTCATACTTGTCTAACCACGCCTGATAGTCTTCTAAATATGTACTTGTTTTTTCGGCCATGCGCTTTCTCCTCTTATCTTAATATAGAATAAATATTCAATAATATAATATATTTATTCATTCTTTGCAATTAAAATAAACTTCTTTTAGACTCTTTTCTAATTTTTAAGGCTTGAGTACGCTATGACATCCACAACAAACCTACTCCGTAAAATTCTTATAGAAGGCAATGCGAGAACACAATTAGAAATTCAACGTGAGTTAGAAAAACATGATATTTCAAGCAGTCAGCCTAAAATATCTCGGCTTCTTCATCAAATAGGAGCAGTCAAAGTCATTGATGACCAAGGAAAAACACAATACAGACTACCCCATGAAACAGGACTGATTCATGAATTAACTTCACCGCAAGAGAAGGCTTTAATTCGACAGTGGATATTAGACATCACAGCCAACCAAACATCGATTATTATTCACACCACTCCTGCAGCTGCAATGCTGGTTGCAAGAAGCATTGATCAGAACAGACAAAAATTAAATGTTTTAGGCACAATAGCCGGAGATGATACGATTTTGATTATCCCAAAATACGAAAAAAAAATAACGGAGACCATCAATATCATGACAGAGTTCTTGAACTTATAACTCAGCGCCTAAATTTGCATTGAATTACACAATAAAAAAACAACTTAGCTGATATCATGTATCTATCAAGCACTATGCGCTTTCAAAATACCCACGAATTTTCTTCATAGCATTTTTTTCAAGCTGGCGAACACGCTCAGCTGAAATACTATACTTTTCAGCCAAGGCATGTAAGGTCATGCCTTTTTCATCTTGAAACCAACGTTGCTTTAAAATATCTTGGCTGCGTGCATCAAGTTGAGCCATAGCCAAATGCAGTTTCTCACTTTCTTGAAGCTCACCATCTTCTTGCTCAATAATATGAGCCGGATCAGCGCTCGCATCACCCAAATAAAGTGCGGGAGTAAACTGACGCGCAGCTGAAGTATCATTATCTGAGTCGTCACCATCCCAGGAAGCATCCATCGCATTTAAACGCATTTCCATCACTTGCACATCTTTAGGTGTTACCCCTAAATCTTCAGCAACCGCATTGATTTCTTCCGCGCTACACCAGCCTAATCGTTTTTTCATTTGGCGCAAATTGAAAAACAGTTTTCGCTGTGCTTTAGTTGTTGCAACCTTTACGATGCGCCAATTTCTCAGCACAAACTCATGAATTTCCGATTTTATCCAATGCACAGCAAATGAAACGAGTCGCACACCTAAGCTGGGGTCAAAACGCTTTACTGCTTTCATTAGCCCAACGTTGCCCTCTTGAATTAAATCATTCAAGGGCAAACCATAGCCTAAATATCCTCGAGCCACTCGCACCACATACCTCAAATGAGCCAGTACTAATTGGCGGGCACCCTCAATATCGCCTTCTTCATGGAAACGTCTTGCACAATCACGCTCTTCCTCAAGAGTAAGCAGTGGAATTTGATTGGCTTGATGAATATATGCATCCAAACTTCCAATAGGCAATTGTACTGTTGTCAATTCTAAGGACTGGTTCATAGGCAGCTAACCCCTCCGATAAATAAAACACATACGACGATATTTTGGGCTAAATTGTAACATACCTCAGTGGCAAGGCTCAATATGTGCAAGTTGATGCTTCAGTGGGAGATAGGCACCAAACCAGCCGAGCCCAACGCCTAACAGCACACAATGCACTAAATCCTTAATCGAAAACGCGATTGCAAGTGGTACACCAAAGCCTGGAGCCACTAACGTACGCAAGGCATGGCTTAAACCTAGCAAAATCGCATGTACACCTAAAAAAGCACTTAAAGCACCTAGCCCCCCCAAACAAGCTCCTGTATACAAAAAAGGTCTCAAAATAAATGCATCTGTTGCCCCAATTAACTTAAGCACCTGAATTTCATCATGATGCTCAACTGCTGACAGGCGTAATAAGTTTCGAATAATAAATACAACCATTAGGCTAAATAACCCACCTAAAATCCAAGTTAAATACGTCGTAAACTCAAGCACAGCATGCAGTCTGCTGACCCAATCACGATTGATTTTTGCCTGCTCAACATGTGGATATTGCTTCAGCACTTGAAATAGTTGGTCCACTTTTTCAGGCGTATCAATCGAGCGCTCAGGCATCACTTCAATCATTGCTGGCAATGGGTTTTCGGGTAAATAACGTCGAACATCTTCCATACCCTCTTGCTTTTCAAGTTCAGCCAAACTCGTATCTGCACTCACAAAAACGGCTTTTTCTACCCCTTTGGTTGCAATAATTCGCCCCATAACATCTTCTTCATCCGCCGCTTTAAATGCATTATCAAGGTATAATGAAATCTCTTTTCCCTGTTGCCACTCATTCATCACGGGTTTTAATTGCCCCATTAAAAGCACAAACAAAATAGGTAAGATTAAAGTCACAGCAATCACAACAACCGTCACCCCCGTTGTCCAAGGAGCTCGTTTAAAAGTTTGTAAACTTTGCTTAATCGCTTGAGCATGTCGTCGTGTTAACCGATAAATTCGTTTTAACACAGCTTGCCCTCCTTCAACCATAAAATACGATGTTTCATATGAGCAATCAGCGATAATTCATGTGTTGCAATCAAAACACCCACACCAGCCTGATTAAATTGCTCAAAAAGTGCCATAATATCAACAGACAAAGCAGGGTCTAGATTCCCTGTTGGCTCATCTGCAAGCAACCAATTTGGTTTGTGAACAATGGCTCGCGCAATCCCCACGCGTTGTTGCTCACCTCCTGAAAGGTGGACCGGTAACATTTTCTCTTTTGACAATAACCCCACTTTATCAAGTGCACCTTGGACACGCTTGATCATTTGAGGCCGGGACAAACCTTCAATTTGTAATGGCAATGCAACATTTTCAAAAACATTTCTATCATAAAGCAAATGAGGTGACTGAAATGTAATGCCAAACCGCGCACGATGCGCCGCAACATCATTTTTTTTAAACGAACTCAGCGATTTTCCGTGGATTAAAATTTCACCCGATGAAGGCTGTTCAAGCAACGCCGCAAGTTTAAGTAATGTACTCTTCCCAGCACCAGAACGGCCAGTTAAAAAGGCCATTTCTCCTTGCTCTAAAGCAAAATTGACATAGCTTAGAGCTTTATACCCCCCAGGATAACGCTTACTAACTTGTTTGAACTGAATCATTTTCAAAAATAGCCTGAACAAATTGTTGTGGGTCAAATACCCGCAAATCATCCATCCCTTCACCGACACCTACATACCTAAAAGGGAGCCCTAATTCATCGGCTATTGCAAATAAAATACCACCTTTAGCCGTTCCATCTAATTTTGTTATCGTAATCCCTGTCACACCAACTGCATCATGAAATTGACGCGCCTGATTTAATGCATTCTGACCAATACTTCCATCTAACACAAGCATCACTTCATGTGGAGCATCCGCATCTATTTTTTGTAAAACACGTTTGACTTTTTTAAGCTCATCCATCAGGTTACCCTGTGTATGTAAACGCCCTGCTGTATCAGCAATTAATATATCCATACCTCGTGCTTTAGCTGCTTGAAAAGCATCAAAAATAACCGATGCACTATCTGCTCCTGTATGTTGTGCAATCACAGGGATATCACTCCGCTCACCCCACGCTTGTAGCTGCTCAACAGCTGCTGCACGAAAAGTATCCCCGGCTGCGAGCATCACGCGCTTACCCATCTTTTGATAAAGCTTTGCTAATTTACCCATGGTTGTTGTTTTTCCCGCACCATTAATACCCACCATTAAAATAACAAAAGGTGTTTTATTGGGTGTTGCTAGTGCAAACGTTGAGGGGTGCTCAGATAAAAGAGCTGCCATTTGCTCTTCAAGCGCACAAAACACAGCTTCACCATCGGCCAGTTGTTTGCGCTCCAGGCGTAATGTTAATTGAGCGAGTATTTTTTGCGTGGTTTTAATACCCAAGTCAGAAGTAATCAAAAGCGATTCTAATGCTTCAAGCAATGCCGCATCGACTTCTTTTTTTCCGAGCAACAAACGCCCAAGCTTACTCCCAAGGCCCTGTTGAAGACGCGTCCACATCCCTTTTTTTAAAGGCGTAGGTGACATTTCCTGTGTTTGATTTTTTTTAAACCACTTCATTTGCTATACAAATCCTGTTAAATATGAAATTCTATCATCTTTTTATTGGAGAGAACCATGCGCATCGCCTTTCTCTTACTTTTCACATTTATCTCTCAAATTGCCTTTGGCGAAGTTCAGTCATTTAAACTCGACAACGGCCTTACTTTACTGGTTAAAGAAGACCACCGAGCACCCGTTGCTGTAAGTATGATCTGGTACAACGTTGGTTCCGCTGACGAACCTGGCGGACTCACCGGCATTTCACACGCACTTGAACATCTTATGTTCAAAGGTACTCCCACTTACCCTCTCGGTATCTTTTCAAAAACCATTGCTGGCATTGGTGGACAAGAAAATGCTTTTACCAGCACAGATTATACGGCATATTTTGAAAAAATTGCCGCCGAACACCTGCCTACAAGCTTAGCCTTAGAGGCCGACCGCATGCAACACCTCTTACTCGATGAGCAAGAATTTAAAAAAGAAATGAAAGTTATTCAAGAAGAGCGTCGCCTACGCACTGACGATAACCCTCAATCTTTAACATTCGAACGTTTTCTTGCTGCAGCACACTTAAGCTCCCCCTACCACCATCCAGTGATTGGTTGGATGGATGATATTCAGCACTTAACTGTTCCTGATGTACGTCGCTGGTATCAAAAATTTTATGCACCTAACAATGCAACGGTAGTGGTCGTTGGTGACGTCAACCCCAAAGAAGTTTTCTCCTTGGTGAAAAAACAATTTGGTGATTTGAAAAAACAACCCCCTGTTGAACGCAAACAACAAATTGAACCTCGAGCACTCGGGAAAAAAATGCTCAACGTTCATGCACCTGCCAATATCCCTATTTTACTCCAAGGCTACACAGTCCCAAGTGTTAAAACAGCGCCTCAAAAACACATCGAAGCTCCTTATGTCCTTGAAGTCATTGCCGCTATTCTTGATGCGGGAGAAAGTGGCCGGTTGAGTCAACACTTGATTCGGGGAAAGGAACAGGCCAGCAGCATTGGTGTTGAATATAACTTATACACACGCTATCAGACTCAATTTATTATTTATGGTGCACCTAGCGCATCTAGTACGCTTGAAGGCCTCGCCGAACATATTCACGCAGAACTTGATGCATTAAAAACAACCCCTGTTCCTCCCGAGGAATTAAAGCGTGTTAAAACTCAATTAATTGCACAAAAAACATTTGAACGCGACTCTGTATTTGGTCAGGCCATGGAACTTGGCATGCTTGAAAGCATCGGCTTAGGCTGGAAAACCACCGAGCAATATGAGCAGCGTATTCGTAATGTCACCGCAAGCCAAGTGCAGGCAGCAGCAGCTCATTACTTTGATGATGCGCGCATGACTGAAGCACACCTATTACCCAAAGCAGGAGCACCCCAATGAAACACTGGCTTACCTTTGTTACCCTTTGGCTCACCTTGTTTAACTCCGTCGGCATAGCAGGCTCACTCCCTATTCAGCGCTGGCAAACAAAACAAGGTACACCTGTCGTATTTTATCAAGCAATGGATATCCCAATGCTTAATATCAGTCTTGCCTTTCGCGCAGGAACCGCTTATGACAAACAAAACTTTGGTTTGAGCACGCTCACAACCCGTCTCTTAAATCAAGGTAATGATGGCTTAGACGCAGACACACTAGCCAATCAATTTGCTGAAACCGGCGCCCAGGCTTCAAACGAGAACAATCGCGACATGATTGTCATGCACTTAAAAACGCTCACAGAAAAAGAGGCACTTAAAAAAGCCACCCATCTTTTTGTGCGTATGGTTAAACAGCCTGACTTTCCAAAAAAAGCATTCGAAAGAGAAAAAAATCAACAACGTATGGCCATTAAGCATGCTTTAGAATCACCCGATGAAGTCGCCAACCAAACCTTTTTTCGTGCGTTATATCAAGCACATCCTTATGCACACCCGATTAACGGTGAGTTAAAAACGCTCGATGCCATCACACTCAAAGATGTGCGTCACTTCCATCAGACTTTTTTTGTAAGTCAAAACGCAACGCTTGTACTTGTTGGTGCACTGAGCCGGACAGAGGCAGAGTTGCTTGCTGAGCAAATCACTCTCAATATTCCTAAAGGCAAAAAAGCCCCGCATATCCCCAATGCAAAACCACTACCCGAAGGGATGGATATAAATGTCCCTTTTCCCTCCTCCCAAACGGTGCTACGTTTAGGACAGCTGGGGATAAATCATCATAACCCCCTGTATTTCCCTCTATTGGTAGGTAACTATACTTTAGGAGGAGGCTCGCTTGTATCACGACTTGCTGAAGAGCTGCGTGAAAAACGAGGCCTAACCTACGGTGTGCATAGCCAGTTTATTCCTATGCCCGAGCTAGGACCATTTGTTATTGGATTTTCAACCCAAACAACGCAAGCAGAAATGGCTGAAAAACTCACTCGTGACACACTCAAGGCATTCGTTCAAACAGGTCCAAATGCCGAAGAACTTAAAGCAGCCAAGCAATATTTAATTGGTAGTTTTCCACTGTCCATTGCAAGCAATCAAAGCATGGCCGGCATTCTGTTGAAAATAGCCTTCTATGGTCTCCCTGACGATTATCTTGATACATACACCCAGCAGATTAATGCTGTAAGTACTCAACAAATTCAAACGGCTTTTCAAAAAAATGTTCAGCCAGATAGCCTACTCCAAGTTATGGTCGGAAAACTATGAAACAAGCTGTTCGAATTATTGGAGGACATCACCGAGGACAAAACATTCGCTTTTCAGACGCACAAGGGCTACGCCCTACTCCTGCTCGCATTCGTGAAACTTTATTTAATTGGCTCATGCACAGCATTCGTGGTGCACGTTGCCTAGATGCTTTTGCAGGCAGTGGAGCCCTTGGTTTTGAAGCTTGGTCCCGAGGTGCAAAAAATGTAACTTTTATAGAGCAATCACATTCAGCTTTTTTAAATATCAAAAAACAAGCCCATGATTTTGACGCCTCGATACTTCAAGCCATTCAAAGTAGTGCACTCTCTTATTTAGCCACACCATCGAATCAGTTTGACCTCATTTTTCTTGACCCACCTTTTAATAAACCTGAACTTTTAGAGCAAAGCATCCACTGTATTGAACAGACCCATCAGCTTTCTGAAAATGGTCTGCTCTACACTGAATCATCTCATCCGATTCAAATCAATCCTGTTTTCTGGAAAACATTGAAAGAAAAAAAAGCAGGCCTTGTGTATTATGCACTACATCAAATACAAGGCCATTAACCATGTACTTTAATCTCATAGGACCTGGGCGCGTTGGACTCGCACTCGCACATGCACTCATTCACACGGGGCAATACACCCTTTTGAGCCTTTATCATCCACAACTTGCATCAGCTAAACAGGCCTCTCAAATGTTGGGTCAGGGCACACCGATTGATGACCTAAAAGTAATCGCTAAAGCTGATATTACTTTCATCACCACACAAGACTCTAACATCGAATCCATTACATTTGAGCTCACACAGGCTAAAAGCTTAAAGCCCAACAGCACAATTGCACATATGAGCGGCCTATTAAGCTCCGATATTTTAGCGCCATTAAAAACTCAAAATGTATATATTGGCAGCTTGCACCCCCTGAAAGCCTTCTGCCAAAAAGACAGCCCTGAGGAAAATGCTTTTCAACAAATTAACTGTGCTGTTGAAGGTGAGGAAATCGCTGTCACCCAGCTCACAAAAATTGCTCACGACCTAAATGCGGTTGTTTTTAAAATTAATCCTAAAAATAAAGATACTTACCACGCAGCAGCTATTATGGCCTCGAACTATTTAGTCACCTTGGCTGCTGAAGCAACTCACTTATTTAAAAATGCAGGCTTCCTTGAAGCGGATGCACATAAGCTTTGCACACATCTCATGCAAACCAGCTTAAATAATTTAAAAAAAAGCGATAACGCAAAAAAAGCACTAACAGGTCCATTAGTGCGTGGTGATACTGACACCATTCAAAAACACTTAAATGCTATACACTCAGAAACGACTCAATCTCTCTATCAAACAGCAGGGCTTGCTACCTTACCGCTTACACCTTTAAAAGAACAAGCACTCATCACTCTCAAGGCTTTACTTACATCATGAGCTTATTATCTCTTAATCATGTTTCACTGACACTAGCTAACAACTGCATTCTTAATCAAGTTAATTGGCAAATTCATCCCAAAGAGCGCATTGCTCTCGTTGGACGAAATGGGGCTGGAAAATCAACTTTACTCAAACTACTACAAGGTGAAATAAGCACTGACAGTGGCACCATCAAAAAACAAACCAACCTTCGTATTGCAGGTCTCATGCAAGATGTACCCGCAAGTCAAGATGAGACAGTCTATCATTTTTTAGTCAAGCAATTAGGTGCACTTGGTAACATACTCACACAATACCATGAAGCCTCCATCACAAATAACACCACACACATGGCAAATTGCCAAGAACAAATAGATGCTGAAAATGCTTGGGACATGCTGCCCCAAATCGATGCTATGGCCAGCCATTTAAGCTTACCTCTAGATGCGTGCATTAATAGCCTATCGGGTGGAATGCGCAGACGTGCTCTTTTAGGTGCGGCCTTACTTGCTCAAGCTGACTTGCTCTTGCTCGATGAACCTACGAACCACTTAGATATTCAAACGATCGAATGGCTTGAAACCTATCTTAAAAATTATTCAGGCACTATTTTAGTTGTCACGCATGATAGGGCTTTCTTAACCCGAATTGCATCCTCAATTATCGAAATAGATCGAGGGAACCTACACCCTTATGCCTGCAGTTATGAAACCTACCTAGATCGTCAAGAGGCCATGCGTGCCACTGAAATTACACAAAATAAACTGTTTGATAAACGCTTAAAAGAAGAAGAAGTTTGGTTGCGTAAAGGGATTAAAGCACGCCGCACACGCAATGAAGGGCGCGTGCGCAAATTGGAAGCCATGCGAGAAACTTACCGTGCCAGACGCGAGCTTTCAGGACGTGCAAAGGCACTCACACTCGATGTCACCTCTTCGGGTAAATTAGTACTTGAAGCGAAAAATTTAAATTATCAAATCAATCAACGTAAGCTTATTCATGATTTTTCATGTACCTTCATGCGTGGCGATAAAGTCGGTATTGTTGGTCCTAATGGCTGTGGTAAAACCACGCTTATTCGTTTACTGTTAGGTGATTTACCACCAACATCCGGCGAAGTGCGCCTCGGCACCCATTTAAAAGTGGCTTATTTCGACCAACTGCGTCGTGAGCTAGATGAAAAACAAACGGTCATGCAGAACGTCGCCGATGGCACTGATTTTGTCACCATAAATGGACAAAGCAAACACGTTGCTTCCTACTTACGTGATTTTTTGTTTTCCCCCGATCGCTTTAATCAACCTGTTTTTTCTTTATCAGGTGGCGAGCGCAACAGGCTTTTACTTGCCAAATTATTTGCAAAGCCTGTTAATTTACTCATTATGGATGAACCCACCAATGACTTAGATATTGAGACGCTCGAATTACTCGAAACGATGCTTGCAGACTACCCAGGAACATTACTTTTAATCAGTCACGACAGAACTTTTCTCAACCATATCGTCAGTAGTATCTTAGTCTACGAAGGCAACGGCCATATCTACGAACATGTGGGAGGCTATGATGATTATATACGTTATAAAAAACAATTAGCCGAGCCTAAAAAAAATACGCCATCCGCTCCATCTAAAGCATCAACCTCGAGCAAATTAAGCACTTCAGAGCAAAAAGAGCTGAAACAATTACCTAAAAAAATAGACGTTTTAGAAAAAAAAATTGACGCCTTACATCTCGAAATGGGCGCACCTGATTTTTATCAACAAGATGCTAAAGTCGTAACGCAATTTACAAATAACTTAAGCACACTTGAAAGCGATCTAAATCAAGCTTACGCACGCTGGGAAGCACTAGAGGCTAGGAAGACGGGTTAATTTCAGGTAATATAATGCTTCTTTTAACATCATTACTTTTCGTTTCTTATGCGCTTATTTTTAACGCTTTGTTTTAGCTTACTTATTTCGATAACCCACCTTCATGCTCGTACGCCCATACTCCAGGATATTAATGGGGATGAATTTACATTTAAATCTCTCAAAGGTAAGTGGGTATATATCAATTACTGGGCTAGCTGGTGTGCTCCTTGCTTACATGAAATTCCTGAGATCAATCGCTTTTATCAGCAAAATAAAACCAAAAACATTGCTGTATTTGGCGTTAATTATGATGGCCTTCCCTCCAATGAACAGCGCACACTCATCCAAAAATATCAACTCACTTATCCAAGTCTTGGGCTTGACCCAGCCGATGCTTTAAAGCTAGGTGATATCAAAGGCGTGCCTGTCACTTTTATCTTTAACCCTGACGGACAATTATTCGATATAAAATATGGCGAGCAAACCTCCAAGAGTTTAAGTGCTTACCTTTAATCTTGTCGTGCTGGCACAACTGTTGAAATCGCATGCTTGTACACCATCTGTGTCACACCATTTTTTAAGGTGATCACACGTTCATCAACATGCTCTATACTGCCATGTAGTTTAATTCCATTCACTAAAAAAATAGAAACAGGAACATGGTTATCATGTAAGCGCTGCAAAAATGCCATCTCTAATGCATGTGTATCAGACATTGCCTTCTCCTTATTATTCTTTCGGCATTGATTTGTCTACATATACCTACAGATAGCGGCACGTTTTAACAGAGCTTTAGCCTTGCTTTTTCTGCCATGATATGAACATTTTTCACAAAAAATAATCCTTGCTCAAACCGATGTTTTCATTTAGATTGAACCAATCATCAAACGGACTGGCTGATTAACCTCACGGAGAAATTAATGCGCACCTTCTTATTCATGGTCTTTGCAATTCTTTCATGCTCAACCCAAGCACAATATATATTTGAGCCAAGAACATATGCAGGCACGGCAGAAATCACCATCAACAATGATCTTGCTGCCTCTCCCTCCCCTTTACTGCAAACAGAACCCCCAAATTTTACAATGCTCAATCAGGCACTTTATACAGATGCCACATTTGAGGTGCTGAATGGCGCCTTCAATGGCACACTAATTGTAGCAAATTCCGATGGTAACCTAGGTATAGAGAGCATAGAAGCTGTAGACAGAGTCAGAGTACCCAACGTTTTATCCAATCAGCTTACTCGATACGAGACTCCTTTTAGAAGCTGCGCAGCTTTAAATAATCCGGCCATATGTCGCCTCTCTAATTTAAACTCGCGCTTCTCACCCACTTTCCTTCGGCACATTGGGGCACCACGGTTGCTCCTGCTTAAGCCATGCCTAAACACGGGTCAAACCACCTGTGAACGCCATAAATTAAAACTTCAGTCACAAATAATCACAACCATGACAACCTTAGGCGCTATTAGCAGCACCCCTCAAATAACAGACTCGACGCTTGCCTCACCTATATCTGCAACGGGATATATACAACCAACAACAGCTGCTTTTAGTTTATCGCATTCCACAGCATACCTTCTTGAAAGAAGACTGAATCGTATATCAACATTCACTCCCAACGCTACAACAGCGCTACCCGGTACACTGAGCCCGATACCTATCACTTTAACCAATCCAACAGACATGGAAGTTAACCTACTTGGCACGACGCTTTGGGTTGCTGATGCGGGCTTAGTTAAACGCTGCACGCTAGATAGTAACGGAAATATTGCCTCAAATGCTGATTGCCCTGTACTACAAGCAACAGGTGATGTACCGCAAAATATTGATTATATACGTCTCAATCCTGGCGACAAAACACTCATCGCCGTTTCAAGCACAAGCGGTGCTATTTTCAACTGCTCATATACGAACGCTCAAAATACTGCTGCTGCCTGTGTGCGCTCGGTAGGTCGGGCACTAGTTGGAGCAGGCAAACCGACCATACTTCCCAATAATAGAAATAATGATAGGGCAAGAATCTTTATTCCAATTAGAAATCATCTAGCACTTTGTCAGCTAGACTTCGCACAACCAAGACACCGTTGCAGAAGCATCCATAATTTTAGAGTGCCCGTTACTGCTGTTTCAAGTTTTATCGCTATGCCACCAGCAGCACGTACAATCCTTGTAGGCCTTGAGCATAAAGGCCCAAACCCAAGCACTTTACTGTCGTGCCAACTGTCACGTGACGATGAAGAGCTTGATGCTGATTGTATCTCTGCAACACCAAACGCCTTAGATAGTCAAGTATCGAGCATCAATATACTTTAACCCGTAATAAAAAATTTACAAACAACCTCTTCCCGCTTTAAAGTGGGGAGAGTCCCCAGTCTTAATCAAATTACACTCAAACATTTATATTTGGCCAATATTGATCGGTTTTTAATAGTAACCTATCAATACCGACATCTGGACACTTTCCGTATACTCTCAATTAGCCTATGATAAAACCTATATCCTAATGATTGCCTGAGTCATCATGTATCAATATATATTGCTGTTCATATGCTCTCTATGCTTGGTAATAACCGCACATGCTGAATCCACAACCGCAACAATATACAGCACTGACGACACACATACCGCCAAAGGAACCATTACTTTTAAAGATAGTCCAGGTGGACTTCTAATTGAACCTCACTTGCATGATTTGCCTCCGGGACCACATGGCTTCCATATCCATCAAAATCCAAGCTGCCGTAATCAGGGAGTGGCAGCAGGAGGGCATTTTGACCCCAAACAGACAAATACACACCTTGGCCCTTACGGCGAAGGACACCTTGGCGATCTTCCTGTGCTCTATATCAATGCAGATGGTGAAACCCGATCATCCCTGATAGCACCACGATTAAGTGTTGAAAATGTCAAGAGCCATAGCATTATGATTCATGCTGCTGGCGATAATTATACCAACGCCCCCCCAATGGGCGGAGGGGGGCCACGTATTGCTTGTGGTGTTATTCGGTGACAAAGCCTACATCTTGGTTATGGGCACTACTCGCCTTTATTATTCTTGGCACACTCTTATTGTACCTCATGCAAAGAACGCTTATTTATGTTCCTTCAAAAATAACCCCCTCCCGCAAAAATTTTCAAGCAGAAGATATGCAACGCGTATCTCTTGTCACACAAGATAAAATCAACCTCCATGCATGGTATAAACCTGCCGCTCAATCAAAACCAACGCTTATCATTTTTCACGGTAATGCAGGGCATATAGGCAGACGCATGCCACTTGCACGTGCACTCATTCAACAAGGATTGGGTGTTTTTCTACTGGAATATAGGGGTTATGGTGGCAATCCAGGACGACCAACTGAGCAAGGACTGTACCAAGACGCACGTGCAGGCATCACCTACTTACAACATCAAAACGTATCTCTTCATAAGCTAGCCTTATATGGTGAATCACTTGGAACAGGCGTTGCCGTAAAAATGGCCTCTGAATATCCGAGCGCATGTGCCCTTATCTTACAGTCACCATATACCAATATGAGAGCATTAGGACAGTATCACTATCCCTGGATTCCTATCGCTCCCTGGGATACATTTGACTCACTCAGTCAAATCCAAAGCATCCATACACCGCTTTTAGCGCTACATGGTACTGAGGATAACATTGTCCCTTATCAACAAGGTAAGGCCTTATTTAAAGCCGCTAACCAACCTAAACAATGGGTTACACTCAAAAATCAAAATCATCATAATTTATGGACGGATGATTTTATTCAAACAGTGAGTGGTTTTATATTGAAAAACTGCACAAAAAACTAAACTTACTTTATTTTAAGCACAATAAGTAATTTATGACTAAAATTAAAATATTATAGTCATAATAAATACCAAGTTGGCGCAACCTACTCAAGGCATTTAAGGTGAAAATAATAACCGAATGAAATCTCTATTTTTTCAGTACAAGAACACATTGAAGTGCTAGCCCCCAAAGGAGGGTATATGGAAAAAATATCAACTGGAATCGAAGGATTAGATCAAATTCTGACAGGAGGCTACCCCAAAGGAAAAGTTATTCTTGTCAAAGGAAGTTCAGGCTCGGGTAAAACCATACTAACCGAGTGTTTCATTCAACAAGCACTGAACCATGACTATCAGGTTGTTGCTATCAACACAGATGAGCCCATAACAACCCCGTCCAGTGAGCAGCTCAAAATATTAGACTTTTTCCCACGATTGTCAGATGAAATCATCGGTGAATTTGAAATGGATGCACTTCTCTTACGCATAAAAAACAGCATCAACCAACCCCAAACAGTGGTTGTCATCGACTCATTGCAAAATCTTTTTATGGGGCTTGAAACAGCAAAGCCTGCTCAGTGTTTAATGCAATTATTCCAGTGGTGTCGAGACCACCACGTAACACTTCTTGTAACTGTTTGTGAAGAGGGTGTTAAAGGCTTAAACGCGGCATTTGAAGAGTACCAGGCAGACTGCATCATTACACTTTGGCAAAACATTCGTAATAAATTAATGACTCGCTTCCTGCGTATCAAAAAATATAGACATACAACACATGGCACGAACGAGTATCCTTTTTTAATTACAAATGAAGGCATATCGATTGTCCCTATTACATCTATCAATCAAGTGACACAACAAGTTTCGGAGCAACGCTGTTCAACTGGCATTGCAGACATTGATCATATGCTTGGAGGCGGTTACTTTGAAGGTTCTTCTATCCTTATCAGTGGTGAGTCAGGAACAGCTAAATCAATCCTTGCAGGCACAATAGCGCTCAGTGCTGTACAAGAAAAAAAGAAAGTATTATTTATCAGTTATGAAGAATCACTTTCGGCATATGTCATGCACATAAAATCGGCAGGTATTGATTTCGAGCAAGCTCTAAAAAGTCACATGATTCACTTCAAATGCTTACGTTCTGTAGAAAAAGGAATCGAAGAACACTTAATAGCCATTATTGATGACATCAAAAAAACTAAGCCTAAACTCGTCGTTATTGATCCTATTTCTTCCCTCATAGATCTTGGTTCTACATCCGAAGTCAAATCACTGCTACTTCGGCTTGTGAGTTATCTAGAACAAACCCAAGTCTCTCTCATACTAACTGAGCTACTCAAAGCAAAAGATTCTCATGATAAAAATCATGGGCCTCTATTTGTATCCAGTGTTATCGATACCTGGATTAAACTGCTTAGAGTAAAATCTAATGGAGAATTGAATCGTGCGCTTTACATCGCCAAATCGCGTGGTACAAAAACATCAAAACAAATGAAAGAATTTCATATATCACCCGACGGCATTCAAATCGAAACACCTTATATTGGTGAAGGACGAGTTCTTTTTGGTAGTGAGAAAGAACAGCAAAGACTTATCGATAAAGAAACACTAGATGCGCTGGTAATCCCCCCATTTTTAACTGCCCTTAAAAGTAGAGGGTTAAGCAGCTAATGCAAGTTTTTGCACAGGAGGAACTCCTCCAATTGCTGTATTTGGCCTTTCGTGGTTATATAACCAAAGCCAGCGTGTTGCAAAATCTT
>JARGPP010000001.1 GCA_029210085.1 Legionellaceae bacterium | reverse complement strand
TGGAGATGGTCATGCCTGGAGATAATGTTAATGTCGAAGTTTCATTACAAGCACCGATTGCAATGCATGAAGGGCTTCGTTTTGCAATTCGAGAAGGTGGCCGTACCGTAGGTGCGGGTGTTGTTACAAAAATCATCGAGTGATGATTGCGAAGTTGTGTGTGAGCCCGAGAGATATCTCGGTGCTCGCGTGTATAGGCCAGTAGCTCAATTGGCAGAGCGGCGGTCTCCAAAACCGCAGGTTGGGGGTTCGATTCCCTCCTGGCCTGCCAACCACCTTGATAAGTTATGAAAAATAATACAGACCCGAAAAGAAAAATACGTGACACCTTGCTATGGGGTGGCGTTGCTTTGGTTACAGCAGCAGCATTTGCATTAACCTATCTGTTTCATTTTACAGGTCCGATTAAGGTGCTTGCTTGGTTGGTTTGGTTGGTAATAAGTTTAACGCTTGTTTTTTTTACAAAGAAAGGACAGGACGTATTTGTTTTTGCAAAAGAAGCACAAATAGAATTAAAAAAAGTAGTTTGGCCCACGCGTCAGGAAACGGTACAAACAACCTCTATTGTGATGGTTATGGTCGGTGCAACCGGTTTTATTCTTTGGGGTGTTGATTCTGTTATGATGTGGGCTATTGGAAAAATAACACACTTGGGTTGATATGACGGTGGAAGAGCAAAAAGTAAAACAATGGTACGTTGTCCACGCATACTCAGGGTATGAAAACTTTGTGATGCGTGAAATTCATGCGCGTAAACAACACCATCATTTTGAGTCTAAAATTGGTGAGGTTGTGGTTCCGGCTGAAGAAGTTGTTGAAATTCGGTCAGGACAAAAGCGGAAAAGCACGCGAAAGTTTTTTCCAGGCTACGTTCTGGTTAATATGGTCATGGATGATGAGACATGGCATATGGTGCGGGCTATTCCCCGAGTTTTGGGGTTTATTGGTGGAACAGGACAAACGCCTTCGCCTATTTCTGAAAAAGAAGCTAATGCCATTATGCATCGTATGGAAGAAGGTGTTACAAAGCCAAGGCCGAAAATATTGTTCGAGCCAGGTGAAGTTATTCGCGTTAAAGAAGGGCCCTTTGTGGACTTTAATGGCGTGGTTGAAGAAGTAAATTACGAAAAAAGCCGCTTGAAAGTTTCGGTTTTGATTTTTGGACGTTCAACACCTGTTGAGCTTGAGTTTAGTCAGGTAGAAAAAACGTAATACTATTAGGGGAGCTTGCTTTGAAGTAAGCGTTATACCCACGGAGAGTTATCATGGCGAAAAAAGTAGAAGCATATATTAAGCTACAAATCCCGGCAGGGAAAGCAAATCCAAGTCCACCTGTTGGTCCTGCATTAGGTCAGCGTGGTGTAAATATTATGGAGTTTTGTAAGGCATTTAATGCGGCAACACAACAAATGGAAGCAGGGTTAGCTATTCCTGTCGTTATTACCGTTTATACGGATAGAAGTTTTACTTTTATATTAAAGACACCTCCAGCATCTGTTTTATTGAAAAAAGCGGCAGGCATTAAAAAAGGAAGTGGCACACCTAATACTGATAAAGTGGCAGTGATTAATCGTGCTCAGCTTGAAGAAATTGCTAAAACAAAAGAACCAGATTTGACGGCTTCAGATCTTGATGCGGCTGTTCGTATTATTGCGGGCACAGCACGTAGCATGGGTATTGACGTTGAAGATTTAGATCAATCATCAGATGATGCTGCGTAGGGGATGAGTCATGACTAAAGTAACAAAGAAAAAACAGGAAATACAAAAGAAAATAAAGCCAGGCCATGTATATACACTGGCTGAAGGTATGCAGTTATTAAAAGAATTTGCGAGTAAAAAGTTTAATGAAGCTGTAGATGTTGCTGTGAACTTAGGAATTGATTCGCGAAAATCAGACCAAATGGTTCGGGGGGCAACAAGCTTACCTAAAGGGACAGGGAAAACCGTCCGTGTGGCTGTATTTGCTCAAGGCGAACATGCTGAGAAAGCAAAAAAAGCAGGCGCAGATATTGTTGGTTTTGATGACTTAGCTGAACAAATAAAAGCAGGTGATATGCCATTTGACGTGGTTATTGCAACACCTGACTCTATGCGTATTGTCGGCCAATTAGGACAAATTCTTGGTCCACGTGGTTTGATGCCGAATCCTAAAGTTGGCACAGTGACCATGAATGTTGAAGCTGCTGTTTCTGATGTTAAATCAGGCCAAGTACGTTATCGTACAGATAAAAACGGAATTATTCATTGCAGCGTGGGTAAAATTGATTTTGAAACAGGTGATATTGCTGAAAATATTCAAGCGTTATTAGCTGATCTTAAAAAAGCGAAACCTATTTCAGCTAAAGGTGTCTACCTTAAGAAGCTGACCTTATCGACAACGATGGGGCCTGGTGTAGCTATTGACCTTACATCGGTTTCCGTGTAGAATCTCGAGCCGTTTAAAAAACTTTCACGACATAGACTTCGGTTCCATGTCGTCGAAGACCGCAGGTGCAAATGCTTAATATCCTGCGCAGACGGTGGAATCAGTTATAAAAATGTTGTTACACATATTTATAAGTGACCACCATAACCATCAAATCTTGTAAGATTTGAATAACGCAAGGAGTCAGTGACGTGACGTTGACTTTAGCTGCAAAAAAAGTCGTAGTGGAAGAAGTAGCTGCTGCTGCCTCTAATGCTATTTCGGCTGTTCTTGCTGATTATCGGGGAATTCCCGTCAATGAAATGACCGCGTTGCGTGCAAAAGCACGTGAGCAAGGTGTTTATTTGCGTGTTGTGCCAAATACATTAACACGTAGAGCATTTGACGAGACCCCTTTCGCTTGTTTGGATGATGCTTTAGTAGGTCCTTTGTTTGTTGCTTTATCTATGGAATCTCCAGGAGATGCAGCACGATTACTAAAAGATTTTTCAAAAAGCTGTGACAAACTTAAAGTTAAGGCTTTAGCGCTTGATGGGAAGGCATATGGTGCTGAGCACCTAGATGCAATTGCAAGCCTCCCAACATATGATGAAGCTTTGGCGACCTTAATGGCTGTTATGAAAGCACCAATTGAGAAGTTTGTTCGTACGTTAGCTGCACCACATGGTAAGCTTGTGCGTACAGTAGTGGCGATAAAAGATCAGAAGGCAGGTTAACCAAATAAATGGTTGTTCTATTTTAATGTGAGGAGCGAGTAATAATGGCTGTTTCAAAAGACGAAATTTTGGAAACAATAGGTAACATGTCAGTAATTGAAGTTGTTGACTTGATTGAAGCAATGGAAGAAAAATTTAATGTATCTGCAGCAGCAGCAGTTGCAGCGGTTGCTGCTCCAGCAGCATCTGCAGCAGCAGCGGAAGAGCAAACAGAGTTTGATGTTGTAATGACAAGCTTTGGTGGAAACAAAGTTGCTGTAATTAAAGTGGTTCGTGCTATCACAGGACTTGGCTTGAAAGAAGCAAAAGATCTCGTTGAAGGCGCACCTTCTACTGTAAAAGAAGGTCTTCCTAAAGCAGAAGCAGAAGATATGAAGAAACAACTCGAGGAAGCAGGTGCATCTGTCGATGTAAAATAAGACAGATAAAACTTGTGTAATAACCCAGTCATAGCAGCTGCTATGACTGGGTTTGCGTGTTTAAAAAGACAAAACGATAATACGACGTTCAAACATTGAAGAGGACACCTCATGGCCGTAGCAGTTGCTAACCCTCAATATTCCTATGCTGAGAAAAAACGATTCCGCAAAAGCTTTGGTAGCCATGTTGAAAATATGGCCATCCCTAATCTTCTTGATATTCAATTAAAATCATATAAAGATTTCATTCAGTCCCCTGCAGCCGTCGGTGTAAAATCTGATACAGGCTTAGGAGCAGCATTTACATCTGTTTTTCCTATTCAAAGTTTTTCAGGAAACGCAAGACTTGAGTATGTCAGCTATAAATTAGGAGAGCCTGCTTTTAATGTGCGTGAATGCAAGTTAAGAGGCTTAACCTATTCTGCGCCACTGCGAGTAAAAGTACGATTAATTGTTTTAGATAAAGAAGCGTCTGGTGAGCCTAAGCCGGTTAAAGATATTCGTGAGCAAGATGTGTTTATGGGTGAAATTCCTTTGATGACGGATGTGGGTACATTTGTTATTAATGGAACAGAGCGAGTGGTGGTTTCTCAGCTACATCGTTCTCCTGGCGTTATTTTTGAGCATGATAGAGGTAAAACGCATTCGTCGGGTAAATTATTATATTCTGCGCGAATTATTCCTTATCGTGGTTCTTGGCTCGATTTTGAGTTTGATCCTAAAGATTGTTTGTTTGTGCGAATTGATCGTCGCCGTAAATTACCAGCAACTATTTTATTGCGTGCGTTAGGGTATGAGACAGAATCTATTTTAGGCGAGTTTTTTGAGTCAACGGTTTGTCATATAAAAACAGGCGAGTTTCATGTTGAGTTAATTCCTGCGCGTTTACGCGGAGAAATTGCCCTGTTTGATATTAAATTGCCTGAATCAGATGAAGTGCTGGTTGAGGAAGGGCGTCGCATCACAACCCGTCACATTAAAGCGATGGAAAAAGCCAAAATGAAAGATTTGGTGGTGCCACGTGATTATTTGTTGGGTAAAGCATTAGCAAAAGGTATTATTGATACATCAACGGGTGAGTTGCTAGCACTTGCAAACACTGAATTAACACCAGAAATTTTAGACCAAATGCTCGAGCAAGGTATTACTGAGTTTGAGATGATTTATACCAATGACCTGGATCATGGCTCTTATCTTTCAGATACATTGCGGGTAGATTCAACGACAACACCTCTTGAAGCGTTGGTTGAAATTTATCGCATGATGCGTCCTGGTGAGCCACCAACTAAAGAGGCAGCAGAAACATTATTTAAAAACCTCTTTTTCTCAGAAGATCGTTATGATTTATCTGCTGTTGGTCGTATGAAGTTTAATCGTCGTGTGGGTCGAGAGACAGATACAGGCTTAGGTATTTTAGAAAAAGAAGATATTTTAGATGTCATCAAAACATTGATTGATATTCGAAATGGTATTGGTGTTGTTGATGATATTGACCATTTGGGTAACCGGCGTGTTCGAAGTGTCGGCGAAATGGCAGAAAATCAATTTCGAGTGGGTTTGGTTCGTGTCGAGCGGGCGGTAAAAGAGCGATTGAGTTTGGCTGAATCAGAAAACTTGATGCCACAAGACTTGATTAATGCAAAGCCTGTTTCTGCGGCTATTAAAGAATTTTTTGGCTCAAGCCAATTGTCACAGTTTATGGATCAAGTGAATCCACTATCTGGAGTAACACATAAGCGACGCGTGTCAGCCCTTGGGCCTGGTGGTTTAACCCGTGAGCGTGCAGGGTTTGAGGTGCGTGATGTACATACCACTCACTATGGACGTGTTTGTCCTATTGAAACGCCTGAGGGGCCAAATATTGGCTTGATTAATTCATTGTCGGTTTATGCGCGAACCAATGATTATGGCTTTATTGAAACACCATGCAGAAAAGTTGTGGATGGGCGGGTAACGACCGATATTGAGTATTTATCGGCTATTTCAGAAGTCGATAAATATATCGCTCAGTCCAGCGTTGCAGTGGACCAGAATGGTAAGATTTTAGCGGATCTTGTGCCTTGTAGGCATCAAAATGAGTTTTCATTAACAACACCCGATAAAATTAATTATATGGACGTTTCTCCAAAACAGATTGTTTCTGTTGCGGCGTCTCTCATTCCATTCCTAGAGCATGATGATGCGAATAGAGCGCTCATGGGGTCTAATATGCAGCGCCAGGCTGTGCCAACACTGCGTGCTGAAAAGCCACTAGTGGGTACTGGTATGGAGCGTACAGTTGCTTCTGATTCTGGTGTTTGTGTTGTTGCGAAGCGTGGTGGTGTCATTGATTTAGTCGATGCATCTCGTATTGTGGTTCGAGTGAATGAAGATGAGACCTCCGCAGGTGAGACGGGCGTTGATATTTATAATTTAACGAAATATTCACGGTCTAACCAAGATACCTGTATTAATCAAATGCCAATAGTTAACAATGGTGACAAGATTCAGCGTGGTGATATTTTAGCCGATGGGCCTTGTACTGATATGGGTGAGCTTGCTTTAGGGCAAAACTTATTGGTTGCTTTCATGCCTTGGAATGGCTACAACTTTGAGGATTCTATTCTTATTTCTGAGCGTGTGGTGCAAGAAGATAGGTTTACGACGATTCATATTGAGGAGTTGACCTGTATTGCGCGAGATACCAAGTTAGGTTCCGAAGAAATTTCTGCGGATATTCCAAATGTTGGTGAAGCTGCGCTTTCTAATCTTGATGAATCTGGAGTGGTCTATATTGGTGCTGAAGTAACTGCGGGTGAAATTTTAGTTGGAAAAGTAACACCAAAAGGTGAAACACAGCTCACACCAGAAGAAAAGCTTTTAAGAGCGATTTTTGGTGAGAAAGCTTCGGATGTAAAAGACTCATCATTACGTGTGCCTTCTGGTATGAATGGAACCGTGATTGACATCCAAGTCTTTACGCGTGATGGCTTAGAGAAAGATGCGCGGGCTAAGAGCATTGAAGAAGAACATTTGGCGCGAGCACGTAAAGATTTAACGGATGAGCGTAGAATTAGAGAAGAAGATATTTATCAGCGTCTTCGTCATTTGTTATTAGGGAAAGTTGCTTTAGGTGGACCTGGTGGGCTGAAATCAGGAACTAAAATTACAGAAGCTTATCTTGATGATGTCTCACAAGAGAAGTGGTTTGATATTCACTTGAAAGATGATGAGGAAAGCCAGCAGCTAGAGCAGGTTTCAAAACAGTTAGCTGAATTGGCGAAGGAAATAGAGAAACGTTTCAATGACAGTCGTAAGAAAATCACTCAAGGTGATGATTTGGCACCTGGTGTTTTAAAAATTGTGAAGGTTTACTTGGCGGTTAAAAGACGCCTTCAGCCGGGTGATAAAATGGCAGGTCGCCATGGAAATAAAGGGGTTATTTCTATCGTTGTTCCTATGGAAGATATGCCACATCTTGAAGATGGAACGCCAGTTGATATTGTTTTAAATCCTTTAGGTGTACCATCGAGGATGAATATCGGACAGGTGTTAGAGACGCACCTTGGTTTGGCTGCAAAAGGTTTAGGCCATCGTATTTCAGCGATGTTAGATAAGCAGACCGATATATCTAAACTGCGAAATTATTTGGGTGAAATTTACAATCATGATAAAGAAAAGCGCGTAATGCTTGATCAATTATCTGATGCTGACTTCATGGTGCTTGCACAAAACCTTCGGAAAGGCGTTCCAATGGCAACCCCTGTTTTTGATGGTGCGTCCGAAGCTGAAATCAAAACCATGTTGAAGCTTGCAAATTTACCGGAAGATGGGAAAACCATGTTAATTGATGGGCGAACAGGTCGTCAATTTGATAATCCAGTAACGGTTGGATACATGTATATTCTTAAGTTGAATCACTTGGTTGATGACAAAATGCATGCACGTTCAACCGGCTCATATAGTTTAGTGACACAGCAACCACTGGGGGGTAAAGCTCAGTTTGGTGGTCAACGCTTTGGAGAAATGGAAGTTTGGGCGTTGGAGGCTTATGGTGCGGCTTATACATTGCAAGAAATGTTGACGGTTAAATCAGATGATGTGGCAGGACGAACCAAAATTTATAAAAACATCGTGGATGGCGATCATCAAATGGACCCAGGCATGCCTGAGTCGTTCAATGTATTGTTGAAAGAAATTCGCGCGCTTGGGATAAATATTGAATTAGACCACGCTTAAAACACAAGATGAAGGGCGCCTGGAAAAGCATCTGTCTTTTTCAGGTGACACAGTTCAGACGCTTTTGGAGGCATAAACTTGGCTAGCATCGAACCAATGAAAAAAGCACCAGTAATGAGTGATTTGCTTGGTATGCTTAAACAACAGACTCACAGTGACGAGTTTGACGAAATTCGAATTCGTCTTGCATCTCCTGAGCTTATCCGGTCTTGGTCTTATGGTGAAGTTAAAAAACCAGAAACCATAAATTATCGAACGTTTAAACCTGAGCGAGATGGATTGTTTTGCGCGAAGGTTTTTGGACCAATTAAAGATTATGAGTGTCTGTGTGGTAAATATAAACGATTGAAACATAGAGGCGTGATTTGTGAGAAGTGTGGTGTTGAGCTTGCCTTGGCTAAAGTTCGTAGAGAGCGAATGGCACATATTGAATTAGCAAGCCCTGTTGCACATATTTGGTTTTTGAAGTCATTGCCTTCACGGATTGGTCTGTTATTGGATATGACGCTTAGAGACATTGAGCGCGTTTTATATTTTGAAGCTTTTGTGGTTGTTGAGCCAGGAATGACTGAGCTTGAACGGGGTCAATTACTCAACGATGAAGCGTATTTAGATGCGATGGAGCAGTATGGTGATGAGTTTGATGCACGAATGGGTGCAGAGGCGATTCGTGACTTGTTGCGTCAAATCGACATTGATGAAGAAATTAAAACACTTCGTGAAGAATTGCCGAGTATTAATTCAGAAACTAAATCTAAAAAAATCACAAAGCGATTGAAATTACTCGAAGCATTCCAAGAGTCTGGTAACAAACCGGATTGGATGGTGTTAGAAGTGCTTCCTGTTTTACCGCCTGACTTAAGACCTTTAGTGCCTTTAGATGGGGGTCGATTTGCGACATCTGACCTAAATGATTTATATCGACGTGTGATTAATCGAAATAATCGATTGAAGCGTCTTTTAGACTTGAATGCGCCTGATATTATTGTGCGTAATGAGAAGCGTATGCTTCAAGAAGCAGTGGATGCGTTATTAGATAACGGTCGTCGAGGACGTGCAATTACTGGAAGCAACAAGCGTCCTTTAAAGTCACTTGCGGATATGATCAAGGGTAAGCAAGGTCGTTTTCGTCAGAATTTGCTTGGGAAGCGTGTTGATTACTCAGGACGTTCGGTGATTGTGGTTGGACCTACATTGATGTTGCATCAGTGTGGATTACCTAAGAAAATGGCGCTGGAGCTTTTTAAACCGTTTATTTTCAGTAAGCTTGAGTTTCGTGGGCTCGCTACAACGATTAAAGCCGCAAAAAAAATGGTTGAACGTGAAGAGCCTGTAGTTTGGGATATTCTTGAAGATGTGATTCGTGAACACCCAGTGTTATTAAATCGCGCACCTACATTACACCGGCTGGGGATTCAAGCATTTGAACCTGTCTTAATTGAAGGAAAGGCGATACAACTCCATCCTTTGGTGTGTACAGCTTACAATGCTGACTTTGATGGTGACCAAATGGCGGTTCACATTCCATTAACACTTGAGTCTCAGCTTGAAGCCCGTTCGTTAATGATGTCAACCAATAATATTCTTTCTCCTGCAAGTGGTGAGCCAATTATTGTTCCAAGTCAGGACGTTGTTTTAGGGTTGTACTACTTAACGCGCGAACAAGTAAACGCAAAAGGCGAAGGCCGTGTTTTCTCGAGCCCTCAAGATGCACAAAACTTCTATGAAGAAGGGTTTGTTGCTCTGCATGCGAAAGTCAGAGTGCGGATGAAAGTTGCGGCAACCGAAGGAGAGCCTGAAAAAGTTGTTTTGGTTTCGACAACGGTAGGGCGTGCCATTTTGTCTGAGATTTTGCCTGAAGGTATTGGGTTTGAAACCATTAATAAAACCATGACAAAGAAAAATATATCTAAAGTTCTAGATCATTCTTATCGTGTCTTAGGTTTAAAGTCAGCGGTTATCTTTGCTGACCAACTGATGTATACCGGTTTTCGTTATGCAACGCGAGGTGGTGCATCTATAGGGATTGAAGATATGGAAATCCCTGCAGATAAACCGGCCATTATT
Organism: Legionellaceae bacterium; assembly: GCA_029210085.1. Classification (GTDB taxonomy): domain Bacteria; phylum Pseudomonadota; class Gammaproteobacteria; order Legionellales; family Legionellaceae; genus JAALKW01. The sequence goes on along the minus strand of JARGPP010000001.1, from coordinate 5,569 downwards.
GAACAAGCAGATAATGAAGTTCGTGAAATTGAAGCGCAGTTCCGTTCTGGTTTAGTGACCAATGGTGAGCGTTACAATAAAGTCATTGATATTTGGTCACGTACGAGTGAAATGGTGGCAAAATCGATGATGACAACCATTGCGACTGAAGAAGTTAAGAATCGCAAAGGTGAAGTTGTCAGGCAACCGTCGTTTAATCCAATTTTCATGATGGCTGATTCCGGCGCGCGGGGTTCTGCTGCGCAAATTCGACAGTTAGCAGGTATGCGGGGATTAATGTCCGCGCCTGATGGCTCGATTATTGAGACACCAATTACTGTGAATTTTAGAGAAGGTCTGAATGTGATTCAGTACTTTATTTCAACTCACGGGGCACGAAAAGGATTGGCGGATACAGCGCTTAAAACAGCTAACTCAGGCTATTTGACACGGCGCCTTGTTGATGTCGCACAAGATGTTGTGATTACAGAGCTTGACTGTGGTACTGAAAACGGTGTGCTGATGCAGCCATTAATTGAAGGTGGAGATATTGTCGAGCCGTTGCATGAGCGTGTCTTAGGACGTGTTGTAGCTGCAGATGTATGTTTGCCGAATCGAGATGAGCCTGTTGTTAAAGCGGGCACGCTTTTAGATGAAGTTTGGGTTGAAAACCTTGAGCAATTAGGTGTTGACCAGGTGTTAGTGCGTTCCCCCATTACCTGTGAAACACGATTTGGCTTGTGTGCAAATTGTTATGGACGTGATTTAGCGCGTGGTCACTTGGTTAACAAAGGTGAAGCGGTAGGTATTATTGCTGCACAGTCAATCGGAGAGCCTGGTACTCAGCTGACAATGCGGACGTTCCATATTGGTGGAGCAGCTTCACGTGCGACAGCTGAAAATAACATCCAAATCAAAAATAAAGGAAGTGTTCGATTACATAATATTAAGACTGTGACGCATGCAGACGGTTATTTGGTTGCAGTTTCTCGTTCAGGTGAGGTGACCATTGCTGATGAGTTTGGACGAGAGAGAGAGCGTTACAAGCTACCTTATGGTGCGGCTTTGTCTGTTCGAGATCAATCGGCTGTTGAAGCAGGCCAAGTGATTGCGACCTGGGACCCACATACGCATCCAGTTATTTCTGAGGTGAGTGGACAACTTAAATTTGTTGATTTGGTTGAAGGTATGACCATGAATCGTAAAACAGATGAGTTGACGGGCTTAAGCAGTCTGGTAGTGATTGATAGTAAGCAACGAAGCACATCAGCAGGACGTGATTTGCGGCCAATGGTTAAATTGATTTCAGAAAAAGGAGAAGAAATTTTCTTGGCTGGAACTAATGTGCCTGCGCAGTACTATTTGCCTGTAGACGCTATCATTAACTTTGAAGATGGGGCGGCTGTTGGTATTGGTGATGTGATTGCAAGAATTCCTCAAGAGCGTTCGAAAACACGTGATATTACCGGGGGTCTGCCTCGGGTAGCTGACCTTTTTGAGGCTCGAAAACCGAAAGATTCTGCGGTAATGGCTGAAGTGTCAGGGGTGGTAAGTTTTGGTAAAGAAACCAAAGGCAAGCGACGTTTAATTATTTCAGAGTCTGAAGGTAAAGGACATGAAGAGCTCATTCCTAAATGGCGACATGTTTCTGTCTTTGAAGGGGAAAATGTAGCAAGAGGAGAGGTTGTTGCTGATGGACCACCTAACCCGCATGATATTTTACGTCTTTTGGGGATTGGTGCGCTTTCAAATTATATTGTAAACGAAGTTCAAGATGTATATCGTCTACAAGGTGTAAAAATTAATGACAAACATATCGAAACGATTGTGCGTCAAATGCTCCGAAAACGATTGATTACGTTTTCAGGTGATTCGAAATTCTTGGTAGGCGAACAAGTTGAAGAAACATCGTTGCTTGAAGAGAACGATCGGTTGCTAGAAGGTGGGAAAGAGCCAGCAAGAGGGCTTCCTATCTTACTAGGTATTACGAAAGCATCTTTAGCAACAGAATCATTTGTTTCAGCGGCATCCTTCCAGGAGACCACCCGTGTGCTCACAGAGGCAGCTGTTAGTGGTAAGGCTGATGAGTTACGAGGGCTGAAAGAAAATGTCATGGTTGGACGGCTAATTCCTGCAGGAACAGGCTATGCTTACCATCAGGCACGTAAAGCAAAACGTGCACGGCAAGTGGAGCAAGAGCCACAGGCATTGACAGCAAGTGAAGTAGAAGATGCATTGAGTGAAGCACTGAATGCAGAGGAAAGAAAACAAGACTAAGGCGGCTGCGGGTCGGATGTTTTGTTAGACTTGACAATAGGGTCAAATCTATCATAGAATCCGGCCTCCTTATGCAGCTGAAAAAAATGAAAGAGCGACCGTTCGGAGTAAATGATCAATGGTGACGATTAACCAGTTAGTGAGAAAGCCTCGTAAAGATGTCAAGAACAAAAGTAAAGTTCCTGCATTAAAGGCCTGTCCTCAACGTCGAGGCGTATGTACACGTGTTTATACCACGACACCTAAGAAACCGAATTCAGCAATGCGTAAGGTTGCTCGTGTTCGTTTGACCAGTGGGTTTGAAGTATCCTCTTATATTGGAGGGGAAGGGCACAACTTGCAAGAGCACTCTGTTGTCTTGGTTCGCGGGGGTCGTGTAAAAGATTTGCCGGGTGTGCGCTATCACGTTGTTCGTGGAAGTTTAGATACCTCCGGTGTGAACGACCGTAAGCAAGGGCGTTCGAAGTACGGTACAAAAAGACCGAAGGACAAAAAGTAATTTGATTCTAGTGTAGGAACGAGACATGCCAAGAAGAAGAGAAGTCCCTAAACGTGAAATTTTGCCAGATCCAAAGCATCATAGTGAATTGCTGGCAAAGTTTATTAATGTGTTGATGATTAGCGGAAAGAAATCTATCGCCGAGAAAGTGGTTTATGGTGCATTAGATTTATTGGAAGAGCGTCTTCATCGAGTGAAAAAAACTGATGAAGATGATGAAGGGCAAGTAGGTGGTGGCTCTTCAACTGTTCTGCGTTACTTTGAAGATGCGTTAGGTAATATTCGTCCAAGCGTTGAAGTGCGCTCACGCCGTGTAGGTGGAGCAACCTATCAAGTGCCTGTTGAGGTGCGTTCAGAGCGTAGTGTTGCTTTGGGTATGCGTTGGTTGGTTCAAGCAGCGCGTGCACGTGGCGAGAAAGGCATGATGTTACGTTTGGCTGGTGAGCTGATGGATGCTTACGAAAATAAAGGCGCAGCAGTTAAAAAGCGTGAAGAAACGCATCGAATGGCTAAAGCAAACCAAGCTTTTGCTCATTTTAGATGGAATTGATAAGAGGATAATGCAGTGTCAGTAACGCCATTAGAGTTATATCGAAACATTGGTATCGCAGCGCACGTTGATGCGGGAAAAACCACGACAACTGAGCGTGTGTTGTTCTATACAGGAACTTCTCATAAGATAGGAGAGGTTCATGATGGGGCGGCCACTATGGATTGGATGGTTCAGGAGCAGGAAAGAGGTATTACCATTACTTCTGCTGCAACCACCTGTTACTGGTCTGGTATGGAACAACAATATCAACAGCATCGCGTCAATATTATTGATACACCAGGGCACGTAGACTTTATGATTGAGGTTGAGCGTTCTTTACGTGTGTTGGATGGCGCGGTTGTGGTGTTTGACTCGGTTTCAGGTGTTGAGCCTCAGTCTGAAACAGTTTGGCGTCAAGCAGATAGATACGGTGTGCCACGAATTGTATTCGTCAATAAAATGGACCGTATGGGTGCTAACTTTTTACGCGTTGTAGACCAGATCAAAAAGCGTTTGGGTTCAAATCCTGTTGTTGTTCAGTTGAATATCGGCGCAGAAGAAGACTTTAAAGGTGTTATTGACCTCGTCAAAATGAAAGCAATTCTTTGGGATGAGGCAAATCGAGGTGTGACCTTTAAGTATGAAGATATTGCTCCCGATATGCTTGCACAATGTGAAGAGTTAAGAGCGCTGATTGTTGAGGCCGCAGCTGAGTCTTCTGAAGAGCTGATGGAGAAGTATCTTGAAGGTGATACCTTAAGTGAAGATGAAATTCGAAAAGCACTTCGCGAGCGAACGATTCAAAATGAAATCGTCCCTGTGTTTTGCGGTTCAGCGTTCAAAAATAAAGGTGTTCAAGCCGTATTAGATGGTGTTATTGATTACCTGCCATCGCCTTTAGATGTGCCTGACGTTAAAGGTGTTGATGAGTTTGATGAAGAAGATACTCGAAGAACATCAGTTGATGAGCCTTTTTCAGCACTTGCTTTTAAAATTGCAACCGATCCTTTTGTAGGTGCGTTGACTTATTTTCGTGCTTATTCGGGTGTGGTAAAAACGGGCGATACGATTTATAACCCGGTTAAAGGTAAAAAAGAGCGTGTGGGACGATTGCTTCAAATGCATGCAAATTCTCGGGAAGAAATTAAGGAAGTTCGAGCCGGTGATATTGCAGCAGCAGTTGGACTTAAAACGATTACAACCGGTGACACATTGTGTGATGTGGATAAAGTCATTACGCTTGAGCGTATGGATTTTCCAGAGCCTGTTATCGCGGTTGCTGTTGAGCCTAAAACAAAAGCTGACCAAGAAAAAATGTCGATTGCATTAGGTAAACTTGCACAGGAAGATCCATCGTTTCGTGTGCATACAGATGAAGAGTCTGGACAAACAATTATTCAGGGTATGGGTGAGTTGCATTTGGAAATTATTGTTGACCGAATGAAGCGAGAGTTTTTGGTAGAAGCGAATGTGGGTAAACCACAAGTTTCATACCGTGAAACACTCAAGACATCACTTGAACATGAAGGTAAGTTTGTTCGTCAGTCAGGTGGTCGTGGTCAGTATGGACATGTTTGGCTTCGCATTGAACCACAAGCACCCGGCACAGGTTATGAATTTGTGAACGAGATTGTGGGCGGTGTTGTACCCAAAGAGTATATACCTGCTGTTGATAAAGGGATTCAAGAACAAATGCAAAACGGTGTGATCGCAGGTTATCCAGTGGTTGACGTTAAAGTAACTTTGTTTGATGGTTCTTATCATGATGTAGATTCGAGTGAAATGGCATTTAAGATTGCAGGATCTATGTGCTTTAAACAGGGAGCTGTAAAAGCTGATCCTGTTTTGCTTGAGCCCATTATGAAGGTTGAAGTGGTTACTCCTGAAGAATACATGGGAGATGTCATGGGTGATGTAAGTCGTCGCCGTGGCATATTGCAAGGAATGGATGAGTCAGCGGCAGGCCGAGTTGTTCGAGCAGAAGTTCCGTTGGCTGAAATGTTTGGTTATTCAACTGACTTACGATCGGCAACACAAGGGCGTGCAACATATACGATGGAGTTTTCTAAATATGCAGAAACCCCTGGGAATATTGCTGAAGAAATTATTAAGAAACAAAAGAGCGAGTGAGGTAGGCACACATGGCAAAGGAAAAATTTGAACGCACAAAGCCCCATGTAAATGTGGGCACGATTGGTCACGTTGACCATGGTAAAACGACATTGACAGCGGCTATTACGAAGGTAATGGGCAGTAGCGTTAACTTTGAAGATATTGATAAG
>JARGPP010000029.1 GCA_029210085.1 Legionellaceae bacterium | reverse complement strand
CTTATCAATATCTTCAAAGTTAACGCTACTGCCCATTACCTTCGTAATAGCCGCTGTCAATGTCGTTTTACCATGGTCAACGTGACCAATCGTGCCCACATTTACATGGGGCTTTGTGCGTTCAAATTTTTCCTTTGCCATTGAAAAATCTCCTCATCTTAGTAATCATTGTATGGTGCCCACAACTGGAATCGAACCAGCGACCTCTTCCTTACCAAGGAAGTGCTCTACCGCCTGAGCTATGTGGGCCGTAACGCGCCCCGCGGCTCTCATTTTTTTGGAGCGGGTGATGGGAATCGAACCCACACTATCAGCTTGGAAGGCTGAAGTTCTACCATTGAACTACACCCGCAATATTTGTTTAACTTCAAACAATGGTGGAGGGGGGAGGATTCGAACCTCCGAAGGCTGAGCCGTCAGATTTACAGTCTGATCCCTTTGACCGCTCGGGAACCCCTCCAAAAAGAACGCCATTGTCTTTCATGAATGCATAAAAGTCAATGGCTTCGAGCTTAATACTATGTTTTTTTTAAAACTATTTTAACACGCTACACAGTAACACTTTTTAAGCACCACTCAACAAAACAGATTTTGAATATATGAAACGAACAACTTCCAAGCTTTCCAGAAAAACTTAAAGCACTTAAGCAAAGCCCTTTCAAGGCGTTAGCAAGCCTTGGGAGAACCCTCTATCGTTGGCGTGATGAGATTGTACGCATGTGGCGCTTTAGTAAAACGAATGGCATCACTGAAGGCTTCCATCGAAAGATGAAACTGATTCAGAGAAGAGCTTATGGGTTTAGAAACTTTGAAAATTATAGAGCCCGTGTTAGGGTGCTGTGTTGTTAAATGAGTGCCCCCTCAAATGGGAAAGGCCCCGATTTTTTTGGTGCTGGCACCAGGAGTCGAACCCGGGACCTACTGATTACAAATCAGTTGCTCTACCAACTGAGCTATGCCAGCAACGAACAGCATTGTACGCTATTATAGACGGCTTGGCCAGTCAATAAATGCATTAACCCGTAATACTGCGATCTCTCATTAAACTACCACCTCTGATAGAACTAATCTCCTCAGGTACATCTGGAACATTTACCTGAACAGGAATAGGCGGAAATTGTTCCACAACATCTGCAATACTCGCAGCACTTTGACTACAACAGCACGTAAAAAGACCGAAAGTTCTTCTACTTTTTTTAGGGTCATTCACTTTTTCAGATTGTCCCTCTGCTCCCTCCTCTTTCTGAAAACGGGACTTCGCACTACTTAAACTTGACAAAGCCTCTGTCGTTACATCACTCACAGATTGTCCAGACGACATGCAAATCTCATCGGAGCAAATCTCAGCAACTGTTTGCTTTATTTGAGTACTTGCAACTGATTTTCCAATAAAATGTTTTGTATGTGCTGAACAATATGCATCTCCTGCAGTCACACAATCAGGCGTATTAGAAAAAGCCACTAATCTTGTGGGCTTTAATGCTTCGACACACATGAAAAAAAGTTCAGTGAGACTTTCGTCACCAAGACAGCCCAAATTTCCATCAAGACAGAGCATGATTTCACTCGGATCAACATTAACAGCTGCAGCAATACAAATAAGCTCTTGAAGAAATAAAATATCGTTCTCAAAAGGTATTAGATCCTCTCTTGAAATGCTAGCAACCGATACTCCTCGCTGCGATGCTAAGACAGTTTTAACGGATTCTAGTACGCGTGTATCCAACTGTATTTTTTTTGGCGCTCCTAATGATTCAAATGCTTCTAATATTAATAACTCTTCTTCCAATACTTTAATGTTTTTTTCATCTACGAAGCTTACTTGTGCATCGTATGCTTCTTTCCTAACATGTGCCTTTAATAAACCTAACTCTTTTCTAACTTCTCGTGCAGTTCGTGCCTCTAATGCTTCCAATGATACCAATAATTCTAAGGCATCTTCTGCTGTTTTTATTTTCACACTCAGAGTATCATCACTGTCCTCTAGAAGACTAAACTCTGTTGTCTGCATCTTGCTCTTACGTTCTTCTTCTTTTTTTAATTCATCTAACTCACCTGCCATTTCTATAGCAGTTCTTGCATCAAATGCTGTTAGAGCTCTCAATGCAACTAATTCAGCCTTTATTTCTAACATTTTCAATGATTTGAGTATAGCGTCATTTTTAATGACTAAAGCACCATGGCGATATTGTGATACGCGATAAATATTATTTTTTTTCCCAAAAACTGTTTTTGAATCTAGCTTAATAACAATTGCTAGCTCATCGGCGTTATCAGGCTTAGTTTTAAACTGCATATCAGCCATTTTAGGGCCTGTAATCGAGCCATGCGCCATATAAACGCTCAGCTTTTTTCTTGCTACAGCACAAGCAGCTGGATGGATAGCGGCCGAATTTGTCTGAGCCTGGTTTTTCTTTTTAAAAAAATCCGTGAATTTAGTGATGGGCTTAACCTCAAACTAAACTTAGCTTAGCTTTTCAATAAAAAGCAATTATAACACATAAAGATCTAAAACAAAACCATAAGACTTTATTTAAATCTTTATGTGCCATGAAAGTCATTTTGCTTTGAGATAAACGATAAAAAACGCTCTATGCACCGTCACTTATCCACGGCATCCAGTCAACGTAAATTAGTTAACGAGATATAGTCGATTAAATTTTAAATGATCGATTGAAAGGCATAATCGACGGCTTCAGCCAAACTCCCGCATCCCCCAATAATTTTTTTAATTTTATCTTTCAAATTTGCCCAGCATTTCTCAATTGGATTTAGATCTGGTGAGT
>JARGPP010000027.1 GCA_029210085.1 Legionellaceae bacterium | reverse complement strand
GAGTTTGCGACACGCTGGCTTTGGTCATATAACAATGAAAGGCCGAATATGGCTCTTGGAGGTATTCCTCCAGCGAAAAAACTTGCATTAGCAGCTTAACCCTCTACTTTTAACTGTGGTTATAAATGGGGGGATTACCGTGATTCATGAGTTTCACATTCCTGCTTTGTTCAGGACAAACCATTTAATACATGATATTGACGCAATCAGTTGTCTTATAGCAGATGATGACTCGCATGTGACAGTTTATAAGAACAGGCATTATTCCATTCGAAGTCCTGAGCATTGTCTGGGAGTTTTTTATACGCGATACTTGGGTGATTTATTAGGAGGTAAGATAATCAAGCAATTATTATTCAAAAAATATGATCTAACATTGAAAGAATTAAATTTTTATTCTTTTAACAATTTGCCATGTGACAATGAAACAGAAATTGTTCAAGTCATAAAAAAATTGTTTAATGAACTTAAATTAGATAGCAATCAGCAGTTATTAATTATCCATGAAGCTCAAAAAATGTTTGAATACACATCACGTATTATGGATAAAGCTATGTATATATCGCTTTACGACTGTCCTCCTAAAAAATGTTAACCCTTTTTTATAAAAAACCATTGAAATTTTTTTATTTGATCTTAAATAAAAAGTAGAGCGTCTAGTGAAATAGTGCGCTAATGGTTTGTAAAGTATTTTTTGAAAATCAATGACTAGCAAAGGAGGTTATGATGGTTGCTAATCCTTGTCCTTCGTGTAGGCACAATATTGATGTAAGAAAGATAAAGTCTGGATTTAGAGCGAAATATTACACCATATATTGTCCATCTTGTGAGCTCACCTTGTCAAAAATTTATCAAGACCCCAAACAGATGCTCGCTATATGGAATGCGATGTAATGATGGGTGGATGATAGTGATATGCGGGGAATCAGTGATTTTTTGAACTGCTGAGGTGATGTTGAGTATTAGATTGAGTTGATTGGGGGAAAAATGATGCGTAAGTCATGGACATTATTATCAGGTCTTATTTTAAGTTTTGGCATGGTTGCATCTGGTCATGCGTTAGCTTCAGATCGTAAGCAGAGCAATAAGGAGGATGAGCCATTTTTTAAAGAGCCATTTTTTAATCCTGATAGTGATGTATTTAAAGAAATGAATGAAATGCATCAATTGATGCAGAAATTGATGGATAACCAACTTTCAAAAATGCAAGATGATTTTAATCATCAATATCCAGATTTAGCCTCAAATAATTTGGATAACATTCAGATTAAAGAAGATAAAGAACATTTAGTTTATAAGATAAAACTGCCAAAGGGAGCTGATAATAAAATTAATGTGACTGTTCAAGATGGCCAGCTAGTTATTGATGAAAATGTGGTACAAAAAACAATTCATAAGGAAGATAACAAGGAGAGTATTCGTTATTCTCAAAACAAGAATATCCGGTCACTTCCAATTCCATCGGGCTATGATGCACAGTCAATGCATACAGAAATGAAAGAGGCCCACCTCATCATCACATTAAAAAAAATAACTTAAACACGTACGCTGCGCGCCATGGAAGGCTGAAGGCCAAGGCGTTTAGTCTGAGATAGAGTGCAATTTTTAACATTCCGCGCATTCGCTCAATGTACGGAAAAGATTTTATCACAAAGCGCAGCTTCATCTTATAACCACCGGGTGTTTCGTTAAGAGAATCCAAGCAACTATTCAGACTAATCGGGAGTAGGGCTAGAGTGCCTCGAATCCAACGGTTATTTTTAACGCATGTCCAGACAGTCGCTCACGCCCGAGCCCCTGACTAACGGTGAGGGGCTAGCCTTTTAGTTGAAATATAAAATAAGCTTAGACATTACAATGTCCCGGAGTTTTTATTTGCTATAGAGTACGTTTTAAGCATCGAAAAAGTATTGAAATTCAGCTTCTAGCCTCTTATTTTCAAGTAAATCTTCTATTTGTCTTCTTGCCTTTGTATTAGGTGCGTATTCTTCTAGGGCATCTTCAATATCATCAAGACAATTTTCACTTCCTTCTATGATTAATTCTTGTTGCATATACATCACTCCAGCACGATAGTTGCGCCAAAATCTAATTAAATATAAGAAAGCTAAGATGCTTTCAGTTACCTCATTCATGCAAAAAAATGTTGTTCAAAATCGTTTAGATCAAAAAAATTATGCGCATCATGTCGGAGTAAGCTCATACGTTGCATAACGCTCGGTTTGGCAATTAAATACCAAGCGCTTGTTCAAGCGATGCGGTAGCTTTTCTTGTCAAAAATTAGCATATATATACAAGTAAGTTACTATTTAGCTATATATCATAAATTATAAAAAAAAACAATGTTTTTTTATAATTTATAGCGAAATTTTACTGATTAAACCAAGTGCGTTGATAATTATCTTGGCAGAGTGGGAGGCGGAGTATTTTATTACTTTCATCATAACACTTGCGCTGGTAACTTATATGATATTCACAATAAAAAAATGTGATACAGAGATAAGCTAAATTGTATGAAATGATCACGTTTAAATTTTTTAAGGTTAGATGCATGAAAATAGCTATTTTATCAAGAAACATTAGATTATATTCAACGAGACGACTCATTGAAGCCGCTGAAGAGCGAGGGCATGACGTCCGTGTGCTTGACTACATTCGATGTTATATGAACATCACATCAAAACAGCCATCAATACATTATCAAGGAGAGAAACTCCCCATGTTTGATGCAATTATTCCAAGAATTGGTGCAAGCCATACGTTTTACGGCGCGGCTATCGTAAGACAGTTTGAAACATTAGGAACCTACTCACTGAATTCATCACTGGCGATTACACGTTCCCGAGATAAATTACGCTCACAACAACTCTTGGTCATGAAAGGCATTGATACGCCCATTACAGGTATTGCAAGTGTGCCTGGGGATGTCGATGGTTTAATTAATACCGTTGGTGGAGCTCCTCTCGTTATTAAACTCACCGAAGGTACTCAAGGTGTGGGTGTGGTTCTAGCTAAAACAAAAAAAGCCGCAGAAAGTGTGATACAAATGCTCATGAGTCTCAAACAAAATATTATTATACAAGAATATATTGAAGAATCCGGTGGCGCTGATATCCGATGTTTCGTTGTGGGAGATAAAGTGATTGCTGCCATGGAACGCAAGGCTGCGCCCGGCGAATTTCGGGCTAATATTCACCAAGGTGGTAGCGCTCATTTAGTCAAAATTACGAAAAAAGAACGTGAAGTCGCGATTAAAGCCGCGAAAGTTATGGGCTTAACAATGGCTGGTGTTGATATACTTCGTGCTAACCGAGGTCCGTTAGTTCTTGAAATTAATTCATCGCCGGGCTTAGAAGGGATAGAAACTTCAACAAGTAAAGATATTGCAAGTCTGATTATCGAGCATATAGAAAAACATGCTAAACCCATTGGGCCTAAAAGCCGTTATCAAGGATAGTGCTATGAAAGAGACTATTGAAATCAATCATATTGGCATCGCAAGAGGAGAGAGAAAAACCATATTTCTACCTATGCCTAGCCTTTATGATTGCACACCTATCACCATGCCTGTTCACATTATTCGAGGTAACAAACCAGGACCTTGCCTTTGCGTAACAGCAGCAATTCATGGTGATGAAGTCAATGGGGTTGAAATTGTACGTCGTCTCGTAAAAAAAAGTACTCTCAAAAATATTGCGGGCACGCTTATCGCTATTCCAATCGTAAATGTCTATGGCTTTCTTTATCAAGATCGCTATTTAATGGATAGAAAAGATTTAAATCGATCATTCCCTGGATCAGCGAAAGGATCGCCTGCATCACGTTTAGCAAACTTAATTTCAACTGAAATTCTCTCTCAAGTAACTCACTGTATTGATTTGCACTCCGGCTCCTTACAACGTACAAATTTACCTCAAATCCGTGCAGATTTGGATATGAAAGGCCTGTTGCCTTTGGCGCAAGCATTCAGTGCCCCGGTTATTTTACATGCAAAGCTCCGTGATGGATCTATGAGGCAGTTCGCTAATGATAAATCAATTCCTTTTTTATTATACGAGGCAGGAGAATCATTACGATTTGATGAACTATCAATCAAAGCAGGCGTTCATGGTATTTTAAATGTAATGCATCAATTAAATATGCTTGTCTTAAAAAAGCCATTTCACCGCAAAGTTGAACCTGCGATAGCCAGGCAAAGCTATTGGGTACGTTCCCCTCGTAGTGGTTTATTAATACCCTTTAAGCAACCTGGAAAATTTGTAAAAAAGGGCGAAATACTAGCAAAAATATCAAATCCTATGGGGCAGGAAGAACATCAAGTACTGTCGCCACTGGATGGGATTATTATTGGTAAAAGTAATATGCCGATGATTTATGAAGGTGCGGCTATTTTTAATATTGCCAGTTTTAAAAAATTTGATATGGTAGAAGAACAAGTCGACCTGCTTAAAGAATCTTATATTGATTTAGACCTGTAAACCCTCGTTTTATCTGACGTTTATGTCCCCAAACACGTTTAATCACATCGGATGTTGAACCAGTATACAGAGTACCATTGCGCGTACTCGCCATGATATCTAAAATAATTTCATCCAACACAATGCTACGAAAATTTTTGAGTCGAGCAAGGGCGTGTTTTGACTAAGTGGCGATATTGGTATAAACCGCAATCTATATCGATGTTATCTATTTTAGAATTTTTATTCCGAGAGATAACAGCAATGGATAATGTTTGCTTAATTTTTTTTTGATGGCCATCGATTCAATTATTATACGAAGATTCGCTTGTCATACATCATATGTTATAGCATGATCTCTATCAGCTTAGACTAAAGTCATCATTGAGCATAAGTCTAATCATTGCAAACTCATTTTTGTATTGGGTATTAGAACCGCTATAATACGGACTTGCTCTTATTCATTAATGTATTCAATGGATTAAATTATAGGTTTAATGCAAACATTTTCTGGATGCATTGGACAAGCCGAGGCACATAGGCGGCAGAGAAAAGCAACTGTGAACAGGCCCTAAAGGAATCAGCACATGAAAATTATGGAGGTTCATCATAAATTATTAATTGGCCGATCTGAATGGTGCGCACTGCCAATTTTAAATATACCACTTATCAAAGCCAAAATAGATACAGGCGCCAAAACTTCGGCTCTGCATGCGTTTAACATTGTGTGCGATGACATCAATGGTCAACAATGCGTACACTATGATATTCATCCGCTTCAAGGCAATAATACCGTCATTGTTCGCTGTACTTCGTTGGTTATCGATCAACGTGTAATTATGAGCTCCAATGGACACAAAGAAAGTCGCTATGTCATCTCGACATCCTTATCTTTAGGGAAAAAATCGTGGCCGGTTGAGTTGACTCTCTCGAATAGAGATCCGCTTAGGTTTCGTCTATTGCTTGGGCGCGAAGCTTTAAACCGCCATGCTATTATTGATCCGCACTTAAACTATTACCAAGGCAAACCGATTTAATCGTATAATCACGTGTTATGGATAGTAAACATATGGAGCTATCATTGAACCATCCTACAAATAATGGGTTCACGTTGACTGGATGTCGTGGATAAGCCGCGGTACGTAGATGCCGCGGATAAAGTGTAAACATGCCTTATACCCGTGATACCTAAAAATATACTTTTTGATAAGCAGGTGGTTGAGTAAACGTTCGCAAATGATGAGGAACATTTTAATGTATTTATCCGAAGTTTTAACGTTATTATCACAAGATTCTATTCATAATCCATCGGGTCTGAATTATATTCCAATAGAATCAGTTGATCTTTCCCAACTCAAATTTTTAGGCCGTGGTGTTTCTGCTTCAGTGTATGAAGTCACTTATAATGATAAATCTTATGCACTTAAGGTTCTCAAATCTGAACGTGAAGCCATACAAGAAGTTAAGCGAACAAAGAAGGGTAGTGCATCATCTCACGTTATAGACTGTTATGGTTTAGTTCAGTTTCATCATCATGATCAAAAATATTATGGAATTATTTTAGAGAAAGCAGATTCTATGTTAGATGAAGCAGGTATAAGTGAGCGATTACCGAGTGACTTGTTGATACAAGCGAAACAACTTAAAGATGATATAGAGCAGTATCACCTTGAGCATTATGATATTTCACCCAGCAATTTGTGTTTTGTGGGCAATCAATTAAAGTTATTAGATTTTGGTGGTGGTATGTCTTTTTCAGCAACAGCTGGCATGAATGTGTTAATTGCTGTCACAGAAACAAAACTAAACAAAAGATTTCAATCTCCAGGTACCCCTCACTACAACGAGATACAAGCGAAGTTATTATATGAGGAAATTTATCCAGGAGAAGATAGTCGCCATATTTCTAGTTTGAAAGATTTTTATGAGCAATTATCACCTGTTCAGAAAGTAAAGCTTGTGTCCAGACAATCTCGCTATGGGCAAGACACTTTTTTTGAGACTAACCTTTGTCTACCCGAGTTAACAGAAGATTTTGATAGAGATGCTTGGTTAACGTTATTTCCCAAAATTGAAAATAGAATTATAAATTTTCCAAACTTTTTGTTGGACGAAATACGAAAAAATTTAGATGCCATACAAGCTAAACATCCAGATATACAAGAGAAAGGTTGGGAAAGCTATTTTGAATCAATTAAAACAGACCCAGATAAGTTTGAAACTTTTATTAAAGCGTTATTCAATCATGTTGCATATACGCGTGCAGAGGATTACGTATCTCAAGAAGAAGTTTTTCCATTGTATGACGTGTGGCAAAGAGCTATAAACGAAGCTTACTCTGGTAATCCGACTGAGGCGGCATTAGCTAATGATCTTTGGCCAGGTGTGATTGGAATGGAAGATACACGCATCAATTCCGATAAAAACATGCAGGAAACGACGCGTGTAACTACAAATAAAGTTGATAATACGATAGAAACATTTAAAAACGATGTTGAAAAGGTAGAAAACACATGCTTTTCTGAGAAGCAGCAAGTCATCAGACAAAAGGTCCATGAATTGAGAGAAGCGATGCCACCTGTAACAGGAGAAAGGGATTCTTCCAATGATAGCTCATCACCCAAGCCTACTCATCCTGGCCATTCATCTTCTAAATAAAGCGTTCATCCTACGAGCTATAATCTTTGCCTTAGCAGCTTAACGCTCTACTTTAAACTGCGGTTATAAATGGGGGGACTACCAAATAAGCATGAAATTTTAGGACAGTTTTGTTGGTAGCTCACAGTCCAAAGATTGAAATATAAAAATAAATTCAATATTTTGCTAAATATTTTTACAATCCGACCGATAATTAATTCAAACAAGAGGAGGATTGTACTGTGAATAAACTAGCAATAGTAATACCGCTTTGTGTTTTAGCGGCTTCTTGTGCCACAACGGATCGTTCAGTTCCTATTGTCGATGACGCGGGGCATACTCATTATACAACATCACATATGATGGATAGTCGTGGCTCAGGTACGTTTCCAGAGCAAAGACGTGCTACAGGCCGAAAAGTATTTATTTTTGATCCCAAAGCAGCTGCTTGGGGCGCTTATGATAAAAAAGGTCATTTAGTTAAAACAGGAGCTGCTTCAGGTGGGAAAGCTTACTGTGATGATGTTGGACGTGGCTGTAAAACAGTTACAGGGACTTATCGTGTTTATTCGAAAAAAGGTGAGAACTGTAAATCTAGCAAGTATCCGCTGGAAACGGGTGGCGGTGCACGTATGCCGTATTGTATGCACTTTTATAAAGGCTACTCGATTCATGCAGCCTACGAAGTACCTCAATGGAATACCAGTCATGGTTGTATTCGAGTCTTACCGAGTGCTGCAAAATGGCTCAATGAGGATTTCATGACTGTTGGTACGACAGTGATCGTAAAGCCGTATAATTAATGATACTGAGTGATACCTTAAAACCCTATGATGTGTGTCATAGGGTTTTTTTATGTGCTTAGGATGATTGTAGATTACAATTATTGTTAAAATATTTACCATGATGTATAGTGTTATTTTTAGTTCAAATAGAATTTATTTTATGTTTTTTTGTAATAAGAAATACATGTACAGACTCAGCCTTCTGGGTGCTTTCGTAGCCTCTAGTGTATTTTCAATGGATTTAATACCTGATTTAGTACAGGTTAAAACGCATCTAAATAACCTGACATCAATAGTTTGTGATAACACTGCTGAGCGTTGTCTGACCATCAGCACCGAAGTTATAGAGAAATTTCTTGATGAAAGTCATGTACTTTATTCAATCGATCATTGTGTATATCAAACAGGAAATGGGGGAGAGACTTGGAGTAAGCCTTTTACTTTAAGTGGGGGTACGCATGACGTTGTAGTAAGCACTGATGTTGGGGGGATAGAGGAATACAACAAACTTCAAGCAGAAAAATATATGCAAATACGCTGTGATGACACCGGTACAACCTGTCTTATTGCGGGTGTGAAATATATTAAATCAGCTCCCTATATGATTGTGCATAAAACACAAGATGGAGGTGCTCACTGGAATGAGAGTAAGTTGATTCCTTTTTCTGGAAAAGTATCTGGGCTTGATAATTTGGTTTGTGGTCAATCAGGTGATCGGTGTTTATTACTGGCTTATCCTTTGGCTTACATATCGAAAGATAGTGGCCAAACTTGGTCACAACCGATATCTTTTCCAAAACCTAAGACAGGTTATCCATGGTTTGATAGGTCTCATATAAGTTGTTCATATTCTGGCCTTCGTTGTACTGTTGTCACTGGAATGCCTGCTATTACATATGTGACACAAGATGGTGGATTAACCTGGGGTGGTCCTTATGAGTTAGAGGCAGAGAATTACACGGATGAAGTTGTAGATACTGATTATTTTTCTAAGATTCATTGTGATAGTTCGGGCTTAAATTGTATGGCCTTACGTTATCGTTTAGTTAAGCGCATGAACACATCTTCAGTATTAACAACTTTTATTGATGTTTACACAACAGCTAATAGCGGTATTACGTGGAAAAAAACGGGCACCATTAATAATAGTGATTGGGCGTTATATGAAGCGTTTGGTTTATTGGACTGTGATAAAACAGGGCAGAGGTGTGTTGCGATACATTCACCAGCAGGAACACAGGGCTCTAAGCCTCGTGCTTATGTTACAACAGATAGAGGTCAAAACTGGCAACATGTTAAAATAAAATCATCTGAAAACATAGAACTGTCAGATCTATTTTGTGATAGCAATGGTATTTTATGTCAGGCTGTTGGTTTAAAATTTGATTAGGGGGTAGGAGCACGGCGCGTAGGTCTTCGGATTAAGGGCTTAATCAACTGCTTTTTCTGTGATTTGCATCGATGTGATGGATGTCTGATAGGTGTGTATCAATTCGTAAAGACGGCATATGGCATCTATAGTATAAGAATAAAGTGTAACCTAGCTTGCCGAAGAGATGATGGATGGGCAATATAAAAAATGGAAACCTAAAATATAAATTAGGCATTATTTTTATTGCTTTGTCTTTTATCAGTCCATTAATTACACTGATCATTCCTTTTTTTAAGCTTCCAACTGAAATAGCTGTGACTGTAGGTGGATTATTTTTAATAGGGTTACCTGAGATATTTTTTATATTAGGTGCTATTTTGGTGGGGAAAAAAGCTGCGGAGTTGTTGAGTCAAAAAATAAAAGAATGGTTTTTTCAGAAGAAAAAATAAAAAACTGCATTTTACATGCCTGGTTTATGAGCGTAAGGTTTGTCAAATTCAATATGATCAACGTTTAACATTTTTGCCAATTGTCTTTTAGAATAAGCCATATCTCCATTTCCTGTTAAATAGGCGCCATCAGACATCGCTTTTTTAAAGATAATCGTTGCTTTGGGTAGATAGGTTTTAATGGTGTTGGCTTTGTGTGCTAAAGCATGGTTTGATTGTCCACCAATAAGACCTATTTGATAAGTCTCTTTAGACGATAAATGAAGCGCTTTAAGTGCATCGATTAAATTAATTGCGCCTTTCCCATCCGTATGATCAGCATCACTGTGAATCATATGACAGCGATTGTTTTTATCGATGATGAGAATAGCAATGCAATCGATTAAGTCATAAGTATACAAAATATCATCTGATGCATAATCAATAGATTGTCCGTTCCCATTTCCTTGTTTAACCTCATGTGCGATGAAACTTAAATGTGCCATGATGTTCCTGATGAATTGAGATAGGACTATTGATATAAATATAGACGTAAAAAATTATATTTGATGAACACCCCTAGATTTTTTGATGTAGGTAAGCCATTCTGGAAACCTATTTTCAAAATAGGTTATATAAAGCATGCGTTATAGAAAGATTTTACTTTTTTATATAGCAGCACTATTCGTGGGCTTATTAACAGGTTTTGTTGGCTCGTTATTTCAAATGGCAATTGATTCTTCTGAGAGGTGGCTTTCTAAGCTTCAGGGTGCGCTCGGAATGTTAGGGGTTCCTGGATGGGTTGGTTTTCCTGTTTTAACCTTGGTTATGGTATTAATTGCTTGGTTTTTAGTGAATCATCTCGCTCCTGAAGCGTCGGGAAGTGGTGTTCAAGAAATTGAAGGAGCTTTGATACATAAGCGTCCGGTGCTTTGGAAGCGGGTGTTGCCGATAAAGTTTATAGGAGGTGTTTTATCGATTGCGAGCCATATGGTGCTTGGTCGTGAAGGACCTACAATTCAAATGGGAGGAAACTTAGGCCAGTTTTTTGGAAGTATCACTACATTGAGCCAAAAGCGATGTGATGCCTTAGTTGCAGCGGGTGCAGCGGCAGGTCTTGCGACAGCATTTAACGCACCGCTAGCGGGTGTTCTTTTTGTGATGGAAGAAATGCGAGAAGCATTTCCGTTGTCATTTTTAAAATTTAAAGTGGTTGCAATTAGCTGTGTTTCGGCAACCATTGTGTTGCAATGGATGATGGGTGGAAAGCCATCGATTGCGATGGATGTTTTTCAGATGCCGAGCCTTAATTCATTAAGTTTGTTTTTGATTTTAGGCATCATTGTTGGTGTTGTGGGTATTATATTTAATCAATTTTTAATGCGTGCTTTATTGTGGATGGACAAGAAAACATTGGTTGTGCGTTTTATCTATGTTGTCTGTGTGGCGCTTTTTGTGGGTTTACTGGCTTGGCTTTGGCCTGATGCTGTTGGCGGCGGATATCGGATTATTGAGCGATCACTAACCTTTACCCCTGGTTTTATTGTGCTCATGATGCTTTTTTTGATGCGTTTTGTTTTGACAATGCTTTGCTATGGAACGGGTGTTCCTGGCGGTATTTTTGCACCCATGCTTGCTCTTGGAACTTTGATAGGGCTGGCTTTTTCCAGTGTTTTAGCGTTTTTTTTACCGAATATGATGACCATTCATCCGGGCATGTTCGCGGTAGCGGGTATGGGAGCACTTTTTTCAGCTTCAGTACGTGCACCGATTACAGGTATTGTATTAGTGGTTGAAATGACGCAGAATTATGGCCTTATTTTACCGTTGATGGTCTCTTGTTTAACTGCAACAACGGTTGTTCAGCTGGCAGGTGTTTCACCTATTTACACGCAACTTTTGCGGCGAACTTTGACTCATAAATCATAAGGTGTGAAGGGCTGATGAAAAAGTTAGGTCTTGATAAAAAGCAAAAGCAACCCAAGAAAAAAAGAAAAATAGCACATTATCGTTTTTTAGAAGCACTTTATATGTCTTTTTTTTCTAGGCGCCTATACATTGATGTGGTGCGACGCTGGAGAGGATTTGGTTTGCTTTATCTTGCGGTCATGCTTTCAGTGGCTATGTTACCTTATGTCATACATGTGATGATGGCATATCATCAGACGGTAGAGCAGAAGTTATTTTTACCTATAAAAAAATTACCCCCTTTTTCGATGCGATCAGGAGAGGTTCAGTTTTATAGTCCTATGCCTTATTTGGTAAAAAACAGCCAAGGTGAAGTGATTGCTTTGATTGATACAACGGGAAAAATAAAACAGTTGCCTTATTTTTTATATCCTGAGGCAAGTGTTTTAATCACTAAAAATGCATTACACGTGAGACTTCCGACACTTGATTTGTTTAAGCAAGGCAATGTGTCCGAGGCAAAAGAGACCGTTTCTTTATTTCGTTCAAATGATAACACCGATTTTTTTGGTGCTGAGTGGCTTCCTGTGAGTCGATTAAAGCAAGCCAATCAGTTGCTGATGCTTTCAATTTATCCTGTATTATTCATGTTTTATTTTGGCTTATATATCGTTACGTTATTTTCATTTGGTTTATTTGGACAGTTTGTTGCTCGCTTAATTTTTAAAGTGCAACTGACTTTTAAAGAAGCAACGCGCCTGATAGCTATTGCTGCAACACCACAAGCTGTGATTTATTTTATATTATTTTCTTTCGATAAAGTGTATTCCGGAACAGGTATTATTTATATGGTGTTATTGGCTGCCTATTTTAGTTTGGGTGTGCTTGCGTATCGGCGTGATAATAGGGCAATGGTTTTGCAATGAAACCTAAATTACATTTTGCACATGGAAATGGTTTTCCTTCCCCTTGTTATCGACAAATGCTAATGCCGCTCGAGGCGAAATTTGATTGTTGTTATATTGATAAAATTGGACACACAGAAGCTTTTCCGGTTGAAGATAATTGGTGTGCCTTGGTTGATGAGTTATTAGAGAGCATACGTACCCAATCTCATGAGCCTGTGGTTGCAGTAGGGCATTCATTGGGCGGCGTTTTGAGTGTGTTAGGGGCTTTAAAAGCACCTCAGCTATTTCGAGCTGTGGTGCTTTTAGACTCGCCTCTTTTAAGTCGTTTTCGCGCACGTGCCTTACAATTATCAAAAAAATTGGGTTTGATTGATAAGGTGACGCCTGCTGCTCGAACTCGTGCAAGACGAACGCATTGGAAAACCCGTGACGCAGTTTTTCAGTACTTTAGACGTCGCGCGCTTTTCAAGCAGTTTGATGATGCTTGCCTGAATGATTATATTGATTATGGGATGACATTGGATGAAACGGGTTATACGCTTCGTTTTGATGCAGGTATTGAATATCAGATTTATAGAACACTCCCACATACATTTACAAAACACTCAAAAAAATTACAGGTGCCAACAGCTTTACTGTATGGTTCAGACAGTGATGTGATTTATGCTGCAGATAGACATCATATGCGGCGCCGTTATGGGATTCAATCATTTGAAATTTCAGGAACGCATATGTTTCCATTAGAGCGTCCCAAAGAAACCGCAGCGCTTATTTTAGAAGTTTTAATGAGTCTATGCGCTTAATCAGTGGATATTTTTTCGTGTTAAAAACCACGGCATAATTGTAAATAAGATTAAACCACCGATTAAACAAGATTCAAATAACATGATGTTCTTGATAGGTACTTGTGCAGGGGGGATAAATCCAAGCAAAATAGTACCCGCACAGCAAAGCAGTCCTACGCCTGCAACAAGCCAGATGCCAATTAAACCACCAGGAATGCGATAAGCGCCGCGTTGCTTAGGTTTGCTGTAACGCAGTTTGATAGCCGCTGCAAACATTAAGACATAAACTAAAAGTGCCATTTGCGCGCACATATCACTTAATAGCCAGTAAGCTGCATTGATGGTTTTAAACAAAACAAATAAGCTGGTGAGTAGCGTAAAAATAATAGCCTGGACCACTAAAATGGTTGTGGGTGCGCCATTTTTATTGGTTTGGGTGAATTTTTTGGGAATACAACCATCTTGAGCTGCAACGAGTAAACCTTTGGTTGGGCCAATCATCCAGGCTGAAATGCCGCTGATAGCACCAAGTACAATAAGGCATGCAATAATGGGTGTGAGCCAAGATAACTGATAAGCGTCAAAAAAAATGGCATAGGCATCAATTAATCCTGATACCATACTTAAGGTTTTTTCTGGTACAACAATCACAATAGCAAGCGATCCGAGCACCAAGGTTGCAAAAATAAGTAGTGTTGAATAAAGCAGTGCACGTGGGTAATCCCGCTGCGGATTTTTCACTTCTTCGGCATGTACAGCAGACATTTCCATGCCGAGTAGACCAAATAGTACGGCTGTAAAAAGAGATAAATTTCCAATTGCTGTGAAGTCAGGTAACCACGATGTGTCTGTGAGTTGAGCTGCAAGAGGTCGGCCTTGCAGTATCCAAATCAAGCCTAAAAGTGCAATAACCAACATAGGAATAATGGTGCCAAGACAGGCACCGAGGGTGCTGATTAAGCTGGATATTTTCATTCCTTGGCAGTTGAGTAAGGTAAAAAGCCAAAAGAGTCCAATCATGGTTGTGAGCAAATAAATTTTGTGATTGGTTAAGTTGGGGTCAAATAAATAAGCCAGTGTTGCAACCACAAAAGCCATAATGGTGGGATACCAAAAAACATTATAAATCCATTGGAGCCAGATGGTCATGAATGCGACCCGTTTACCAAATGCTTCACGTATCCAAATATAAATGCCTCCAGTACTTGGATAAGCTGTGGCAAGTTCTGCTGCAACGAGTGCAACTGGAATAAAAAAGATCAGAGCTGCAAGTGCATAATAAGAAATAAGAGAAAAGCCGAGCTTCGCGGAAATAGGAAGGGTTCTTAAACTATCCACGGCAATGACATTAATCATGACGAGTGAGAAAACACTTAAAACACGTTTAGACGAAGCCACGAAAAATTCCAGGATTAAGCCAATCAAAAAGAAGCTTACAAAATATCAGCTTGGGTATTTAAAAGCAAGGTTGGACGATGAAAGACTATGTTTTTTTAGGCCTTACATCTTGTTCTGAAGAATCACCATCAGGATGATTCGAGTCAATATTGCTTTTAATTTCACTGAGGTTTGATTTCGTCATATCAGTCATAGATTGTGAAGCACCTGTACGTGTTGCGGCTTTAGAAAAAAGACTGAGTCCAGCAGCAATGCCTAAGCCACCGACAACACTTGCAGGTACAATGCCGGTGGTGGTTCCAAATACAAGTACAGCTGTGCTTAAAGCCATCATCAGCACGCCCATTACTTGCCATAAGGTTGAAGGGCTTCCTTGTGCTTTCTCAGCTATCTTTTCATAGGCCTTAGGTGTGATGCGTCCATATAAAAGGTCGACTGTATGGTTAATTGATTTAATGGCTTCTTCTTGGTCTTGTATGTTATCTGATTCCAGCATTTTAGAAAAAGTGCTCATCAGAGCGTTCAGCTCGTTTTTGAGCTTTGTGTTGGGATGCTTTTGAATATATTTATCAAGGGGTGCAAGATGCTGTTGAGAAAAGGCGGTATTGACCCGGTTCATATGGAATACAACCGGTTGTTCATGATCGAAATTTGCTTCATCGAGTTGGGACATGAGTGACCCGACCAATTGTATGTTGAGCAAAGGAGACGATTGCGCTGCTTTGGCTTTTGTACGGTATGATTGAACCGCTTCGTCATATTTTTCTCGCGTACTGTCCCCAGCGAGTAGTATGCGCGTATTTTCAATTTGCTGCTGAATGTCTCGTTTTTCTTCTGCAGAGCTTGATGTCTCTAGTAATTCAGAGAAAGCAGCTATTAATGGCAGTGCTTTTTTCTCAACTTTAGGACGGTTTTCTCTCTCGACAACATAGCGTCTGAGGGGTTCAATGCGCTTTTTAGTTTCAGCAGTGATTACAGGGGGTTCTTTGATGTCTAGTGGTTTTTCTTTTAAACGCTCAGTGAGAAACTGAAAGTTAGGCCCATGATAAATATGCATGATATCTTCAGCCAGGGGAGCGAATGTTGGATAGTAAAATAATCTTAAAATGGTGTCTTGATCTTGTTTGTCAGTCCATTCAAATACCTTATGGTCCATCGGATTTCGAATGATTTTTTCTGTAATGGTTTGAATGTTTTGTAATATTTCTGTGTGCTTACTTGTTGTGTTATTTGATAATGCCTCAAGTTCTAGTAATACCCGTATATAAGCGGTATAGGCGTTTTCTTGCATCATAAAAGGTTTGTAAATGTGAATCATGGGTGCGAATTGGGCGAATGTTTCATCTGTTTGAAGTGCCAAGAAAAAAGCTTTATCTTCTTTTGATAGCTTATCCCAGGTTTTTTGATTTGAGCGGTTAAGCTCAGATTCAAGAGATGCTGTAATTTTAGCTAGGCATGAAATATCTCCTATATCTAAATCAGATTGGGATAGCGCCTGCTCGACATGAGTCAGCATGGACTGAATGATTTTTTCTTGGCTGCTCAGCACGAGTCTGCCCTTGATTTTTTCCTGCAATGTTGGCACTTTAAGCTTGAGCTGCTGTACTTGTGTTTCTAGTTGTTGAGTGATGATGCTTTGAGGTTTTGCTGGTTCATCAAAAGCCACGTCATCATGGTCTTCTTTTCCGTCATCTGCAGTGGTTGAAGCCGTATCATCATAAGTGAGTGTTTCTTCCTCTTCATCTTCTTCTAAATCATTATCGAAAGAACTCGTGCCATCCCACTGTTCCACTTGTGTTTGAATGGATGAAGCCTCACTGAGTGGTTCTGTTGTTGTTTCTGATGCTGTGTCAGATTTTTTGCTCTCTTCTTGTTGATGTGCTGTTATGATTTGTTTGAGCTCAAGCACTTCGGCTTTTAGTGCTTCCATTTTTTTGAAAAAACCCGAGTGCCATACCTTTTGTTTGTCTAGCCAGCCTTTATTTTCTTTGTGTATTTCATAGTTACCATCGTTTAATAAATACTTGTACGCGTTTATTTCAGATAGGATGTCTGCTTTTTCTTTGGCTGAGGGTGCTTCATACAACATGGTTCTGACATGTGTTGTTAGCTGTTCGAGCTTGACTCGAATGGGGTCACTATATTTTAATGCATCACGATGATGTAGCAAAGGTAAGAGTTCTTTTTCGACATCTATGTTAATTAGTTGCCTGGATCTTTTAGGATGATAATTATACATCTCAAGGATGTTATTAAAAATCGCTTGCTGGAGTGATTCTTTATCTTCTGACTGTGAATATTGGTATAATATCTCAAGCTCTACTGCTGGGCGCGTTGTTAAGTCAAGATCTGGGTTTGTTAAAATACCATCGATTAATTTAATCAGATCAAATAAAGGAAGCGGAGGTTCGTGCGCGCTGATAAATTGGTCCCCAATACGCTTGATTTGAAATATTTCATCAAACTTTTCAAGGAGCTGTTCTCGAGCTGTATTTTGTTGAGAGGAGTAGCTCGTGCTTGAGTATCCTTGTTCACTGAGTGATACTTTGTTTTTTAATCTTTGAATTCTTTGGTCTAGATCGCGCCAGTTATCTCGCTTTGCTCTCATAATGAACCCCTTTTGATTCTTGAGTTTTCATGTTTCATAAGGCATGATTGAGCGTTTATGAAACATAAAAATAAATACATATGTTTAATTTTAGACCATATTTTGAGTCGGTGTGAATTCTCCGAGATTTTTATTTGAAAATAGGCGATGCTTTAATATGCCTTATTCAGGATTGTTGTTTTCTGAGGCACTCGAAGAAATTGTGTGTTGGCATGCAGATTCTTTTTATACGGCGTTAGAGCAGCTCGATGCGTTCAGGTGCAAGGGATATTATCTTGCTGGATGTTTGAGTTATGAAGCAGGTTATATACTGCGTGGTTTACCCCATCTTTTAGAGGCGCCAACTTTTCCGTTATTACACTTTTTTGCATTTAAAGCACCTGAAAAACTTACCTCGTCAGCAATTCATGCTTTTCTAGGGGCATCAGAGTTAAAAGCTTCTAGCGTGGGTGTACAAAACATAAAACTCAATATGACAGCGTGTGAGTATGAAACAGCGTTTGCTCGTGTGAAGCAACATATTAGGGCTGGAGACACATATCAGGTTAACTTAACTGCAAAGTATGTATTTGATTTATTAGGTTCAAGTTGTGATCTTTATACTTTACTTCGAGAACGACAAAAAGTGGCTTATTCAGCACGTATCGAAATGCCTGATTATGAGATTTTATCATTTTCACCAGAGCTTTTTTTCTCTAAAATCAAGCATAAAATGTATGCAAAGCCAATGAAAGGTACCATGCCAAGAGCGGCTGATACGCTTCAAGATAAAGCCAATCAAGATTTTTTAGTGACTGATGTAAAATCACGTGCTGAAAATACAATGATTGTGGACTTGTTGAGAAATGACTTATCCGGGATATCAAAACTAAGCTCAGTACAGGTATCCAAATTACTTGAAGTTGAGACTTATGAAACCGTACATCAGATGACTTCAAGTATTGAGAGTGATGTTGATGTTGATTTGAATTTTTCAGAAGTTATTCAAGCATTGTTTCCATGTGGTTCGATTACG
Organism: Legionellaceae bacterium; assembly: GCA_029210085.1. Taxonomy (GTDB): domain Bacteria; phylum Pseudomonadota; class Gammaproteobacteria; order Legionellales; family Legionellaceae; genus JAALKW01. The sequence continues at coordinate 16,138 of JARGPP010000027.1, read as the reverse complement.
GGTGCGCCTAAACGCCGTACTATGGAAATCATTGATGATTTAGAGGCTGAGCCTCGACATGTTTATACCGGGGCCATTGGGTATATTACGCCTGATAATGACATGTGTTTTAATATTCCTATTCGAACACTACTGTGCAGAGGTACACAAGGAGAGTTGGGTGTAGGGGGAGGTATTGTACATGATTCAACGTTGCAATCAGAATTCGAAGAATTGCAGCTAAAGGCGCGGTTTTTTACAGGGTTATCTGAGGCTGGTGGTGCATGAGTGAGTATGGTTGGTTAATCGAGCAGCAAGTGTTATCAAGGCCTATTTTTTTAAAGCCAGCAGAGCAGTGCACTAAGCATGTTTTATTAATTGACCATTATGATTCGTTTACACAGCTGATTAAGGTCTATTTTGAGCAGTTAGGTGCGCGTGTAAGCGTATTCCAGTTTGATGATATGGCATTAAATCATTCTGAATCTTTGGCGTTCACTCATGTGGTGTTATCTCCCGGACCAGGTTCGCCAGAAGAGGCAGATGCAACACGCGCATTTATTTTGAAGTATCATCAGCAATATCCCATGCTGGGTGTATGTTTAGGGCATCAATGTTTGATTAAGGCATTGGGGGGTGAGGTAATAGATGCTTTTGAGATTGCTCATGGTAAGCCGTTTGAGATAACGCATACAAACACAGGGTTACTGAAGGGAATCAAGCAGCCCTTTATTGCCACACGATACCACTCTTTAGTTGCTTCATACAGTGAATTACCGGGTTATTGGGATGTGACAGCGTGGACCTATGATGCCAAGGGAAGTACTGTGATTATGAGTGTTCAGCATCAAACGTATGCTTTGTTTGGTGTGCAGTTTCATCCGGAAGCTATTTTAACCGAGCAAGGCATGCAAATTTTTAAAAATTTTTTATCAGTTTAGGGGCTGGGGGAAGGCCAGTAGTCTCTAACATAAAGTGTGGAAAAAGTTGTGGTTTGAATATTTTTTTTATTTGAACCTATAATTAAGTAATATTTATAGTCAAATTGTTCATTTATAATATTTTCATTGTGAGCTTGCATAACTGCGAAAATCAATATGAAATGAATCATTCAAATCAGGATAAATGATGAGCAAAAAATCGTCAGATAATCCCAGTGAATTAACCGCTGAAGTGAAACGACTTGAACTGAAACTTGCAGCAAATAACGCTGTTCTTTTGAATGTTTTTAATAAGAGCTCAGATGGTGTTGTGATTATTAATGCAGAGCAAGTGATAGTCTATGCAAATGATGCTTTCACGAAATTGTTTGATAAGAATATTGCGGGTTTACTCGGAGAGCCTGTGAGTCTCGTGGTTGATTCAAACATGTTAGAAGCATCGAAGCAAGGTGCACATGAAATCAATATCATCAATGCTGATGGGGCTGAATCTATTGTAGAAATGTCTACGTTAAATATTGATTGGGGTAATGAGTCGAGTCAGGTGATTTGTTCTCGAGATATCACCGAGCGAAAAAAAACAGAAGAGGCTTTAGCCTATATGGCAGAGCATGATGTGATGACTGATTTACCGAATCGAATTGTGTTTGAAAAAGAGATGGCGCAAGCAATACAAGAGGCTGAAAAGCGTCAAGAACATATGGCTGTGCTGTATTTAGATCTTGATAATTTTAAACGGGTCAATGATACGCTTGGACATCATGCAGGAGATGAATTATTAAAATTAATGGCTAGTCTTTTAAGAAAAAGCACTCGAAAAGGCGATACTGTCGCTCGATTAGCCGGAGACGAGTTTGCCTTGGTGTTAACACATTTGAGAAAACCTGAGTATGCAGCCATTGTTGCAGAGAATATTATCAATAAAACAGATAGCCCATTTATGATTGATGGAAAAGAGGTGTACATCAATATGAGTATTGGGATTGCAGTATATCCTTTGAGTAGTACTTCTGCCGTTGATTTAATGAAGCATGCCAATATGGCGGTGCATGCGGCAAAGCATAATGGAAAAAATCAGTATCGTTTTTATTCAGATGCTCTAGACGAAGAGAGTGAGCGCTCATTGGAGATATCAACGGGACTGAGAAATGCTTTGCAAAAAGATGAACTGTTTATTATGTATCAACCGATTATTGATTTAAAAACAGGAGCCTGTAGTGGCATTGAAGCACTGTTACGCTGGGAGCATCCTAAATTAGGCACTTTGTATCCGAAAGATTTTCTTTTTGAAGCGGAAAAAATGAGTTTAATGCTACCGATTGGAAAATGGGTAACGCGCAAAGTTTTTTCTGAATTTAAGCAACTTGATGCAACACCTCTGTTGTTTGTTTCAGTAAATATTACAGCCGATGAATTGAGCGAAACAAAAGTAGTTCAAGATATTTTTGAATCGCTTAGAACGTTTGATGTAGACATTGATAAAGTAATTTTTGAACTAACGGAAACATCATTTGTCAATAATCCTGAACGGTTGGTTGAAAAAATAAATGAGCTATTTAACGTACGGATTAACTTGGCTATTGATGACTATGGCACAGGATATTCTTCCCTGAGTTATCTGAAACGGTTACCAATTTCTATTTTAAAAATTGACCAATCTTTTGTTCAAGGTATGGGTAAAACGTCTAATGATCATTTGATTCTTCTGTCAACCATCGAGCTTGCACATAATTTAGGAATTAAGGTGATTGCAGAAGGCGTTGAAGACAAAGAGCAACTTGATTTTTTAACAAAAAATAAATGTGATTATGCTCAAGGTTATTATTTGTCGAGACCACTGTTACTTGAAGATGCGATTCAATTTATCAAAAAGAGTAAGTGAAATAGTTTATTGAATTGCTTAATTGCTGAAATGTATGTTTTAATTTGTTGGGTGAGGGAGATTAAAAGAAAGGAATAAAATGGATCAGAAGCAAAGTGTTTTTGCTTTAACATCGAAGGAAAAACCAAAGAAAGACAATAAGCTTTATCAGCCCCCTGAGCTGATAAAGCTCGATAATGCGCAACCAGAAACAGGCGGGACAAACGTGCCTGAAAATGGTTCTGGTTTGGTATCGTGAAACTTTTACTCACATGATTGTTACTCAAAACACCAGCGTTTTTTTTGAAAGTGTGCTTGAAGATGGCTGTATTATTTATGACGCATCGAAACACGGTTCACCCTCTTTTTCATCCTTTGATGAAGCACTTAATCCTTTAACTTACTCGCATTTTTTTTACGCTTTTGCTTATGTTGTGTTGAATGAAAATACCCAGGAATTTTTATTGGTCCGTGACCATCTGGGTGTTCAGCCGTTATATTATACTTACGATAATGTATCAAAAACCCTGATTTTTGGTGATACAATCCCTGATGTTTTGCGTCAGATAAAGCAGCATCCAGGTTTTTCAGAGACTGAAATACTCAATTTATTTACAGATGCAAATGTTTATTCCGATGATACCGTATATCAAGGTGTTCACCGTGTTGAGCCTGGTCATATGATTCATGGAAAGCTGAATGGCCAGTTGGTTAAAAAGCCTTTTTGGCGCTTAGAGAAAGAAGGTGATGAACTTTATTATCGAGATAAGCGTGAATATTTAGAGCATTTTTCGGAGTTAATGGATGAGGCAATAGCGCATGCGACCTCTGATTCAGGTCATATTGCTGCAGAATTTAGTGCTGGTATGGACTCAACAACTGTGTATTTAGCGAGTGTAGCGCGAGGGTTAAATCCTGAGTTGTTTATGCATGCCGCAACACCCGGTTCGAGAAGTGCCGAGACTTATAATACATATCATGAGCAGGCCTTCATGAATCATTATCCACATATTAATTTGAATTGTATTAGGGCCGATGGCTTTGAGCCTCTGAAAGTTTTTGAAAACTATGCAGCATGGTTTGCGGGTCCTTCCCCGTATATTTTTGAAGTGTTTGCTCATAATATTCATCGGGCAGTTTCAGAAAAAAAATATTCGATTTTGCTGTCTGGTTTTGGAGGAGATCAGGGGGTATCAGGGCATATTCCAGCACGTTTTATTTTGCCACAATTGATTCATCAAAAGTTAATCGGCCAGGCTTGGCATGAGTTATCGTCTCAAACAAAGAGTCGTCGAGTGTTGCGGTTGATACAGTATTCACATCCAGCCTTGCATCATATGCTTCAACAGGTACAGGGGTTAAGAAAAACAGTTCATTTACACCCTTATCAGAAAGGCTATTATAAGACTTTACGAGAAGCAGAATGGGACTTTTTGCAAGGTCCTTTCAGTTATGAAGTTCGAATGCGCATTGAATATAGCAGTATTGTGAGTAAAAAAATGGGGTTTGAATACCGTTATCCTTTGCTTTATCCAAAATTATTGGCTTTCTTTTTATCTTTACCACTATCAGAAAAGCGTCATCAAGGCGTTGGACGTTATATGATGCGTCGCTATTTGGCACGCCAGATGCCATCAGCAGTGTTTGATGATTATCAAAAGCGGGAGGGCTTGAATATTCTTCCAGCGACAGTCGATTATTTTAAGCCTAAATTTTTGGCGGGAGATTTCGATGAGCATTTTCAGGCTTTGCCCTATCAGCATTTAATTCAAGATAACATGCAGCATAGAGTCATGATTAAAAGTATTCAGGCTTTTATGTTAAAAGCTTTTCAATCGGATACATAAAGAGAAATGCCGTGATGTATAAATATGGTGTGGTCTGTTGGGTTTTATTTTTTATTTTAGTTTCAAAAGTGAGCTATGCGCAGCCCATGCTGCATGATTTACTTGAAGATAAGGTTGAAAAAAAAACGAATAACCAGCAAATTTTTCGGTCAGGAAGAGCGGTTACTTTTAAACAAACGTCAGGAGATGCAGCGAAAATATCAAAAATAACCATGAGTTATTTTGTTTCGAATGATTGTAGTGGGCATATTGCTGGAACTTATACAACGCCAGATGGTACGTCATTTGAGTTGAATGCCAATCATTCATTTGGGTTGATGGCAGGTGCTGTTTGGGAGTTGGGCTATAAGAAATTGAGTATTCCAAATATGAGCGGGATAAAATCAATTGCTGTTGTTTTGAGAAGTACGAATCAGAATACACCACAAGCCAATTTCACTGGGAGTGTGTGTGGGGGTAATCCGAGCCTGTGTTGTATACCGGTGACCTGTGCATCTGGTGAGTGTTTTTCTGGATTAGAAGAGCAAAATTTTACTTTGAATCAAATAACTAATATTGGCGAGCCAGCAGATGGGGGTGTGATTGCATGTCTGATTTCAGAAGGGGGTGTTTCTAATCTGGTTGCCGCCATTGAAGAGAGTGAAGCGTTGTTTTCTTGGAGTGCATCTCAGAAAGAGGTGAATGCTTCGAGCCTGGTGGATGGTGCTGAAAATACACGCGCAATTGTAAATACTTTGGTAGCAGCAGGACATTGTAATACCTATACGGCAACGGGTAATTATATTGATTGGTTTTTGCCAGCGGTGAATCAGCTTGGATGTCTTTATCAGAATCGACTAGGGATTGGTGGGTTTGAGTCAGATAAATATTGGAGCTCGTCAGAAAAAAATCTAACGGAGGCAATAGGTAAGCATTTTTTAAATGGGGAAAATTTTTTTGCAAATAAATATGAGGCTTATCGGGTTCGTTGTGTTCGGGCTTTTGCGCCTTAATGCTTTTATCGTATTTTAATAGCTATTCGCTATGATTTTACTTAGAATAACGCATGTGATGCACACGTGTGATGGATAATAGGCTTAATAAGGGAGACTAATATGTACAAAAAGGTTCTTTTTGCGACAGATTTTGATGAGATTGGCGTGAGTGCTGCGCATAAAGCAAAAAAAATAGCGGATGAAAATCGAGCTGAATTACTTTTAGTGCATGTGGTTGAGCCTATTCCGGCATATGCTTATCCAGGATTTGCAGGGTTTGCTGAAGTTGAAGTATCGATTCGTGAACAAGCAGAGAAAGAGCTTGATGCTCTTGCAAATCAACTGGGGATTGATGAGAAGCACCGTTTACTTGAATTTGGTTCCGTAAAAAATGAAGTTTTGCGCTTGGCAGATGAGCATAATGTTGATTTGATCGTGGCAGGAAGCCATGGCAAGCATGGTTTAGCCTTATTGTTAGGGTCGACAGCAAGTGCTATTTTACATGGTTCGCATTGCGATATGTTGATTGTTCAGCCTGATGCTAAAGCGTGATATAAGCAAATAACTTAAGTTAGATTTAAAATTTATGCGGTTGTTACGAGGAATTCACGGAGCTATTGCTCTTAACTTAGATACAGTGGCGACCATTGGTAACTTTGATGGGGTACATGCTGGGCACCAGACGCTTTTGCAAGCGCTTAAAGATGAGGCCCATCGCCAAAATTTACCGACACTTGTGGTGTTGTTTGAACCTCAACCGCATGAATATTTTCAAGGTTCGTCTGCATCTGCACGCTTGACGAATTTCAAAGAGAAATGGCGTGCATTATCTTCATTTGATATCGATTATTTGTGTTGCTTGCCTTTTAATCAAGCACTTGCATCTATGTCGGCAGATGATTTTGCACGACAGCTGATTTTTTCAAAACTTCGTGTTAAGACGCTTTTTATTGGTGAGGATTTTCGGTTTGGTGCTGGGCGAACGGGTGATATTCATTTACTCAAACGCGTTGCTGATGAAGTGAATGCGACACTTCAGGTATATCCTGATGTTGTTTTAAAAAGCGCGCGCATTAGCTCAACACGCACGCGTGATGCTTTAAAAAAAGGATTGCTCACAGAGGCGGCCATGCTTTTAGGACGTCCCTATAGTATGTATGGGCGTGTTGTGATGGGTAATCAACTGGGTCGAACATTTGGCGTTCCGACGGCTAATATAAGGCTTGCACGTAGTGTGCTTCCCATGACCGGTGTTTTTTGTGTTAAAGTACGACGTTCGAATGGATTAATCTATCAAGGTGTTGCTAATTTAGGATGCAGGCCGACTGTTGATGGGTTAGCCCACTGTTTAGAAGTCCATTTATTTGATTTCGAGGGCTTATTATACCATGAGCATCTAGAAGTCTTTTTTTTGCACCAGTTAAGAGGCGAAGTTAAATTTCCATCTCTTGAGGCATTAATTGCCCAGATTAAAGCGGATATTGCAGAGGCTCGAGCTTTATTTCCTCGTTTAATAGATACATTTTCAGTTTAGAGTAATCACATGACCGAACAGACAAAACCGATTGATTATAAAAGTACTTTAAATTTACCGCATACAGACTTTCCAATGAAAGCAAGCCTTGCTGTGCGTGAGCCAGCACGTTTAGCGAGCTGGAAAGCAGGTGCTTTGTATCAAACGATTCGAAAAGCGCGCGTGGGTGAGAAGCCGTTTATTCTGCATGATGGTCCACCGTATGCAAATGGACACCTACATTCGGGTCATGCACTGAATAAAATTTTAAAAGATATTATTGTTAAATCAAAAACCATGAGTGGCTTTGATGCGCCGTATCGCCCGGGTTGGGACTGCCATGGTTTGCCGATTGAACTTAATGTGGAGAAAAAAATAGGAAAAGCGGGCGTTAAAGTCGATGTTAAAACATTTAGAGAGCATTGCCGAACGTATGCAGCCGGACAAATTGATATTCAACGTGATGAATTTGAGCGTTTAGGCGTGTTGGGTGAATGGAATAATCCATATGTCACCATGGATTATCACTATGAAGCCAATGTGGTTCGAGCATTAGGTCAAATTTTAGAAGGAGGGCATCTTCAGCAAGGGTTTAAACCGGTACATTGGTGCCTAGACTGCCGCTCTGCTCTGGCAGAAGCTGAAGTAGAATATGAAGATAAACAATCGCCTGCTATTGATGTGGCATTTTATGCTGAAGACAATCAAGCACTGGTGGCTTGTTTTGATGTAGCACTTGATATGAAAGCTGTAAGTGTTCCGATTTGGACAACAACGCCTTGGACTTTGCCTGCTAATGAAGCGGTTTCAGTGCATCCCGAGCTCGTTTACGCACTGGTTGATGTGGGCGCACAATATCTTGTGATTGCTAAAGATTTGCTAGAAGAAGTCCGTGAGCGTTATGGCTTTGATACATGGACAGTTTGTGCTGAAATTGAAGGGTCAGCATTAGAAAACATACGATTAAAGCACCCACTTTTTAATGATCGCACGGTACCCGTTGTATTGAGCACGCATGTGACCACGGAATCAGGAACAGGGTGTGTGCATACAGCACCAGCGCATGGACCAGATGATTATTTAGTGGGCTTGAAATACAAGCTACCTTGTGTGAACCCAGTACTTGCAAACGGATGTTATACAGACGAAACGCCTTTATTTGCGGGGCTTTCAGTTCGAAAAGTTGATGAGACGATATTAGATGTATTGCGTGAGCGTTCGGTATTACTACATGAAGTCAAGCTTTCTCATAGCTATCCGCATTGCTGGCGACATAAGAGCCCTATTATTTTTCGAGCAACGCCACAGTGGTTTATTGGGATGGATAAAGAAGGCTTAAGAAGTGCTTTGCTTGAACAAATTAATACGGTTGAATGGATACCAGGCTGGGGGAAAGCACGTATTCGAGGCATGGTTGAGGGTAGGCCTGACTGGTGTATTTCACGCCAGCGAGCGTGGGGGATTCCAATTCCGTTTTTTATGCATAAAAAAACAGGTGAACTGCATCCAGACACACCCGCATTGATTGAAGCCGTCGCGCTTAAAATTGAAGAAGGCGGAATAGAGGCGTGGTTTGAATTAGACTCGGCTGAACTTTTAGGTGATGACTATGATGATTATGATAAATCACAAGATGTGCTAGATGTATGGTTTGACTCAGGCGTTTCACACCGAGCAGTTTTAAATCCCGAAGGTGGCTCAGAGGTTGTTGCTGATTTGTATTTAGAAGGCTCAGATCAACACAGGGGTTGGTTTAACTCTTCTTTAACCACATCCGTTGCCATGAATGGTGTACCACCTTACCGTGCGGTACTCACGCATGGTTATACGGTGGATGGAGCAGGTAAAAAGTTCTCAAAATCTAAAGGAAATTATGTTGCGCTCGAAAAGTTGGTGAAGCAACATGGTGCAGATATTTTACGTTTGTGGGTGGCTTCAACAGACTATAAACAAGATGTCAGCATTTCTGATGAAATCATTAAGCGTAATGCAGATGTTTACCGTCGTATTCGCAATACCATGCGATTTTTGTTATCTAACTTGTTTGATTTTGATAATCAGCGCGATAATTTGCCTGTATCAGAGTGGGTTCATTTAGACCGGTTTATTGTTGCAAGAGCGCGCAAATTGCAAGCTGAAGTTTTAGAAGCGTATGAAACCTATCAGTTTCATGTGATTTATCAAAAAATCCATCAGTTTTGTGCAATTGAGTTGGGTGGGTTTTATTTAGATATTATTAAAGACCGCCAGTACACAACGGCTGAGAATAGTGTTGCACGCCGCTCTTGTCAAAATGCGATGTATCATATTATTCATATGTTGGTGCGATTGCTTGCCCCTATTTTGTCGTTTACTGCAGATGAAGTGTGGGATGTGATACCAGGAAAAAAAGATACCCTTTTGTTTTTGGAAACTTGGTATGAGGGATGGCCTGAAGGTTTAGATGCTGTCGATACGGTGAATTGGGATGCTATTTATAATATTCGAGAAGCCGTGAATCAAGCTTTAGAAATTGCACGAAAAGCGGGTGTAATAGGGTCAGCTTTGGCAGCAGAAGTGATTTTATATGTCGATGATGTGAATCGCGCGATACTTGAGCCATTAGGAGAAGAGCTGAGATTTATACTCATTACTTCAAGTGTGCAGTTATTAGCATTAGATGAAAAATTAGACGATGCATTAGAAAGCGATATACCAGGACTTGCTGTATCCGTGAAATCTTCTGATGCATCTAAATGTGTCCGGTGTTGGCATCGTGTGCATGATATTGGTGAAAATGCGGCGCATCCACAGTTGTGCGGGCGTTGTGTAATGAACGTATCAGGCGTGGGTGAAACAAGGACTTGGGCATGAAAAAAGTGACGGCATTATTACTCAGTGTATTGGTTGTTTTGTGTGATCAACTGACCAAGTATTGGGCGATGACGCATTTGATACCCTATGAATCAGTCTCTGTGTTTCCGACGTTATCTTGGACGCTTGCGTTTAACTCTGGCTCAGCTTTTAGTTTTTTAGCTGAAGCAGGCAGTTGGCATACTTGGTTTTTCTTAGGATTTAGTGCAGTGGTGAGTGTGGGGCTGGTCATATGGATTATACGTTTAGAAACACGCTTATTCACACAAATGTTAGCGCTCGCTTTAATTCTTGGGGGCGCGGTTGGCAATTTAATTGATCGCATCAGAATGGGATATGTGATTGATTTTATTGATATATATTATCAAACACATCATTGGCCTGTATTTAATTTAGCCGATAGTGCGATTTGTTTAGGAGGTGTTTGGTTGGCTATTTTGTGGATGCGAGAAAAGGAAGCGTGATAACCATCCGTTCGCCCTATTTTTTAGGTTGCGTTCAGAATGCTCTATCAATCCTCGACCATAGGTTTTTTTTGTTTATTACTCCCGCTTCCTTGCGGGATATTTAGCCAAATGGATGCTTTACATCATCTCATTTTAGATATACTACTTCTATAAGATGTATCGTCATTACCACGGCTCGTTGATGTTTCTGTTTCTTCCTTGCCGTCATCCGAGCTTATACATCTGTGTTTGCTTGGATTGTTTTCATCAGTAGTGACACCTTCACTAAAGAATTCCTGTCGCTTTCTCTTACGAGAGGTCGTTTGTTCATTACCGTGACTTGTTTCAAAGTGAATACCCCTTGTGGCAAGCAGCGCTAATATGTCTTGTTGATCATGTTTTTTTGCAAGCCTGACAGGAGAGAGCTCTCGTGTTGTCATTTGTGGAATACGTGGATAGATGCTTGATAGAGATAGTTGCATTGCTGGGGCTTCTTTTAAGACCATTTTAAATCCGTCTAACTGAGTCAAATTGATACCTGGGGCATTTAAAAGTGCTCTAAAGGCAGAGACATTTCCTGTGATGATGGTTTGGTGAAGGGGTCTGTGCTCAAGTTTGATGTCTGTTTCAAAAGTAATGTCAGGTGTATCAGGCGACAAGTCACCATTGGGGTTAGCACCAGCAGTAATAAGTGCTTCAATGATAGCTTGATTGATGGTAGGAACCGAGAGAGCAAAGCTGAGTACAGAAAGATTTGTATTCATGCTAATAGTGCTGAGTGTTGGAAACTGGTTTAGCAATAAGATAGCTATGGCTTCTTCATTGTTTTGAATGGCATGAAGAAAGGTTTTTATAAGTGCTCTTTGTGTGGGTTGAAATAAGTCACGTGTGATATCCCATGTAAGCAACCTTTCAAGTAATGCAGGGTTTGGGATGCTTTTAAGCAGCAATCCATGAGGAATGCTTTCTATTCGTAGATGGTTTGTGTTGGCATCAAAGCGTTCGGGTGCTATGAGCCATTGAGCGATTTCTTGACTGCGGGCAGTTGTTTGTTGGCTTAAGGCAGCTAATACATCAGGAATAATTTGAAAGTGGAGTGTGATACTTTTGCCAAAATGTTGCTGTAAAAAATGATAGCTGCTTCTTGCGCCGGCAAAATCACCCGTTAGGCAACATGTTCTAAATAATTGAATCTGTTTTTCCGTTGGTCGGTTGAGTGGCATATGAAAAAGCTCCGCAAAAAGAAAAAAGGACATTATATAGAGTAAAATTCATTTTGTCTTTTTTTAAAGCAAGTAATGTGTGGTGAGTGCTTTGAGGGATTCAGTTAAGTAGGTGTGATTCGGTAAGTGAGCTTCAGGCCAAATATCAAGTAAGGGGGTGAGGACAAAATCACGCAGATGAAGTCTTGGGTGAGGAATGATTAAATCTGGGCTTTGAATGGTTTGTGAGTCGTACAGTAAGATATCAATATCAATGGTACGTGCATTAAAGTGCTTTAAACGAAGACGTTTTTGCTGTTTTTCAATGTGCTGACAATACGCGAGTAGTCGATGTGCCGGTAAGTTTGTTTCGATTAAAGCGACCGCATTGCAATATAGCGGTTGTATGGAAACGCCTGCAGGTCTGCTTTGGTAAATAGGCGATATTTTTTTAAGGTGTGAGCACGGTAGTTTTTTTAGGGCTTTTAATGCGCGATAAATTTGTTGTTTGGGCCTGTTTAAATTACTCCCAAGCCCTAAGTAGCAACTGTTCATGTAGACTTTTTCTTTTTACGCGGTTTTCGTGCTTGAGGATTTTTTTTTCGTTGTTCAGCCAACATTTTGTTTTGTACTTTAGGCGGCGCATCTTGAAAAGCAGTCCACCATTCAGCGAGCTCTATTGATTCGTCACCCGCCAGTGCGCGAAGGCCTAAAAAGTCGTAGGCAGCCCGAAAGCGGGGATGTTCGAGTAAGTCTTGAGCACGCTTACTGTTACGTTTTTGTAGGCGGTATTGAAAGAGCCAAATTTCACGAATAACCTGTGTATGACGTTTAGGAACGGTGATAATTTTGCATTGCTCTCGCAAGACAGTACCCATGCTTTTTTCAACAGCTGCTAAGGCATCAAACTCACTTTCTTCTGATTCAGCTTTTGCTTCAAGTGTTGCTTTTTGTTGTAAAAAAGGAAACCAAAGCAGTGCGGCAAAAAGAAAAGATGGAATAACCGGCTTTCCATTTTGAACACGTGTGTCAGTGCTTTCAAGTGCGGCATCTAAAAGCGCTTTAACGGGATAGTTCGTATTGAATAGCGCATGTGTTTGCGGAAAAAACGTGCCAAAAATTTTATAATGTTCAAGTTGGTTTTGAACTTTTTTTGCAAGTCCGCATTGATAAAGTTTTGTGATTTCATCAAAGAGACGAGAGCCTGCGACTTGTTCTAATAAATGTTTTGACGTTTCAATAGGCGCTGCAGTGTGGGGTTCTATATTGAAGTCTAGTTTTGCACTAAAACGAATGGCTCGTAAGATACGAACGGGATCTTCCTGGTAGCGAAGGCTTGGGTCTCCAATCATTCGAATTTGTTTTTGACGAACATCTTCAAAGCCGCCTGTATAATCGATAATCGCTGAATCTCTCACATCATAATACAGTGAGTTAATGGTGAAATCTCGTCGCCAAGCATCTTCTTCGAGGTTGCCATATACATTGTCTCGAACAAGCATGCCTTTTGCATTAGTACGTTGTTCTGTTTGTTGGGTTTCAGTGTTATTGCCTCTAAAAGTTGCAACCTCAATAATTTCACGGTGATATAAGATATGGACGAGTTTAAATCGACGTCCAATAATGCGTGCATTTTTAAATAATTTTCGAATTTGATTAGGCGTTGCATTGGTTGAAATATCGAAATCTTTAGGTGCTTTTCGAAGTAATAAATCACGAACGCTTCCACCAACAAGATAAGCATCAAATCCAGCGCCATTGAGGCGGTTGAGCACAGTTAAGGCGTTAGGGCTTATTTCTGTTTTAGAAAGATGATGCTGATTGCGCGGTATGATATAGTCAGAATGAATATCTGGTCTTTTAGATTTTTTATGACGCAATAATTTTTTAATGAAAGTGATGATTTGAGTACTCGCTTTGTATCTGTCCTGGCGCGTTATTATAGCCAGACTCTGTGGAAAAGTGAATGCATGGGGTGAGATGATATGGAATGGCTTAGTTTAGTATCTAGTTTATGTGCATTAATTATTCTGGAAATTGTACTTGGAATCGATAATTTAGTCTTTTTAGCGATTTTAACAGAACGCTTACCGCAAGAATCACGAAAGCGTGCAAGACGACTAGGACTAACGTTTGCGTGGGTGACTCGACTGCTGCTGCTTGCTTCAGCTGTGTGGTTAGCACGCTTAACGACACCACTGATTATATTCGGTGACTTTAGCTTTTCAGCAAGAGATTTGTTTTTGCTGATAGGAGGAATGTTTTTAATTGTCAAAGCAACACAAGAGATTCATAACGAGGTTGAACCTGATTTAGTTGAAGCAGGACCAGGAAAAGTATCTACTGTGTTTGCGAGTTTCTATGGTGTTATCTTACAGATAGGCATTATGGATATTATTTTTTCTTTAGACAGTGTTTTAACGGCTATTGGATTAACACCTCACTTTTGGGTGATGGCAACAGCGATTACCATTGCTATTGTGATTATGATTTGGGCAAGTGAGCCTGTGAGTGCGTTTATTGAAAAACATCCAACAGTCAAAATGCTTGCACTGAGTTTTTTAATTTTAATTGGAATGGTCTTAGTGGCTGATGGATTTACTTTTCATGTGCCGCGAGGATATATTTATTTTGCGATGGGATTCTCACTGGGTGTCGAGGCATTAAATACTCTGAAACGCTCAAGGCGTAAACGACAAAAACAGAAAAAAAAGTAATGGAGAGGTTATGTTGTGGGTCAAAGCGTTTCATGTGATTGCAATGGTGGCTTGGTTTGCGGGGCTTTTTTATTTGCCACGTTTATTTGTTTATCATGCAGACACACAAGATGAGATAAGTTTAAAGCGTTTCAAAGTGATGGAACGCCGGTTGTATTATGGCATTACTTGGCCTGCAGCACTGATAACAACCGCACTTGGGTTATGGCTATTAAGCTTGATGCTCCCTTATTATCAACAAGCAATTTGGATGCATATTAAACTAGGGTTGGTGGTTTTTCTCTGGGGATATCACTTGTTATGTGGGCATTTTGTACGGCAATTTAAGCAGAATAAAAATACCCGAACAAGTGGTTTTTATCGGTTTTTTAATGAATGTCCGACTCTTTTTTTGATTGCAATTGTTGTGCTTGTGATTGTGAAACCTACGTTGAATTAGTCGATTTCAATCATTTCAAAATCAATTTTGCTAGCACCGCAGTCAGGGCAAAACCAATTTTCAGGGACATCTTCCCAGCGTGTTCCAGCTTCAATACCATCTTCTGGCCATCCTTCTGTTTCGTCATAAATAAAACCGCAGATGACACAGATGTATTTCTTGTAAGGCAAGTTCATGGCTATTCTTTGTCCTTTGTGTTTATGAAGGGCGTAATTTAGCCAAATAAGAGAGAAATGTAAAGTATTTTAATTGTATGCCTAGATGCATGGATGATGGGTTGAATGGCTTTGTCAGTGACTGCTTTTCTTAAAAAACACGTCATTAAATATGTTATGATTTAAAGATTATCCTAGGGCAATGATATGGATTAAATATGATTATTTTAAGGAGTTACGAAGAATATGGGCCGCTTAAAAAATAAAATTGTTTTAATCACTGGAGCAAGCCAAGGTCTTGGGGAAGCAACAGCAAGGCTTTTTGTAGATGAGGGGGCTGAAGTGATATTGACAGATATCTTAAATCAGGAAGGCCAAGCGCTTGCTGATGAAATTGGTGCTCGTTATTTTCCTTTGGACGTGAGTCTTGAAGAAGCATGGGAAAGCATAACAAGTTTGGTTTGCAAGCAATATGGACGTTTAGATGTTTTATTTAATAATGCCGGAATTCTTGGTTTGGGGAGTGATCTTGGTCCACAGGATCCAGAATATGCAAGTTTATCGAGCTGGCATGAAGTGCATGCGATTAATTTAGATGGTGTTTTTTTAGGGTGTAAATATGGTATTCGATTAATGAAAGCACGTGGTGGTTCTATCATCAATATGTCATCACGTTCAGGCATTGTGGGATTGCCGGGGGCAGCTGCTTATGCATCCAGCAAAGCTGCTATTAGAAACCATACTAAAAGTGTTGCGTTATATTGTGCTGAGCAAAACTATCAGATTCGTTGTAACTCATTGCATCCAGGGGCTGTACTGACACAAATTTGGGACCCCATTTTAGGTGAGGACGATAAAAAAATGGCTAGAAATCAAAGTGCTCTTGAGTCAGGCATACCTTTAGGGCATATGGGGGAGCCATTGGATGTTGCGTATGCAGCGTTGTATTTGGCATCGGATGAATCAAAATATATGACGGGCAGTGAATTAACGCTAGACGGGGGTATTTTGGCTGGCAGTGCGGCAAGACCTGGGAAGTAGACTCATCGCTGACGAATTTGCGATGGGTATCAGGGCAAACGCATGAGTGATCAAAAAATAGCACCCATCACTTTCTGAGCATACTCAGCTTGAAGCGTCGCTTTGAATCGTTTAGCTTTCACGCCTTTTTTACAGGTTTTTTCCTTACGTAAAGCATTCATGGCCACGTG
>JARGPP010000026.1 GCA_029210085.1 Legionellaceae bacterium | reverse complement strand
GAGTTTGCGACACGCTGGCTTTGGTCATATAACAATGAAAGGCCGAATATGGCTCTTGGAGGTATTCCTCCAGCGAAAAAACTTGCATTAGCAGCTTAACCCTCTACTTTTAACTGTGGTTATAAATGGGGGGATTACCGTTAACCATAGCGGTTCAATTTACCTGACAGAACCAGTTGCTAACTGTATATTGGCATTAAAATCACAGTTGGATGAGTTGTGGTCAAACTCAAGCCACCCAGTTATTGATAATTATCTAGCATTTCGAGAAAGGCAGCTTGAAGTAAATGACAGATACCTTGCATATTTAGGAACTTTAATGAGGCAATACAGCCCAATAAAAGGCCACGAAATTCAGATTTGGTTCGAACTGCTGAGCGAAACCGAACAATCTAAAAAGCTCGAAGCGTTCAGAGCACAATTAGAACAAACTAAAATAACACCAACATTTAAACCTACAGTTTTAGTAAATCTCATGCAACTGGGATACTCAGTATCTGATGCACTCACAATATTTACTGAAATTGAGTGCCAGGCGATACAAATTTACGTTGCTGCGGTTGCAGATGGTCGTGTCTCTGACAGCACTCCTCTTTCTTATAGAAATGTAGCATTTAAAGAATTTTTGTCTCCTATCAAAGACTATTATGACAGAAATCATCAAATACCAGAATTAACTATTAATTCCGGTGGGTATTTAATTGTAACAACAGATGCATTACAAGAGGAAAGTATTCTTAAAAGCGTTGTATAGAGTTTATTTTTAACTCTATACAAATTCACAAATAATGCACGGATGCGTTCTTAATTTGTGCATAGACAGTGGGTTCTATCAAAGTTATAGTATCCAAACCGTAAGTTTCTGTTCAAATGCCCTCGCTGGTCTTACCTTAGAAGCGATCAAGGTTTGCTCTGATATTGTCGTTGCTATTGAGCGGGAAAAACAAATTAAAGGTTGGTCTAGAGATAAGAAGAATGCGCTTGTTCAGACTTGATTTTTTTAAATTGTGAGATTGCCACGTTACGTCATTGCGAGCGTAGCGTGGCAGCCTTGATATTTAAAAAATCAATTAACTGTCTTCTTCGTCATCCCAGCTTAAGGTACCACCTGCTTGATATTCTATGACACGCGTTTCAAAAAAGTTTTTCTCTTTTTTCAAGTCAAGCATTTCACTCATCCATGGAAATGGATTTTCAGCACCAGGATATAAATCAGCAAGGCCAATTTGATTCAAACGTCGATTAGCAATAAAGTGTAGATATTCTTCAAACATTTCAGCATTCATGCCTAAAATACCACGTGGCATGGTGTCTTTAGCGTATTGATATTCCATTTCAACGCCTTCTTTAACCAGTTGAGTCATTTCTGCTTTAAAGCTTTCGGTCCAAAGTTCTGGATTTTCGATTTTAATTTGATTGATGACATCAATACCAAAGTTCATGTGCATCGACTCATCACGCAAAATATATTGAAATTGCTCAGATGTACCGACCATTTTATTGCGTCGTCCCATCGATAAAATTTGTGTAAAACCAACATAGAAGAAAATGCCTTCGAATATCACATAAAAAGCAATTAAATCACGTAATAAACGTTGGTTAGCTTCAGGTGTGCCTGTCAAGAATGTTGGATCACCTAAGCTTTCTGTGAATGGTAAAGCCCACGCTGCTTTTTTAGAAACAGATGGAATTTCACGGTACATATTAAATACAGCAGCTTCATCAAGACCTAAGCTTTCAATAATATATTGATAAGCATGTGTATGAAGTGCTTCTTCGAATGCTTGGCGAAGTAAGTATTGGCGACATTCAGGATTTGTAATATGACGATACACTGCAAGCACTAAGTTATTTGCAACCAGTGAGTCAGCTGTTGAGAAAAAGCCTAAGTTTCTTAAAATAATAAGGCGCTCATCTTCAGTCAGGCCGTTAGGGTCGTTCCAAAGGGATAAGTCAGCACTCATACTAATTTCATTGGGCATCCAGTGATTGGCACAGCCTGTCAAGTACTTATCCCAAGCCCAGTTATATTTAAAAGGAACGAGTTGATTTAAGTCTGCTCGGCAATTGATAATTTTTTTATCGTCTACTTGCACACGAGCTGCACCCATTTCGAGTGCTTCTAGTCCGGTTGCACCAACAGGTGTTTCTATTGTGTTATTTGTTATTTCTGCTGTTTCATCAAGTGTAATGCTCATGAATTTCTCCTAAAGATTAAGGTTATTGACAGGCTTCACAGTCAGGGTCAAGAATAGAACAAGCTTTAGGCGCCGTTTCCTCTAGTTTAACTGCATTGAGTGCGCCATCCGTGAGCGTTGATTTTTCTGCGTTACTTGCTCCTAAGCTGCGCAAGTAGTAGGTTGTTTTTAATCCAGATACCCAAGCATTACGATAGAGTTCATCGAGTTTTTTACCTGAGGGCTGGGCCATGTAAATGTTGAGCGATTGTGCTTGGTCAAGCCATTTTTGCCGGCGAGATGCAGCTTCAACCAGCCATTTAGGCGCTATTTCAAAGGCCGTTGCGTAACGTGCTTTCAGTTCTTTAGGGATACGATTAATGTTCTGAATGCTGCCATCAAAATACTTTAAATCATTGACCATTACTTCATCCCATAATTTAAGTGCTTTTAAATCAGCAATTAAATAAGGGTTTACCACGGTAAATTCACCGGATAAATTAGATTTTACGAATAAATTCTGATAGGTCGGTTCAATAGACTGTGAAACACCGCAAATATTAGAAATAGTAGCTGTTGGAGCAATAGCCATTAAGTTCGAGTTTCGCATGCCTTGCGTACGTACTTTAACACGTAGCGCTTCCCAATCAAGTGTTGAGGTTTGATCTTGTGTGAGCAAGCCATCTCGTGTTTTTTGAACTAATTTAATGGAGTCGATGGGCAGAATACCTTGGCTCCACAAAGACCCTTCATAAGAGGAGTAGTGTCCTCTTTCTTGTGCCAAATTAGAAGACGCTTCAATGGTGTAGTAGCTAATCAGTTCCATTGAGGTATCCGCAAAAGCAATCGCTTCATCGGACGCGTAGTCTATGCCCAGCGCATATAAAGCATCTTGAAAACCCATTAAACCAAGACCAACAGGGCGGTGTTTTAAATTGGAATTTCTGGCTTGCGGTACAGAGTAGTAATTAATGTCAACGACGTTATCTAGCATACGTACAGCAGTTTTAATGGTTTTTTTCAGCTTTTCTTCGTCAAGCTTCCCGTTTTTAATATGCGCAGGCAAGTTAATGCTTCCCAAATTACAGACTGCAATTTCATCTTCTGATGTATTTAATGTAATTTCAGTACATAAATTTGAACTGTGAATTACGCCTGCATGTTGCTGAGGCGAGCGTAAATTGCAAGTATCTTTGAATGTGAGCCAAGGATGACCTGTTTCAAAAAGCATAGAAAGCATTTTTCGCCAGAGTTTAATGGCAGGAAGTGTTTTCGTATTTTGAAGTTTGCCTTCTTTGGCTTGTTTTTCATATTTTAAATATAGTGCTTCAAACTTTTGACCATATGCATCATGAAGATCAGGCACTTCATCGGGTGAAAAAAGAGTCCAGTCTGTTTTTTCATGCACGCGCTTCATGAATAAATCTGGAATCCAAAGGGCAGTATTCATGTCATGAGTTCGGCGACGATCATCTCCTGTGTTTTTACGTAGCTCAAGAAATTCTTCAACGTCTTTATGCCAGCATTCAAGATAAGCACAAACAGCTCCTTTACGTTTTCCGCCTTGATTAACGGCAACTGCTGTTGCGTCAGCAACATTTAAGAAAGGAACAACACCTTGTGACTGGCCATTTGTGCCTTTAATGTGTGCACCCATAGCTCGAACAGATGTCCAGTCATTACCAAGGCCACCTGCAAACTTTGAAAGTAACGCATTGTCTCGAATGGCACCATAAATACCATCCAGATGATCAGGTACTGTGGTTAAATAGCAGCTCGATAGTTGAGGTCTAACTGTACCTGAATTAAACAAAGTAGGTGTTGAAGACATATAATCAAAAGATGAAAGCTGGAGATAAAACTCGATGGCTTTTGCTTCACGGTTTGATTCTCTTACGGCCAGTCCCATAGCAACCCGCATGAAGAATGCTTGTGGAAGTTCGTAACGCGTATTATGTTCATGAATAAAATAGCGGTCATATAAAGTTTGTAAACCTAAATAAGTAAATTGCATATCACGTTTAGGTAAGAGTGCTTGACCTAATTGCTCTAAGTCAAACTCAGCAAGAACAGGGTCAATAAGACCTTGGTTGATACCGTGGTTTAAATATTTTATAAAGTATTCTGGATATATTTTAGCCATCTCATCGCAAGTTGTTTCTTGCTGCATACCGAGTTTACTGAGTGCTTCAGTCCGTAAACTGTTGAGTAATAAGCGTGCACTCACGTAGGTGTAGTTAGGCTCTTTCTCAACAAGCGATCGGGCAGCCATAATCAGTGCTTTATGTACGTCTTCAAGGTTAGCTTGATGGTATAGATTGCGAAGCGCATCTTTAAGAATAGGCGCTGACTCAACATCTTTTAGATCATGACAAGATTCTTTAACTAAGGTTTTAAGGCGCCCGAGTGCAAGTGGTTTAACTTCACCATCAGGCATGGTAATCAGCGGGGCAGCTGGACCTTTAACCGGCTCAGTTTCTGAAGCACTTTCACGTGCTTTTCGACGTTCTTCACGATATAAAACATAAGCGCGGGCAACTTTATATTCACCACTGCGCATCAAAGCCAGTTCGACTTGATCCTGAATATCTTCAATATGAATTGTGCCACCACTGGGTAGACGACGATGAAAAGCTGCTGTGATTTGTTGTGTTAACTGCTCGAGATTTTGATGGATACGATCAGAACTTGCTGCACTTCCACCTTCAACAGCAATAAAAGCTTTACTTAAGGCAACTTGAATTTTTGTTGCATCATAGGGAGCGACTTTCCCATTTCGTTTAATGGTTTTAAGGGTTCCAGGTGCGTGTACTGTGAACTCAACAGGGCTGTCTAGTGATAATTCGTCTGTAGGTTCAAGTAATTGGGCCATAGTTCCTCCAGGGGAATGTTGAAATTAATAAAAAATTATGAGTGCAGATATCAGAAAAACACAAGATGTAGTGTTTTAATCTCCGATTCTTACAATATAATGTGTTTCTTTGAAAATAACAAGAGAATAACTCTGGGCATAATCAGGGTATATGCTGTGGATAAGTTGTGTGTTTATTCACGCGGTTTAACAATGACGGCATCACTTACGCCTAAAGCACCGCGTGTATGGAGATTCAGAGCACCCACATTGGCATAAACTTGGCTTGAGCTTCCGCCATCAAGATTTAAAGCATTTTCGCAATACAATGGAAATTTTTTCATCAGTTCAGCCAATGCGGTTGTTGTCATGGCCGCATGTTCAGTTACCAGCAAAATCACTTGATTTTTTTGAGTGATTCCGAGAGCGGTACGCTCGGCAATACCCGGTTTTAATTGAGGTATTTTCCCATTGACTAATAACCGAGGACCACTTTGAATGGCAAAATCAACAGAACGGTCTGTTTCTGAATATTGAGAAACTTTAGATAAATATGGTTTTTTCCTAATAGTATAAAAAATACCCCACCAACTAATGGGTTTAACAGGGGTATAACGATGATGATGGCCAATACGTAATCCAAGTGGTCGATATTCTTTATCAAAAAAACCACCATTAATAGCAATCAATGCTTGATTTTGAATGGCCATTTCTTCAACGGATGCGTGTGGTCTAGATAAGTCACTTGCAGTGACTAAATCGAGCTTTTGCTTGCGTAAATTAATACGAAAAACATGGACATGAGCCCAAGGAATAAGTGGGTTTGGAGATAGGTCACGATATTCAATGCCGGGCGCAATTTTATTCCAGCCTGCAGCTGAATATGCTTTTTGCGTCCCCATAAAGCATAAAAAGAGCGTGATAAACAAGATCACATTAAGATGTATTTGTTTTTTAGTTTGCCTTAGCATTGTTATCTTGTATCCTTGTGAGCAGGCAATTAACCCTTAAAACAATAGGACTATCATGCGAAATTTATCGCAACAGATCAACCCAAAAACTGCATTAGAGCAATTAATGAAAGATGTGTTAAATCGCACGAGTGCTCATGGTGCAACAGATGCAGCTGTTTCTGTTAATCATGATAGGGGATTTGGAGTTGATGTACGAATGGGGAGTGTTGAAACAGTTGCTTTTAGTGAAGAAAAAGGCGTTGCTGTTACGGTATATATTGGCCAACAAAAAGGGAGTGCAACAAGTAGTGATACATCAGATGCAGCACTAGACTTAATGGTAAATGCGGCTTGTGATATTGCAAAAGTGAGTGCAAAAGACCCTTGCTTTGGTTTGCCTGATCCAGACTTAATGAACCCTAATTACCCGGAACTTGACTTACTTCACCCGTGGTCAATTACACCTGAAAAGGCTGGTGAACTTGCTTTAGCCTGTGAAACACAAGCATTAAGCTTAGATAAGCGTATTCATAATTCAGATGGTGCGAATGTATCCAGTTATACGTTTTGTCATGGTTATGCGAATACGCATGGTTTCTCAGGTGTCATTGAAGGCAGCCGACATAGTTTAAGCTGTTCTTTACTTGCAGAAGCAGATGGCAGTATGCAGCGTGATTATGCTTATACAACAGCAAGAACACCAGATAAACTCATGAGTGCTGATGACCTAGCTGCATTGGCTGCTAAGAGAACGATTGAGCGTTTATTACCCCAAAAATTAGATACGCAAAAAATACCTGTGATTTTTTCATCACGTGTTTCAAGTGGTTTAATGGGAGCATTTGTTCAGGCTGTTAGTGGTTCAAGCTTGTATCGAAAGCACTCTTTTTTGTTAGATAGTTTAGGAGAGCGTATTTTTCCTGAAAACATCACTGTTTTCGAAGATCCCCACCAATTATGCGGATTAGGCAGTTCACCGTTTGATGGGGAAGGTATTATTACGCGACCTAACGTATTGATTCAAGACGGTATCTTACAACAATATGTTTTAGGAAGTTATTCCGCAAGAAAATTAGGATTGCAGACAACGGCGAATAGCAGTGGTGTGCACAATCTTACCGTAAAACCAACCGCAGGTGATTTAAATGCACTGGTTAAGCAAATGCACCGCGGCTTGTTAGTCACAGAGCTAATGGGGCAAGGTGTCAATGGAATTACAGGCGATTATTCACGAGGAGCTTCTGGTTTCTGGGTGGATAACGGTGAAATTCAATATCCCGTTGATGGGGTAACTGTTGCGGGTAATTTAAAAAATATGTTTCAGCAAATTGCTGCTGTAGGTACTGACATTAACCCTTCAATTTCAACGCGCTGTGGTTCAATCTTAATTGAAGAAATGACAGTTGCTGGGGGATAATCAGTGTTATTTTCTTTCATACAAGCGCTGTGCTAAATATAAAACGCTTGTATGAAAGAAAATGCTCTTGGGGACAAATAGAGCAAGGCTTAAGGTAAATTATTGTATCTTAGTTTTTATCACGAAACGTGATTCGCCCCTTCGTTAAATCGTAAGGAGTCAATTCAACTTTAACGCTATCCCCGGTTAAAATACGAATATAATTTTTACGCATTCGACCGGATATATGAGCCGTAATGATATGTCCATTTTCAAGTTCAACACGGAACTTAGTGTTCGGAAGGGTATCAATAATAGTCCCTACCATTTCAATGTGATCTTCTTTTGCCATCTAATTAGTTTCTCAAAAATACAAACGCATGAAGTGTTTATCTTGCACTAAAACCAGCAAAACCGCAAGATTATTCTGAGCATAAAGTGTGTAAAAAAGGCGAAAAGCTGTTTTGAAAATGGGCTACTCATTGACAAGCAATTTTAGATTAAGGTGTAATGGTTTTTTTTGAAATTCTATGGTGATGTCTTGAGCACAGAAGTCGCATTCTCTAAAACACATAAAAAAGTTACTGCTTATTGTATTTTTATATTGGCAACAGCTTTTTATTTATATGAGTTTATATTACAAGTGGCGCCTAGCGTTATGGCAGCACCTATTATGAAAACATTTGGTGTGTCGGCCACGGGTTTTGGCATGATATCAGCTTTTTATTTTTATGCTTATGCGCCTATGCAATTGCCTGCAGGCTTATTATTTGATCGTTACGGACCTCGCAAGTTGATGACAGCAGCAATTATATTATGTGCGGCAGGGTCTGTCTTTTTTGCATCGACAACCAGTATTGTGACAGCTGCAGCGGGTCGTTTTATGATTGGCTTTGGATCTGCATTTTCTTTTATTGGAGCATTGGTACTCTTATCTCGCTGGTTTCCACCCACTTATTTTGCAATTCTTGCAGGCATTGCTCAATTTATGAGTTCAGCTGGGGCAATGTTTGGAGAACGTCCTTTGGCAATGCTGATTAAAGCTGTAGGCTGGCGCGAAGCAAGTTTTATTTTAGGAGGGATTGGTTTTTTTCTAGCGGCTTTATTCTGGATTTTTATTCGAGATTATCCACACCAACCGACACAATCAATGCCAAAGCAACGTTTCAGAGATGAATGGAAACGATTGCGTGCTGTTTGCGGTAGAAAATATACATGGATGACCGGTATATACGCATGTACCATTTGGACACCGATTGCTGTTTTTGCCGGGTTATGGGGCATTCCATATCTTGAAGTTAAATTTGATATTGGGCTATTAGCTGCATCAGGTATGTGTAGCATGATTTGGCTTGCTATTGGTCTTGGAAGTCCCTTTTTTGGCTGGTTAAGTGATAAATTTAAAAGTCGGCGGCTTATTTTGGGGATTAGCGCCTTATTTGGTTTTTTTGCAACAACATGTGTGGTTTATGTGCCTGGTATACCCATGCACTGGATGTATTTATTTTTATTTTTATTTGGACTTGGGGCAACAGGGCAAACAGTCAGTTTTGCTGTAGTAAAAGACAATAATGACCCTAGCTTAGTAGGAACAGCTTGTGGATTTAACAATTTATCGGTTGTAATTGGTGCTGCTTTTTTCCAACCCATGGTCGGTGTGGTGTTGCATCATATTGGAGATGTCTCTTTGATTGAGGGCGTTTCTGTCTATGGATTACAAGGTTATCAAAAAGCCTTGCTTATTATGCCGCTAAGCTATTTAATTAATTTTCTATTGGTGTTATTTGTTTTAAAAGAATCCCATCCTGAAAACCCACGAAACGAAGGACGTACTTGTGACCATCATATTGGGAATTGATCCAGGTTCACGCATTACAGGATATGGCCTTATTCGTGCAGTTGGTAATGACTTGAAATACATTGATAGTGGTTGTATCCGAACAAGTACAGATACAGGATTAAGCGGACGATTGCTTGATATTTTTAATGGCGTTCGCCAGATAATGACTGCTTTTAAACCTGATGAAGTAGCAATGGAGCAGGTCTTTATGCACCAAAATGCAAATACAGCACTTAAATTAGGGCATGCTAGAGGAGTTGCTATGGTTGCATCGGCGTCTTCAGATAGAGAAGTTGCAGAATATTCGCCCCGCCAAATCAAACAGGCAGTCGCAGGCTATGGTGCTGCAGATAAAGAACAAGTTAAACAAATGGTCATGCGTTTACTGATGTTATCAAAACCCCCTCAAACTGACGCCTCTGATGGACTTGCCGTGGCTATTTGCCATAGTCATGTCAGGCAGAGCAATTTACTTAGGAGTAAATGTATATGATAGGTTGGCTCCAAGGAGAAATCATTGATAAACGACAGCCAGGAAAGCTTGTCATTAATGTTGGAGGCGTTGGCTATGATGTTGAAACTTCTTTACCCTCGTTTTTTGAAGTTGAAACGGTAAAAGGCCCTGTTGGTTTACATATTCATACGCTAGTACGAGAAGATGCTTTTATTTTATATGGTTTTTTAACACTTGAAGAACGTCATTTGTTTCGTGCATTAATTCGTGTAAATGGTGTGGGAGCTAAATTAGCCATTGCTATTCTATCAAGCATTCGACCGGAGGATTTTGTACGCTGCATTCGACAAGAAAATCCAGCATTACTGATAAAGTTACCCGGTATTGGTAAAAAAACAGCTGAACGTCTTGTGGTTGAAATGAAAGATAGACTAGACGATATTGAGTATTTTTCAGATGTATCTGAAGAGCGTACTGCATTAGGACATGCAGATGAAGCGGTAAAAGCATTACAAGCACTCGGCTATAAATCGCAAGAAGCAAATAAAGTGGTTAAAGCATTAGACAATGGCGAGAAAAACTGTGAGCAGCTCATTAGAGAAGGCTTACAAAGCCTTGCTACACGTTAAAAACGTTATCTATGTTGAGGGCAACATGGGAAATACACTCGAACAATTAAACCATGATGATCCTGAGGTTTATCAAGCTCAATATGTGCGTGGTGAAGCGCTGCGATTTGTTTAACAATTGCAAGTCCAAGTCCGCTGCCATCACTTTTATTACCAATGACACGAAAGAAGCGTTCAAATACGCGTGCTTGGAGTGCTTCTGGAATACCGGGACCATTATCACAGATTTCAAACATTGCACGGTTATTTTGAGGTTGTACAGACACAGTGATACACCCTTCACTTGGTGTATAACGAATCGCGTTATCAACAAGATTTCGTATAAGAATGCACAGTGCTGTATAATTACCTTGAATAGAGGGTGTTTTTTTATCCGTATGAAACTCAAGCTCAATGTGTTTCTCAATGGCTTTTGGTGCAAGCATTGTCAGCATGTCCCGCGTAATATCGCTTAAGCTGACACTTTCAAAGCCATCTGGGCTTGGTGTATCAGGCATTAAGCGGCTCATAATTAATAGCTGTTGAACAATGTGTGTCGTTCGATTAACACTCGCGATTAATTTTTTTAGAGCCGTATTTTTCTCTTTAACGTCTGGTGTTTTTAAGGCAATTTGTGCTTGTGTTTTAATGGCAGCAAGAGGTGTTCTGAGCTCATGTGCTGCATCTGCTGCAAAACGTTTTTCACGCTCAAACCCTTCTTGCAGTCTAAAAAAGAGATTATTGAGCTCATCAATCATAGGTTTAATTTCATCTGGAGCTGATTTAAGGCTAACGGGTTCAAGATGACTGGGTGCGCGATGAGCAACTTCTCGAGTGACTTTATTAATACTTGCAAGACCTCGCCCAATAATAATCCAAATAAGAAGCCCGGACAGGGGAAAAGTTAGCAACATGATGTATAAATCATCTTGAGCTATACGTCGTCCTAATTCATTACGCGTATCATAACGTTCAGCTAAAATAAGATGTGAGCCAGAAGCTTCATTGATAGTACTAAAAATACGCCATTGCTGATTGTCTATATATGTACTGCTAAATCCTGTTTGAATGTTTTTAGGCAACAAAGTGGGGGCATTGGGTGAATGCAATATTTTTTTACCTTCACGAGACCATATTTGAAAACTAAACCGGTTTACATACTCTTCCATTGATGGTTGATCTGAGTTAAGTGAAGGTAAGTAAGCCTGCATTTTTTTGGGAATTTTTTGAAGTGAATTTTGAATAGTATTCAGTGCATGCTGATTTGGAGAGTCACCTAATAAAGCATCATAAGATAAACCCGATACAGCCATTAGGGTGTCTAAATGTGCTTCAATATCTTTTTGGTCGAGGTAATAATTTCCGATGGCCGTTAGTGTCGTGGTCACACTAATGGCCAGCAGTAAGTTAATCAGTAAGAATTTACGAATTGAAGTTTTCAAATCTGAGCCTAAAGCGTTATATTTTTCTCAGCAATGTACCCAATGCCACGAATGGTTCGAATAAAATCAGCGTTCAGCTTTTTCCGCAAATTATGAATATGTACTTCTAACACATTACTATCCAAATCTTCATCCCACCCATAAATGCTTTGCATCAGTTGTTCTCGTGATAAAACATGTCCATGATTTTCAAGTAGTTTTTGCAGAAGGGCAAACTCTCTTCTTGAAATATTGACTTCTTTATTATCAAGTAGAACAGTGTGTGCTGCGGGATCAAGTACAATATTCTGATATTGAATGAGCGTATCAGCACGCCCTTGGGAACGTCGGGTTAATGCACGAATGCGGGCACTTAATTCATTTAAATCAAAAGGTTTGATCATGTAATCATCAGCACCTGCATCTAAGCCTTCGATACGATTTTCAATGGATTCCCGAGCCGTTAAAATAATAACGGGGGTTTTATTACCGTTTTGACGAATATTTTTTAAAAGCGCAAGTCCTGAAAGTTTCGGCAAAGATAAATCAAGAATGATCAACTCAAATGATTCTATTGTAATTGCTAGTTTTGCAGATTCACCATCTTTTAACCAGTCCACCACATAACCACATTGTATGAGGCCTGTCTTAACGGCATCACCGAGCAGTTCATCATCTTCTATGAGCAGTAACCGCATGATATTTTTCCCTTTACAGGCGATCTTGAACTAATTACTTAACTGTTTTGACTTCTGTAACAGGTGTCTTTGCATGCTTTGCAAGGTAGAGCGCTTGTAGTAAAACAAAAAGCAAAGTACATCCTGCACCACCAAACAATTTAAAATTCACCCATGTGTTCGTATCATAGTGATATGCAATATAAAGATTTGCAACCCCCATTAATGCAAGAAAAACAGACCAAGCATGACTGAGTCGGCGCCAAATTTTCTCAGGCAAACTGATATTACTTTCCATGACTTTTTGGATGATTGGTTTTTTTCCAATATAGGCTGATCCTAAAAATATAACCGAAGAAATCCAGTAAATAGCGGTTGGTTTCCACTTGATAAACCAGGGATTATGAAAAATAAGAGTAGCTCCGCCTAAAACCACAATCATGGCAAGACTCACAAGATGAAGTTTTTCATAGCGTTGATATTTTATGCGATAAATAACCACTTGTAAGATTGAAAGTACAATTGCGACAGCGGTTGCTGTATAGATTCCAAATAGTTTAAAGCAGATGAAAAAAATAAGAATAGGAAAAAAGTCGAACAGTAGTTTCATAGTACCCAACATAGCGTATTAAACATGATGCTTGAGTATAGCATAAGTGTTTCAAATTAAAGAGTGGCTCTATATTTACATAAAAGTAAAAATATGTTACATTATGGTGAATTATTGAAAGAGGTTCTTTATGAGCACAATACAATCTTGTCACTTATTAGATCAAGTTAAAAAAATAAAATCTTCTGATGCACGAGGCGCTGTTCCTAAAAGTTGCTATACACGCTCTTACGTCAAAACCTTTCTTTGGTTAGGTGTCGATCTTTTATTATTCGCCGTAGGCATGTTTTTTATTTTTACAAGTCCTCACGCGGGACTGAAGCTATTAGGCGGACTGATTTCAGGCGTTGCTACAGCCATGCTATTTGTATGGGCACATGATGCAGCACATGGTGCTTTATTTAAAAGCAGTAAAGTCGCTGAAATACTAGGGACAATCGTGATGTTACCCTCCTTTAATATTTATCGAATGTGGTCGTATGGCCATAATCGGGTGCACCATGGTTTTACTTCTTTTTCTCCCATGGATTGGATTTGGCGCCCATTTACACCCAAAGAATATAAAGCACTCTCACGTTTTCAACGCATACTATATCGTATTGAGCGCAATTTTTTTACCTGTGCGTTTCATTATTTGCGCAGAGTTTGGTGGGCTGAAATGTTAGGTTTTAATCCAGGTAAAAATAAAAAGCAACAGCAATATTATCGCAATGGAAAGTATTTTGTATTGTTCTATGTGGTGATTGCTGCTGTCGTTGCTTATTTCTTTGCCGGTGGGTTAGTAGGTATTCTTTCGGCTGTTATCTTACCTTTTATTGTATTTAATTATTTTATTGCAATGATTGTTTTTCTCCATCACACACATCCAGATATTCCGTTTTTTGATCAGAAAAAAGATTGGTCACATACAGTGGGTGCATTATATTGCAGTACAATCATACATTGCTCTAAATTAGCACAGATGTTGCTGCATAATATTATGATACATATCCCACATCATCTAGATGTTCGTATTCCTTTTTATCATTTGCCTGAAGCATATTTGGCATTAAGAAAAGAATATGGAGCATATTTTCATGAATATCAATTTACATGGGGTTATGCGCTCAGTATTTTTAAACAATGCAAATTATATGATTTTGAGCATAGAGTCTGGATGAGTTTTGATGAGGCTGTATAATAGCATCTTGCTCGATATGGATTAATCGTAAAGGACATCAATGAAAGCGGATAATATATTGGATTTCTGGTTCAATCAGTTAACACCAGAACAATGGTGGAAAAAAGACATTGAACTCGATCAATTAATTACAAGTCAGTTTTCATTGATTCACCATCAAGCAGTCCAGGGAGAACTATCGACTTGGAGAGAAACAGCTGAGGGTAGCTTGGCAGAAGTGATTATTTTAGACCAATTTTCACGGAATATGTTTCGTAATATACCCAAGAGCTTTGCTTATGATGGCATGGCTCTCGTTTTATCCCAAGAAGCGGTTCGTCAAAAACTGGAGCAACAATTATCCGTTTTAGAGCGTTCATTTTTATATATGCCATTTATGCATAGTGAATCATTACATATACATCAACAAGCATTACACTTATTCTCAGAACCAGGCTTAGAACAAACACTTGCATTTGAAAAGCAGCACTTTGAAATAATTAAACGTTTTGGTCGTTACCCTCATCGCAATGATATTCTGCAGAGAGTATCTACTGAAGAAGAGAAACACTTTCTAACTGAGCACACAGGGTTTTAAGAAGCCCAATAAGGAATAAAAGACATGAAAAGGATTTTAATCGTTTGCTTGTGTTTGTATACAAGTATGGGCTTTACTTGCACTCATTTTCGACTTATGGCTAAAGATAACAGTGTTATTATTGGCCGTTCAATGGAGTTTGGGCCTAACCTTGAAACAGAGATTTATACAGTTAATCGCAAGGCGACTTTTGATAGCACAACACCCGATAATCAACCAGGATTACATTGGCAAGCAAAATATGGCTATTTAGCATTAAACGGATTTCATTTATTTCCGGTGAGTGGTTTAAATGAACAAGGCTTGTCATTTGACTTATTATATCTTCCAGGGATTGCAAAATATGAAGCATATGATGCAAGCAAAGCATCAAAATCAATGCCGTATTACCAAATGGCTGATTATATATTAGGAAATTTTTCAAGTACGGATGAAGTTAAGCAAGCTTTACCTCAATTGAATACTTACTCAAAAGCTTTAATGCACGCAGGGCAATCAGTTACTTTTCCGGTGCACTATGTTGTAACAGATAAAACAGGCCATAGCATTGCCATTGAATATGTTGATGGTCAATTAAATATGTATGATGACAAAACAGGCATTTTAACCAACTCACCGAGTTATCCTTGGCAAAATACAAATTTAGACAACTATGTTCATTTATCTCCTTATGCGCCTGCTCCTATCAATAAAGATGGGATAACCTATGCTGCAACAGGGCAGGGTGCAGGAGCATTAGGTTTACCTGGAGACTATACGCCACCGTCACGTTTTGTAAGAATTGCTTATTTAGTTCATACAGCAGAACAGTGTGATGACGCAGCCAAGACCATTAACTTAGCGGAACATATTTTAAATAATGTGGATATTCCATATGGTAGTGTTCGAGGAGAAAAGGGAGAGCATACTTCAGACAATATCGATTATACACAATGGGTTGTGATCAAAGATTTAACGCATAATACGTTATATTTTCGAAGTTATTCAAATTTAATCATGCAAAAAATTGAGATGAATCGGATACCATTGAAACCTGGCTCACCTAAGTTAAATAAGGTGCTTATGGACGAAAAATCCAATATGATAGATGCGACCCAGCGATTTTTAGAACAATAAAAAGGACGATTTAGCATGAGCACAAAAAAAATAATATTGCTTATTTTTTCTTTGGGTATTCACTCAGCTTATGCGGGTATGATGCGACCGGCATGCGGTTTATCAGATACTGCTCCCTGTGATACATCAGCTTGGGAATTTGGTGCAAATGCATTATATCTTGAAGAAACATATGCCAATCAGCCTTGGAAAACCGAACAATCTATTATCAATACACTGACAGGAAATCAAGAGGCACCTGTTTCACTCAGAGGCTATGGGTGGGGTTTTTTTGCAGAAGGAGCCTATCATATCGGAAATGATAGAGCATTTACTCTTAACCTTTATTCTTTAGACAATAAACATGATGTATACAACATCATACCCAATCGTGGGTTTAGAGTGATACAGCAAGAAAACAAATGGCTTGCTGTTAATTTTGAGGTGAGTCAAGTGATTCCGGTCACAGATAGTGATGGCATTCGTGGATTTGCTGGTTTTCAGTATGCGCTGATTAGTAAAGAAAGATCATTCCTTCGTATGGCTGGCAATCAAGCTGCTTTTCGTGGTTTGCAATCTATCACAGGCCAGAATAATGGTTATTTTAGTGGTTTTGGTCCTCGATTTGGTGTCGACTTAAAATATAATTTACCCTGTGATTTAATCAGTGGCATGAGTGTGTATACCAAGGCAGCGGTTGAAGTTTTAGTGGGTGCAACACGATCAAAACTATTTATTGTATCTAATCCTGCTGATGCAATCAGAGATATTTATAATAGGACCGCTGAGACCGGTGTTGTGCCTGAATTTGATATTAAAGCGGGTTTTAATTACAAACAAGCGACCATGTGGGGTGACTTTACCCTTGATATTGGTTGGATGTTCTTTGATTATATTTCAGCCATAGTCGAACGGTTTGATGCTGAGAGTAGTGACGTATCGTTTGAAGGGGCATATTTAGGTGTAAAATGGGTAGGAAACTTTGCCTGATTTTATTCAAATATCGCATTCAGTTCTATAGCTTCATTCCAAAAGGAGCCTTTTTACTCACGAATGTTAATATTTCTCTAAGTGTTTGATATACGATATCTAACTTGGCATCTATCATTTTAAATGAAGCTTTTAAAGCACTTTAACTGTCAGGCAAAATTATTTTGATTGGTTTTTTGAGGTTATTTGTATGGAGTTATTAGAAAGAGTACTTGCAGCAGAGCTGGATGCAGATAAATTCGGGTTTCGCTGGGAAAATACGTCGCAAATTATGGCGCAAATTCAAAGTGAATGCGAAGAAGTCAATGAGCACCTAGAAAACGCTTCGCAGCAAATCACTCAATCTGAACTACAAGAAGAAATAGGTGATTTATTACATGCTGTATTTTCATTGTGTGTGTATTGTAAATTCAACCCAAAAGATACTTTAAGAAAAACAGTAGAGAAATTTGAACGTCGCATGAATGCCGTTAAAGCAATTGCAAATGAGCAAGGGCTTCATCAGTTAGACGGTTTGGCGTTTGATGAATTAATGGTTTTTTGGGATAAGGCCAAAGAACAAGTGGGGTAAGTTTATTTTTATATATCAGCATGAAAAGTAAGTTTGATGCTTTAATAGCTGTTGATATTATTTTGAATAGAAAGCCGTGCTAAGAGGACACCTGACAAGCATTACAACATCAGAGCCTTTGTGTCACATCATGATTTTATTGACTGAGTCTTGAAAGGGTATTTATATGCTAATTATCAAACCATTCTTTGATCAAACAACAAATACAATCACGTATGTGGTGAGTGATGAAGCAACCAGGCAGTGCGCTGTGATTGATCCTGTGCTGGATTATGATCTAGCATCCCAAAAAATATCTACAAAATCAGCTGATGCTGTGATTGAGTATATTAAACAATTGAATTTAACCCTTAAGTGGCTTTTGGAAACACATGTGCATGCTGACCATTTGACAGCAGCTTATTATTTACAGCAAAAAATAGGTGGAAAAATAGGCATTGGTAAAGGGGTATTAGCGGTTTTAAAACATTGGGTTCCTCAATTTAAAAATAGGGAAGGTGTACCGCTCGATGGGTCACAATTTAATTGTTTATTTAAAGATGGAGATATATTCAATATTGGCGAGCAAGTCGTCAAAGTACTTCATACGCCGGGACACACACCATCTTGTGTGAGCTACTTAATAAATGATGCTGTGTTTGTAGGTGATTTGATTTTTATGCCACATATGGGAACAGGACGCATTGATTTTCCGGGTGGAAGTGCAGAACAATCATATAAATCCATTCAAAAAATTTTTATGCTTCCTGGGCACACTAAGGTTTTCACAGGGCATGATTACCCTAAAGAAGGCTGTATCGCTGAATGGGAAAGTACAGTTGAAAGCCAGAAAAAACATAATATTCTGATTAAAGATATATTTGATAAAGCATCTTATATTCAAGAACGAAATAAACGAGATAATGATAGAGAATTACCTCGTTTATTTTATCCATCAATAGAAGCAAATCTTTGTTTAGGTCAGTTAGGGTAAATAGCTCAGCGTTCAAATAAGTAAAGTCTGGCCTGAATAGCGTTCAGAAAGATTGCAAACGCAAAAAGACAAAAAAGAGGCCTTAGAAAAACCCTAATACTGGTGATTACTCGCATAATCACCAGTATTGAAATAAACACTATTCTTGGACTTTTATCCTTTATCGCACTTTCATAGATATTCTGATACTTTATGGTGTCTCGTTTATTTTCAGGAGAAACAAATGAACATCAAACGTTTTTTAAGTGCTGCTGTCGTACTCTTTGGTTTTATCTTTCTTTATGAATGGCTAATCCATGGCATGTTATTACAACATATTTACCAAGAAACAGCTTCTGTTTGGAGAAGCCATGAAGAAATGCAAACTTACCTTCATTTTAATTTCTTATTGATGGCTATGGTTGCTCTATGGGCCACATTTATCTTCACACGTTTTTATCCTGATGGCGGCTGGAATAAAGGCTTGTGTTTTGGCGTTTACCTAGGAATATTTTCAGGAATACAAGCCTTTGCGGCCTATTTTTATATACCTATTCCATTAATACTGGCAATCTGCTGGTTTAGTACATCAGTGATTGAGTATTTGATTGGTGGTGTGTTGATTGGTGCTATTTATCGTCGATAAATTTAAAATTTTTGATAATAATCACCACACTCTTTGTGGTGATTATTTTTGTATGAACTTTAATAAACTTTAATTCAGCCAACTAAAAATCATGCTGATTAAAGCTCAGTGTTTCCCGTTTCCCCAGCATATCTGCTCTTGCTATTTGAACAGTTGTTTTATTGGAAATACATTTCCAGGTTTGCTGATTATAAGTATATTGATTCTGTTTTTTAGAAAAAATAACGGGTGTATAAATGCCTATATTTTTTGACTTTTCTTGGGCTCTTGCCGAATAAAAAATAAAAGCATGGATGTTATTTTTACGCATGTCAGACCCTAATAAGTGACTGGTTATATAGGATGTTTTTGAAGAAATATCAGCCGTATATTCAGAGAACGGTATTTTCGTGAGATCAATCCCCTGCTCTGTTTGAATGAGTACATTAAAAGCAGTTAATAAGGTATCAACATAACCTAAGTCAGCTTCTGTATCTTGGTTAAATTTCAATCGGTAGTAAGCGACCTCTGTAAGTGCTGTTATTATATTGAGTGACCCATACCAAAGAGATGGTTCAAAGACACGACCAAAACGTGAGCCATAATCAAGTGGTGGATATCTAAAAGGTGTAAAAATTAAAGGATTTGATGATTTGACTTCAATGTTAGGCTTTGAATCTTCCAGTAAATCTTCTAGCATTTCATATTCATCAATGCTATCGACTAAATCACGGGCATTTAAAATGTGCTGCGCTTCAACAACGCGCCAAGGTTCTGCTTTGAGTGCCGTTAAATGCTTGCTGCCTTCACATAATCCCCAAACATTCATAACTTGCCTCGCATAGCATCCAAATAATTAAGTACAAGCACTAAGCCCTGAACTGTTTTCATGAGATGAATAGGTTTGTTTTTAAAATATGTATTATGACTATGTAACCAGGCATAGGCCTTATCATGATGATTACCAACTAAAGCATTTAAGCTACGATAAATTCTCAACAGAAGAATAGCTAGCTCCCCTTCTTTACTGTTAGGCGCGATCATTTTTTTATTTTGATGTAGACGTGTTGCGCTTGATTCACTGATACCAATGATCTCGCTCAGATCTTTTCCCGATAATTTCCAAAAACTGGCCATACGCAATAGTGCTTTGGTGAGTGTTTGCGACTTATCTGAGGCAATTTGGGGTATATCCATCATCATTTTCATCTTATTTTTAATTTCATATTAAATTATAGATAATATTAATTTAATGTGCAATTATAAGGGTATTTGTGAATCAAGTTTTTAGGATAATAAGTGCTATGAATAATTCTTCTTGCCCAAAACCACTGTTTGATACTCTGGCCTGTCTTGAAGAGCAATTAGAGGTACGTGCTTGGGGCTATCTTGAAGAAGCTTATGACTTAGATGACATTACTATATCAGCACAATTCTTGTTAGCTTATAAAGGCAGTCAAGGTACTTTCAATGGATACAGGCGTGAGGTTGAACGTTTTTTACACTGGGCTACTTTGATTGTAGAAAAAAAACTATCCGACTTAACCCGAGAAGACATTGAACAATTTATTGAGTTCTCCCAAGCACCACCTAAGCATTGGATTGGAACCTCAAAACCAGCACGTTTTATTGAGAAAAACGGTCAGCGTGCTCCAAATCCAGTTTGGCGCCCTTTTGTTGTCACCGTTTCTAAAGTTGCACACAGGCGAGGACAAACGCCTGATATTAAAAATTTTGAGCTTTCACAAAGCTCACTTCGAGAGTTATTCGCCATTTTAAGTAGCTTTTATCAATATCTCGTGCAAGAAGAGCATGTGCGTAATAATCCATTTGCACTTGTACGACAAAAAAGCCGTTTTATTCGTAAGACGCAAGGGCCTATTAAGATTAGGCGTTTATCTGAGCTGCAATGGCAGTATGTCGTTGAAAACACCCAAAAACTTGCTGAAGCATTTCCCGCAGATCATGAGCGCACACTGTTTATTTTATCGGCATTATATGCAATGTATTTAAGAATATCAGAGCTGACAGCAACACCCCGATGGTCACCGCAAATGAATCATTTTACGCGTGACGGTGATGGAAACTGGTGGTTCACAACGGTTGGGAAAGGCAATAAAGAGCGACAAATTGCAGTCAGTGAAGCCATGCTTGAAGCGCTAAAGCGTTGGCGAAAGCATATTAACTTATCACCTCTGCCCTCACCTGCTGATTATTCACCTCTCCTACCTAAGCAAAAGGGACGCGGTCCGATTACCAGCACGAATCATATTCGAAACTTAGTGCAGCTTGCATTTGATGCGGCTATTGAGCAGTTACATCAAGATAACTTGGCAGAAGAAGCTGAGACACTTCATGAAGCAACTGTACATTGGTTGAGGCATACCGGCATTTCTGACGATGTAAAAGTACGGCCACGTGAACATGTACGAGATGATGCGGGTCATAGCTCAAGTGCAATTACTGATAAATATATCGATATTGAGTTACGTGAACGGCATCAATCTGCGCGTAAAAAGCGTATTTTTGATGATGAAATAACATGAGCGTGCTTTATCGCTCGCTTATTTATTTAGATTGGTCCTTGTGCTAAGTCGGCATTTACTTTAATTCCCTTTGGATGCGATACTAAAAAATGAATAGCATTTGGAAGGATTTGTAATGTTGCATCAATTAAAACACTGGAATAAAAAGACATCTTTTTTGAGGGCTATGCAAATGCTACTCATCTTGCCCATGAGTGTTTATGCCAACGACAAGTATTATCTTGATGAAAGTAAAACTCATCTTCCCAATGCATTGAATGAATTATTTATCTCGCCTTCAAAGCAGTTGCTCTCGGATACAGCTGGCCCTTCCATAACCCTGTTTATAGGTACAGCCTCTGACCGAAATATCAGGCTATTAAGTAACATTACTTATTACTCGACCCCAACCTGCTTTCTGGGATCGATAGCCTCCACCGCAGATGTAACAGGCATGCTCTTTACGTTTCAAGACGGAGTTCCTTTCTTTTTTGGGACAGAAGCTCTGTCTGCACTATCTGCAGGAAATGTGGCAACTCAATGTATAGATATAATCATGCAGCAATCTTCTACACCTTTTTCTGGGGCATACGCACATATAGAAGTGCAAAACCTGAGTTGTAATGGAGTAACCTGCAGTGGTGGCAATGTGTGTGAAAATGCTGCTGCCGATTGGAGTACGGCTGCTCTTCCACCATGTTAGCCCAATCAATATGTCCATGAAATCACTGAGTAGGAGAATAACAGGATGTCAGATAAAACTAAAAATCTAACCACCACAGCAGGTAATATTGTCACAGATAATCAAAATAGTTTAACAGCGGGTCCTTATGGGCCTGTACTAATAGAAGACTATAAACTCATTGAAAAACTTGCTCATCAAAATCGAGAGCGTATTCCTGAACGTGTGGTACATGCTAAAGGTTGGGGTGCGCATGGAGTATTTACAGTAACCCATGATATTACTGAATATACGCGTGCCGATATTTTTTCTAAAATAGGTAAAAAAACAGATATAATCACACGATTTTCAACGGTTGCTGGTGAGCTGGGAGCTGCTGATGCTGAACGTGATGTACGTGGTTTTGCAGTAAAGTTTTATACTGAAGCTGGTAATTGGGATATGGTTGGTAATAATACGCCTGTTTTTTTTGTACGAGATCCCTATAAGTTTCCAGATTTTATTCATACACAAAAAAGGCACCCTAAAACTCACTTAAGAAGCCCAACTGCCATGTGGGACTTTTGGTCACTATCGCCTGAGAGTTTACACCAGGTCACTATTTTATTCTCAGACAGAGGTCTACCGCAATCAGTTAGACATATGAATGGCTATGGTTCACACACGTTTAGCTTAATCAATGCAGATAATAAGCGTGTTTGGACAAAATTTCATTTTAAAACCGAACAAGGCCATAAACACTGGACCAATGCTGAAGCAGCTGATGTCGTCGGTCAGACAAGAGAGTCAACACAAGAAGATTTATTCAATAGTATTGAAGCAGGCGATTACCCTAAGTGGAAATTATATATTCAAGTCATGGAAGAAGAGCAAGCCCAATCATTTGCCTATAACCCTTTTGATTTAACCAAAGTGTGGCCACATGGTGATTTTCCATTAATTGAAGTTGGCCTGTTAACGCTTAATCGTAATCCTGATAATTATTTCTCGGAGATTGAGCAGCTTGCCATGTCTCCTTCAAATATTGTGCCTGGCATTGGGTTTTCACCCGATAAAATGCTTCAAGGAAGACTTTTTTCATATGCTGATGCCCATAGACATCGCATTGGCACCCATTATGAAGCGCTGCCCGTAAATGCCCCTCAATGCCCTGTGCATACTTATCATAAAGATGGAGCAATGCGATTTCAGGACAATAATACTCAAAATCCAGATGCTTATTATGAGCCCAATAGTTTTGGAGGCCCTACTGAAAATAAAGTACTTGAAGAGCCACCGCTTGCTTTAGATGGTGATGCAGAAAGATATTCCCACCGTTTTAATAATGATGATTATACGCAAGTGAAGCATTTATTTAACTTATTTAATGAAGCTGAACGTGCACGTTTGTATACAAATATTGCAGCAGCGATGCAAGGTGTACCCAAACAAATTATTAATCGTCAACTAGCTTTGTTTTCTAAGGTCGATGCAGCTTATGGTGCAGGCGTTAAAGCAGCTTTGAATGTTTAAGTAATGGTTTGAGTTCAGGGATTAAATCAGACGCAAGGAGGCCTGGTCCTCCTTTTGCTTGAAGGGCTTCATCACCCGCTGTAGCATGTAATAAAACACCCATCTGACTGGCTTGCCAAGGGCTTAAACCTTGTGTAATCAGCCCGGCAACTATACCACTTAACAAATCCCCCATGCCTCCTGATGCCATAGCGGGGTTTCCTGCCTCACAAACATACAATGGCTCTTCTGCTGTGTATATCAAACTTTCAGCACCTTTAAGCACAATGATGCCACCTAATTTTTTTTGGAGGGCTTTAATGGTATTTTTGCGATCAGATTGAATTTCAGCTGTTGTACAACTAAGCAGGCGTGCTGCCTCTCCTGGGTGAGGTGTAAAAACACAGTGGGCATTAGGTGTCCATGCATTGTGTTTAGCAAGCAAATTCAAACCATCAGCATCAATTAAACAAGGTGTTTCATGCGTTTTTACATGATCTATCGTGGCATTAAATAAAAATTGAGACCATGCACTTTTCCCAAGCCCTGGTCCCAATATAATCATGGTTGCTTGTAATAATTGTTGCTTAAGTTGTTTTTTATGCGTGCTCTCAAAACCATAACATAAGATTTCAGGATGTTGACTCACAACAGCTGTGACGTGTTCTGGGTGTGTTATCACAGTGATGAGTCCAGCTCCCATAGTCGCAGCCCCACTTGCTGCAAGCACTACAGCACCTGGCATACCATAGTCTCCACCCATAATAAGTATATGGCCAAACAAGCCTTTATGGGCATTTTTAGGTCTTGCTTTTAACCATGTGCTCATACTGTCAAAAAACAATTTTTTCTCAGACATTAATCATTACACTGATTCAATTATTCTTTTATTTTTCATTGAATTAAAAAAAAAAGCAAGCAAAAGTACATATTGACAGTCTTTATTAAAAAATGTACAATTAATTCAATATTAAACTATATTAGTCCTGCATTAACAGAGTTTGAGGTTTTAAAATGGGGTATTTAGACAAACCAAAAATTTCAGGTCTTGTGTATAACTGTGCTCTAAACTGCGCTTTACCAACTATTCTAGAGCAGATTTCAGCATACGCACACCTGGAAGTTTCAGAACACTCAAACTTGCCTAACCCATCTGAAGACCGCTTATTTTCTTCCTATCTGATTTTAAAAGATACTTTTGCAGAATCCTATAATTTATCTGAACTTCAGCGAGAAAATTTCACATGGACTGTATTTTTAGAGCTTATTCATCATCATGATTTTACAGGTATAGAAATTTTGTTTATTCCTGTTTTAAGAGAACTACTCAAACGCTTTTCGAAAGAAGATGGAATCACTCTTGATGAACTTCAACGCGTAGAAATGCGGAGTAATGGGCGTTATCCAGAGCTCGATTATTATGATGTTGAGGAGCACTTTAATCCTCGATTTAATATTACAGCAACAGTTCATAAATTTAATCATGAGACAAATGAGTATGATGAAGTGCCAACTTTTGAAACATCGACTACGCCAGAGACAATGAAAAAAATTCATGTCTACCTTAGAGAAAATCATTACGAACTATTACCGCGTGAAGATTTAACTGATGCGATGAAACACTATGAAATGGAGTGTAAAAGACTTCCAGAAATGCTCGGTAAAGCTCAAGACTCAATTGCTTGTGGAGACTCTGCATATCACTCAAATATTGGCTTAGCTAATATTTTCACTTATGGACATAAAGAGTTAAGTCATTTCATTGCTCAATCAGAGGCCATTAATGGAGAACAACGTGTACAATTAGAACAGCAGATACAACCAGATGCTGAGCATTATGTCGCATTGTATCAAGATACATTTGATTCTAAAACTCATGTAGAAAAAGAAACGATAGCAACAATATTATTAAGCTTACTTCAAAATTCTGATGATACATATCCCAGTGTGTTATTAGATAAAATGTGTCTTGCATCCGGAAAAAAAGAAAGTCGTGAACTGGCTGAATTAGTGTTTATACACTGGGATAACTTAAACTGCCCAGACATTCAAAATGTAATTGATAAAATCAAAACACCTCTTGAGCAAACACCTGTGGATAAACCTCTTCAGTCAATCTCTTCAGATAAGTCTAAAGAACAAGCACCTTCTTTTTATTTTAATTGCATGGCAGCTTTTGCTGCAGCAGGAGCCGCCTTGCTCGTAGTGGCTATCTTATTGAACCCGATTGTTTCGATGCCATTTGTTATTGGAGTCGCAGCTGCTGGTATGACATCACTACTCATCAGTGGCAGTATGTTTCTTGTCGATCAGATGTATCCTGATGATACATCAAACGTTAAACATATCTCTCCTACTTAGCCCAATGATCAACCCCTGACTTTTTAATTACTTTTTGAATAAACTCATCATGCGCTAAAAGCTCTTGTTCACTCACAAGGTGAACAGGAGATGTGCTTGTTAACTGTTTAGAAACTTTTTCCGGTTGGTTTGTATGGCTTTTTAATTCGGCTTCACTCTCACCAAAAAGGCTCGCCTGCCCCCCTGTCATGGCAAGATAAACCAATGCTAAAAGCTCGGAATCAAGTAAAGCGCCATGTAGTTTTCGGTGGCTATTAACAACATCATAACGTTTGCAAAGTGCATCTAGATTATTGCGTTGGCCTGGATGTTTTTCTTTTGCTAAAACCAATGTATCTAAAACACGACAATGTGTTTCTAATTTTTGGGGATATTGAGCACGTTTTAGTTCTGCATTTAAAAAACCCATATCAAAAGGTGCATTATGAATAATCAATTCAGCCCCTTTAACAAAAGCAATGAAGTCTTCTAAAATATCAGGAAAGCGAGGCTTATCAATTAAAAATTCATTTTTGATACCGTGCACTTTCATTGCACCAGGTTCAATTGCTCTATCTGGATTTAAATAAACATGAAATTGCTCACCAGTAAGACGACGTTCAACAAGCTCAAGGCAGCCAATCTCTATGATTCTATGCCCCGAATCATGCCCAATACCCGTTGTTTCTGTATCAAGAATAATTTGTCGTTTCATGATTATGATATGTCTTTGGTTTTTGCTTCGGTTGCAAGAAAGGTATCAATCGCTGTTGTGGCTAACACATCAGCACGCTCATTTTCAGGATGGCCTGAATGGCCTTTTACCCAATGCCATTGAATGGTATGTTTCGTTGATAGTTCATCTAATGTTTTCCACAAATCAGCATTTTTAACGGGCTCTTTTCTTGAGTTTTTCCAACCCTTTTTTTTCCATTGTTGGAGCCATGTCATCATGCCTTGTCGAAGATAATTAGAATCAGTATATAAATTCACAGCGCAAGATTTTTTAAGAGCAGCTAACCCTTCTATGGCAGCTTGTAATTCCATTCGATTATTGGTTGTATGTGCGGCACCACCCGACAGTGTTTTTTCTTTATTTTGAAAACGTAGCAAAACACCCCAGCCCCCAGGGCCTGGATTACCCCTACAAGCGCCATCTGTATAAATTTCAACTGTCATGATTGTTAATTTTAACATAAATGCATTATGTGTTTTATCATAACACAGTAACTTCCTATCGTAAGCGCCTGATTTTGAGACGACCTAAATATATGTTATATTTCTGGATCTCTTTTGCATAACCGAGTGTCATGTGCCAAGAAAAAAACATGAACATCCGCCATCACTTTCTATTTTTTTCGCAACTGAAATGTGGGAGCGATATGGTTTTTATGTTGTTCAAACATTATTAGCACTTTACTTAGCACTACATTTTAAATGGCCTGATAAACAAATTTATACCCTGATTGGGTCATTTACCGCACTCACTTATGTTGCACCGGTATTAGGCGGTTGGATAGCCGATCACTTAATAGGACAGAAACGAGCAACATTTCTCGGTGCATTCTTTTTATTTATCAGTTACATATTTTTAAGCATCCAAGTAACTGGTCAGGCACTTCCATTTGCACTTGCAGGGATTGCCGTTGGTACAGGACTCTTAAAATCAAATATTTCTTCTTTATTAGGCAATCAATACTCTAAAAATGCTTCGAGTCGCGAAAGTGGATTTACAATTTTTTATATGGGTATTACAGCAGGAATTATCTTAGGAACAACTTTACCCAGTTATTTGAATCAACACTGGGGCTGGTCTGTTTCGTTTATGAGTGCTGCCGTTGGTATCTCAATAGGTGCTTTAACGTTTGCGTGGGGTATCCATCAATATCGTATAGCCGACTATCATCCTTATCAGTTTGATTTGAAAAAAATATTTCAAGCAGGATTGATGGTCTTTTTATTATGGGGAAGTGCTTGGTTTATTATGACCGCTCCTAAGTTAGCAGATGGCATCTTTTTTATGGTTGTGGTTTGCTCTCTTGCATATATTCTGACATGTATTTATAAAGAGCCTAAAGAACAGGCCAAGAAAA
The DNA here is from genome assembly GCA_029210085.1 of Legionellaceae bacterium. Classification (GTDB taxonomy): domain Bacteria; phylum Pseudomonadota; class Gammaproteobacteria; order Legionellales; family Legionellaceae; genus JAALKW01. Next base: position 83,976 of record JARGPP010000026.1, on the reverse strand, counting down.
CAACCGTTATTTTATTATTGTGTTTTATTTCAGTGATGTTTTGGGCTTTCTATTTTCAAATGTTTTTATCACTGACACTCTTTATTGTGCGAGTGGTTGAGCCAACGCTTTTTGGCATTCCATGCCCCCCGCCATACTATGTAGCCATACAGAGTTTAGGAATGATTCTCATAGGTATTTTTTTAGCACGAGATAAAGTGGATAGACCACAATATCAAAAGGCAATTAGAGCCGGAAATAAGTTTTTATTATCGATGGTTGTTATGACATTAGCTTATGCTCTGATTGTTGTCGTATCACGTGTTAGTCTTCACTCAGAGGTATTGCTCTCACCTCTGTTGATTGTCCCCGCTTATTTGTTAATTTCATTGGCTGAACTATTACTCTCCCCTGTTGGCTTATGCGCGATTACTTTACTTGCAAGTCGAAAACGTGTGAGCACCATGATGGGAATCTTTTTTGTATCTCTAGGAATTGGAGGATTTTTATCAGGAAAGCTTGCAAAAATTACAGCTATTCCACTCGGCGATCTTTCATTACTACAAGTTAAATCACATTACGCCAGCGCTTTTACGCAAATATTTTGGATTTTACTGGGTTTGACCATAAGCTGTATTGCTTTAAACTTTTTAATTCGGCGCCTCATGCGCAGTACAATCAATTAAAATTTAAACAGACCATACTGATAAAACGACCTGAAACGCTTATATATAGTCATTTTATTTTTAAATGAACCATTAAAGAATGCCCTACGTGCTGTGGCTTGTCCACGGCATCCAGTCAACGTCAATCAATGAACAGGATAACGCGAACAAGTTGCGTTACCTAAGTATTGAAAACAGGTCTTTAAAAAATCAAAGACTATACCCATCACACTTCAAGATGCGAAATTTAGGCGCTGAAAATTATCAGTAATTCTGGTCAGTAGTTGTGCTTTATATTCTGTAATGTTTTCAAAGAAATTTAATATGCCTTCGGTAAAATCAGCGAATTTAGGATAGTAACGATTGTAAGTAACGTTTTCATGCATAATTTTCCATAACCGTTCAATGGGATTGAGGTTAGGGCTGTATGGTGGGAGGAAGTGAAGCTCAATATTTGTTGTTTTAACAAAATCACGAATCGCTTGGCTCTTGTGATAACCAGCATTATCCCAAATGATGTGTATTTTTTTAGCGGCTGGCTTAGACTTAATAAGTTGCTTTAAAAAAGCCTCAATGCTCTCGCCCATTTATCCATTTGGCTTCTGCATACTCAACGTGCTGAGTAGCTAAATTGATACCAGCAATTAAATTGACTCGTTTTTGACACGCCGTCATTTTTTCAGGTTTACGAACCCCTTTTTCTATCCAACCATAGGCTAATTTTGTTTGATGCTGAGGATGCGATGCATCTAAAAAATAAATTACTTCATCTTTGGGAAGATCAGATTTTAGCTGCTCATAGTATGTAATAAACTCCTCTTGCTTTACTTTGCCTGCCTTAGCAGGTACGCCATGTGGTTTTTTATAACGAAACCCATTGGCCTTTAACCATTTCGTTATTCCACTTTGTGTGTATTTTAGAGAAAATTCGGTTTTAACATAAGCACAAATCTCTTTGGCATAAAGATAAGTTTTCTCACGAAGATGGGCTTTTAATAACGCCGATTGTTCTAAACTTAGATGGCTCGCACTTCCACCATTTTTAGGGGCTAATTGCTTCTTGATGAAATAAGCGTTCACGTGGCGGCGGATCGTTTCATCATCAAGCAAGAGTATCTCCGCTATCTTCGTATAACTGTAGCCTTTGTCATAAAGAAGGACGGCTTTTATCCGGTCTCGTATTCGCCCATCGCGTTCTGATTTGTGCTGAATAATTAGCTCTGCACGTTCTTGTGCTGTCAGTCGTTTGTTCATCCGAACATTTGATCATATGCAGCTTAAATTCGCAACTCCATTAGCGATGGGTATATATACCCCAGCTATTTTTTAAACTTAAAACTCAAGCTCAACTACCACGCTAATTTAAGTAGTTTATAGACAGTATCGGCGTCTTTTATTTTACGTGGATTTTTATGTACAAATAAATCATGCATCGCATCGTTAGCAACTTTTCTTAAGATGAATTGATTGACCTCAACATCTCTCAAACGTCCAGGCAACCCAAGTTGTTTTATGAGCGTTGAAATGATATCTGCAGCAAGTATTTCAGATTGGCCTAGAGCTTTGCTAATAACTGCCTGACGGTCTTCATTGACGCTGATATTATAGCGCAGAACATGTGGAAGCATGACACAAGAAGTGTAGCCATGTGGCACTCCAGCACTTCCCCCAAGTGCATGGCCAATGCCGTGGCTTGCCCCAAGTGAAACACCACTTTGCACACCAATCATTGACATCCAAGAACCTATTTGGCACTTTAGACGCGCGTCAAGATCAGATGGATTCTTTTTAACAGCCAGTAGCCCAGGTCCCAATAAACTTAAAGCATGAAAACAACTAGCCTCTAACATAGGGTGGCATTGAGGAGAACAAATTGTTTCAATCGCATGATCGACAGATCGGATACCTGTAGATAAAAAAAGCCACTCAGGGGTTTTCAGTGTTACTGATGGATCAAGAATGACCGTCTGCGGCATCATGAGCGGGTGACCAAATACCTCTTTTACTTGAAGCGTTGTATTTGTACAAGCGGCAATATCACTATATTCCGCAGCTGCGAGCGTTGTAGGAATATTGATTGCCCGAATGCTAGGTGGCTGTATTTTAGGCTGAGTTACTTGACCATCTATCGTAACTTTAGGATGTAGCTTTGATAATTGCTCTGTCTCATAGACATGATTAGCCAAACACAGTGAAACCATTTTTGCGGCATCTGTAATCGAGCTACCGCCGAGGGTAATGAGAAAATCAACATTTTTTTCTCTTGCCAGCTTAGTCATCTCTAAAACATTATCGCGTGGAGTATGGGCAGCAATATGTGAGCATACACCCACTAATTTTCCTTCAAGCGCAGTACTAATTTGATCAACATAATCTGTTTTTTTAGTCAATGTATTGCTGGCAAGTAACAAAATAGATTGCGCTTTACAGGATTTAATTCCTTCTTTTAGTGCTTGAATAAAATTATGGCCAAAAATGACACTTTTCATTTTTGGATAGGTATAAGTCCCTTGAAACATCAGCATCTCCAACAAATAGAAAGACTTTTAATTAAACATAAAGATTATTTATTTAGTATAGCAGAATAATTTTAGCCTAAATCATGTTGAGTTTTACTCGGTTTCATCATAGCTATGTTATGTCGATATCTGGTGGTATGTCTTGTGAGTCCAATATTAAACAAAGAAGCAGGATGAAATCCTTTGATGTTTATATCATGGCAAGCAAGCGCCTCTGAATGCATTGTTTTAAGTTTTTAATTTGACGCCTCATGCGCAGTACAATCAATTAAAATTTAAACTGACCATTCTTATAAAACCTACGGAATAGACGCTTTGTTTAACTTAATGAAATATTAGGGCTCAATTGTGACACAAGCGCTAATAATAATGACTGTTCAAATCACAGTAGCTATAATGATTTTACTGATAATCTGGCAATTCGATTGCATTTTTTACTTGCATCATTTTGTCCATCACTTGAATATTCATTTGTTGTGCATCTTTCGTTTTGTCCTCTTCTTTGGCAAGATATTTTTCACTTGCCCAGACAGCAAAGGATTGGTTTGCATTGACAAAAGGGGTCAACAAATTTTCATATCGCGCAAATGCCGCTTGATAATCTCCTTTGGCCATTTTTAACTCACCAGCAAGCATATAAGCACCAATTAATGCCAGGCTGGTCCCTTGCCCAGATAAAGGAGAAGCGCAGTAGCCTGAATCACCTAATAAAACAATACGATCTTTAGACCACTGCTTCATTTGGACTTGTGTAATGGAATCAAAATATAAATCGTCAGCTGTATCAAGTAGCGTTAAAATCTTCTCGCTCTCCCAACCCATTCCTTGATATTGCTGATGTATAAAGGCTTTTTGAATACTAATCTGTTTCATGTGATTGAGTGGCGCGTGAGTCCGACCCATAAACCAAAATAAAGCTGTTTTAGGATCTTTATCACTAACAACAGAAAGCTCTCTTTCATTATGCTCATAAAAAACACCAGAATGATTGAGTTTGAGATAGTTTGGTGCACTAAAGACAGCAAGGTAGAATCCAAGATCGGACAAGACATACTCGTTGCGATTAAAAGCCATTTCTCTAATGCTTGAGTGCAGTCCATCTGAGCCAATAATTAAATCAAAGTGATTATGACTGCCATTTGAAAACTCAACTTCAACATGATCTGAGCGCTGACTCAATGACTTTATAGATATGCCATATTTTATGGGCACACGAGGCAATGCATTACGTAATATATTTGAAAGCTCATTTCTATTAATCTCAACATCCTCTCCCTCTCGAAACCCACACTGCTCACCAGGTTCTTCATGAAGCACTCTTCCATCTTTATCAACATACTGACCTAATTGAAGGGTTGTTCGAGAAGTACATATTGATTCATATAATCCCATCATTTTTACAACATCGACTGCTTTTCCTCTGATATCGATGGCATATCCACCCTTCCTTGGCTCAGCGCTTTTTTCTATTACAGTGGGTGTAAACCCATATTTATCCAGCCAGTAAGCAATAGATGGACCAGCGATACTTGCGCCCACCACTAATATTTTATTGAATGCTTTCAAAATAAATTCTCCTTCATAAGAGACATATGTCTAGGAGCATATATCTTCCTATGATTTCCATGGCATTTATTGTTAGAAAAGATAAGCTCAAACACGAAAATTGCTTCTTCGAGTTGATGATATTTAGTGCCAAAAATAGCAGCGTTTCTAGTAATTAAGTCGCCCATGCTTGTACTGTATGCACAAATAAAAATCTAACTCACTACTTGAACTAATTTCATGACATCATAGTTTGCTTCTGGAAACTGAAAATTAGAAAGTTCTTCCTCAGTAACCCAACGCAAATCCAATTGTCCATCATGCCGGGAAGCTTCCCCTACGTACTGAAGTACTTGGAACACATTTAAACAAACATGTTTCTCAGGATAAGCATGCCGCACTTCACCCACAAATTTCGCGGTTCGAATTTTCAAACCAACTTCTTCGTAGACTTCTCGTACAATTGCGTCATACGGTGTTTCTTCAGGCTCAACTTTTCCTCCTGGAACCTCCCAAAGGCCTCCATGAGGAATATCAAGAGCACGTCGTGTAATGAGAAAGCGCTCTGATGAATCTGTGATAATAGCAACAGATACATTCACAACATTCATACAAGTTTCCCGTGACAAACTTTGTATTTTTTATTTGAACCACAAGGACACGGATCATTTCGACCTACTTTCTGAGGATCACGTCGAAACGTTGCAGTTGTTGTTTTTTCTTCAGTTGCTTCATCTGTTACTTCTTCATTTGAGTGTATAAGACGAATAGATGTTGCATCATGTTCGGCTCGACGCTTTTCTTCAACGGCATCAACATCTTCTGGCGCAGCCACTTCGACTGATAGCAATAATTTAACAATTTCAAACTTTAATGTGTTCAGTAAACTTGTAAAAAGCTCAAATGCTTCCCGCTTATATTCTTGCTTTGGATCTTTTTGAGCATACCCACGAAGGTGAATACCTTGTCTTAAATAATCCATCGATGCCAAGTGTTCACGCCAATGATGATCCATACTTTGTAACATGATTGATTTCTCAAACTGAGATAACATTTCACGTCCCAAAGTATCTTCTTTTGCTTGATACTGTTGCATAGCTAACGCAACAGCTCTAGCTTTAATTTGTTCGGGTTGAATATGATGATCTTCTTCAAGCCAAGCTTGTAAAGGCACGTTGACTTTAAACTCTTCGTTTAGAATGGTACTTAATGTATCAATATCCCATTGGTCTTCTAATGTATTAGGAGGAAGGTGTGTGTCAATTAATGATTCAATAACACTTGTTATCATTTTGATAATAACATCGTGCGTATCATCCATCTCCATAATTTCCGCACGCTGAGAATACATCACTTTACGCTGTTCGTTAGCAACATTATCATAACTGAGCAATTGCTTTCTCACATCAAAATGATGTCCTTCAAGTTTTCTTTGTGCATTTTCTATCGCTTTACTTACTAAACTATGCTCAATTGGCTCGCCAGGCTTCATGCCCAGTTTTTTCATCATAGAGGCAACACGCTCAGATGCAAAAATTCGCATTAAGTTATCATCAAGTGACAAATAAAAACGACTACTTCCAGGATCTCCTTGTCGACCTGAGCGGCCTCTCAATTGATTATCAATACGTCTTGACTCATGACGTTCAGAAGAAATAATACGCAAACCACCCGCTTGAATCACCGCATTATTTCGTTCTTGCCAATCATTTTTTAATGTATCGCGATCTGCTTCACTTGCATCTTCAGGAAGTGCGTCAAGTTCTGTTTTTAAGCTACCACCTAACACAATATCAGTTCCTCGGCCAGCCATATTGGTTGCAATCGTTACAGCTCCAGGCCTACCTGCTTCAGCAATAATGTGTGCTTCTTTTTCATGAAACTTAGCATTTAAAACTTGATGTTTAATTTTTTCTTTCTTTAATAATTGATGTAAGTGTTCAGAAGCCTCAATAGACGCTGTCCCAACTAATACAGGTTGCTTTCGTTTCACACAATCACGGATATCTTCAATAACGGCTTGATATTTATCGGGTTGAGTTAAATACACCAAATCAGGTTCATTAATACGAACCATAGGTTTATTCGTTGGAATAGCAACCACTTCCAGATTATAAATTTGCTGAAATTCATACGCTTCTGTATCAGCAGTACCCGTCATACCGGATAATTTGTCATAAATTCGGAAGAAGTTTTGAAAGGTAATAGAAGCAAGTGTTTGGTTTTCGTTTTCAATCGGCACACCCTCTTTTGCTTCAACAGCCTGGTGCAACCCTTCAGACCATCTTCGCCCAGGCATTGTTCGCCCCGTGTGCTCATCAACAATCACAACTTGTTTATTTTGAACAATATAATCCACATCGCGATGAAACATAACATGTGCGCGTAAACCTGCATTAACATGGTGCATTAAAACAATGTTATTTGCATGATATAAACTTTCGCTATGTTCTAATAAGCCTGCTTCATGTAATAAAGTTTCAATATGTTGATGTCCTGTTTCTGTCAAGTGAACCTGTTTTTGCTTTTCATCAACGGTGTAATCTCCAGTAGCAGTGTCTACTTCTGAATCCGATGCATCTTCTGTTCCTGGTTGTAATACAAGCTTTGGAATGAGTTGATTCACTTTAAGATATAGCGCTGAACTGTCTTCAGCTGCACCTGAAATAATCAAAGGTGTTCGCGCTTCGTCAATCAAAATAGAATCTACTTCATCAACGATTGCAAAATTAAGCTCACGCTGAACTTTATCTTCTGGACTGAACGCCATATTATCGCGCAGATAATCAAATCCAAATTCATTATTTGTACCATATAAAATATCTGCACTATATGCTGCTTGTTTTTCAGGATGTGTCATCTCACCATGAATGACATCAACGCTTAAGCCTAAAAATGAGAAAACGGGGTTCATCCACTCTGAATCTCGCTTAGCAAGATAATCATTAACAGTCACGACGTGTACACCACGGCCTTCAATCGCATTTAAATAAGCGGCTAAAGTTGCTGTTAGTGTTTTTCCTTCCCCAGTGCCCATTTCAGCAATATTGCCTTCATGTAGCACCATCCCACCAATAAGCTGAACATCAAAATGACGTAAATTTAAAGTACGAACAGATGTTTCTCGCACAACAGCAAAAGCTTCTGGAAGTAGAGCATCTAGCCCTTCATTATTTTTGAGACGAACTCGAAAGCTTTCTGTTTTTGCTGCTAATTCTTCATCTGTTAACGCTTGCATGCTTGATTCAAGGGCATTAATCTCAACCACACTCTTCTGCATCCGTCTTAATGTGCGTTCGTTTCGACTACCTAATACTTTTTTAATTAACGTCGTTAACATGCCCAAATAATCCTTGTGTTTACGCTTATATTAAGAATCGCCTAATTTACTAGAGTTGAAGCAGAAAATCCATTCAAAGTCTCCTCCATATCAGCAAGTTTTTGAGTTAATTCATGAATTTGTGGGTTATTGAGGATTGTTTTAATTTCTAATAGGTTTTGTTTAAAAACACGAGCACCTGGTAATCCATGGACTAAATTTAAAATCGGTTTAAGTAAATAATGAATGGACACATCCTGATTAGAAGCATAAGTTAGATAATCTTGAAACACTTGTGTTCTGGATGGCTTCGGTATACTTGGATATAAAGCATGATGTAAACCTGCAATGGCATAAGGTGCTCTGCAAGCAAGTCTTCCAATCATCACACCATCTAGTGTTTGGAGATGATATTTGATTTGCTCAATATGTTCTATATGTCCATTAATAACAACCGGTATGTGAGGGGGTATGGTTGATTTAATTCGATGTACATAATCATAGTGCAGAGGAGGAATATTGCGATTTTGTTTTGGATTTAATCCATGCAACCAAGCCTTACGTGCGTGTACAATAAGTTTATCGCAGCCTGCATGAATCAACACACTGATAAAATTTTCAAAAAAATCATAACTGTCTTCATGATCAATACCAATACGTGTCTTTGCTGTTACAGGAATAGATACCGCTTTTTTTATCGCCGTGATACACGCAGCAACACGCACCGGATCTTTCATAAGAGAAGCCCCAAATTTTCCAGCTAAAACACGCGAACTTGGACACCCTAAATTTAAATTAATTTCATCAAATCCAGCATCCTCTCCTTGCTTTGCTGCTATCGCTAATGCATCAGGTTCTGAACCACCTAATTGTAGTGCTACAGGAGACTCTGCTGAATGAAAGTTCAGTGCGCGCGCAGGTTGATGTAAAATCGCATTCGGTGTTTGCATTTCAGTATAAACGAGAGCCTGAGGGGCGAGCAGCCTCATCAACACTCGAAAGTGTGTATTACTCCAATCAATCATAGGCGCAATAGCAAGCGGTGAAAATAATGAGGATTCAAGTCGCATCATAAAAATAAGTAATAAAAATTAAACAACAATTGAACTGAGATTAAATTGTAGTTTAACAAAGTTAAGCTTAAAATGACCTTAATTTCTTCAGTAACAGGAAAAATAATGGCTTCAACTCAGCTAATTTTTGATTGCCCACCTCATGCAGTGGAAGATATTAAAGCTTACCTTTTAAATTTACAGCAAACTATTTGCTCTGAACTTGAAAAAATTGATGGCGAAGCAGCATTTGTTGAAGATACTTGGACACGCGCAGGTGGTGGTGGTGGTATTTCTCGTGTGCTTGAACAAGGGGCTGTGTTTGAAAAAGCAGGTGTTAATTTTTCTGAAGTATATGGAGATGTGCTCCCCCCTTCAGCAACAGCCAGTCGTCCAGAATTAGCTGGATGTCGTTTTCGCGCGTTAGGTGTTTCTTTAGTCATCCATCCGAATAATCCGTATGTTCCTACATCACACGCAAATGTCCGTTTTTTTATCGCTGAGCAAGAAGGAAAACCTCCCGTTTGGTGGTTTGGTGGTGGTTTTGATTTAACACCCTACTATGGCTTTCGTGAAGACTGTGTACATTGGCATCAAACAGCAAAAGACGCATGTGAACCATTTGGTGAACAGATTTACCCTGAGTTTAAAGCGTGGTGTGATCGTTATTTTTATTTGAAACACCGAGATGAAGCACGAGGAATTGGCGGACTATTTTTTGATGATTATGCTGACAAAAGTTTTGAGCATAGTTTTGGGCTGATGCAAAGCATAGGAGATGCTTATCTTAAAGCATATACACCTATTGTAAACCGACGCAAAGACATGAAGTTCGGTGCAAACGAAAAGAACTTTCAAAATCATCGTCGCGGACGTTATGTGGAGTTTAATTTAATTTATGATCGCGGAACATTGTTTGGCTTACAATCTTCAGGACGAACAGAGTCTATTTTAATGTCCTTGCCACCAAAGGTTCAATGGACATATCAATGGAAACCCGATAACAACACACCCGAACATGCACTCTATGAAACCTATTTACCGGTTCAAGATTGGTTAGCAGGTGCGCCTGTTATATCATAAAATATTTTAAACTTCGGCTTCAGCCGCTTCAAGACGCATCACATCTTGCGCTTTTAAGCCTTTGGGGCCTTTATCCAAGAGAAAACTCACAGACTCTTTCTCTTGGAGGGTTTTAAAACCAACGCCTTGAATATCTTTGTAGTGCACAAAAATATCGTCGCCTTCTTTATTGATAATAAAGCCAAACCCTTTCTTATCATTAAACCATTTCACATGGCCCGTTTCGCGTTCTGACATACCTATCATCCCTTAATAGTATATTTAAAACATTAAAACAGATTGAAAAATTTAGAAGACTGGCTCGCATGTCTTCTATCAGTTAGCATAACAGCTTTTTTAGATTTGTTAATTGTTTTTCATAGGATTATTTGTATGGATATCGAAAAAGAAGCTTTTATTCAAATGATATTAAAGGCAAAAGCGCTTGTATTTGGGGAGTTTACCTTAAAATCAGGTAGAGTTAGCCCTTATTTTTTTAATGCTGGGTTATTCTATGAAGGAGATATTTTACGCCGTGTAGGAAAAGCATATGCAAATACTTTATTAAAGAATAAACCGAATGTAACTCATTTATTTGGCCCAGCCTATAAAGGCTTGCCGCTTGCTACAGCAGCCGCAATTGCTTGTGCCGAACACAACATCAATGTTGATGTGACTTTTAATCGAAAAGAAATAAAAACACATGGAGAGGGAGGAAAAATCATAGGAGCTCCTCTTCAAGGAAAAGAGGTCGTCATGGTTGATGATGTGATTACAGCAGGAACGGCTTTCCGTGAATCAAAAACACTCATTGCTGAAGCTGGTGGTATTTTAACAGATGTTGTTATTGCTTTAGATAGAGAGGAATGTACCCCCAATGGTGTATCAACGCTTGCTGAAATAAAAGCTGAAGGAATTAATGTTTTTCCAATCATTACTTTAAGTGACTTGATAAATTATTTAAAAAACCATGCTGAAAGAGAACATTTTGAGCGCTTAGAAGCTTACAGAGCGCGTTATGGCGCCTAAATTATGGACGGACTAAAGAAGCCAAGACCAATAAATAACACTAAGCACCTTGTAATTTATTTTTAATAAGTGTTAACCTAATAGTCTTCCCTCGAAAAAAGAGAAGACAGATATTGTTGTAGATTTAGCTTTTCAATTGAGTACTCACAACCGAGTTATTGCAAGGAGAGTTATGATGCAACTGGAGCCTAGAGAAGTTATTTTATTGAAACCAACCCCTGCATTTTTATCTTTTTTAGCAGGGCAATTACCTGAAGCAGCATTACCCAGTCTTAATATTTTACAGACAGATACCACAGCGTATACCTTGCCTCTCCATGAAAATGAAGAAGCACTGCTGGAAACACTTGAAAAACATTTTCCAACGATGTTTCAGTATGAAATCAAACGCTGGCTTGGAGAAAAAGCTCTTTTAAGCTTAAACGCAAGTTTTCTTGATTTTCTGTGTTGCTTTAAGTTTGAAGTTCATTCTCACATGGTTGTTTTAGAGTCTTCATTTGAATGTGAGCAACAATTACTTCGCGTAAAGCCACGTTCATTATTTTTAAAAAAAATGCAACAGGAAAAACCAGAGAATCATCAAGGTGACGATGAGGTGGTTACACTGATTGAAGAAATCACCTTATCTCAACTGACTGAAAATGCGACTGTTATCATTAAACATTTCAATGCACTCAATGAAGTTCACCCATTTGTAAAACAATACTTTCTTCCTATTTTTAAAATGGAAATGATGAGAGTCTGTGATTCAAAAGAACTTTGGCCAACTGTGAATTCATTTGAAGATTTTAGCCGTTACTTTTTAATAGATATCCACACAAACCTGATTCATTTAGATTTAGATAAAGTGAATAAATAAAACGAGAGAGCCGATTATGGACATTTATATTTTGATTTTAATTTGCACACTAGGTGTTGCTGCTATTGGAGGAATAGGCGCATTACTATGGCAATTAGTGTTAAGTCGAGATAAGCGATTAAATCAAAAAGCACATTTAAAAGCACTTGAGAAAGAAAGTGAAGCGCTCAATCATTTACGTGAGCAACAAGAAAGCAGTCAACGCTTTCAAGCGCACCATGAGATATTAGATAAAAATAAAGAATCAATCGAAGCGCTGGATAAAAAAATAGATGCTTTATTTGAGAGAAAAATAAGTATGATTAAATCATACGGCGAAATGGTACAACAAGAATCTGCCTCTATGATTCAAAATTTTAATTTATTTGCTTCAACTAAAATGCCTTCAGCTTTATGTGATAATTTTCATAAAACATTCGAAGCATATGAAACCGAATTAGCCACACTTCAAGAACAGCGTGCAAATTTATGGACTACACAAACTGATTTTCAAAAACATTTAATCGAAGAAGAAAGAATCAGAAATGAAAAGCTTGATGACTTATATTATCGTCATACTGCTTTACTTGAGAAAATATACTTAAGTCAGGCTAAAAATATAGAGGAAATAGATAAAGCTTCTATTGAAGCAGGTACTGAGTCTCTCAAATATAGTATTTTTTACCCATTTCAATTTTTGACATCTTTCTTTGGTGCACAAGAAAAACCAAATTTACTGAAAAAAACAATGAGCGAAATGCTTTTAAGAGAAAAAATTCGTGCAGTAGAAAATGAAATTAATCAAGAGCAAACTTTTGATTACGAGCAAGCTAACTTACTTCCTGCCCGTTTTTAAAAAACGATATTGTTGTCTCTTTGCGATCGCAGTAAGACAAAAATCAATTTTCACGCCACTTGCTGCGCTCGTAACCGCATAGGTTACATATTTCATCATAAAGTAGCGTGACGGACTATATGAAGAATAATCAAAAACGACTTAGGTTCTGTTTGAAAGTCAGGAGATCCCTCGCATGCTCGGGATGACGGACCTGGGGAGTTACCTAGTTTTTTTTGGGGATTACCTTTTGGAAAAAAATACGCTAGAATAAATGGTATTTTTATATTAAAGAGTATTTTCAATGCATGCTATGCAACGGATTGTTTGTTTGCTGTTGGTTTTTTTAATCAATAATATATGTTTTGCTTTTGATTTCAAACAAGGCGAAGTGCCTATTCAGCTAGGGCTTTTTCAAGCCAAGGCAGGTATGTCTCAACTTATTCGCATCGAAGGATTATTAGGTAATCAATACACAATAGACAGCACTTCAGATAATAATGGTCTTGTAGGAATTGGTTATTTACGACCTGTCTCAGCGGAAAATACTTTTAAACTATCAAAAATAGAATTGTCTCACCTGGCTTATGGCGTTAATGCCTTTTATTTAGGGAAAACCACAGTTAATGGTTTAATTGTACAGGAGCAGGCATTCGCAAATTTATCTTATCAATATAATGTTTCAAATTTGCCAATTTATGCGGTTGTAAGAGGTGAATTATTTAAAACACAAGAAAAAAATAATATTGGTTTAGTTTTACACGCTGGCATTGGACCTAATATTATGATGCTTCGTCATTATCAAGAAACAGTACGTGACCCATCCACCCTACCGAATCACTCTTTCTACAGTAAAACCAATACAACCTTTAGTGCCATGGGAGGTGTGGGTGTTGCCATTCACGACTTAATACCTGATGTTCATGTACCCTTTGAGTGTGCTTATCGATTTTTTTATTTAGGTCAGAGTGCGCTCAATAAACGTACAACTCAAATTATTAATTCACTTGAAACAAGAAACACCTATGCACAAGCAATTGTTTGCTCTGCTACTGTTTAAAAAGGAATTTTTATGAAACTGATTACACGTTTAACCCCATTAACTTTATGCTTATTTGCAACGTCCGTATTTTCAGACACCACAGGACAGTTTTTTGATGTGGAAATAGACGGAGCATCAATTTCAGTGGCACCTAAACGCAATCATTCCTATCCAGATGTAGATGTTATAATGAAAACAGATGGTTTCACCCTGTCTGATGGTAATGATAATAATAGAAGAGGTTTTTCTATTAGCCGACGACGCCCTAAAATACTTTCAATTTTAGGCCCATCAGGAAGACCTGTCACAGTATCTGCTTATTTAAATGCAAAAGCAAAGTTAAATGGTCAAGATTACACGTTCACAATTAGCAATTATAAATTTGCTGTAGGAAATACAAACCCCTTACTGAGTAATTCACAGGCACAGATTTATCGCAGTACTGACGGCGGACAAAACTGGGATACGACAACAACATTTTCAAACCCAAGCGGCAGCGGAGATAATGCCTTAAAAAGTGTTTCATGTGACAACTCAGGTCAATCCTGTGGTGCTGCAGGATTCAATGAAACATCAACCAATCAAGGGCTCATTTATAGCACACAAAATGCAGGTGATAGCTGGGATGGCCCCTACCAACCGTCATCAGCAACACTTTTAGGTATTCAATTATGGGGAATGGGACATGCTAGGCAGGCTAAAAACTGTATCGCTGTAGGCAATAGCGATACAGTAGCAGTTGCTTATTTATCTTCCGATTGTAAAGATTGGTCGTCAGCTCCTGTGACTGTTTACTCTGATTCATATAGTACGCAGCCCACCTTAAATTCGGTTGTATGTGATAACACAGGAAAAACATGTATTGCCGCAGGATTTTTCTTTGCAGGTGGCAATTTTCCTGACGGAAAAAGCCCTGGTTTAATTGCAAAAACCACGGACACAGGCGCCTCCTGGGATACTCAAATTATTGATGTCCCTGATGTCAGTGTCAGCGGAACAAGTGCACAAATACTGACTCTCTACGGTGTATCTTGTTCAGCTTCAATGCAACAGTGTGTTGCAGCAGGATTCCTTTCTTACTTTGGGTCCAATGTTGCCAGAATCCCTGTGACCTATACATCTTCTGATACAGGCTCTACTTGGATCTTGTCAGATCCTTTGCCAACACCTCCGGATAGAAGCTATATTACGCAATTACAAAGTGTTTCGTGTGATGCAACAGGTATGCGTTGTACAACGGTTGGTTCAACAAGTGATAATTCATCTGAAAAGCCACAAGACAGTATAATCTATACAACAACTGATGGCGGCATAGATTGGAGTGATGCACTCATTCCTACAGCACCTGAGGGTTCTACTGATAATAGACTTCTCGGTGTTTTTTGTACTCGCACAGGCGCATTTTGTGTCTCGGTCGGTAATGGCAGTGTAAATCCATTAAGCTATTTGTCACTAATAAATGGTTCTATACCAACTGCCTCATCTTTAGAAGGCAATGCTTCTATTTTTGGTGTTGGGGGCAGTAGCTGATAGTTAACGTCATCAACACTTTCTGCCCTTCGATTTTACTCTGAATGACTCTCTATCATCCAGGGCCAGTAATCATATCCGCATAATTCTGAGGAGCTGTTTTATCATTCAAGCCAAGTTCCTCTTTGCTGCGTGGTGCTTGAGCGTTTGCAGAAAAAAATGCGGTAATATCATTTGAAAAATGTTGTTTCGGCAAGTATGACTTTCCACCATGAGCATAAGACGGCTTCCCTTCTATAACCGCTTGATTTAAAAGGGCTCCAGGTACAGACTGAGCGACTCTATCTGCTGCAAAAGATGCATCAGGCCCAGTCACGTTCACTCTTAAAAAAATATCCAGCGTGGCTGGATGCTCAATTGATAATGCTGGATACTTAAATCGCCCTAACAAATTATCAGGTAAAATAATTTTAAACTGATCGCATGCACTTGGGTATCTCTGACAAACAGTAAGCACTTCACGCACATAAGCATCTAAATCTTGAATACCCGGATGAAGACCAAAGCGTACTTGTATATCAGGATGATTCGGTAATAGTGCTAATAAGGACTCTAAAAATATCGTATCTGTCAAAATGGGTTGTGTTGTGCTACTGACAAAAGCAAACTTTTTGTTTGGCAAAATGTGTAAATGTTCTCTAATAATGTCTGAGTTGCTTATTGCGTTAGATGAATATGCATTATCTATACTTAAATGCCCAGTCACTTTCACTTTATTCATATCATGAAAGTCAAAATCAGCTACTGCGTCAATTAATGGTAATGCCCATTGAATATTTTGTTTGCTTTTTAATACTGGGAGATAGTCCCATAAGTCATGTCCCTCGGGCTTAAACATAAATTCATAAGCCATTAATACTGGAATATCTTCTATAATTGCTGCAACTTGTAAAGGAATTTTATTGTTAGTTGAGGGTACGCCTAAGTAAATATAAGTGATATTTTCGTTTTTAATATACTGAGTCAGCACATCAAGCTGCTCTCTTGTGCAATATGCTTCAGAAAAATTCTGAACATCAAGTATATCCGACAATCTCGTTTTTAAGGCAAGTGACGAACATTGAACACGACTACTAGTGATACGTTGTTCTGCTGTTTGCGTGAGTGCAATCAAACAGGTTTCAACCTCAGCTTTATTTTCCATTGATGTAATCGTTTTCAATGCTAAATCAGTATCACCTACACTACTTACAAAGAATGCTACTTTCATAACGCCCTCTTTTGAGATAATAAAAATTACCCTAAATAAAAATAGGGCAATGATATATAAGACATAAGCATGCAAAAATTTAGCATGTTTACTAATCAAACAATTAGGCTTTATGGCTCATGGAATAAGAACATTCAATCTCTCAACCAACCTTAGTTTAAAAAAATCTATGGTGTTACTTATAAATACACAGCACCCAAAATAGCAGGTTTACTTGCACCTGTAATTTGAGTTAAATCAAGCGCCTGATGCTGAAGGGTTTGTTGAGCAAACCAAGCAAACATCATAGCTTCAAGATAATCAGGACTCACATCAAACAGCTCGGTTGTATTGACTTGATACCCTGGCAAATAAGTCTTAATGACTTGTGTTAAAACATGATTATGTGCGCCACCACCGCATAATAAAACTTGTTTACACTCAGGCGCTGATATTTTGATAGCATCAGCAATTGAATATGCTGTAAGGTGAAGTAAAGTAGCTTGCACGTCTTCAGGCTTATGCTTGGGCGTAAAAAATTTTTGAATCCACGACAATGAGTAATAAGCTTTATCAATGCTTTTGGGCACTGTTTTTTTAAAAAAAGTATCATCCAGTAAAGCATTTAAACAAGCAGGAATCATCTGACCACTTGCAGCCCAATCACCATTTTTATCATAAGGTAAATTTTTATGCTTCTTAATCCACGCATCCATTAAAACATTGCCTGGTCCTGTGTCATATCCTAATGGCGCTTTTGATGGTCTCAAAACGCTTAAATTAGATATTCCACCGATATTAACCACTGCAAGGGGTAATTTTTTGCTTTTAAATAGTATGTGATGATAATAGGGTGCAAGTGGTGCGCCCTGCCCACCCAGAACTAAATCACGAGTTCTAAAGTCGGCAACAACTGTCATTCCTGTTTTCGCCGCAATTGTATGTGGACAACCCAGCTGCAACGTTGTAGGAATATCAGCACCTGGATCGTGATAAAGCGTTTGTCCATGACTGCCAATAGCAATAATATCATCAGGCGTATATTGTGTTTTTTTTAGTAATGTTAAAACAGCTTCCGAAAAAGCATGTCCTAATTGATGATTTAGCTGTTGAATTGATTGAACACTGTGCTTTTGAGATGCATCAAAAGCACATAATTGTTCTTGAAGATGAGTTGTGTATGGATGTGTAATACCTACAATCAGTTGATTCTGCTTTAAGTCTACGAGTACTGCATCAATACCATCCATGCTCGTGCCAGACATTAGCCCAATAAATAAGTTCATCATAGCGCTATCTTAAAGCAGCGATAAAAATTGGCAGTGGTTTCTTGAGCAATAACTTCATAGGACGTTTCGCGTAGCTGACTCAGCGCCTCAGCAACAAACTTCACCCAAGCCGGATGATTAGACTTTCCACGATTAGGTGTTGGAGCTAAATAAGGCGAGTCAGTCTCAATCAATATTCTATCGAGAGGTGCTTTTTGTGCGACATCATGTAAAACATGTGCATTTTTAAACGTTAAGATCCCCGAAAACGAGATATAAAAATTAAGTGCCAAAGCACGACGTGCAACATCCCAGTTTTCTGAGAAGCAATGCATCACACCGCCAATCTCATCCGCCTTCTCTTCTTCCATAATTTTTAATGTATCTTCTGCTGCGGCACGTGTATGAATAATTAATGGCTTTTTGAGGTCACGCGCAACACGTATATGCATTCGAAAGCTTTCCCGTTGCATATCAAGCGCCTCGGGCGTTTCTGTTCTAAAGTAATCCAGTCCTGTTTCACCGATAGCAATACATGCAGGTGAACTTGCATATTTATGCAATGTTTTATAAGTGAGTTGATGCTGTATAACTTCATTTGGATGCACACCAATAGACATGCTAATATCAGGATTTTGCGCACTAATCTCATGTAGTTCTGAAATATCGTCAGGTGTAATACAGACACATAAAAAGTGCTTTACACCAACAGAACGTGCTTCATCTAAAGCTCTATCTAAACAACCATCAAATGCTGTTAAATCTAATTGGTTCAGGTGGCAGTGTGAGTCAATAATTGGAAAAACCGTTGGATTGTAATTTGTCATATATAGCCTATTAAAAGACTCTCAAGAGTAAGTGTTGAGTTTAAAGGAATGTCCTGATTCATTTTTTTTGTAAAAGCTGAAATATTATCTAATTGCTTAAAGTAATGAATTGGGGAGTGTTTTTCTGCCAGTTTTTTAACGTGCGTATTTTGTATTACCGTTTTTGAAGGCAGTAGCTGATATTGTAACAGCGTTGCCGTAAATAATTGAAAGAACCACAATAAATCAGATAAAGCATGATTAGAGCATTCAGAAGCTAACTGGCAAAGCGATATTTTTTTTTCCGAGAGATCACACACTTTTTTAATAATTGCTTGATGATTTTCAAATAAAAAACCGCGAGGTGTCGCCTTATCATAATGCAAACCAATATTTAAATATCCTGGAATATGCTGCTCAAGCACAGGCTTAGGCTCTGAAACTTGATGAACTTGGCATCGGCTTATAATGGTTAGAGGAAGTGTATCAAGATGGGTGGCAACCAGAATAAAATAAGTATATTGAGGCGGTTCTTCCAATATTTTAAGTAGAGCATTTGATGCTGCACGATTAAGCTCATTTGCAGGGTGAATAATGACAATGCGCTCTGTAGCACATTGAGGGGTTTGATAAGCTATCAGCTGTAAGTTACGGATTTGATCAATTTTAATCGCTGATCCTGCTTTCTCTTGAGTTACAAGTAATACATCCGGGTGTATTTCTTGTTCTATCAATAAGCAATGACGACACTGGCCACAAGGCTTGTTCTCTGAATCACAAAGCACACCTTTTATCACTTGATTGGTTAACTCAAGCGCCTGAGCATGCTCAGGACCTACTAATAATAATGCTTGTGGCAGCACGTTTGTCAGGTGCGCCATTAAACTTTTATTGGATGCGTTCAATGCCATGGGATACCAGATGTTGCTCTAAAGTTGCTCTAATCATATGCTGTACCATTGCAAGTGGTTTACTCGCATCAATCAAAATAGCTTGATCTAAATGTTCAAGTTTTTCATGGTACGCGTCATAGATACGATTAAAAAATTCTATTGGCTCTTGCTCGATACGATCAATACTACCTCGTTCTAAAATACGTTCAAGGCCTTGCTCTGGAGGTAAATCTAAAAATAAAACCAAATCAGGTTGAAGATCTTGAACACAAAAATCAGATAAGTGTTGAATCATATTTAGGTCAAGACCACGTCCACCACCTTGATAGGCCCAGGTAGAAAGTTCAAAACGATCAGCAAGGACCCATGCCCCTCGTGCTAATGCAGGACGAATTACATGTTCAACCAGCTGATGACGCGCAGCATAAAATAAAAGTAATTCAGTGCGAGGTAAAAGTGCTTCATTATCAGGAACTTGCTTAATAATTTGACGGATAATTTCGCCGGTATGAGTTCCACCCGGTTCCCTTGTTACGATTAACTCAGGAACATGGGGCATTAAGAATCGTTTAATTGTTGTGAGTGCTGTTGATTTTCCAGCACCTTCTAAGCCTTCGAGTACAATAAACTGACCCGGCAAATTTAACATGTTTAAGACTCAATTTTTGTAAACAATAAAGAGCCGTTTGTTCCACCAAATCCTAAGGAATTACTCAAAACATTATTTATCACACGTTTTTGTGGTTGATGTGCCACAAAATTCAAATCGCAACCTTCGTCTGGATTGTCTAAATTAATCGTAGGTGGTGCAATTTGATCTCGAATGGCAAGCACACTAAAAATAGCCTCAATGGCACCCGCAGCTCCTAAAAGATGTCCTGTCATAGACTTCGTAGAGCTAACAGCTAATTTATAAGCGTGCTCTTTAAATAAACGCTTAATAGCCATTGTTTCATTTTTATCATTGAGAGAAGTAGAAGTACCATGTGCGTTAATATAGTCAACTTGATTAGGCTCAATACCCGCATCTTTTATAGCAGCAGCCATACTTTCGGTTGCACCTTCAGCATCTTCATCAGGTGAGGTAATATGATAGGCATCTCCAGACATACCAAAGCCTGTCAATTCGGCGTAAATTTTGGCGCCACGTGCTTTTGCATGTTCATATTCTTCGAGCACTAAAACGCCCGCTCCGTCTCCCATAACAAACCCATCTCTGTCTTTATCCCAAGGACGAGATGCTTTTTCTGGTTCGTCATTACGGCGTGAAAGCGCACGAACAGCTGAAAAACCCGCAACACACAACGGTGTTAAGGTCATTTCAGAACCACCACAAACCATAACATCGGCATCACCATAAGCAATCATACGCCCAGAAAGTCCGATACTATGTGTTCCTGTAGTACAAGCTGTAACGACAGATATATTAGGGCCTTTTAAATTGTTTCGAATAGAAATTTGTCCAGCTACCATATTAATAATGGCAGCTGGAATAAAGAAGGGTGAGACTTTACGTGGGCCGGACTTCTCCAAGCGTTCTTGGTTGTTTAAAATGGTTTCTATACCACCAATACCAGCACCAACAGAAACACCTACACGATGCGACAGTTCCTCAGTTATCTCAAGATTTGCATCAGCCAATGCCTCTGCTGCTGCAACTACCCCATACTGTGTAAACGGATCCATTTTTCGAGCATCTTTTGCAGGAATATAATCTTCAGGATTAAAGCCTTTAACTTTTGCCCAAATTTTAGTTGAATACTCCGATACATCAAACTCATCTATAGGCCCGGTACCACTAACACCTGCTAGAATATTTTTCCAGGTTTCATCCACATTAAGCCCAACAGGGGTTAACATGCCTAGACCTGTTACAACCACACGTCTCTTTGTCATAGATTAATCTTAACTCTGTAAATTAGAATCGATGTAATCAATTGCACCTTGAACTGTTGTAATTTGCTCTGCTTTTTCATCAGGAATTTCAGTTTCAAACTCCTCTTCTAAAGCCATCACCAATTCAACCGTATCCAGAGAATCTGCGCCTAAGTCATCGACAAAAGAAGCATCATTTTTCAATTCTTCTTCTTTTACGCCCAATTGTTCAGCAACAATTTTACGGACTCTTTCTGCTACTGTACCATTTGCACTCATAACCTATAGTTCCTTTTTCGATTGATAAAAAATTAAATGTCTATTGATGGGTAGTTTATTAGATTATTCAAATAACGCAAGTCTAATAAGCCTCTTTAACTCATGTACATGCCACCATTTACGTGTATTGTTTCACCGGTGATATAGTTTGCAGCATCTGATGCAAGAAAAGCAACCGCATTAGCAATATCGTCCGGTGTCCCAAAACGTTTAGTAGGAATGCGCTTTTTCATTTCAGACTTCACCAGGTCAGGCAAAACTTCTGTCATTTCTGTAGCGATAAAACCAGGTGCGACTACATTTACAGTAATACCTCGGCTGCCAATCTCTTGAGCGAGTGACTTTGAGAAGCCGATGAGGCCTGCTTTTGCTGCAGTATAATTGACTTGTCCTGGATTACCGCTAGAACCAACAACTGACCCTATATTAATGACTCGGCCAAATCGAGCACGAAACATTGGCTTAATGAATGCTCGTGTCATTCGAAAAATAGCGCTTAAATTAGTGGTGATAACACGTTCCCACTCATCATCATCCATGCGTAATAATAAATTATCCGCTGTAACACCTGCATTATTGACTAAAATATGAGGTGTTTTATTATCATGACTCAACGAGGTTAACAGTGCCTCTATGCTGTCAGGATCCGTAACATTAAGTACGGCTCCTTGTCCTGAAAGTTGTGCTTCTTTCAAGTACGTGCTGATACGTTCAGCACCAGATTCAGTGGTAGCCGTACCAATAACATAGGCACCTTGCTCAGCTAAAGTTTTAGTAATTGCCATACCTATGCCACGAGTTGCTCCTGTAATGAGGGCGACTTTATCTTTCAAATCAATCATTATGATATTCCTTCAAGACCCAGCATTTTTTCAAGATTATTGGGTGTATTAATGCTTATCGCTGAAATACTTTTATCAATTCGCTTAACAAGACCCGCTAGTACTGCGCCTGGCCCACACTCTATAATTTGTGTGATACCTGCCTGCTTCATTGCTTGAATAGTTTCAACCCAGCGCACAGGACTGCAAAGCTGTTGAGCAAGCAGTTTTCTCATGGTTTCAGGGTTATCGTGTATGCTGAGATCAACATTACTGATAACCGCACGTTTAGGTGTAGTCATAGGCGTGCGATTTAATACTTCTTTAAATTTCAAGGCGGCATCAGAAAGAAGCGAACAGTGACATGGCACACTCACAGGAATCTCAAGTGCTAATCGTGCTCCCATACTTTCAGCTTCTTGCATCGCGTTTTTTACCGCATCTGTATGCCCTGCAATCACAACTTGACCAATCGCATTATAGTTTGCAGGACTAACATGCATCAGATCAGTTGAAGCTTTGCGACAAGCCTCTTGTACTTGCTCATCAGTCAGTCCAACGATAGCAGCCATCGCACCTTGTCCAAGCGGAACATTTTCTTGCATCAGTCGTCCACGGGCTTGAACTAGTTTTGCAGCATCAGACAGCTCAATAGCGTCAGCACAAGCCAACGCTGCATATTCACCTAAACTATGCCCTGCTGAAATACGAGCATCTATACCATAACTTTCAAGTATCCGATAAACAGCAACATCAGCAACCAACATTGCAACCTGTGTATATTCAGTTTGATTCAACTGCTCTATAGGACCTGTTTGCACGAGCTTCCAAAGATCATATCCTAAGGTATCAGAAACCAGCGAAAACACATCATGTACAATACTGTGTTCGTCTTTAAGTTCGGCTAACATACCCAGCGACTGAGAACCCTGCCCTGGAAAAACAAACGCTTTTTGAGATGAATGACTTGTATTACTCATAAAGAAACACCTTCTTCTACAAAATTTGATATTTGCTCACGAACCAAATCAACTACGCGATTTTCTACTTGTATAGACGCTTGCTCAATAGCAAATTGAAATGCCGTTTCACTTGCACCACCATGACTTTTAACGACGATACCATTAAGACCAATGAGGGTCGCACCATTATATCGCGCAGGGTCCATTCTTTTTTTAAGCTGTTGCAACACAGGGCGTGCAAGCAAACCCACAAATTTTGTCCATAAGTTCATCATGAATGATTCTTTCAAAACACTAGACATCAGTTTGTATAAGCCCTCACTGGACTTAAGTGCTACATTGCCAACAAAACCATCGCAAACAATCAAGTCCACTTCACCGGAATAAAAATCATTTCCTTCAACATATCCCATGTAGTTCATTACACCACATTCAGAAAGCATTTGAGCTGTACGTTTAACTTGTTCGTTTCCTTTGATTTCTTCAACACCGACGTTTAGAACAGCCACTGTTGGTTTTGCTTTATGATCAACCGCTTTAATTAATGCCGATCCCATCACAGCAAATTGAAATAAATGCTCCGCACATGAGTCGACATTCGCACCTAAATCAATTACACGTGTCCTAGAGTGCTTTGTAGGTAATTCAGCAATAATTGCTGGTCTATCAATGCCGGGTAATGTTTTTAAGACAAAACGTGCAGTTGCCATCAATGCACCTGTATTACCAGCACTCACACATGCTTCTGCTTTTCCTTCTTTCACTAAATTAATAGCAATACGCATAGAAGATTTTTTCTTTTTTCTTAGCGCATGGGAAGGTAACTCGTCCATGTCAACCATTTCAGGGGCATGAACAAGTGTGAGTTGAGGGCTATCTGTAATACCTTGATCTCTTAAATACGTTTTAATTTGGTGTTCATCACCCACGAGCATCAAGTGCAAGTACGCATTTTTTTTAATGGCTGCAACACAAGCAGGAATCGTGACACTTAAGCCATGATCCCCCCCCATCACATCAACCGAAACCGTTAAGGCCTTCAAATTGCTTTACTCGTCTTCTTCGTACATCGTATCGTTCACTAACACACGACGCTCTCCACGACAGTCATACCCATCAGGAGTGATATGATGACGTAGATGAGCTTCACCCGTTGTTGCGTTAATAGATAACGTAGGTTGTTTTAATTTATCGTGAAAACGACGTTTGTCACGTGTTGAACGTGTTCTTCTATTTTGTTGAACTGCCATTGCCTTACTCCTAACCAATTTGTTTTCATTGGGGATGAATTCTACCGAGTTTTTTATTGTAATCCAAGTATTATGATAGATAAGTTCCCGTTTTTACGATTTTTTTGTTAAAATACTGCTTTTCAAGTGCTTCGAAAACATAAGTTATGGTAAAAAAAGTAATCATTGGTATGTCTGGTGGTGTCGATTCATCTGTTGCGGCCTATCTTCTACTTCAACAAGGTTTTGAAGTAGAAGGCTTATTCATGAAAAATTGGGAGCAAGATGATAAGCCTGGATATTGTGCTGCAGCTGCTGATTTAGCGGATGCAGCAGCTGTTTGCGAACAACTCCAGATTCCTCTGCATCAAGTCAACTTTTCAGAAGCTTATTGGAATCAAGTGTTTGAACATGTGTTATCTGAATATGAGCGCGGTAGAACTCCTAACCCAGATGTATTGTGCAACAAAGAAATTAAATTTAATTTATTTTTAAAACACGCCATGACTTTAGGCGCCGATGCAATTGCAACCGGACATTACGCACGCATTGATGCAAATCATAAACTCTGTAAAGCAAAGGATCGGGAAAAAGATCAAACTTATTTTTTACATGCCATTAAGCCTGAGGTCTTAAAACAAGTTTATTTTCCAATTGGCGACTATTTGAAGCCACAAATTCGAGAAATTGCAAAAAAAATAAATTTAAAAACACATGCAAAAAAAGACTCAACAGGGTTATGTTTTATTGGTGAACGTCCGTTCAAACAATTTTTGAACGAATTCATGTTAGCGACTCCGGGTATTATACGAGATGCCCAAGGTGAAACATTAGGACAACATGATGGTCTAATGTTTTACACAATCGGCCAGCGCCAAGGTTTAAATATAGGCGGTGTACGCAATGCAATAGACGCTCCATGGTATGTCGTTGATAAAGATTTAAAAAATAATCAATTGATAGTCGCTCAAGGCAGCGAACATCCAATGCTCTACGCACAAGGTTTAATCTGTGGGCCTATTCATTGGTTAGAAAAACAAACCGAGTATGATTTTCCTAAAACATGCTTTGCAAAAACACGCTATCGACAAGCAGAACAAGCCTGTATGATTTCACCTGAAAATGAAGGTAAACAAACCGTTATTTTTTCAAGCCCACAACGAGCAGTTACGGTTGGCCAATACATTGTTTTTTATGATAAAAACATTTGTTTAGGTGGTGCTGTAATTGAGGAGGTAATTCGATGAGTACACATGTCAATTTTTCTGTAAGTGCTGCAGATAAAGTATTTGAATTAATACAAGAAGAAAAAGAACCTGATTTAAAATTACGTATTTATGTGACAGGTGGAGGTTGTTCTGGATTTCAATATGGATTTACTTTCGATAAGGAGCAAGCACTCGATGATACCGTTGTTAAACAGCAATGCACAGGTAGTGAAGCCGAGGTTAAGCTGTTAATTGACTCAATGAGTATCCAATATTTAAAAGAAGCTGAAATCGATTATGTCAAAGAAATTCAAGGCGAACGATTTGTAATTCGAAATCCCAATGCAAAAACGACGTGCGGTTGTGGCTCGTCGTTTAGCATCGAAGAAGATGAAGATGATGATTAAGTTATAGCTCCTAGGGTTGGTTGCTCTTCTTCTCGCAAGGTGAGCACTTCAACTCCTGTAGGCGTAACCAGCAATGTATGCTCCCATTGTGCAGATAGTTTTTTATCTTTTGTAATAGCAATACGCCAGTCATCTTTTTCAAGATGCTTAAGCTCAGCACGCCCCTGGTTAATCATTGGCTCAATAGTAAAGGTCATGCCTGGTTTTAATATATCTCCTTCACCTCGATGTCCATAATGTACAACTTGAGGATCTTCATGCATTTTTTGGCCAATACCATGCCCGCAATACTCACGAACAACAGAGTAACCATTTTTAACCGCTAAAGACTGTATTTCATGACCAATATCACCAATTGTACATCCTGGCTTCACTACGGCAATACCGGCATATAGGCATTGTTGTGTAACATCAACCAAACGCTGAGCAAAAGGTAAGACTTCCCCGATGCAAAACATTTTACTGCTATCTCCATAAAACCCATCATGAATAACAGTTACATCCACATTAACGATATCCCCTTTTTTTAAAACCTGCTTATCAGATGGCATTCCATGACAAACAACATGATTAAGTGAGGTGTTTACAGAATATGGATAGCCATACTGGCCTTTGCTACCTGGAATAGCACCCAGTGTATTGCGAATATAATCTTCGCAAAATTGATCAACGTCCATCGTTGTCATACCCGCTTGAATGACTTCACTAAGGGCTTCAAGTACTTGGGCTGTAAAACGGCCTGCTTTTCGCATGCTTTCAATTTGCTCAGGAGTTTTAATAGAAATCATAGCAATCTTACTTTTACTCTCATAATTTATAATGACTTATATTATCATAAATTATTATGAGTAAAAGTAGATGGTTGCTTCAATTAATATGATTTAATAATCACTTTGGTCCCAATTCGAATGAAGTTTTTGTGTAACCAACGTGCATCATTGGGTTTAACACGCACACACCCATGACTTGCATTGTAATTAGGCACATCCGGTGAACCATGAATAGCGTAGTACTTACTAAAAAACATACAATATGGCATTGGTGCCCCACCTCGCCCAAGCGGATATCGACTTGACCGACAATTTGCCCCCCGTTTACTGATGATACGAAATGTTCCTGTGGGTGTTTTGCAGGCACGACGAACATCCTTACAATAACTGCGTCCACCAGACCCTCGACCACTCCGAACTACTTTTCCTTTATTATTAATTGCTTTCCATCTCAAAGTGCGGGGGCTAAATACAAATGTATTTGCGAGCTGCATCATCGGTTTTACAGTAGTTGCCTCAGGCAATTGCAGTGTAGACACAGCCTCAACTGACAAGGGCATCACCAGCAATGCGAGGCCTAATCCAAACGCCGTTAATATGTGCGTTTGCCTGATACGAATAGATACTTCCATGGTACATCCTTAAACAACAGTGGACTTCACCTTCATAATAGTACAAAAAAAGAGCATATCAAGAAATGATTATAACTTGTTCTCAAAATAAAAACGCTAGACGGGCCGTTGAAATATCATAATAATGAAAAACATACATTCATATGATTTCACTGGTTCACCTTGGATTTGTACTGCCAATTAGGAGTAATACCATGTTAAAACGCGATATTTCAACGGCCAGCATACTCATTGTTTCTGCTGGTGGAATGATTGGTTCAGGCTGGTTATTTAGTCCTTTTATTAGCGCACAAATGGCAGGAAGCAATGCATTAATCAGTTGGATTATTGCTGCCATATTTATGCTGTTTATTGCCTTACCACTTTGCGAATTAGGCGCAATGTTTCCTATTTCTGGAGGTATGTCAAACTATCCAACCTTTACACATGGCCGAGAAGTAGGTTTTTTATTTGCATGGTCATCTTGGCTTGCTTATGTGGTTATGACCCCTATTGAAATTCAAGCAATTCTTCAATATTCAAGTCATTTTTTCCCTTTTTTAATTAATACAGAAACAACAGCTCTTTCTCTTTCTGCTTACGGCTACGTTGTAGCAATTGGCATTATGCTATTCGTCGTTTTTTTAAATTCCTATGGCATTAAACTGTTGGTTGAATGCAATAAATATGGGAGCTTAATTAAGTTTATCCTACCGAGCATCGCTATTTTTATGCTACTCAAACAATCGCCTTCAATGGCTAATATTCAGCTTGATGTTTCGAGCAAAGACAGTTGGGTGCAAATATTTAAAGCGCTTTCTGCAGGTGGTGTTATTTTTGCTTTTACAGGATTTCAGAATGGGTTAATGCTCGCAGGAGAAGTTAAAAATCCACAGCGTAATATTCCAATTGCTATATTAGGTGCTGTTTTAATTGGGTTTATTCTTTATTTTATGCTGCAACTGAGTTTTATCGTCGCAGTACCACATCAATATTTTGTGAATGGTTGGCATACATTGAGTTACCCTGGAGATGGGGGGCCGTTGGTTGGCCTAACTTTATTATTAGGTCTCGGTGTTGTCGCAACGTTGTTGTTATTTGATGCCGCTTTTTCTCCTTTTATCACAACATTTGTATATACAGCTGCAACATCACGTATTTTATATGGCATGGCACTCAATGAACACTTGCCTCAATGGTTTTTAAAAGTGAATCGCCACCAAGTTCCCTATGTTACATTATATGCGAATCTTCTCGTAGGTTGCTTCGCTTTTTTACCTTTTCAAGGCTGGCAAAAACTCGTCGCATTTCTTTCATCAGCGAGTATCCTTTCTTATGCGATTGGACCCATTTGCTTATTAGCCATGCGTAAGTTACAACCCACCAGAAATAGACCGTTCAAACTCTCATGCGGTTTCTTCTTATCTTATATTGCATTTTATATTTGTAATCTTATGCTGTATTGGTGCGGTTTTTCTATTATATGGAAACTCGATGTCGCATTACTTTTTGGCCTTATCATTTCTCTTGTTTATCATCGCAAGAGTGCTTTTACAAGTACCGGCTCACTCATTTGGTTTATTATTTATATGGGATCACTTACCATTTTTTCTTACCTCGGATCATTTGGTGGCATTAATGCATTACGATTTCCAATCGATATTGTATGCTTCTTACCTTATAGTGCGTTTATTCTTTTTTTATCACAATTATTAGTCATCAATAAATTTGATGAAGAAATACTCGGTAATTCGCATGAACTGCTGGCCTAGATAATCTTTCCATAATGAATGCCGAGGACTTTTCAAAGAGATAGCCTCTGCAATTACTGGACAAGCTGACTTTGGCCCTATAACAGAAGGCCAAATATCCTAATTTAGAGCATTTATTCTATATAAAAATTTGTATTATCCGCTTAACCCTCTACTTTTAACTGCAGTTATAAATGGGGGGAATACCAGGATATTTTGTTCAATTGAGATTTAAAACCAATGCATAATAGACAGGTCAATGAGCACACAAAAAGGTCCCAGAAAACAATCTTCAAAATTTAATAAACAACAAGATGGCATCGTATTCAAGTCGTTAGGATATATCTACAGAAATGGACTTCATAAAAACAATATTGGGTGCATCAATATTTCCTATTTTAAAACAGGTCATCCCTATTTTAGTAAACCCTTTCTTCTCATAAAATTCAATCGCTTTTAAATTTTTCTCCCATGTCGTTAACCAAACAAATAAATAGCCTTTTTTTTGATACAAGTGATAAGATGCTTGAAGCAACCTTGAGCCAATACCATGCCGATGAAATCTTGGCATAACATACAGCTTATCAATTTCTAAAGTTGCATTTGTTTTTTTAGGACAGGGCCTATTTTCTACTAACTCTATAAATCCCACAATATTTCTATCATATTCTGCAATTAAAAATTGCTCTGTAGGATGATTTAACTTGGCTATAAAATAATCTGGTAACAGCTCACTAATGACATAATGAGCAATGATATCTGATACACCAGCTGTAGCATAAGTATCTACCCAAACATGAATAGAAAGAGCGGATAAAGCCTTAGCATCAGTTAAATGAGCTTCTCGAATAATAATAGGGTCTTGAGAAGTAATTTTAGCCATGTATTATCCTCATGTTTTCATTTAAATAACATCTTTGATAGCACATACAGCTCTTACAATCAGCACTTGCAACCTTCCCTAATATTTATTGTCAATATCAAGCACCCACCTCAAGATAAAATTACTTCAATTTCAGTAATTTTTTCAAAAGTCAGTGCTGCTGTATCAAACTCAAAGTCAACCACATGCCCCCCTAATTGTTGATTTGTAGTTACACCATGAAAATGTAAGCCTTTAGGATGCATAGACTCCATAAAATCAGGCATGTAAAAACCTACTAAATCAGCCTCAATAGATTCTGCTTTTTCTAAGGGTGATATTTTATATACATCTTCAAGCGATAAAGTATATGGTTTCGTCTGTTTTATCACTTGTCTGAATGAGAGGTATTTAAAGTGCGCCCGAATATGGAAAACATATGGAAAGTTTTGCATATCGGTTAATTGGCACAAATAAGTTTCGAGTGCTGAAAAGTCGGATATTTTTTCGAGTGAACATATCACTGATTCTTTTGTAAAGCGTGTAACAGCTGCCCAAGGTATGCGTGTTTGATTAGGGGCAAGTTCAACTTTTTGTTCTTGAATACATTGATAACACTTGCCTTCAATCATGGCTAACTCACCATTTAAACCATTAAATGTGCCGAGGCCTATATCACCCATTTTTTTAAGTTCTTCGACTGAAAAATGACCATCATACTTTTTTTGCTCAAAAATTAAAGCATGTGAATATTGAAATAGATGACTCATCAGACACTCCCGCTCTATCGTCTTTTTTGAAAAAAAGTGCTGAGCAAAACCGCACATTCGTTTTGTAAAATTCCTTCATCAATTTGAATTTTGTGATTTAATATATCGGTATTCAATAAATTGTAGACTGAACCTGTGGCGCCTGCTTTTAAATCACGTGTTGCAAACACAAGACGTGTCACGCGGGCTTGTAACAAAGCACCCGCACACATAACACAGGGTTCCAGTGTGACATAAAGCGTGGTGTTTAATAAACGATAATTATGCAGTTTTTGTGAAGCTGCTCGAATAGCAACGACCTCAGCATGGCCTGTGGGATCATTTTGTGTCATTGTTTGATTAAAGCCACTCCCTAGTAATTGATTGTTTTCAGAAACAAGTACCGCTCCTACTGGCACTTCTCCTACTTTCTCGGCTTTTAACGCAAGTGCATACGCTTGTTTCATCCAAGCTAAATCATTTACTCCCACTCAATTGTCGCTGGTGGTTTACCTGAAATATCATAAGTAACTCGTGATATACCCGGTACTTCGTTGATAATTTGATGAGACACTTTATCTAAAAAATCCCAAGGAAGCTTAGCCCAGTGTGCTGTCATAAAATCTTGCGTTTCAACAGCTCTTAAACAAATCACAGGATCGTATCGACGTCCATCCCCCATAACGCCAACACTTTTAACAGGTAAAAAGACAGCAAATGCTTGGCTAACAGTTCGATATAGGTCGGCTTGATGTAAGGCTTTAATAAAAATAGCATCTGCTTTACGCAGTAAATCAGCATATTCGAGCTTAACTTCACCTAAAATTCTAACCGCAAGTCCTGGTCCTGGAAATGGATGTTGATATAAACGAGCATGTGGTAAACCTAAAGCTTCACCCAGTATACGCACTTCATCTTTAAATAATGATCGAACAGGCTCTAATAATTTAAAAGGTAAATGCTCAGGTAGTCCCCCTACATTATGGTGAGACTTAATTAATTCAGCATTAGATTGGCCTTGGATACCCGCTGACTCAATAACATCAGGATAAATTGTTCCTTGAGCAAGCCATGAAATATTAGGGATATTTTGTGCTGCAGTTTCAAATACTTCAATAAATAACTTGCCAATAATTTTTCGTTTTTCTTCTGGGCACGATTTGCCAGCCAAAGCCTTTATGAATTTTTCTTTTGCATCTATTTTTGTAAAATTAATACCTTTTTTTTCTGAAAAAAGACGCTCAACCTCTTCAGGTTCATCCAAGCGTAATAAGCCTGTATCCACAAAGACAGCATGTAATTGATGACCAATAGCTTGATGTAATAAAGCCGCAACCACTGAAGAATCTACGCCTCCAGATAAAGCAAGCAACACATGCTCTTTGCCCACTGTTTCCCGAATGCTTTGAATGGTTTCATTGATAATATTTTGGGTTGTCCAACGTGGAGTTGCATCACAAATATCTAAAATAAAATTCTTTAATATCTCTACACCTTTAGGTGTGTGCGTAACTTCAGGATGAAATTGTAAGCCGTACCAATGTTTTTCTTTATTGGCCATAATAGCAATGGGTATATCACGTGTTTTAGCAAGGGTTTCAAACCCTTCCGGTAAAGCTGTGACATGGTCACCATGACTCATCCAAACATCAAGCAATGCTTTGCCAGACTTAGACTTTTTATCATAAACTGTACTTAAAAAAGTGTCCGTGGGATGAACCATGATTTCAGCATACCCAAACTCACGCACATCAGAAGGTTGTACCGTCCCTCCTAGTTGATATGCTAAAGCTTGCATGCCATAACAAATGCCGAGTATAGGTAAATTTGCTGTAAATACCCAATTCGGAATACGTGGGCCATTGTCATCTAAAACGCTTTTAGGGCCACCCGATAAAATAACACCACACCAAGTATGGTTCTTAAGAATACTATCATCTATGGCATAAGTGTAAATTTCACAATAAACATCCATCTCACGAATACGTCTTGCGATAAGCTGCGTATATTGAGAACCAAAATCAAGAATTAAAATACTGCGATCTGTGTTTTTTTTCATAAAATAATAAACTTACTCTTAATCATCCACTTGGTAATTAGGGGCTTGTTTTGTCATATTGACATCATGCACATGAGACTCTCGAATGCCTGCATGAGTCACTTTCACAAAGCTTGCCTTATCATGTAGCTCAGAGATAGTCTCGCAGCCAGTATATCCCATCGCTGCACGCAATCCACCTGATAACTGGTGAATAATTGTATGAACAGGGCCTTTGTAGGCTACTCTCGCCTCTACACCCTCAGGAACCAGCTTATCAGAGCCAGTACCTCGCTCCTGGAAATAGCGATCGCTCGAGCCTTCAGCCTGAGCCATTGCACCAATTGATCCCATGCCTCGATAACTTTTATAGGTTCGACCTTGATATAACTCAATTTCACCCGGAGATTCCTCGGTACCGGCAAACATACTGCCTATCATAACCGTATTCGCTCCTGCCGCTAATGCTTTTGAAATATCACCCGAAAATCGAATCCCACCATCAGCAATCACTGGAATTTCATTATTGAGTTCAGCTGCAACATTGGCAATAGCTGTGATTTGTGGCACACCAATACCCGTCACAATACGTGTTGTACAAATGGAGCCTGGGCCTATCCCAACTTTTACAGCATCAGCGCCCGCTTTAAGTAATGCTCGTGCCGCATCTGCTGTTGCAATATTTCCACCAATCACATCAACTTCAGGAAAGTGCTTTTTAACCCATTGCACTTGCTCCAAAACATTTTTTGAATGTCCATGAGCTGTATCAACAACAATGACATCAACACCTGCATCAACCAAAGCAGTAATTCGCTCATCTGTGCCTGGCGCAAGACCAACAGCTGCACCCACGCGAAGTTGCTCAGATTTATCTTTTGATGCATTAGGATGATCTTTTGCTTTTTGAATATCTTTGACTGTAATAAGACCTCGCAAACAAAATGCGTCATTAACCACCAAAAGTTTCTCAATGCGATGTTTGTGTAATAAACTTTGAATTTCTTCTGAGCTAGCCCCTTCTTTGACAGTCACCAGTCTTTCTTTTGGAGTCATAACTGCTGAAACGGGTAAATCGAGATTTGTCTCAAACCGAATATCACGTCCAGTGACAATGCCAACGAGTTGCTCACCATCAACCACCGGAACACCCGAAAAGTTATATTCTTCAATAAGAGCCAGTAAATCTTTAACCGTTTTATTGGGATGCACCGAGATAGGATCTTTAACCATGCCACTTTCAAATTTTTTAACAGCTCGTACTTCACGTGCTTGCTCGGCAATGGTCATATTTTTATGAACAATGCCAATGCCACCTTCTTGAGCAAGCGCAATAGCAAGCCTTGCCTCAGTGACTGTATCCATAGCAGCGGAGACAAGAGGAAGATTAACCTCTATATTACGGGTTAAATGTGTCCTCAATAACACTTCTCGAGGTAACTTGGTTGAAAAAGCCGGTAACAATAAAACATCATCAAACGTCAGTGCTTGTTCAAGAATTGAAAACGCCATACCATTCTCCGAGATGCAATATTTAACCGAACACTGTACAATATTTTAGGTATAAAAACAAACATAAGTTGACATCATGAACTTCATAAAACGTTGGGGATTACTGAGCTTCTTACTGCTTTTACTGGGGTTGTTTTTTTATTCTGGGCTTCATCATTATTTGTCTTTCCAGCAACTTAAATTACATCGCGTTGAATTGCTGAGTTGGACTCAAACTAATCTATTATTGGCTTTATTACTCTTTGCGTGTATTTATATGCTTGCTGTGGCTGTATCCATTCCTGGAGCGTGGTTTTTAACACTTACATCCGGTTTTTTATTTGGGCCTATGTTAGGCACTACAATTGTTATTTTAAGTGCAACACTCGGTGCTTTTTTTGTTTACTTGGCTGTACGATTCGCTTTGCGTGATTGGATTTCAGAAAAAACCACAAAATGGCTTAAAGCCATGGAGAAAGGTTTTCAGAACGATGCATTTTCTTATTTGCTTTTTTTACGTTTAGTCCCTCTTTTTCCTTTTTGGCTGATTAATATTATTCCTGCGTTATTAGGTGTTTCATCACGTGTTTTTATATTAGCGACGTTTCTTGGCATTATCCCAGGATCTTTCATTTATGTATTAGTCGGTCACAGCATGGGGCATGTGTTTGATACAAACCAGACACCAAGCCTTGCTATCATTAAGGATCCTATCGTATTTTTACCATTACTAGGGCTAGGTTTACTTGCTTTAGTGCCTATTATCTATCGACAATTTAAACAAAAATAACCAGATTATAAACATGGCGCAACAATCCAGTTATTTAATTTGTTTTTTTACAAATACCTTATGACTTCTTTCAATAATCCTTACTTTTGTTCTTACAGGGATAGGAGGGGAATATTGCTCCACCGTATAAATTTTATTATTTGCCAATGATTTTACTTTAAACTGATAAATATCTGCTTGAGTTAATTTATCTGCCAAGAAAGGTACGGTTATTGCTGTAGCCGCAACAGGTAAACCAACGCCTAGGGCACCCACGGAACCCCATATAGCGACACCTAAAATACTACTACCGATACTCACGCCTTCTAAAATTCCATACCATAAGCTAAATGAACTCAAGGCAGTACCTGCAACCACCCCACTTCGAACCCCTGCTTTTTTAGCCGGCTTAAAATGATCTTTTTTGCCAACCTTTTGTTTTTCAATAACAACGCCATCTCCATGATAGGTTGTAGCACAGCCAAAGAGTAGTGAACCAATAAAAACAATCAAAATAACACCTCTCATTAGCCTTCTCACTTTATTTACGTCTAATAAACATTCGGCCATTTTGCTCCATAATTTTGACCTTGCTATCCAATGGTATTGTGGCATTTTGCTGCGTTACGCTGAGTACTTTAGAATCTTTGAGTGATTTAACTTGATACTGCCATATTTCTTTTTCTGACGAGGTTAAACCATACTGCAATAGGCCAATGCTGCTACCAACAGCAGCTCCAATGCCTCCAAAAACAAGTCCACCTCCTAGCGCGCCAGCTAATATGCTAATAGCTACCTCTGCCCCGCCTGGAGCACTTAGTCCTCCTACAATTAAACCGAGAGTAGCACCTCCCATCGCACCACTTGTAGCACCGACAAGGCCACCACCTACTGTACGATCTTTAATGGGTTTTAAGCTTTTTTTATGCGAAATATTGTATATCTCTTTTTTAACGACAATGCCATCACCATGATAGGTAGCACAGCTAAAGAGTAGTGAGCTCATTAGTATGCTCAAGATAAATCGCTTTGAAATATTCATTGACTATAAAAAAAACTATAAAGGCAAAAAAAATGCATAATAAGCCTGTATTGATTAAAAGTAAAGCATCTTATGTATAAAATAAAACTTGACCCTTGCTGCATCCCCGATTAAAGTATTGCCTGAACCAGGGGTGCCTTATATGATTTAGGGCTGAGAAATACCCTTATAACCTGCTCTGGGTAATGCCTGCGGAGGGAGTGTGATGCAATTAAATCCTATGCTGTGTCTTGTAACACAGATTGAAAACCATACCTTGCCTAAATATTTAGGGCTACTTGAAGAAGCAATTTTAGGTGGCGTAACTCATGTACAGTTTCGTGCAAAGTCTTTAAGTCGATTTGAAACCTATGTTTGGGCATATGGCATTAAAAAATTCTTAGATTCCAAACAAACCCCTCTACTTATCAATGATAATGTTGCCTTGGCTGAAGTAGTCAATGCAGATGGTGTTCATCTGGGCCAAACTGATGGCTCACCAGAGGCGGCTCGTGCACGGCTTGGAACTGATAAGTGTATTGGGCTTTCCATTGAAAGCTTAGATGAACTTGATTGTGCTAATCAGTTAGATTGTATTGACTATGTTGCAGCAAGTGCTGTTTTTCCAACGCCGACTAAAACAAACTGCAAAAAAATTTGGGGCCTTCATGGCCTAAACAAATTTGTACAGCAATCAAAACATCCAGTCATTGCCATTGGTGGTATTCATACAAAAAATATCAGCAGAGTAATGGAGCAAGGTGTTTTAGGTGTTGCTGTCGTTAGTGCCATTCAATCATCAAATACCATTGAACAAACAACTAAACAACTGAAAGAGGCTATTTATCATGTCACACCCACTCATATCCAAACTGAAAACAGAGAATCCATTAGTTCTTAATTTAACAAACTATGTATCAATGGATTTTGTGGCGAATGGATTACTCAGTCTTGGGGCCTCCCCTATTATGAGTGAATCGATAGACGAGCTCGAAGAGTTACTCAAAATTTCACAAGCACTGGTCATTAATTTAGGAACGCTTGATGCTCCCTTTATTCAACGTGTTGAAATTGCTTGTGCTTATGCAAATGCATTTAATGTACCGGTTATTCTTGATCCCGTAGGTGCTGGTGCCACCGCTTACCGAACACAATCTGCTTCTAATTTATTAAAAAATTATAAAATAGCACTGGTTCGTGGTAATGCGAGTGAAATCATGGCGCTTGCAGGCGAGGCCATTCAGACCAAAGGGGTTGATAGCTTAGCTGAAAGCCTTGATGCAGAACGTGCAGCTAAAGTCCTTTCTAATCAATACGAATGTGTTATCACCGTAAGTGGTGCAACAGATGTCATTGTTTCTAACCCCCAAATAACACACCTAACCGAAGGCTCTCCCATGATGCCTCGTGTTGTTGGTACAGGTTGCTTATTGACTGCTGTAACAGCAGCTTTCTGTGCCATAGCACCAGATGACTTATATCAGGCAGCTCAAACAGCCGCTTGGTATTACGGCAAGTGTGGCGCTGTGGCTGCAGAAAAAGCAACAGGTCCTGGTACATTCAAAGCTCATTTCTTAGATGCACTAGATACCCTGGCTATTGAGGTTACACATGATTCAAAATAACCTTCTTCAATCGGTACTGAGTATTGCTGGATCAGATTCATCAGGTGGTGCTGGCATTCAGGCCGATATTAAAGCCATTTCTGCAACAGGCGCTTATGCGGCGTCTGTAATTACGGCGTTAACAGCACAAAATACCGAAGGTGTACAAGCTATTGAATCCGTATCCCCTCAATTTGTCACAGAGCAAATTGACGCTGTCTGTACAGATTTAGATATTCAGGCCATAAAAATTGGGATGCTCCATACGGCACATATTATTGAACGTGTTGCTGATGCCATTATCAAATATAAACCACCTCATGTGATACTCGATCCTGTCATGGTGTCAAAAAATGGCAGCCCATTATTAGAAGATCATTTAGTTCATTCTCTTAAAACAACATTATTTCCTCATGTCAGTTTATTAACGCCTAATTTATCAGAAGCTGAAAAAATATTGGGGCAATCCATTCAAAGCATTGATGATATGACCCATGCAGCACTTGTAATTTCAAAAAAACATCAAATTAATGTCTTAATCAAAGGTGGACACCTCAACACATCTACAGCACAGGATGTGTTATGTGAAGCAGGTAAAATTACCTACTTTGAGTTACCACGCATTGAAACTAAAAATACACATGGAACAGGATGTACGCTATCCGCAGCTATTGCGTCTTATCTAGCGCAAGGAAAACCACTCAAAGAAGCCGTAATGTGTGCAAAGCAGTATTTATTTAAAGCCATCATATCTGGAAGCAAGCAGTCACTTGGTAATGGGTATGGCCCTGTTCAGCATTTTTATTTTTTAGAGCAACATGATTTTACTTCCACCCACATTAAGATACAGCACAAAGAACTTGTTTAATCAGATACTTTGTAATCGATTTAATCAAGCCTTGTATAACGAGACCCTGCCTATTGATGTGTTTAGTGGTTTTTTAAGGCAAGATAAAATTTATTTGGCCTATTATGGGCGCGCATTAAAACAGGCTGCTTTATGGGCTCCTAATAAAACAGCACAACAAAAACTAAACCTTTTTAGATCCGATACACTGCAATATGAAGCTAAGTTATTAAATACTTATCTTTTTCCTATCAAGAGAAACGTTTTTTTCCCAGTACAGAATAAACCGCTTCCAGTGGTTAAGGCATATGGTACCCACTTATTAAATCAGCGTATCTATACGCATAAAATAGCCGCACTCACGCCTTGTTTTTGGTTATATGCATCCATTGGAGAACACTTAGATTTAGAAATACTTCAAAGTAACCATCATTATTTACCCTGGCTAAAAGCCTATGCTGATCCTTCATTTAGAACAGCAGCAGAAGAAATGGTGAAATTATTAGATGACTGTTTTGAAAATACAGAAAGTAATGCTGAACAAGCTGTACTCACACATATTTTTTTCCAATCCTTAAAATATGAAGCGACATTTTTTGAGGATGCCTATACTGTTCAAACTGAAGAAAGCCTCACTCATTCATTTGGAGTACATGATGCTAGAACAAGCCCTGCGTAATTGCTATCAAACCATGTGTGTAGACCGTATTGCTTCTATCTTACAACATCAAATTACGCCCAACAGTGTCACCCTACTCTCAGGTATTTTAGGTTTTTTAGTTCTACCTGCACTGTACTTTAATCATGTACTGCTTGCGGTAATTTTATTATTGCTTTCGGGGTATTGCGATACATTAGATGGCACGCTTGCACGCTTAACACAAAGCAGTACAAACTGGGGCAGTGTACTCGATATCATGGTTGACCGTTTTGTTGAATGGGTTACTGTTTTAGCATTGTTTAGTATAGCTCCTGAATCACGAGGGCTTTGGTGTTTGCTCATGCTTGGCAGTATGCTCTTATGTATTACCAGCTTTTTAGTGGTTGGCATTTTTACGAAAAACAATTCAAATAAAAGCTTTCATTACAGTGCGGGACTCATCGAGCGTGCTGAGGCTTTTTTGTTTTTTATAGCAATGATGCTACTGCCGAGTGCATTTAGTTATTTAGCTGCTGTTTTTACGCTTTTAGTGAGTTTTACTGCGCTATTTCGATTGTATGAGTTTCATACTTTATGACATACTCAATAAAAAATAATAGGTCGAGTCTTTATCTATGACTAAAAAAACAAAAGCATCAACGGAAAACCCTGAGTGGCTTTCAACTTATGGTATTTTAACAGCAGAACGAATTTTAGAGCGATTTAAAGTAAAACTTTCTCGTAATGAGTTACTTAAAACGCTCAAAGATCCAAACAGTCATTACTATCATTTATTAACAATGCCATTAAAAAACATCTTCAATGGTATTTTAATTAATCAGGTACATGATTATCAGGTATATGCACAAAAACTTTTTATTGACTACAAGTTATCAATGACCGGTGCTGCGGGTGACGAAGATCAAACAGGCACCAATGCAGAAGAAGAACTTCACTCAAAACAAACTAATTTAATCAAAATGGGCGAAACATTTGAAGAAAAAAAACAAGAACATCGTCAGCTTATCTCTGATAGTCAAGCTTGGCTCATTAAAGAGGCACCCAAACAAGAAGACTTTGCACGCTCAAGTGAAATGGCAATATTTGGCGGACGCGCAGAAG
Organism: Legionellaceae bacterium; assembly: GCA_029210085.1. GTDB lineage: Bacteria > Pseudomonadota > Gammaproteobacteria > Legionellales > Legionellaceae > JAALKW01. Next base: position 43,349 of record JARGPP010000026.1, on the reverse strand, counting down.
AAATGATGATTACATTTCAAAATTTAAGAACAGAATTTCGAACACTAATTATTGAGGTTACATCACTCTTAAATGTCGTACCCGATTATTATATCAATGAAGAAAAAATAGCAGAAAATCAGACGACACTTGATTTTAATGCTGACTTAACCGACATCACCGATTTTGATGACTAAACTTTAAGCATATGGACCATCCACTGATTATGCATCACAAGCCATCTATGACACAAAAGGGGTGTATGCACATACAGATGATGGAAATACGCACGTGTAAACCCTGCTTTGCAAGCGGGACATTGACACGCATCATCAAGTGATGAAAAATCATAAGTATAACTCGCATTACAAATAGAAAAAGGCTTATTTGTGGTATAAATCACACCCTCTAAAGCATCTTCAGACGGTTGATTATTAACCTTAAAATCATGCGCATTACTTTCAAAATGCTTACTTTTAAGTGACATAAAAAAAGATGAAAAAATAGTATAATCCGGGTCTAAATGTTCAACAAGATTTAAAATCTCTTCTTCTGAAAATTTTAAAGTACTACCATCAAATGGTGAGCGAATATTACATTGGCCCTGGGTATTAAAAACAATAGATGAAAGATTTAAAAGCAGTTTACCTGGCCAGTCCCAATATTGCTTTAAACTGCTCAACTGTCTTAACGTTGTTATGCCAGGTTTCACTAAAAGAGCAGTTAATTCACACGATGCAGTATGCACCCCAGCGGCAGTCCAGTCGGCAACGGTTAATACTTGTCCCGCTGTTGTCGTTAGGCTTGGAATATAATGTGTATTCATAGTAAAAGCGTTGCATCTCCATAACTAAAAAAACGATATTTTTGTGAAATCGCTTCTTGGTATAAATTCATCGCTTCAGCATGACCAATAAAAGCAGAAACCAACATCAGGAGTGTTGATTGAGGCAAGTGAAAATTAGTAATCAATCCGTCACAGAGTTTAAACTGATAACCAGGATAAATAAAAATATCTGTATCCATAGATTGAGGTTTTAATGGGCCATTTTGAGCTGCACTTTCAAGACTCCTAAGTGAGGTCGTTCCTACCGCTATCACACGTCCGCCAGCTTGCTTGGTTTGTGTAATGGCATCACATAAGGTTTGTGTGATTTCAAAATATTCCGTATGCATTTGATGTTCTGCTAAATGCTCAGCACGTACGGGCTGAAAGGTTCCGGCACCCACATGTAACGTAACATAAGCCGTTTTAATGCCTTTGTTTTTAAGTTGCTCTAGTATCAGTTCATCAAAGTGTAAACCGGCTGTAGGTGCTGCAACTGAGCCCTTATGCTTTGCATAAACCGTTTGATAGCGCTCAAAATCAGACGTTTTATCTTCTCGCGTAATATAAGGAGGTAATGGTATATGTCCAATATCATGGAGCATTTCATCGATATCATTTTCATGAGCTAATTCACAATGATATAAGTCCTGTTGTTTGTCTAAAACAATAACTTCCCACTTATCATCAAGAAGAATAGACGTACCTGCTTTCGGCGCTTTGCTCGCTTTAATATGTGTTAAAAAGGTTTTCTCAGATAACAAACGTTCAATTAAAAACTCAACACGACCACCCGTGCTCTTTTTTCCATACAAACGTGCAGGAATAACACGGGTATCATTCATAACCAACAAGTCATTAGGTTCCAGTAAATCAACCAATGATTTAAATTGTGTATGCACAATTGCCTGCGTTGCTCGGGTATAATGCAACAGGCGTGAATCTGTACGATTAGGTAACGGATACTGTGCGATAAGCTCTTCAGGGAGCTCAAAATCAAAGTCTTTTGTTTTCATGTTGATTAAAAAGATGGGGTTGGTTGTTGATGGGTATCGGATTGTGATGTGAAATGCGCATGAAGTAAAGCTTCAAGATTGTCCATTCTTATATTTAGTTCTCTCACGCTTGTACAGATTGATCTTACATTTTTTTCAACATTTAATCGTGCTTTTTGATGTTTTTCCATGTACTTTTCCATCTCGCATTGTATTTCATCTAGACATTCCATGCTTTCTTGAAATAAACTTTTTTCATTATCCTTTTTAAATACCCTCTCATCAGATTCCGCCAACTCTTCTTCAACTAAGTCTCTCACAGATAACAATTCTTTTAAGAGTTGCTCTTTTTGTTGCTTTGCTTCTACGTCTATTTCTATCGCTTCTGTCACTGCTGCACTTGCTGTCCTACTATTTTGAAATAAACGAGTCCAAGGAACACCTGCTTGAGTAAAGTTTGATGGCACCTGAGTGACTGACGTTTCAGCAGCTGATACTTCTTGTTTGATTTCTTTTTTCGGCTCCTCTTTAAATAAACTAGCCCAAGAAACCCCCTCTCGAACAAAGTTTGGTGGATATGATGCGAGTTGACTCCGTTCAAGGCTTTTATCTTCAGCGTTTGAATGTCTGTTCACTTTTCTATTTCTTTTTCTTGGCATAATTCAACTATATTCTTAAAGAAATAAAAATTATCTCACAAAACAAATCCAAAAAAAATAACCACAGTGTTTGTTTTTTACCGCAATGCCTCTATAAATTCTTCTTCTGAAAGTACTCGAACGCCTAAAGCTTCTGCTTTAGTCACTTTAGAACCTGGATCACGTCCTGCAATCACCGCATCTGTTTTGCGTGAAACAGAACCTGAAACACGCGCACCCAGTGATTGTAGTTTTGCTTTAGCCTCATCGCGGCTCATCTGCTCAAGCGTTCCTGTAAGTACAAGTGTTTTACCATAAAAACAGTGTGTTTCATCTAATTCTTTTTGTTGTACAAAAGGCCAATGAATACCGTTTTCAATCAGTTGATTAATCACTTCTTGATTATGTGATTGAGCAAAAAAATGAGTGATTGCTTCTGCTGCAACAGGCCCTATGTCTTTCAGATTCATCAGGGCTTCATTCGATGCATTTTTTAATAATTCAAGTGTTGGGAATGCTTCTGTCAATGCATGTGCACTGGCTTCTCCTATGCTTGAAATGCCGAGCGCATATAAAAATCGGGCAAATGTTGTCTCTTTACTCTTTTCAAGAGATGCCTCTAAATTTTCGGCAGATTTAAGCCCCATTCGTGGTAGCGCTTTAACAGCCTTCATATCTAAGGCATATAATGATGAAACATCGGTGACCAAATCAGCATCAACCAATTGATCAATTAAGCCTTGTCCTAATCCATCAATATCCATCGCTTTGCGTGAAGAAAAGTGCCAAATTTCACGTTTCAATTGCGCTTTACAAAATAAGCCACCTGTACACCGTGCAACAGCCTCACCTGGAAGACGCACCACTTCAGCATCACAAATAGGGCATTTTTTAGGTAAGTTAATTATTTCCGTATCTTTTGGACGACGATCGAGTACGACTGAGACCACCTCAGGAATCACATCTCCTGCCCTCCTAATAATCACTTCATCGTTGATACGAACATCTTTGCGTATAATTTCATCCATATTATGCAAGGTTGCATTACTCACAGTTACCCCTGCAACATTAACCGGTTTTAAGCGTGCCACAGGAGTTAAAGCACCCGTTCGACCTACTTGAAAATCAACAGATAAAAGTGTTGTTATTTCTTCATGTGCCGGAAATTTATGAGCGCAAGCAAAGCGCGGTGCGCGTGCAATAAAACCCAGTTGATTTTGCGCTTGAATACTATCTACTTTGTACACCACACCATCGACTTCAAAAGGCAATTGGTTACGTAAGGACATTATTTTCTTATAATAATCTAAACAACCACTAAGTCCTGTTTCAGCATGTGTTTCTCGTGGCACAGGAAACCCTGATTTTTTTAACCAAGCTAATTGCTCAAGATGACTATCAGGCCATTTAAAGTCATCCGAAACAGCACCCATTCCATAACAATAAAAAGCCAATGGTCGACTAGCAGTGATACGAGAGTCAAGTTGGCGTAAACTACCAGCTGCTGCATTTCTCGGATTTGCAAATGTTTTTGTTCCATCAAGGCGTGCTTTGTCATTCAATGCTTCAAAGCCTACCTTACTCATAAACACTTCACCGCGTACTTCAATCATATCAGGGTAACTATCGGCTAATAATTTCAATGGAATAGACGCAATGGTCTTAATATTTTGAGTGATATCTTCTCCGACACGACCATCTCCTCTTGTTGATGCATGCAGTAAAATACCCGCTTTATAGGTTAAATTAACCGCTAGTCCATCTAGCTTAGGCTCACAAGCAAAAACAAGCTGATTTGAATCTTGTTCTAGATCATCACTTAAGCGCTTCATAAATCGCTTCAAGTCTTCCTCTAAAAAAACATTAGAAAGAGAAAGCATCGGTTTTGCATGTTGAATGGGTTTAAGTTCAGTTGCTGGTGCAATGCCTACACGTTGTGTAGGAGAATCACTCGTTATTTGTCCGGGATGTTCGGCTTCTAATGTTTGAAGCGCTCTAAATGTTTGGTCGTATACGATATCAGGTACTAACGGCTCATCAAGTACATAGTAATGATAGTCATAACGTCTAATGAGTGCGCGTAGGTTTTCAAATTGTTCTAAAACAGTTGCTTCTTCCATTTTTATCATTATCAAATAACAAGCATGCCAGAGATTGTATTGAAACGAAGAAAATAACGCCACTAAAATAATAGTGCTATATCATAAACTATTTTTGCAAAACATAGGATGTGTATACCATTTTACTACGGCTGCATCCAAGCGGTATACTCTGCATATTATTGAATTTATATGACTGAATATGCTTATGCCCTCTTTTTCTATATTGCTATTATTGATTATGCTAATTGCAGCTATCGGTGTACTTGGTTTTCTTGTAACTACATTAAAAAAACAGCTCCATCAATTGCAACTTGATATTCAAGAACGATATCAATCAGGACAGCATGCCATTGAAACAAAAATCACAGAAAATCAACACGCTAATCAAGCGTTGATTCGTGAAAGCATTCAAAATCAAATGAAAGATGTGCGAGAGCAAATGAGCCATAGCTTTAAGCACCATACCGAAGGTTTAACCACACACTTAAAAACACTCACAGAAGAAATTCGTGCACAACTCACCCAAGTCACGCAACAAGTTAATCAACGTTTATCAGAGGGCTTCGAAAAAAGCACATCCACTTTTACTGATATTGTGAAACGTTTGACAATTATTGATGAAGCACAAAAAAAAATTGCGGAACTTTCAACACATGTAGTCAGCCTGCAAGATATCTTAGTCGATAAACGGGCACGTGGGGCTTTTGGAGAAGTTCAACTCAGCAGTTTAATTGCTAATATGCTGCCCAGTAATCATTACAGTTTGCAGTATACGCTCAGTAATCAGAAACGTGCGGATTGTATTTTATTTTTACCCGATCCGACCGGCAATATTGTCATTGATGCAAAGTTTCCCTTAGAAACCTATCAAAGACTCATGAACACAGATAGAACCTCTCAAGAACGTAAAATGCTACAACAACAATTACGACAAGATTTACAAAAGCATCTGAAAGATATTGCAGAAAAATATATTATTCCACATGAAACAGCTGACAGCGCTTTTATGTTTATTCCAGCAGAAGCTATTTTTGCAGAAGTGCATGCTAATTATCCCGAAGTGATTGCACTTTCTCAGCGCCTTAAAGTATGGCTTGTATCCCCGAGTACCTTGATGGCTGTATTAACAACAGCACGAGCAGTACTGAAAGATGATGCCACCAAACGGCAAGTTCACATTATTCAAAAACACCTGCAAGCACTTGCTGATGATTTCAAGCGATTTGATAAGCGCATGGATAAGCTCACCCGGCATATTGACTTGGCACAACAAGATGCGAGTGATGTCAATGTATCCGCTAAAAAGATCACCAGCCGCTTTCACAAAATTGAATCCGTTGAACTTGATTCTCCTGAAAATCCACACTCACAACCGAATAAACTAGAATCAAGCGAGTTATAATTTATACGCTATAATCAATATAATACCACCTAACGGACAAGACAATGCATCGCTTAGGACTGCTATTATTTTTGGGAAGTTTTCTTGTTTTTTCTACAGCACAAGCTACTGGCAACTGTGGGGGCGCTAATTGTTGCGGTAAAATGGGAGGCATTCAATATTGTGATTCATCAGCTGGACGTTACGTATGCAACAATGGTCGATATTCCAGTTGTTATTGTAAACGCACCGCTATCATGAACATGCAAGCTTTTGAAGGCTGCTGCATGTGGCAAGGTGGTGTCTTAAAGTTTGATGAGTTAACAGGCCTTATGATCTGTAACAACGGTGGTGTATCCGAAGTTTGCAGTATAGGACATGTTAAGCAGAAAGTAGCCGCCTGGTAGACAAAAACCTGCCAAACCGTCATAATTCGTCTTTTTACGCGCGGCGCGCCTATGTCCAACTTAAAGCCTCCTATTGAGATTAAAAATCTCTTCATGTCTTATGGCGCTATCCCCATCCTTAAAGATATTTCCTTGACGGTTCATCCTGGCGAGTTTTTAACCTTACTTGGACCGTCAGGTTGTGGCAAAACAACTTTGTTACGCCTTATTTCAGGGTTTGAAACAGCTGTATCCGGTGAAATTTATATTCACGGCCAATGCATTACGCAACTCCCACCTCAACAACGAAATGTTCATACTGTTTTTCAAAGTTACGCGCTTTTTCCACATTTGACGGTATTCGAAAATATTGCTTTTCCTCTACGCTGTAAAAAAGTATCTGAAGATGAAATCAACCTACGTGTAGCAGAAGCGCTATCATGTGTTCAATTAGAAGCATTTGGGTCACGAACGACACAGCAGCTCAGTGGCGGTCAAAAGCAGCGGGTCGCTATTGCACGAGCCATTATCAACCGACCTAAGGTCTTACTGCTAGATGAGCCCCTCAGCTCTTTAGACTATCGTTTGCGTAAAACGATGCAGTACGAACTAAAACAGTTGCAAAAAACACTGGATATGACCTTTATTTTTGTGACACATGATCAAGAAGAAGCACTATCTATGTCTGATCGCATTGTCATATTTAACCATGGCCATATTGAACAAATTGGAACACCAAGAGAGGTCTATGAAACACCTAATAACCTCTATGTTGCCCAATTTATTGGAGAAGCTAATATTTTTGATGTCAACGTTCAAGCATCAGAAAAAAATGATTTATGGGTCGAGATTGAGGGATGTCATTTACGCTGTAAAAATACAGCAAATTATCAAAACAATGAACGACTTCACTTAATCATTCGCCCAGAAGATATCCGCGTATGGCACCAAGATAAGGTGGATTGCTCTGATGAAATGTTACCCGGAAAAATCATTGATATTGTTTATAAAGGCTCAACTGTCGATTTAAAAGTAGCACTTCCTTCCGGTAAAATTATTAATGCATCCGAATTTTTTAATGAAGATGACGATGATTTAGCTTACGCACTTGAAGAAGCCGTTTGGGTTCAATGGTTTAATGGCTGGGAAGTATTACTACCTCATGAAAAATAAATCTATAGCACTCTACTTTGTTTATCTATGGCTTTTTTTGTTTGGCTTTATACCACTTTGCCTAGTATTTATTGCCAGCCTATTATCAAAAGACACCATGCAGCTTATTGCACTACCTTTTACACTGGCACACTACCAATCATTTTTTTCTGCTTTGATGGGGCATGTCCTACTACGCTCTTTTTTCATGGCAGGAGCCACAACGTTAGCTTGTTTAATACTCGCGTATCCTTTTAGCTATTTAATGGTACGCTCAAAACATCAGTCATTGCTTTTACTTTTAATTATTATTCCTTTTTGGACCAGTTCTTTGGTTCGTACGTATGCATTAGTCGCTATTTTAAAGTTTAATGGCGTTTTAAATGCTTTATTGTTAAAACTTCATATAATTACAACCCCCCTTTCATTACTCTATTCAAACTTTGCTGTTTTAAGCGGTTTAATCTATACCCTCTTTCCATTTATGGTGCTTCCTTTATATACCAATATGGAGCGCTTTGATTTTAAATTATTAGAAGCAGCAGAAGATCTAGGCGCTAACCGCTGGGTACTTTTTACATGTGTTTTTTTGCCGAATACAACGCGTGGTATTATTTCAGGCGTTTTATTGGTTTTTCTACCGGCCATGACTCTTTTTTATATTCCAAATGTCTTAGGAGGTGCACGCTCTATTTTAATCGGTAACTTAATTCAGAATCAGTTTTTTGTTGCTGAAAATTGGCCTGCAGGGGCTGCAACCAGTATTCTTTTAACGATTATTTTATTACTGCTACTCCTGATTTATCGTAAACCTCAAGAGGTACGTCGATGATGAATCACTGGAGTAAAAAAATCTATATGATATTCGTCTATACGCTCTTATATTTCCCTATTTTAATCTTGGTCCTTTATTCATTTAATCAGGCACGCTTTTCATTACAGTGGCACGGATTTTCGACACATTGGTACCATGAGCTTTTTCAAGATAACGAGCTGTGGCTTGCTTTTTTTCATTCAGCGTTTCTAGGCATAACGGCTTCATTACTAGCGACTACTGCAGCACTGATTGTTTGCATACATTTATTTTTACAGGGCAATAAAATGAACCGCTCCCTTCAAAGTACATTGCTGATGCTCATTATTTTACCTGACTTAGTATTGGGCATCGCTTTACTTATCTTTTTTAATGTAATGGCCATACCCCTTGGTTTTTTTAGTTTGCTTATTGCACATATTACTTTCTGCCTACCCTTTGCCATTGTTGCGATTAATAGCCGTATCCACACGTTAGATATTAATTTATATTACAGTGCTCTTGACTTAGGCGCGACACATAGAAAAGCAATCACACATGTTTTACTCCCCCTGCTTATGCCGGCTGTTATGAGTGCTTTTTTACTCGGTTTCACTCTATCATTTGATGATGTCATTATCAGCTATTTTGTGGCAGGACCCGATTTTAATATTTTACCACTGACCATTTACTCACTAGTACGTATGGGCGTCACCCCTGAGCTGAATGCACTTTGCAGCATCACTTTTATGACTTCTATGATCTTAGTGATTACAGCGCATCGCCTCTCACGGAAAACCCTATCATGAGATTAATCCTCTTAATACTAGCCGCATGTTGTTCAACACCTATTATTGCATCCAATAAAATTGTTAATGTATATGCTTGGGGTGGTGAAATTCCACAAAAAGTCATTCATCAGTTTGAAGAAAAAACTGGCATACATGTTAACTTTTCAACCTATGATAATAATGAAACACTATATGCTAAACTACATGCTTCAAATAAAGCCATTTATGATGTCATCGTCCCTTCAAGCTATTTTGTAGAGCGCTTAAAGAAACAAGGCTTTTTAAAAACGCTTGACCGCAATCGCTTGCCACATTTTAAAAATATAGATCCTCTTTTTATTAATGCCGAATATGATCCAAACAACCAATATAGCGTACCTTTTATTTGGGGAGCTACCGGAATTTTTTATCATCAACAATGGATAAAATCACCACCCACAACATGGGGTAGCTTATGGGAAAAGCAATGGAAAAATCAGCTGATGCTTCTCGATGATCCACGAGAAGTATTTGCAATTGCTTTGCTTAGTTTAGGGTACCATCCAAATGATTCTAATCCTAAACATATACAAGCAGCATTTAAGCGCTTAAATGCATTGACACCTAATATTAAACTCTTCGCAAGTGAAAGTATTCAAGCTATCTTAATTGATGAAGATGCACAGGTAGGTGCAACTTGGAATGGTGATGCGTTTAAAGCAAACCAAGAGAATCAGCACATACAATTTATCTATCCTAAAGAAGGATTTGTCCTTTGGGTCGACTGTTTAAGTATCCTTCATAATGCCCCCCACCCTGATGAAGCATATGCTTTTATTGACTTTTTATTAGAAGCAGATAATGCTGCAACTTTAGCCTTATCTGAAGCGTACGCTATTACCAACCAAGCAGGTCGAGCGTTACTGCCTGAATCACTTCGCAATAACCCGATACTATATCCATCATCTGATGTTTTAAAACACGGCATCATGCAACGTGATATGAACGAGGAGAGTTTAATACTTTATAATGATTACTGGCAAAAATTGAAGTTCTCTTTTTAATGCTCGAGCATTGCTGATATTGAGTTAAAAATACCAGCAATACATCAATAAACAGCTTAAAACATTGACATCGAAGCACTCATATCACTATCACACCCAGATATACTCTGATAGGTAAGAGCACTCGCAAGACCAGCTAATCCAATTAATGCAACCACTGCAAGACCTACTGTTGGAATAGCCAAGATAGCCGAACCTATAAGTGAACAAGTAAAAACTGGAGCAGCTGAAATACCGAGTAGTGCAGAACCAACTTCTGCAGCTAAAAGTGAGGCACCAACCATTTCAGCTACGGTTAATGTTCCTAATATAGCAGATAACCCATAGTTGTTATTTGCAAACGAAGCAACTGCACTAAGCCCTGTTATCCCAACCAAAATACCTGCAAAAGGAGAGACAATAACACCTCCAAGTGCACAAGCCCCCATCACATTCCATACACCGCCAACAGCAGCTGCACTCGCTGGCGCAAAAAATGAACCAATACCACCGGCAACTGCAGAAGTCACGGCTGTTTCAATAATACCACTACCCGTAAACGTAGCCTCAGTCATAAAGCACCTCCTTACAAATAATAAAATAAAAAATTAAACACACTCCACCCCACTATCTTTTATTAAAGAGCAATCCTCTGATTGTTTAGCAACATTATGAGTATGTTTTGCGGAAAGTAAATTATACGCCTCAAAAAAACCATACGTACTCGTCACAACACCTACAGCACCGACAGTAGCCGTTGCCGTTACAGCAACACTGCTCATCAAAGTTGAAGCAAAGGCTAATGCGACAATAGAAGTTATAAAAGTAAGTAATGCAAGAACGAGACTGGTGTATAAAAATAAATCAGAATACTGCGCTGCTTTTTCAGGATGGTTTCTTGCTTCAATATAAAACTTTGTGTTCGCCATAATACGACCAGGCAGTGTTACAGGAAATGGCAGAAAACTTGGCCAAAATAAAGGAAAGGCTGAGAGATTCATACTCAAATTAGATAAGTTTGGATTGGGTATATCGGCAAAACGGTTTAAAAACCACTGAGCGGCCACACCACAATTATTTCCTAAAATACTAGCGCTTGTACTTGTTTCATTCCAATATTTTGTCCACTGTTCAATAATATCTATGGGGTCAGCTTCAATGGAGAAAGTATACTTTGAACTAGCTCGATTAAGTGCAAACCACGAGTCATCATCCTCTAAATGCCGCCAGTGCGTATAGGGTTGCTCCCAGCGATTAATCGAATAATAGCGATGAGGTGTAACAGATGTATCCTCGAGTAAAATTTCAATATGGGTGAAAGGCCCATGAAAATCTAAAACATGTACATCAACGCTCGCCATTACAATCTCATCACAAAAAAATAATAGCTTATTATTGCATCAATCACATTAAAAGTAAAGCAGTATGTTTTTATTTAGATAAGATTGAGGTGTATATATCCACCTCCATATCAACTGTAAGGCTTTATATCCTATTAAAATAAATCTTCTTGGGTAAGCCCTAATCGTTCAACCAATAAAGTCCTCAGTGTACTCAATGCTTCCACTTGAATCTGTCTAACACGCTCTCGAGTAAGCTCAATTTCACTACCCACTTCTTCAAGCGTTGCTTTTTCAAAGCCATGTAAGCCAAAACGCCTAGCAATGACTTCTTGCTGGTTATCTGTAAGCTCTCCAAGTAAATCTTCAATATGAATACGGATATTTTCATCGGTAAGCCACTCAGCAGGATTCAAACTGTTTTCATCAGCAACTGTATCAAGCAATGACTTACTTTCATCATATCCAAAAGGTGTATCAATTGAAGTAACTTTATCATTTAGACGCAAAAGCTTTTGAACATCTTCGAGCGGTTTATCCAGCATTTCAGCAATTTCTTCAGCAGAAGGCTCATGATCTAGTTTTTGAGTCAGCTGCCGTGCCGCACGAAGATAAACATTGAGTTCTTTCACAACATGGATAGGCAAACGAATGGTACGAGTCTGATTCATAATAGCACGCTCAATGGTTTGACGAATCCACCAAGTTGCATAGGTTGAAAAGCGAAAGCCACGCGTTGGATCAAACTTTTCAACCGACTTCATCAAGCCCAAATTGCCTTCTTCGATTAAGTCTAATAAAGGCAAACCACGATTAAGATAACGGCGAGAAATTTTCACAACTAATCTTAAATTAGATTCAATCATTTTTTTACGTGCAGACTCATCACCTTCTAATGCTCGCGTAGAGTAATGAACTTCTTCTTTCGCTGTAAGGAGCGGTGAAAAACCGATTTCACTCAAATAGATTTGAGTTGCATCCATTACTTTGTTTAATTCTTTTCCGGAAGCAGCCACGGTTGTATCTTTCGTTTCTGTACTCTCTTCTTTATCAAAACTGATCTCACTCGTTTCATCTGATAAATCAACTAAGCCTTCATCAGGTTGCAGATCAAGCTTGTCATTATTATTTTTACTGCTTTTATTATTTTTATTTGGCTGCTTTGGCATACTGATTCCTCATGATATTGAGAATAGGTACTGACCTCTATTGTTGTAATGATAGGTAGGGTATTGTCAAGCTTTTTTGTGTAAATAATTTAATGGATTAACAGGTTCGCCTAATTTTCTAATCTCAAAATGAACCCCCCAAAAACGCCTATTCACAAGTCCCATCTCAGCAATTACCGCTCCTTTCTCAACTTTTTGACCTTCATGAACTAAGTTGCGCTGATTATTTCCATAAGCTGTCAGATATTGTTGATTATGTTTTAAAATAATCAAATTACCATATCCAGGTAAACCATTACCTGCATAAGCAACAACTCCCGATGCTGAAGCATGAATTTTTTGACCCTGTTTACCGGCTATCTCAATTCCTTTATGACCTTTTGGAGGAGAAAAAGGCGTTGCGACACGACCATGCGCAGGCCAAAGCCATTGATCACTTGATGAAAACCTCGGAAATTCGGGTAATACCGGTAATAATGGTTTACTTTTTAAGTTTGGCTTTAATTTTATGGATTGACCTGCATGAAGTGTATAAGGCGCATTCAGGTGATTTAAGACTGCAAGATGGTGATAATCTTGATCGTAGCGAAAAGCAATGGCATACAGTGTTTCCCCTTTTTTTACAGTATGGTATTTGGCCGCATGATTCATTTCATGCCATCTTGATTCTTCAACAGGTGCAAGTCCTTCACGTACACCACAGCCAAATAAATACATGATACCCAATAGAAGAATACAACGACTGTTGCATTGCATACGCCTAGTGCCCTTTTAATTGAATAATTCCATAACCAATAATAGCAAGTACGACAATTCCCCAACCAACCCAATCAATCCAACGTCTAAATTGTTGCTCAAGCCGCTCACCAAATAATACCAATAAGCTAGAAACCAAAAAGAAGCGTGCACCGCGACCTACAAAAGATGCCAACACAAACGGTAAAAAAAACATATGCATCATGCCTGCCGTTACCGTAAATAATTTATATGGAATAGGAGAAAATCCTGCTAAAAGAATGATCCAAATACCCCAGTTATCAAACCACCCTCGAATATGCTCATAAGACACCGCGTAAGATGATGTTAGCATATAGGGTTCAATAATAGACATGCCAAAAAAACCGAGCACATACCCAAAACACCCACCTATAACTGAAAAAAGTGTCGCAATAAAAGCATAGTGCCAGGCACTTTTGGGTTTTGCGAGCCCCATACTAATCAACATAACATCGGGTGGAATAGGAAAAAAAGAAGACTCCGCAAACGAAACACCAGCTAAATAATAACGTGCGTGTCGGTGTCCAGACCACGCTAACATCCGATCGTATAAGTACGAAAAAAGCTTCATGATGTTAAACTCGTATTTTGAGCCCAAGCAGACACTTGCTCAAATATCTTATAGTTTGTCATATCAAAATGAAGTGGTGTGACAGAAACCGCATTTTGGCTAATTGCGTGAAAGTCAGTACCTGGGCCTGCATCGGCTTCATTCCCTGGTGAACCAATCCAATAAATAGGTCGACCACGTGGATCAGTTGTTTTAAATGTAGCCTCAGCAGCATGACGTGTACCAAGACGAGTCACTTCAATACCGCGAATACTATCCAAAGGTAAATTCGGCACATTAACATTCAGAATCGTTTGAGAACGAAGCGGATCTGATTTAATTTGAAGCGCTAATTTTTGAACCACCAAAGCTGCCGTTTTATAATGCTCAGCAGGCCGGCCTGCCAGTGAAACAGCAATGGCTGGAAATCCTAAATTTCTTCCTTCCATAGCTGCTGCAACAGTGCCTGAATATAAAACGTCATCTCCTAAATTAGGGCCATCATTAATACCCGAGATAACCATATCAAATTCAAAATCAAAAAAACCAGTCAATGCTAAATGGACACAGTCTGTCGGAGTACCTTCAATGCTATGAGAACCATTATCAAGTGTTCTAACACGTAGTGGATTTAAAAGTGTCAATGAGTTACTTGCACCACTACGATTTCTATCAGGCGCCATAACATAAATTTCAGCAATATCGGCAAGTGTCTCGGCAAGTACACGAATTCCCGGTGCTAAAACGCCATCATCATTACTGACTAAGATTTTCATGTTCAATGTCGCTCCGGTGAAGCAAGCCAGCGCACGACCGCTAAATGTTCTTGTAAATGACGTTCATTCTGCTTAAGGCTTTGCTGAAGTGCTACTTCATTCGGATGCTTCTCAAGCGTACTTCGTTGTGTTGTGATGGCTTCTTGAAGCGCTAAAATATCTTTCCCATAAGCTTGTTGGTCAACATGAAGTTTATAAGCAAGCAAATTAAAACGTGTTGCAATTTCACTCAACTGTTCACAAGTAACATGTTTAGGCGCATGTTCAGGGCACTGTTTCATGGCTTCTTGCAATGCTTTTGGATTACCAGAATAGCTTTTTTCATTTTGAGGCGAACAAGCCGTTAATACTAAAAGGGACAAACCCAATCCAGCCCACTTGAAGCGGCTTACTTTACTTGTCATCTATAAATCTCCAAAAATCTAACGTGCACTTGCCTGATGGTAAAGTGACTGGTTAAACAAAACAAGCGCTAAGATTTTATTTTTTATTTCCTCGTCTTATCATTATTCTTAATAAATACTTTAAACAAATACTTTAAATGCACACTTTAAATAAAATTCATATCCAGTTTTATCTGAGATAAGTGAATGTTTGTGTTATAAAATTAAGCACCCACATGAAAAGCTTCATATTTTTAAAATCCACCTTGTAGCAAAGAACTATAATGTAATATATTCATATACTGTCTCTTAATCTGATTTCAACTATATTAAAGATTAAGAATAATAATCTATAGGCGATTTCGTATATGCTAGATTTTAAAGTTTGTCATGATAAAAAAACAGGTGAATATTTCATTGAAACTTCAATTACAGGCAAACAACTCTTAACAACACCCCAGCTCAATAAAGGCACTGCATTTACACACAATGAACGGGTTGAACTTGGCCTTTTAGGAAAACTTCCTTATCGCGTAGAGACACTTGATGAACAAGTCAAACGCGCTTATTTACAGTACAATGATTATGACACTGCATTACAGAAAAATATCTACCTCAATAATTTGAATAATAAAAACCAAGTCCTCTTTCATAAATTAGTCAGCCGTCACTTACTTGAAATGATACCTGTAATTTATACTCCAATCGTAGGAAGAGCAGTTAAGGAGTTTAGCCGTGAATATCGTCAGGCCAGAGGTCTATATATTGCACAAACTGATGAACCTCATATTGAAGCAATTTTAGATAATCGTTCAAATCCTGAGGTTGATTTAATTGTAGTCACCGATGGTGAGGGTGTTCTTGGAATTGGTGACCAAGGTATTGGGGGCATGGATATCCCTGTTGCCAAACTCATGGTATACAGTTTATGTGGTGGTATTGACCCTACTCGAACACTGCCTATTTTTTTAGATGTGGGTACGAACAACCAAACTTTATTAGATAGCCCATTTTATTTAGGCTGCCCACAAACGAGAACACATGGCGAGGAATATGATGCCTTTATCCATCGTTTTGTAACAGCCATTCACAAAAAATTTCCCAAAGCTTTCTTACATTGGGAAGATTTTGGGCGACGTAATGCAAGTAAAATTCTAGATTTATTTAAAGATAAAATTTGCACATTTAATGATGATATTCAAGGCACAGGTGCTGTAACATTGGCAGCATTACTTGCTGCATGCCATGTGACCGGCATACCGCTTAAAAAGCAACGTATTGTAGTCTACGGTGCGGGATCTGCCGGAACAGGCATCAGTAATCAAATTATAGATGCCATGATAAAACATGGGCTTACCGCAAAAGAAGCCCACAAGTGCTTTTGGCTGATTGATAGACAAGGTCTACTCATGGATGATGACACCACATTAACTGAAGAACAAAAGCCTTATGCTCGCCCTAAATCCGAACGTTCAAAGTGGAAATATCAGGGAGAAGACTATCCATCACTGACAGATACAGTGCATCATATCAAGCCAACAGTTTTAATTGGTTGCTCAGCGCAAACCAGTGCTTTTTCGCAAGATATTATCCAAACAATGGCCAATTCATGTAAACGCCCCATCATCTTTCCACTTTCAAACCCTGATGAAAAATGTGAAGCAAAACCAATTGATATCTTAAAGTGGAGTGAAGGACGCGCCTTAATTGCAACAGGAACCGCATTTCCTGCCGTTGAATATCAAAATCGCTTAGTTGAAATTGCGCAATGTAATAATGCTTTGGTCTTTCCAGGCATTGGGCTGGGTGTGCTGGCAGTGGGCGCAAAAAAACTATCAAAAAATATGATTTGGGCAGCATCTCAAGCACTCAGCGAATTTTCTCCAAGCAAAAAAGATAGTTTTTTACCCCTATTGCCTTCACTTGAAGAAGCACAAACCGTTGCAAAGGCAATTGCACGTGCAGTGGCTAAAGTAGCTATTGATGAAGGATTAGCAACACATAAAAATCAAGAGAAAGTCGATGAAGACATAGAGGCACGCTTTTGGGAACCTCGATATCTCCCATTTCGTAAAAAAAGCTAACCCCGTAAATTTGATGATGAATACTCTTTTACACCTAGATGAGCATAAATCACTTGAGGGCTAGTTTTTGTTTTTTATACGATCTCATAATATACTAAGGGCTGTTGACAATTCATCTTCTCACCTACGTGCCGGGGGAAATTATCAACAGCCCCTAATCGAGCCATAAAATTTGGCATTCATATTGTGTTTATGGCTATGATTATTTGCGATAGTACATTAAATTTTAAATGGCTCGTGAAGCAAATAATATTTATTATGCGAGCCAAACTTATTTTTTATTACAAATCGTCTGATAAAGTCGGTTCAATTTCTTTTGTTTGTTCACCTTCTGCTTGCGTATCAACAATCTCCAATTTTTTTTCTTTTGCTTGTAAGCCATTCACTTGATGGATAACATGTGGCATAAAACTAAAAATCCATTCAGAAATAGGCTTGAAACGATCATATAAATGTGAGTTTTTAAATTCAGTATCTTTTGCTAACGAAGTTAAATTAAGCACACCTATTAATAAAGCAACAATAAAAGTACCGCGAACTAAACCAAACCCCATACCGAGCAGCCTATCAGTTCCTTTTAAGGGTGAGCGATTTAAAACAAAACTCAAGGCGGAACTTAAAAGACCACCTATTAATAATGTCGCTAACAAAAGAAGAATAAAACTAACGGTCGTTCGAAGAGCGCCATCATGAAGATAAGAGCGCAGCCACGGGCTGACCTCTGGTGCGTAAGTGTATCCTACCCAAATAGCAGTGACCCAGACACACAGTGCAATTAACTCTCTCACAAACCCACGAATCAAGCCCGTGAGAATAGACAGTGTCAGCACCAGGATAATTGCATAGTCAACCCAATGGAGGGCCATCATTAACCCACTTCTCGTTTAACAATAAACCCTTCAAGCTTCGTACTTTCAATCAGCTTGTTTTTTAAAATACGGGCATCAGCACGATCATCTAATTGTCCGACAGTTACTTTATAAGAAGCGTCACCTTTATCAGATGTAATTGTATAATAACGTGCTTTATAGCCTTGCTCACGTAGTCGAGCCACAAGTTTTTCCGCATTTTGTTCTACATTAAAAGCAGCTAACTGCACAGCAAAAGCTTCTGTTGATGCTTTATCTTGTTGTGCTAATACAGGCTTAGGATTAAAAGGAATAGCCTCTGGCGCTTTGACAAATACAGGAGATGTTTGTTTTTCAACCGGACGAGTGGTTGGTTTAGTCATCACCGCTTTCTTAATCATCGGCTTTTGAGACTGTTTTGAGGCAGGGGTTGGAGTCATGGCGGCAATAGGCTTGACGGTAGGCTTTGAAGTTAATTTTTCAATACGTGCTATTTGAGATGCTGGTGTTGGCTCAGTAGGAACAGGAAGTGCCACTTGAGCGACTTTAACCGTATCAAAAACTGCTTTTTCTTCAGTTACAGCCACTTTAGGTGTTGATGGTTTAGGGGGCAACTGAACAGATACATGGATATTTTCTTCAAGGCGTTGATTCGATTTTTTTAACATGGCAGGCACAAAAATAATAGCCACAGCCATGATAACAACAAGCCCGGTTAATCGGTGCTTTGTCCGTTCATCAATTGCTAAATTCATTCTGTTCTCCCTTACGTAAATGGGCAAGCATGACGGCACTAACGAGCAAGAAAGAACCGTATACGACAATGACATCACCCGGTTTTACTGCATTGAGCGCAGCAGTATAAGCCTTCAGTGGCTCCTCAAAAACAGCTACAGGCTGTTCATTCATTACATGCACATAAGCTGACTGAAGTGAAGATGAGGTCGCTCCACGTGCACTATCTAAAACTGTCAAATACCATTGATTAACGTATGCTCGCATGGGTAGCATCAAGTCGTAAAGTATTTTATCTTCTAATCCTGAAAAAACAGCATGAATTTTCCCTTGAATCGGATTTTTTTTCAAGTAATCAGCTAAAAACTTTACTGATTGTTCATTGTGAGCAACATCTACAAGTGTAGGTACAGGTACACTTAACCATTGCTGACGCCCTAAAATAGTCACGCTTTCTGCCGCATGTTGATAGTCAGAGTCAGAAACAGGTAATACTGCTCGAAGTTTTAAGCTTGCCATCACCGCTGCAGCAAATGCTTTCGGATGAATCCGAGGACACGGCAACTGTAAGCTGAATTGATTCAAACTCCAAAACTTTAAAATATTTTGATGAATTTCAAAATCATAATCTTGATGTAATTTTAAAAGTGATAAGCCCAACTGTTTTGCTTGATTTAGCAAGGTATCTGGTGGATTATCATCACCATAAATTGCACACTGATTTTCTCTAAAAATACCTGCTTTTTCAATAGCAATTTTATCCCGAGTCTCACCCAGCCAGGCTTGATGATCTAAATCAATTGTTGTCACAATGGCCAAGTCTGCATCGATGCAATTCGTTGCATCAAGACGTCCCCCCATCCCAACCTCAAGCAAAATAACGTCTAACTTGCTTTGTTTGAAGTGCCAAAGTGCTGCTAATGTAACCATTTCAAAGTAAGTTAATAAGTCACTTCCTGGTATCGAATCAACTGCTAAAAAAGCTTCAATAAGCAGTGGGTCAGAAATAGGTGTTTGGTTAATACGAATGCGTTCATTAAAATCAAGCAAATGAGGCGATGTATAGGCTGCCACTTGATATCCCGCTGATGTGTAAATAGCCTCCAGCGATGAAATGGTTGACCCCTTACCATTCGTACCTGCAACAGTGATGACCGTTGCATTTGGACTTAATAAATCAAGGGCCTTCGCAATCTGATTAACTCGCGAAAGCCCAAGCTGAATTTCTTTTTGATGACGTTTTTCAAAATAAGCTAACCACTCAGAAACTGAAAAATCACTCACTTGTTTCATGTTGAGGCCTGTGCATAAATTTCGAAATAAACTCACCCACGGTATCACGTAATAGTTTCCGCTCAACAATTTGGTCAATATGTCCATGCTCCAACAAAAATTCACTTTTTTGGAAGCCATCCGGCAAAGTCTGTCTAACCGTTTGTTCAATAACGCGAGGACCCGCAAAACCAATCAAAGCATCGGGTTCAGCAATAATAATATCACCAAGACTAGCAAAACTTGCTGAAACACCACCCATGGTTGGATCAGTTAATACAACAATAAAAGGCAGTTTTTGCTCTGAAAAACGAGCAAGTGCAGCTGATGTTTTTGCCATTTGCATCAAAGAAAATAAGCCCTCTTGCATACGCGCACCACCACTGGCTGTAAAACAAATATAAGGACAACGTAGTTGAGTCGCTTCATTAAGACCCTGTACAAATTTTTCTCCAACAGTAGCTCCCATAGAACCACCCATAAAACCAAATTCAAAGGCAGAGGTCACAACAGGCATCTGTTTTAAAGTGCCTTTTACGACGATAATTGCTTCTCGCTCTCCTGTTGCTTTTTGAGCTTGTACAATTCTATCTTTATATTTTTTAGAATCACGAAACTTAAGCCTATCAATAGGCTCTAAATCTTTAGCGACTTCAAACTGATTACCTTCATCTAAAAATAAAGCCAATCGCTCACGTGCTGATATACGATGGTGATGATTACACTTAAAGCAAACTGAGAAATTACGCTTGAGCTCCGCGCGATATAACAGGGCGTGACACCCTTTACACTTAACCCAAACCCCCTCAGGAACGCCTTTTTTTTGTGCCGTTCCAGTGCGAACTTTTGAAGGTAGTAATTTTTTAAGCCAACTCATGTTGGATCTATCCTTAATTAGTCATACAAATGGACAGTTATTGTATCACAAAATTTTTAATTTCTATTAAGTTTTTAAAAAACAGGCCGATATCTCTATATAAACAGATTGAGTGATTAGAGAATCCAATGAAAAACTTAATCATCACTGCTTTATTGAGTTTTTTTTGCCTCCATGCTTCAGCGGCTTTTGCAGAGCAACGCTATGGCGAAAAATTTTGTCACCTTCCTGATTATGATTGTATTAAAGTTCAATCAGGGGATCGTTGGGAAAGCCTTTTTCCAAACCCTGAAGAAGAAGACATTATTCGCCGTGTCAATCGCATGAATATCAGTTTAAAACCTGGCATGATTATTGCGATTCCAAGGCATATTGAAAATTTAACTATCTATGATGTCTCGCCTTTTCCTCGATATATTGAATCTATTGGAGAGAAAACAATTTATGTAAATCAAAAGTACTTAGCTTGGGGCGCATATGATGAGCAAGGTGAACTTGTATGGTGGGGTCCACTATCTTCCGGAAACGGGAAATGTAACGCAAGCAATGGTTACTGTAAAACCCCTGCTGGTTTTTTTAGAGTCATTAGAAAACAAGACATTGATTGTGTCTCAACAGCCTTTCCCAGACGTGCCGATGGTGTAAATGGCGGTGCGGAAATGCCCTATTGCATGCATTTTTTTAGAGGATATGCACTACATGGCAGCCGCAGTGTGCCTGGATATCGCGCCAGTCATGGGTGTGTGCGTATTTTTATTGAAGATGCTCGCTGGCTGAATGAGGAATTCATAGATTTACCAGGTATTGGCATGAAAGGTACGCGTATTATTGTAGGTGCACCCGCAGCACGTATTACACGTAGAGATCCCTATAAACGTTAAATCTTAATTTACTGTAAGTATGAAAAACCACCTAATATACCGTGCTGTTCTAATGCTTTTTTAGAGTTTTCAGATGATTTTTGATTTAAAAAGGGCCCCAAAGTAATGACGTAACCTGTATCTCGCTTTTCCATTTGAATACTTGGCTCAAGGCTTAATTGCGTAAGCTTATCGCGTAATGCAATTGCTTTTTCTAAAGATTGGAATACACCTACCTGCAAATAATAATGGGCTTGTGGTGCTGAGCTTAGCGCTTCAATCTCTACGGAGGCTGTACCTTTAGGCAGTAAATCAAGTTTCACGGCAGCACCATAAGATAAATCAATTAGCCTATCCTCATGAAAAGGACCTCTATCATTCACTTTAACAATAATCTCACGCCCATTCTCTAAGTTTTTAACACGCACATAAGTCGGAAGTGGTAATGTTTTATGTGCAGCAGTCAGTGCATACATATCATATGCTTCCCCACTAGATGTTCTTTCTTTATGAAATTTTGTGCCATACCAAGAGGCAATTCCTTTCTTTTTATAACCCTCAGAAGAGGTTAAAACATCATATTTTTCGCCTTTTACTCGATATGAACCAGGATTTCCATAATGACTTAATGGCTCATCAATGGGCGAAATATTTTGACTAGATATAGACATAGGTTTTAAGGGCGCTCCATCTTTAGCTGATGACTGAGGTATATTCTGAATTGCTTTTTTAGCTTTTGTATCTGCTAAATCGATAGATGAATAAGCGGGTTGCCTTACAGTATCAGTTACATGAATAGGGCTTGGCTTTGTATGTTGACATGCAGATAGCAAACAACAAAAATATAAACCGAGCATGTGTTTGTACTGCCTCGTACGGGAATATTTAGAGCTTAAAATGGCATCACGTGCTTTACTCAGACATAGTCCTAATATCATCTTGATTTTAAACCTAATTTTATTTTTTAAATCAACAGTCATTAAAGTAGCAGCTTTTTGATATATTGAGAAATGTTTCGATGAGGCTTATTTTAACTAAATCTATATTTTCTCATCATGAATACATGGTGAGAGAAAAGATCCTATGTTAAAATAGCTCCATTATTTGATAAACATCAGAAGAGTTGAGCCGCCTCATGAACAAAACACTGCATGCTTTAACCTCGTTTCTACTGTTTGCCGCAGTAGTTGCGTATCCTAAATTTATTCATGCTGATGCCGGGCGTCTTGCACCGCCGACCCCTCAGAAAAAAGCCCCCCTCATCACACCCACTCAACCCAAACTCAATGCAAAAGCTTATCTTTTAGTGGATGTAAACAGTGGTAAAATTTTAGCTGAACAAGATAGTGAAAAAAAACTACCTCCTGCAAGCCTAACCAAGATGATGACGCTTTATGTCGTTTCAAAAGCTTTACATAATGAACAAATTCATTTAACAGATACCATCCACATTAGTAAAAAAGCTTGGAAAACAGGTGGTTCGCGCATGTTTGTTAAAGAAGGGCAAGATGTGCATATTGAAGATTTACTCAAAGGTATCATCGTTGATTCAGGCAATGACGCTTGTGTTGCATTAGCTGAACACCTAGGCGGCAGTGAGCAAGGGTTCGCAGACTTAATGAATCAAGAAGCCAAATTGTTAGGCATGACAAACTCACATTTTACAGATAGCACAGGCTTACCTCGTGAAGATTTATATACTTCAGCAAAAGATTTAGCCATTCTTGCCCGTGCAATAGTAAAAGAATTTCCTGAGTATTATCATTGGTATAAGCAAAAATGGTTCACATTCAATGAAATAAGACAACCCAACCGAAACCGCTTGCTATGGCGTGATACCTATGTAGACGGTATCAAAACAGGTTTTACCAGTGAAGCAGGATACTGCCTCGCCTCCTCAGCTAAAAAGAATGATATGCGGTTAATCGCTATTGTTTTGGGCTCACCCACAGATGCTGCACGTGCAGATGACAGTGAACGACTGTTAAAATATGGATTTCGTTTTTTTGAAACCCATCGTATCTATGAAGCAGGTAAACCACTAGCAGAACTTCCTCTATATAAAGGTGTTGATAACAACTTATCTGTTGGTGTTATGGGAGATCAGTACGTCACCATTCCAACAGGACAATATCAATATTTAACCATAAAAACAGAAGCATCCAAGTATCTTCAAGCACCCATTGAAAAAGGCCAGAAAGTCGGCGAACTTGTGATTTCATTCAATGGTGAGGTGCTATCAACACGACCATTATATGCTTTAAAATCAGTGCCTCAAGCTGGTTTGTTTTCACGCGCACAAGACTCAATTGCGCTTACATTTAAACAGTGGTTCAGTTAATTGAATAGGTGGTTTTTATGAGTGATAGTTCAAGCTTAATCAAATTTCCATCAGACTTTCTCATTAAGATTATTGGTGAAGTTACGGAGCAATTCGAACAAGACATTCTGGACATTGCACATAAACACCACCCTGAATTAGAGAAAAGTGCAATCCAAAGTCAAAAAAGTGCCAAAGGCAACTATCTTGCCATCAGTATCACTGTTCACGCTGTCAACCAACATGCATTAGATGCTTTGTATGAAGAATTAAGCAAGCATCCGGATACAAAAATGGTGCTTTGATGATAACTGTTCGTACATTAGGAATAGAACCCTACGTCAAGACGTGGGAAGCAATGAAAAAGTTTACTGATGAACGGACCATACACACACCTGATGAAATCTGGTTTTTACAACACTCTCCAGTTTATACGCAAGGACAAGCAGGTAAAGCCGAACATATTTTAAATGCAGACAATATTCCAATTGTTCAAAGTGACCGAGGAGGACAAGTTACGTATCATGGTCCCGGACAACTTGTTATTTATACGTTAATCGATTTAAATCGTCGGAAATTAGGCATTCGTACATTAGTTTGCTTGCTTGAAAAGATGCTCATTGATGTGCTGGTAAACTTTGATATCTCTGCAACCACAAAAAAAGGTGCACCAGGCGTTTATGTCAACCA
This sequence comes from Legionellaceae bacterium, assembly GCA_029210085.1. GTDB lineage: Bacteria > Pseudomonadota > Gammaproteobacteria > Legionellales > Legionellaceae > JAALKW01. The sequence goes on along the minus strand of JARGPP010000026.1, from coordinate 18,603 downwards.
TAAAAAAATAGCATCCATCGGATTACGGGTTCGAAAAGGGTGTACATATCATGGTATTGCTTTAAATGTTGGAATGGACTTAAAGCCATTCTTAGGCATTAACCCCTGCGGCTTTGATGCACTCAAAATGACCCAAATGCAGGATTATGTTGTTGACATTCAACTCAAACAAGTTGAAATGCATTTTAAAAAATATTGTTTGGACCTCTTTGGACAGGACGCTCATGCAACTGTTTGCTGATTATCTTGAACCACTAACAGCTTGGCTTCACCTACATCCTAACTGGGCCTTGTTCATCGCTTTCTTTATTGCATTTATTGAATCACTCGCCATTATTGGAAGTATTATTCCTGGAACTGTTGTAATGACAGCAATCGGTATTTTAGCAGGCTCCGGGGTCATGCGAATTGATCTCACTTTTTTTGTTGCAGCACTTGGTGCCATTATAGGCGATACTGTCAGTTATGCTTTAGGATACACCTTAAGCACACGTATTACACAAGTATGGCCCTTCAGTCGTTATCCTAGGTGGCTTGAATATGGACAAGACTACTTTAAACGTCATGGCGGAAAAAGTGTACTACTTGGACGCTTTATTGGGCCACTTCGCTCAATCATTCCAGTGATTGCCGGCACACTTAAAATGAAGCAAGTTCAATTTTTATCCGCTAATGTTCTCTCAGGCATTGCTTGGTCTGTGGTTTATATATCTCCGGGTATTTTAGTTGGAGCTGCAAGTGCTGAACTTTCCGCTGAAGGTGCCACACGACTTTTCATCTTAATTTTAGTATTGCTTGTTTTAGCATGGCTTCTTAGTGTAGCGATTAGATGGCTAATATCTAAAGCACGCCATTTTTTGCGTACAGAACTACACGAAGCTTGGTCTTGGCTTGAAAATAATCGATACTTTTCACAAATAACACATCACTTCACCCCTCCCAATGAAGGTCATCACGCAACGACAGCGGTACTTATTTTATTTGCTTTACTAACAATGATATCTATTATTTCCATTGTCTCATGGTTCGCATTTATTGACGAGCTGGGTTATTTGGTCGATTTGCCCGTATATTTCTTTTTTCAAAGTTTACGAACCCAGCTTTTTGATGCGTGCTTTGTATTTATGGCTTGTTTTGTTAATTTATACTCACTGCTTTTATTATGGTGCATGTTATCGATTAATTTAATGCATGCTCGTAATTGGCGCCTATTAAAATATTGGGTTAGCTTAGGCGCAACAACCTTCTTTTTCACCCAAGCTTTGGGTGTATGGATGAATCAATTAAGACTTCATGATGCCCCTTTATTTCAAAGCACATTTTCATTCCCATCAACCACACTAGCTATTGCAACAGCTTTATTTGGTTTTCTATCATTTCAAATGAAGCATGCTTCATTAAAACACTTAGCCCATATCTTTCGTCTTACTTTTAGTGGCTTGCTCATCCTCGATGGTTTTGCCCTCCTTTATTTAGGTGATCACTGGGCAACAAGCATCTTAATTAGCTATGCTATGGGTATTTGTACGTGCTTGTTGCATTGGCTATTTTATCGTCGGCACATACCTAGACATCCTCCATCGATACGTTCACTTTCTTTTTCTTTAAGTGCTTTTACTGCAATGGGTCTATTGTTTGCAGGCGTGCAGTTTAAAACTATACTGCGTGATCACTACCCATATCCAGAGCAATACGTATTAACAAGTCAAGCATGGTGGCACCAACGTGAACCGTTATTACCTATTTACACCATGAATCGGTTTGGTCAACCCAATGGCGTGTTTAATATTCAATATTTAGGATCCCTAACCGTGTTTCAAAAAGCGTTAGAAGCTGAAGGATGGAAGCAGCGTCCTAATTCATTTGCCGCCCGCTTTTTGTCCCGTGCAAACAATCCAACTACATCCCACCCTATATCTTCATATAAAACACCACTATATTTAAATCGAAAACCAGTACTTGTTATGACTTATGAACCTAAAAAAAATCAGCCTGGATTAGCTTTAAGTCTTTGGCGTTCAAATTATCACCTCCGAAATCATCAAGAACCTATCTGGCTCGGTAGCTTACAGCCTTACCCCGAACCAAAGAAAAAACAGTTACGTATATATCGTTTTAAACAAGCCATTATGCAAGGAGCTTTCTCACCTTTTCACCAGTTATTACCTGCACTTGAAGGATTTGAATTTAATACACTCCCTTTACCTGCACAACCTTTTCAATCACTACCTTCAGCTCCATACCCCCTTTTGCTGATTATCAAGGAGACTTCCTAGCATGAACTTTTTCGCTGAATATGGCCTTTTTGCATTAAAGACAATGACCATTGTCATTGGTTTTTTAGCTATCTTAATCACAATGTTTTCTTTAGGACGCCGATCCAAAGCAATCACTCATATTGATTCACTGAATGATATGTATGCCGCCAAAAAGAAACACTTACAAAAATCACTGCCTAAAAATAAAATAAACAAACCTAAAAAAGTCACTCAGTCTAAAAAGAAAAAAGGAAAAGATGATTTACCCTCACGTTTTGTCCTTTCATTTGAGGGAGATATAACAGCATCTCAAGTTGATCAATTGCGTGATGAAATTTCTATGGTTTTATCACTTGCTACCCCAAAAGATGAAGTGATTGTTCGTATTCAAAGTCCTGGTGGAGAGGTCAGTGGATATGGTCTAGCTGCCTCACAATTAAAACGTTTAAGAGATAAAAAAATTCCTTTGACTATTTGTATTGATAAAGTGGCGGCAAGTGGCGGTTATTTAATGGCCTGTGTGGCAAATAAAATAATCGCCGCACCTTTCGCAATTATTGGTTCTATCGGCGTAGTTGCACAACTACCTAACTTTCACCGTCTTTTAAAAAAGAATAACATAGACATCGAACTGCTCACTGCAGGAAAATATAAGCGAACCCTCACTATGCTAGGAGAAAACACAAAAGAAGGTCGAGAAAAATTTAAAGAAGACTTAGAAGCAATACAATCCATATTTAGAGATCATGTATTTGCATATCGAAATCAGTTAGATATTGAACGTGTTTCAACAGGAGAACACTGGCTTGCTAAAGATGCTATAGATTTAGGCTTGGTTGATGAGTTAAAAACCAGTGATGATTATTTATATGATGATATCGATAAATTTAATACTTTAATGTTAAGTACACCCGTCAAAAAATCTTTGGCAACTCAACTTAAAAACCCTTTAAAATCCTTGCTTTTCAATACACATCAGATATAAATATATATCCATATATTTTGCTACGCAGGCGAGTTGTGGAAAAAATAGCCTTCTTAATGAGAAGGCTATTTTTTCTATGTGTGTTTTGATTTTATCAATATATAATAATATGCCCTTTAAAATAGCTAAGTGATTAGATCAACCGAATTAATTATTAACAGACTCGACTATTTTTAGATAAACATTTTCTTTAAGTACACGATCGTTTATAATTAACGCTTCTTTTTTTTGTCCCATTAACTGAGCATATAGGCTTATTAATTTATGGTGTTTGTTGCTTCAGGTCTTAATTATAAGACAGCGCCACTTGCTATACGTGAAAAAATGGCACTTCTGTCAACACCAGAAAATAATCCACTGGACCGTTTGCTACAACTGCCATTTGTGCATGAAGCCGTTGTTTTATCAACATGTAACCGTACTGAGCTTTATTGTCATGTAGATAACCCTCAACATCTTCTGCTTTGGCTTTCAGAAGAAATGAACATCCATTTAGATACGCTTTTACCCTATAGCTATCAACATCAAGACATTCAGGGCATTCAACATTTATTACGTGTTGCTACTGGCTTAGACTCAATGATGTTAGGTGAACCGCAGATTCTAGGCCAACTTAAAAAAGCTTTTCGAGACGCTGATGAAAAAAATGGTATTCAACGCAAGTTGCGCCATATTTTTCCTTTTGTTTTTAGTGCAAGCAAGCGCATTAGAACTCAAAGTGGCATTGGTAATAATCCCATTTCTGTTGCTTCAGCTGCCGTACGTTTAATTGGGCGTTTTTTTTCAGATTACAAAGCACTTAAAATTTTTATCATCGGCTCAGGTGAAACGGCCGCACTTGTTGCTAAATATCTATACCAACAAGGTGCAAGAAATTTTTCGATTGCGAGTCGAACACGTGAAAATGCAGATAAGCTCGCATTACAGTGGCATGCACACTCACTTTCAATTACCGATATTCCCGCACATCTTTCTAAAGCTGATGTTGTTATTTCGGCAACTGCTTGCCCCCTCCCCTTTATTGATAAAAAAATGTTAGAGCAAGCAGTTGGAACCACACGAGAAACCCCTCTTTTTTTTCTGGATTTAGCTGTTCCTCGTGATATTGCATCTGACGTTACAGAACTTCCATATACCTGCTTATATAATATTGATGATTTACACATTGCCATTGAAAAAGGATTAGATGAAAGGCGCAATGCTGCAATACTTGCAGAGACTTTAATTACACCCGCATTAGAACAGTATATGAAAGAGCATCGTATCCGTTCTGCTCAAAGAGTGATTTGTGATTATCGAGAAAAAATGCAACTGTTGGCAGAACTCGAGTTTAAGCGCGCAGTCAACAAAATGAACCTGGAACCCAGTCAACAAGCAATCATGCGTGAATTTTCAGATAGAATGCTTAATAAATTAACCCATACAACAACGGTTGGTTTACAACAAGTAGCAGCGGATGGCAATCCAGATATGTTAACGCTTGCCGATTATCTTTTAAACATCAACCTACCTCAAGCATCCAATGAAAAAATCTCTTAGATTAAAACTAGAACAACTTCTTGAGCGCTCAGAAGAAATAGGGCATTTGTTATCAGACTCATCAATTATAAGCAACACTGAACAATTTAAAGCGCTTTCGAAAGAGTATGCGCAACTTGAACCTCTTGCAGATGATTATAAGAAATTATCTGATGCTGAAAAAGAACTGATATCGTTGAATGAACTGATTGAATCCAATGATCCAGATCTTATCGATATGGCAAAAGAAGAACTTTCAGAAGTGCAAAATTTGATAATTATGCTGACTGAAACACTACAGATGCATCTCATTCCCAAAGATCCAAACGATGAGGGCAATGTTTATCTTGAGGTGCGTGCGGGAACAGGTGGAGATGAAGCGGCTATCTTTGCGGGTGATTTATTTAAAATGTATTCTCGTTATGCTGAAACAGAAGGTTGGCAGGTTGAAATTATTAGCACAAACCATGGGGAACATGGTGGCTTTAAAGAGATTATTGCTCGCATTATCGGAAACAGTGTTTATTCAAAACTTAAGTTTGAATCAGGTGCACATCGTGTGCAACGTGTTCCTGAAACTGAGTCTCAAGGGCGCGTCCATACTTCGGCTTGCACCGTCGCTATTTTGCCCGAAGTAGATGAAATTCACGAAGTTATTGTAAAACCAGATGACTTACGCATTGATACCTATCGCTCATCAGGAGCTGGTGGACAACACGTTAATAAAACAGATTCCGCTGTACGTATTACTCATCTTCCAACAGGTGTTGTTGTTGAGTGTCAAGATGAACGTTCCCAACACAAAAATCGTGCACGGGCAATGAACTTACTCAAAACTAAGCTGCTCGATGCTGAACAACGTAAACAACAAAGTGAACAAGCTGAAGCACGCCGCTCTCTTGTGGGCACGGGTGATCGTTCTGAGCGTATTCGAACCTATAACTATCCCCAAGGACGTTTGACAGATCATCGTATTAATCTGACGTTATATCAACTTAATGACGTACTTGCTGGTGATTTAACCTTAATTATCAATCCATTAAAACGTGAACATCAAGCCGATTTACTCGCAACACTTGGACAGCATAATTAAGATGATGACCCTCCAAAGTATACTTCGAGAGGCCACTCAACGTCTTAAATCATCTACTGATACGCCTCAATTAGACGCAGAAATTTTACTCATGAACCTATTAAATCAATCGCGTGCTTTTTTGTATGCGCATAGTGATGATATACTAGAGCCTCATCTTGTTACACAATTTCTCAGTATTATATCTGAACGAATTAAAGGCCTACCTATCGCTTACTTAGTAGGCGAACGTGAATTTTGGTCTTTACCTCTCTATGTAACACCCGATACATTAATTCCCCGACCTGAAACAGAACTGTTGGTTACATGTGCATTAGATTTACTGGCCACACGTGAAATCTGTTCAGTACTAGAACTAGGCACGGGAACAGGGGCTATTTCTATTGCACTTGCAACAGAAAAGCCAACTTGGCATTTTTTGGCATCAGATAATAGCCCCAATACATTACGCATTACTGATAAAAACATCCACCGCCATCACTTAAAAAACATCACTTTAATTCAGTCCGATTGGTATAAAAATATAAACAACTCACAATTTGATTTAATCATTTCTAACCCCCCCTATCTCGCAAATAATGACCCACATCAATACCAAGGTGATTTACGTTTTGAACCTAAAGAAGCTTTATTAAGCGGTGCAAATGGGTTCGATGATTTAAATATCATTATTCAGAATGCCGTGAACTATTTAGCACCAGGTGGACTATTATTACTGGAGCATGGATACACACAAGCTCAAGCAGTCAGACAGGCACTTGATTTTGAAGCCTATCAAAATATTAAGACTTGGCAGGATGACAATCAACTTGATCGAGTGACTGCTGGGTGGAAAAGTATTTAAAAAACAATCATTAATATTATCCTGGCATGTTCGCGTAAGGCAGTTTATAATGAGAGCAATTTTTATGATAATCTAATGTACTTAGACCTAATACATATGTCCGCAAACGATCAAGAACAACAGCGCTCCCAGATTGCTAAAGTGATTAGCCTCGGCAAAGAACAAAGCTATCTGACTTATCTTCAAATTAATGATTTGATGCCTAATATTGTTGATACTGAGCATTTTGATGTCATCATTAATATGCTAGAAGGCATGAATATCAAAGTATTCGAGCGACCACCTAGCTCAGATGAATTACTTTTACTTGGAAATACAGAAGAAGCGCCTGAAGATGTCGAAGAAGCCGCAGCAGTTCTTGCTTCTGTAGCAAAAGAAACAGGACGAACAAGTGACCCTGTGCGTATGTATATGCGTGAAATGGGTACAGTTGAGCTCTTAACACGTGAAGGTGAAATTCGCATTGCTAAACGGATTGAAGAAGGTATTCTTCAAGTTTTAAAAGCACTGTCTCAATATCCAGAAACCATTGAAATTCTTTTAAATAATTATGATCGTGTTTTAGCAGATGAAATGCGCCTAAATGATGTCATTAGTGGCTTTTCTGATGCAGAGGAAGCTCCAACATCCAGTATTGGTTCAATGCTTGAAGATCCAGAAAAAAGCGATGACAAAACAGCTGTCGAATTGGATGACGAAGATGATGATGGCGATACAGGTGAAGAAGGCGAAACTGGCCCAAATCCTGAGCAAGCAAAAATTTATTTTGATGAGTTACGTGAGCATTTCACCAGCGCCTCGGCAGCATTAAATGCATATGGTCGTACAGATAAAAAGACACTGGCTGCAATTGAACTGATGTCTGAGTCTTTTTTAAAACTTAAGTTAAACTCCAAACAAGTTGATAAATTAACACGTCACTTTCGTCAGTTACGTAATAATATTCGTGAGTTTGAACGCCAAATCATGCGGTTTGCTCTTGAAAAAGCACGCATTCCACGCAAGCTATTTATTGATACCTTCCCAGGTCAAGAAACTAATATTGACTGGCTTGATACATTAATTCAAAAAAACGAGAAAAATTTAGATCTCGAACGCGTTAATGACATTGCTGCAGATATTAAACAACTTCAAAGAAAACTAATTGAAGTCGAGGATGTATCTGGCTTAACGATTATTGAGACGAAAGACATTAATCGGAAAATGTCCTTAGGTGAAGCCAAAGCACGTCGAGCAAAAAAAGAAATGGTTGAAGCCAACTTGAGGTTGGTTATTTCAATAGCAAAAAAATATACCAACAGAGGATTGCAATTTCTTGATTTAATTCAAGAAGGTAATATTGGCCTCATGAAAGCTGTTGATAAATTTGAGTATCGAAGAGGCTATAAATTTTCAACTTATGCAACATGGTGGATCCGCCAGGCCATTACCCGCTCTATTGCTGATCAGGCACGTACCATTCGTATTCCTGTGCATATGATTGAAACCATTAATAAATTAAATAGAATTTCTCGCCAAATTCTGCAAGAAACAGGACGAGAAGCAACGCCTGAAGAATTGGCAGAAAAAATGGAGCTCAGTGAAGATAAAATTCGAAAAGTCTTAAAAATAGCCAAAGAACCTATCTCTATGGAAACCCCTGTAGGTGATGATGATGAATCGCGTTTAGGTGATTTTATTCATGACGATAATATGTCATCTCCAATAGACTCAGCAACAACTGAAGGCTTAAGAGAAGCAACACTTGAAATTTTGGAAACATTGACACCTCGTGAAGCAAAAGTGTTGCGTATGCGCTTTGGTATTGAAATGAATACTGACCACACACTTGAAGAAGTCGGTAAACAGTTTGATGTAACCCGTGAACGCATTCGCCAAATTGAAGCAAAAGCACTTCGAAAACTTCGCCATCCTTCACGCTCAGAAAAGCTAAAAAGTTTTATCGATACAGATGAAGCTTAAAAACTAAGCAATCATTAGAACTTACTCCTATCCTCTCACCTATAAATAAGCTAGACTTAAAAGGTGAGAGGACGTGATGTTTACCAAACAGGAGAACTATCATGAGCGTATCAGAAAAAAAGATAGCCAATCCCCTTAACTTTTATAACACCCCTTCCGATGTTGCGCATGACCGCAATCTATCTTTAGACAGTAAAATCAAAACCCTCGATAACTGGTTAAACGATATTGAATTACAGCAAGTGGCAGAAGAAGAAAATATGCCAGGTGAACACCAAGAGCAACGAGAACAAGTCGATTATTTAAGGCGCCTACTGCGCACCTATCGTGCACACCAACAGCATACGACCAAAGCACGGCATTAAATAACGCATATAGCCTACAAAAATCTTTTATGCCTTTTGGCTTGGTGTGTGTCTGTTTTCTTAGGTGAGCTGGTTATTCTGTCATTTGAGTCGGGTATTTTACACCCAATAAGACTTAAAGCACCTACAACACATATTGCTAATGAAAACCCTTTCATGCTAACTCCTATACATCATTTCATTTTTTATTTTCAAGCACTTGAATTAGACCATCATAGCAGGATTAGCCCAATTATTTTACCTGATATTTTAAAAATTAGACATTAGGCATGTCTTTATGTCAGGGTAAACGCATTTAAATGCGCACTCATAAACCTAACTAAACACTTTGAAAACCTTATGCGCGTAATCTAATTTTAAACGTTATTTGCTGTTGTCTTGATCTTGCTCATAAAGCGCAGGCTTAGGTGAAAAAAGTCCATTAAGTGCTCAAAATTTAGATGCGTTTGCCCTGGTCTTTATGTGTATTGCTCAAGTCAGCGTTAGGGTTTTTAGGCGCCCCTATTACAAAGTCTCTATCAATTCCACCATGTTTCCAGCGACTCTCAGTTTTTACAATATATGCTCGTTCCTCTAAATGACACGTTTTTAAATCTCTTATCACTGTATTTTGTTGCATTTTATCGATAAAAAAAGACTGGTGCCTATGGCTTGCAGGCTCTGAAAAAAGCTTCATATCAATAGCGCATGCTACTAGCGCTTCTTTTACGGTGTTTATTTGCTGCTCACTATATCCTTTTTCTCGATAAACATCCTCCTCTTCCTCGGTAAGCCTAAATCTAGACTCAGCCGATAAAAACGCGTCTTTATTCGGATTGTCCGCCGCTGCATGCGTCAGGTATAAGCCAATCAAGTTAACGCTTCGGCTTATAATGGCACTTACTGTGAAGATCATCGACATTGTCATAAATGCCCCAACAGCAGCCCAACCCACAGGGTTTGATATAAAAAGACCTATGGTTGCTGTTACTGCAAGTGCAAGTAATGCTAATGTAGCGATAAGCGTCGCAAGATTAACAAGTTTATTCTTATCTGTTTTATAATCACTAAAATAACTTAAAATATCACTCGAAATCACACCAATCATATCTAATGGGCGAATAATAGAGTTTTGCATAATCTGATTAAAACTAAAAATAAGCTGATTACCGACCTCATTCTCTTTTCTTTTAAACTCCCATTCAAACCGCTCTGAGTGAAGTGATTTTGAAAATGCTTCATATTGAATACAAGTTGCTATTTGCTTAGGCTTTAATACGATACTGCGAGTATTACTTAATGGAATTTTTTCATTGAGTACTTCTAAATCGGTTTCAATTGGCTGAAACGTTGCTTCAAAAAGATTAAACATTGAATTCAGCCTATATAACTTTCTACCCCCCACTAAAATACAAACATGTTGAGACGTCATACCCAGCCATATTCGCTCTAAATCTTTCAATAAATTAGTTAAGGTAGCAGTAATCCCTTTAAATCGATCGTCATCTCGCTTACCCGATGCTGGATTTAACTTTTCAAACTCACTTTCACTCAAACGATAAACCGTCATTTTTTTTGAGAAAAGGTGTTTTTTCCAAGCGTCTATGGCCTTTTTCTTATCCTCAGCTGTGTATTGAATCGCGGCCATCTGAATTTGCAATGATTTTTCAAATAAAGGCATTAGATCAGGCTCTATATCATGTTTTATGTCTTCTAATACTGTTCTAAAAGATAATTTTTTCTGCTCCATTTTTTCTATTTTCTGCTGTACATTTAAATTAGAATCTTTCAGTATTTCCAGTGTGTCAAAGACTTCTCCCCTATTCATGCGATTGAGCGCATCGAAAACTTTTACAACCGAATCAAGTACAGGCTTTATATCCGCAGGCATAATTTAATCCATTTGACCCAAATCTATCTATACCTCTTAGTATAGTAATAAATTTTGATCTTACCCCGAAAGAATAGACACCTCACTAAGCGACCACTTTAACTTCAAACGTCTCTAGGCTTTCATAACCAATCGTCAAATGAAGTCATTTCCAATTGTAGTACATTTCAGTGTATTCAAACGCTACATTTTTGTAAGAGCCTATGTTTTATTGCCTATATATATTTTCATGCCTTCATGGGTTGCTTTTAAGCCAAGCGACTCATAAAAATGCTTCGCCTTTGTACGCTTTTTATCCGTTGTTAATTGTATAATAGAAGCTCCACGTGACACCCCATATTGAATGGCCGCTTTTATCATCCACTCTCCAATTTTTTGTCCTCGGCATGCTGCAGAGACACGTACGCCTTCAAACTGCATGCGTGTTGATCCTGTAAACGTAAGAGAAGGCATCATTGTTAAATGACAACTCCCAACCACTTTGTTTTCTCGCTCTACAACCATTAAATACTGATTAGGATCATTATCAATTTGTTCAAAAGCATCCAAATAAGCCTTATCCAGTGGCATCGATACCTTTTCACGAGAAAGTCCTAATTCATCTTCGGCTAGCATCTTAACGATAATTTCTAAGTCATTCTGATTGGCTTTACGATAAGATAAGTTATTATTCATAATAATTAATATCCTGAGTAATCAATTAAAAGAGACCTATAAAAATATAGCCGATATTTAAAGCAATAGAAGTTATACAAAAAAAGACAAGTGTTTTTTACTCACAACAGCTAAGGAATAATTTATTTCTGCACAGAAAAGTGTCAAAATCCAAACCAAATAAATCCAAATAATAAAAACAGGTATAATTGCAAATACACCATAAATCACTTCATACAAGGTGACATAACTTAAGTATAAAGAAAAACCTTGTTTCGCTATTTCAAAAAAAACAGTTGCTAATGCCGCACTCAATAACGCTTGACTGAATTTAATCCGCTTATTTGGAACAATATAATATAAAAAAGTAAACCCAATCCAAGCGAGCAAGAAAGGAGCGTATGAAATTAGAATATTTTTTTGTATCTGATATTCAGGGCCCAAAAAAGAAATAGACCGAATATACGAACTTAATAATAAGCTCACCCCTAAAAACAGAGGAAAAATAATTAAAATTGCAAGGTACACAATTAAGCCATTCAGCGGCTTTCTCGTATAATTCACATGCCATATTTTATTTAAAGCGAGCTCAATATTATAAATTAAAATCATACTGTACAATAATACAGCAAAGCCACTCATTATCGAAAATTGACTGGCCTTAGCCGTAAAATTAAGAATATATTCTTGTACTGCACGACCTGATTCAGGCACAAAATGATTAAAAATAAAATTTTGTAAGGGTTTAAGAATTTGATCAAAATACGGTAAAAACGTCAACAAACTAAAAAAAACAATCAACAAAGGAACCATTGAGAGCACAGTTGTAAGTGTTAACGTACTGGCACGATGTCCACAATCATTTCTAATATAATTTTTAAATGTAAATACCACAAACTGATATAATGTAGCTATTATTTTTTGAGTCATTGATTCTACTTCCCAAAGTCAACGCTAACTATACGTTATGTCACTTGGTTATTTTACATACCCTACTGAACAGAATATAACACTATACACAATTAATTGTGTACAGAGAAAACTAAATTTAATACTTCAAAACTCGTTTTTTTCTTTTATGCTTTCAACACAGATATTCCAAGCACCTACTTAATCATGGACACGTGATATATCTCATACAAGACTCATATTGAATGAATAATGCCTATGAATCACTCTGAAAAAAATATAATCAGAATTTACGGTAAACATGTTAAGCAATGGCTAAAGTCATTACCTAAAATACTTGGATATTTATCAAGCCAATACCAACGCACAAATTTACATCCTGTGGCTGATATGAGCTTCAATTATGTGCAAACTTACTAAACTTATCAGAACAAAGAATTCATGATTGATCTTATGTACAAGCTGTTCTAGCTTGGGCTTAGCAATTAGAAGATAAGATTAATTCTAGCGATATAAGCAAGCTTGTGAGCTTACTGGAGCTTTAAATACAATTACTCAAAAACTAAGGATAATGATTTAGAAATATCTGCTTTCGGTATATGTTCTAACCGAGCTTCTATTACGGCTCTATTTTCATGAAAAAAGTTTAATCCTCTCAATAGACTTGAACCGACCAAACTATAAGCCACAGCACAAGATAAAGCCCCCCTACCTTCCGGATAAGAGTCTGCTGTTGCTAACATAAAGACGCCCAGACAAGCAGGTGCAAGCGGATGATCAATACACCTCATTAAAAACTCAACACTATCGATAATGATTTTCATTAATTTAATACCTCATTATTTTATTATGATTCAATGGATAAAGCATATTCTGCATGTTGAAAGAGGAGTTCTTTCAACATTATTAACTCTGAATATAAAAAATATTATTGTACATTAAAGGGACACTAAAGCGCTACTTACACTACCGACCCAAAAGATCAAATCATATGGTACGCACTTGAAAATAAAGCCCCTATTTTTGACTTTAAAATTAAGTGCTGTAAATAAAGAGCAACCAAAAAACAATACAAATTATTTTTTATTCAAGAACAGTACTTGATACAGGGCATACTAGGGGCTGTATCAAGTAAAAGTACCCACCTTAATTCATAAAAATGACTGCAAGTGGCTGTATAATCACTTCGGCGACAATAAACGAGGCAATAAAACTCACCCATAATTTTTTTCCGACCAGTCCAGAAGACTCTTTCAGTGCAAAAAAGTAAGCGGCTATTTGATATATAAACAAACAAAGTATGACAACACTAAATCCGCTCATTGCCAATGAGCCTTTCATGGGAATACCATGAGTCATATCAATGGCCAAAAATCCTGGATTAACTAGCTGTATCAGAGCCATACAAACCGTCATTATTAGCAACGGAAAACGTGCAAAGGCAACCGTTCCTAAGAAATCAATGATGCGAATTCTTTTTTTCTGGAATATTTTTGCAGTTGCCATAAAAACGCTTGATAATACGATCCAACTCACTAAATTTTGATACGCCAATAAGAAAAAATTAATATCAATAGCTTGCTTTACAAGCGCATGTGCATTTAAGACGCCCATCACACCAATAAAATAAACTTGCCCTATGACCCCAAGAAAGCTCATCGACACTAAAATCATCATTCCCCAAATAAGCGCTTTAAGCCCTGCAATTTTTTGAAATGGATTGATTAAAATGGATGATTCAATTTTTTTAAATAATGATTTTTTATCCATTGCAGTTATCAATACTTTGTAATCAGCCTCTGAAATTTTTTTCTCTTGAAACATTTTATCTAACCTTTCTTTACCTTGATTCATTTTCACCCTCACAACTTAATTAACATACTCGCAGCTTCTTTCGCTGATAATTGACCTTTTTCAACCAACTCTAATATTTCTGTTTTAGCGCTATCCTTATGTATATCCATTGTTTCGAGCGCTTCAATCAAAGTATTCAGTCGATTTCTCAAAGTTGGGTAAGATACCCCTTGCTGCCTCGCCATTTCTTTGAGACTCCCTGAACATTTCACAAAATCAAATACAAATTGCAAATCATCTTTTGGAAGTTTCAATAACGACGGAATATCAAATGCTCCTGAAAAAACAGTGCTACAGTCTGAGCATTCAATATTTTTAATTTTTAATTTTGAACTGTCACAAGAGGGACACTTCGTGATGATATGACTCATTTAAAACTACCCGTCTTATAATTGGTTCGATTAACAATAAAACAAAAAATAAATAAAATCAATTCAAAAGTAAATAAAGCCAAATAAAACATAAATAAAAATAAAATAAAACAAAATAAAATAAAATAAAAATAATTTTCGTATTGCAAAAAATAGTAATTACATGTTTTAATGAAGTGACTGACATTCACATAAAAACCAAACGCATGGAATTTGTAATTAGACCCATTACTCTATCTGATGCAGATGGCTTTCAAGCAGCTGTTGATAGTGTTGCACGTGAACGCAGATATTTAGCTTTTTTAGAAGGCCCGTCAATTGAAATGAGTAAAACTTTTATTTTAAATAACCTGAAAGGAAATTGGCCGCATGTTGTTGCCGTTCATAACGGCCAAATCATCGGATGGTGTGATATTACATCACTTAACCGTCCCGTTTTTGCACATTCAGGCAGCTTAGGGGTTGGTGTATTAAAATCTTATCGTAGACAAGGTGTTGGGAAGGCCCTGATGACTACTGCTCTTAAAAAAGCACAAGAAAAAGGGCTAACCCGCATTGAGTTAACCGTACGCGAGCATAATACCTCAGCGATTGCACTTTATGAAAAACTGGGGTTTATCAAAGAAGGGGTACATAAAAGCAGTGTTTGTATTGATGGTGTTTATGAGAACCATGTTTTTATGGCTTTATTATATATTTAAACTCGAGACCTTGTAGACAAGCCAGAAGATCTCGTTTTAAACTCAATATACCTCAGATTGAGCAAAAATTTTCATTAACAACCCATGAAAAAACCATGAACGTTTAACAATAACAGTCGAAATGATGAGCAAAACAATATAATATATCTGCCATCAATAAAAATGCATTTTTATGCTATTTTTACGCGTTAAACCAAAGGTAACAGCGCTTGATTTAAAACTCGTGTTTTAAATAGATATACGGTATATCAATTAAGTTACAGCCTTTCTCTTATCTGTAACCCTAGCTTTCGGAGTGTTTTATGCCATTACTCGAAAAAATCAATCATTTTCACCAAGTCCTGTGGAACGAAAAAAATACCTGCATTATTTCTGATTTATTAACAGACGATGCAAAAATTTGTAGCCCTTTAAATACAGTTATAGGACCTGAGGCATTAAAAAAAATAATTGATGTATGGTTCACGGCATTCCCTGATTTAACTGTCTCATGGGGTAAAATAACACAAGAAAAAAACAAAGTAATTGCAACTTGGCAGGCAACTGGAACCCATCAAGGTACTTTTTTAGAAATTGCCCCAACACACAAAAGCATCACGTATGAGGGCACAACGACTTATCACTTTACTGAAGATAAAATCAGCAAGTATTTAGCGCTTATCCATATTGATGAAGTTAAAAAACAATTACTTTAAATTGATTTTTAGTGCATAGTTCGTTACTTTAACTTTTACATAAACTCAAGGATTGATATATATGTATGACTTAAGAAATCAGCTTAGAAAAGATTATCTTTTCTTGAGTTTAGTACCATTTACGTTTTGTTCAATGCTCCAGGCAGCAACAGCAAATACTTTATATTCAATCACACTCAAAACTCCCACTCAAATGCGTATTCCCAATGGTTCCGTTGCCACAGCAGTCTATGAGGTTGAAAATCACCTTAAGACACCCATGTCATTAAACATGAAAGCAATACCTGGTGTTCGTGCGATTTCAAATGGAGGTAATGCCTGCCCCACTCCTTTTAGATTATCTAAAAATAAAAAATGCGATTTAGTCTTGCAAATAGACCCCTCAAAGCTCATAAACGCATACATAAAACCGACTATATGTAATACAACAGCAGCCATTCCTTTTTCATGCTCAGAGGCAACACCTGCGAACACTTTGACAATAACTCGTATTGAGCCAGCCACTAAAACGGCTGTGGGCGTCAACCAAGATACAGCAGAAGATACTACTCTACTCGTGCAATCCATAAATGGAGGCATTACTTGGAATACAGTTGATGTAAGCCACACCCCGGATGGCGGACAGTTTTTTAATACAGCGTGCTCTGGCTCAGGAGTAGGCACCTATTGTTTTGCAGTAGGAGGCACACCAGATGGTGCTGCAGCATATACAGTTCCCCCTTTTATTACATCAACCTCAAGTGATGGTCTCTTATGGCGCTTGATTCCTATCATAGGAGCTCCTGCTCTCGGTAATTTTTATGGTGCAAGCTGTACCAATGACGCACAATTTTGTAATGCTGTAGGAGATGCTATCGTCTATGACTCAACAGGCACAACCATTATATCAAGCCCACCTCTCATTGCTCAAAGTCGGGATTATGGACAAAACTGGGCTGTTAAAGCAATAACGGGGGACAATATACCTGCAGATGCTTCTTTTATTAGCTCTGATTGCGCCGGTACGTTATGTGTTGCGTCCGGTCAATCTTTGGTTTCCCCCGGTGAATTACACAGCACATCAAACAGCCCTTTCTTAGCTCAAACAACAGATAATGGTGCTTCTTGGTCAGTCGTTTCTGTCCCTAACGCACCAGCTCATGGCTATTTTTATCATGTCAATTGCTCGGAACATAACCATCGCGCCATGTGCGTAACGGTTGGTCAAGATTACACCCATACATCTCCTTTACTGGCTCAAACAAACAATAGTGGAGCACAGTGGAACACTGTCCCCTTACCAACGACCATAAAAAACGGATATTTAAATGATATTTCTTGTTTAGGTGATAAATGTGTCGCAGTAGGTGCAACCTTTGAAGAAGAACCAGATGGCTCAAGAATTTATCAGCCACTTACATTCCAAACAACCAACAGTGGAATATCTTGGTCTGTTGTTGATATTAAAGGTATGTCTGCTGTTAAAAATGGCATGCTCTATACCGTTCATAGTACTGGAAGTGGTGACAATACAATGTTTGTTACTGGTGGCGCTAATTATGAAACAGAAAAACCGCTGTTAGCGCAAACAATCGATGGTGGTGCTAACTGGTCTGTAGTCAATGTACCGAATAATCCTTTAGGATGGTATAACACTGTATCTTGTTCTGGTGAACTCTCCACAGCCACCTGCACGGCTGTTGGACAAATAGATTTATCGCCTTCAGCACCTCTGATAGCACAAACAAGAAATGGTGGCGAGAATTGGTCAGTGGTTGCCTCAAGTACCATTTCAAATATTCCTAAACAAGGTGTTTTCTACTGGGGTGCTTCAACGGGTGGATGAATATCTTGTCGTAAAATATTTTGCGTGATGTAATTTATCAGAGCTGCTGAAGCAAATATAGTGCACAACAGTTTCCTTTGAACACACACCAATACTGCGGCAAACGCCGCTCACCAGACCACTATCAGCTGAAGATGCATCAGCTCAGTGCATAAGCATGTTCTTACGAAACACAATTGATGGAGCAAACATAAACATCCACATTCAAAACCTGAACTGTGTTGATGGCGTTAGTTGTACTGGAGGCAATATATGCAAAATAAGTAGTTTTCTATGGGACGCAGCCGCTGTTCCTAATTGCTAATTAATGATACAACGGCTAAATCCTCCAGCCATTGAGACTAAAATAATTCATTAGCACGCACCACTGAAAGCACTTTTCTCTAAATGCCCTGCTTCATGCAGGGTATCGATTTAATGACCATTTGAAGCCAATCAATCAGGCTAAGAGACTATTCATCACGGCTAGTTATGTCTATATCCACCATCAATGAAAATACATTTTTTAATGTCGTCTTTATGAGTTAATCCGTGCTTAATTTACAAGTCACACTTTGATGGTAATCCCCCCAGAAAATAAGTGATGTTAAAAGTAGAATTTTCTCGTAACCTATGTCAGAGGAGATTCTGCATGAAAAAGTCAAAATTTAGTGATAGTAAAATCATGTCAATATTGAAACAAGCTGAAGCA
Source organism: Legionellaceae bacterium (assembly GCA_029210085.1). Lineage (GTDB taxonomy): Bacteria > Pseudomonadota > Gammaproteobacteria > Legionellales > Legionellaceae > JAALKW01. The sequence goes on along the minus strand of JARGPP010000026.1, from coordinate 8 downwards.
GGCGTACC